>NZ_JBIAKJ010000005.1:0-812778 GCF_042872365.1 Streptomyces sp. NPDC005263 | reverse complement strand
ATCCGCCGCTACATCATCTGGCGCAACAAGCATGCTGCCGACGACCGCCTCCGTGACGTGGTGAACAGGGCGAACGTTGCCTGATGCGGCACTAGCTGAGCTGAACGCAGCGGCAAAGCTCGACTGGTCCCGCTGTGTGGTCGACTCCTCCCACGTCCGGGCGTTAAAAGGGGGAGCCGCACTGGCCCGTCGCCGGTCCACCGGGGCCGGGCCGGCTCGAAGCGCCACCTGATCACCGACGGAGACGGCACCCCGCTCGCGGTCCTGCTGACCAACGGCAACCGCAACGACGTCACCCAGCTCATGCCCTTGCTCGACGCGATCCCGCCCGTACGCGGCCGAGTGGGCCGTCCACGCCGCAAGCCAGACTCACAGGTCCGCGAGCGCGGCATCGTGCCGGCCATCGCTCGCCGTGGTACCCGACATGGCACCGGGCTGGGTACCTACCGCTGGGTGATCGAGCGGAGTTTTGCGTGGCTGCACGGCTTTCCGCGCCTGCGGATCCGGTGGGAACTTCGGGCGGACATGCACGAAGCGTTCCTCAAACTCGCCTGCTGCCTGATCGCTCACCGACAACTCGGCTCATTGTGTTAGCCGTTGTAAGAGGTCCGGCTCCGGACGACTGAGACGGGGTGTTATCCCTCAGATGATCACGCTGTCGTGGGTCCGAGAAATCGCAACCGAGCACCCGCGTTCCCGGGGTGAGCAGCGCGGGCGTGGTGCCTTTTTCGCACTGCCGAACTCCATCTCACTGCAACTACTCGTTGCTGATGATGTCGGGTATCGCGCTCGGTGAAGGCACCGGGTCGAGACGGAAGACCTGCCCTGTGTTGCCGGAGCCGCAGGCTAGCTGCAAGAGCGGGGCCCCGATGGCCTTGGTACCGCTGGGCACCGAGACGCAGGCGTTGGTGTGCAGCAGCACCAGACGGTAGCCGCCGGCTCGAGCTTGCTTCAGGCGGAACTGCTCGGAGGCGCCGCGGTGCCCACAGTAGTCGTGCTGAATCCGCGCACCCCCGTTCCTGCTGCCGGCCTCCACGCCTAGACAGCCGTAGCCGAAGACCGGGTGCAGGGAACGGATCCGGTACACCCCGTTCCCCTTCTCCTCCAGGGCGTAGGTCAGGCTGTTGCCGCAGTCCGCCTGGGAAACGTATCCCCTCTCCTCACCGTCGCGTTCGGACAGGCACAGCGACGACATCAGCGAGCGGATCCGGTATGTGCCCGCCGTTGGTGACGGCAGGTCCTCCTTGTCGTCGTCCACGACCGCCAGCATGAAGTACCCGCCGCCCACCAGGACCACCGATATGAGGGCCGCACCGAGCAACCGTTTCCGTGAGCCGAACAGCCGGAAGTCGAGACGTGACGGCCAAGGCCCGCCGGTTCGCACAGACCAGCTCTCCTGGCGGTCACGAGCCTGCCGGGCCGGGGCGGGCAGTGGCTCGGCCTCGGGCAACGGCGAGTCACCAAGTCGCCCGTGAGCCAGGCTATCTCCAGGGCCTTCGCCATTTTTCTTCTCGGTGCGGGGACTCACACCTGTCGCGGCGATCCGCTGCCGAGCCTGCGCCCATGACTCGGTGTTCCGTTCCTCCCCACAGGCACGGAGGAACGCCTCCAACATCTCCAGTCGCGGTAGAGCATCGTGGCGCAGCACGTCGGCCAGAGTGCTGCGCGGCAGCACCTCACCGCGCTCGGCCGCACGCTCTTCCAACTGACGATAAGAGAGCCCCGACTGCTCCTTCAGCCGCCGCAGCAGAGCAACGAATTCCGCAGCGTCCCCGACTTCCTGCAGCACCCTGTCCATCTGATCCCCCATGCCCGACATCTTTGTCGGAGGCACCTCACGCAGCAACGGTCATTTTCAGCCCGTAAACCAGCTCTGCCGCAAACCCGGACACCCGCCTGACCAGGTCGGACAGCAGCGGACTGTCCGGGACGCCCCGCCACTGTTGCCCCCTTTGATCCTCACCAGCAAGCTCGGAGCAGCCCGGTCAGCCAAGCGTTAATGAACCTGCGCGGGACCGCCGCAAGCGTGGGCGCTTCTTCGCACTGATGTTGTGCCTCGGCACCCAGCCGGCATACGCGGCCGCTGACATCCTTAGGAGAAAGGTCTTTCACCGTATGTCTCAATTAGGACGCGTCGCCGCAATGCTCGCTGCGGCCTCCGGGCTCTTCGCCGGAGGTGTCGCTACCGCGCCTTCCGCCGCCGCAGCCGACTGCTGGACACCAGCACAGTTCGGCCACAACCAATGGGCTCACACGCAGAACAACCCCATCTCCCACGATGGACCCTACGGTGCGTGCGACAGTTACGCCGTGGGCAGCGCGTGGGTGTCCGTGATGTGCAAGTACACCAACACCGCTGGCAGCGTCTGGTACTACACCGACTGGGGATGGATCTACGGCGCAAAATACCTGTCGTTCCCCTACGGTGGCGTGACGGTGACGTGTACCAAGTACTGACACGCATCTGGTTCTGCAGAGCCTGAACTGCCGGCCCTCCTACAGGCTGCGGGCAGCCACGTTTCTGCGGGGGAAGGCTCGCCCTGGCGGCTTGCGACCACGATGCGGTCTGAGTCTAATAATGGTCCAAGTCGGCGTAGGCGAGGTGCCGTTGCCTCGCCTACGTGGCCTCCCCTGCGTCTGGTGCCTTCTCGCAGCACCTGCAGTTGGGCCTCGGCCAGGACCAACGCCTGATCGACCACCGGCCACTTCTGCTGCATGCGTGCAACTGCACATCAATTGCAATTAGGTCGGAGGACGTTGGACATGGCGGTTTACACGCTCCCGGAGCTTCCCTACGACTACGCGGCGCTCGAACCGGTCATCAATCCGCAGATCATCGAGCTGCACCACGACAAGCACCACGCGGCGTACGTGAAGGGCGCGAACGACACGCTGGAGCAGCTCGCGGAGGCCCGTGACAAGGAGCAGTGGGGCTCGATCAACGGCCTGGAGAAGAACCTGGCCTTCCACCTCTCCGGGCACATCCTGCACTCCATCTACTGGCACAACATGACCGGCGACGGCGGCGGCGAGCCGCTGGAGAAGGACGGCGTTGGCGAGCTCGCGGACGCGATCGCCGAGTCCTTCGGCTCCTTCGCGGGCTTCAAGGCTCAGCTCACCAAGGCCGCCGCGACCACCCAGGGTTCGGGCTGGGGCGTGCTGGCGTACGAGCCGCTGAGCGGCCGGCTGATCGTCGAGCAGGTCTACGACCACCAGGGCAACCTCGGCCAGGGCTCCACCCCGATCCTGGTCTTCGACGCCTGGGAGCACGCCTTCTACCTCCAGTACAAGAACCAGAAGGTCGACTTCATCGACGCCATGTGGGCCGTCGTGAACTGGCAGGACGTCGCCAAGCGTTACGCCGCCGCCAAGGAGCGCGGCGACGGCCTGCTGCTCGCGCCGTGACGCCATAACAGCGTCTGTACAGACGTCCTGCTCGTGATCGTCTTCTCAGCCTTCACTTGCAGGCGGTAATACGAAGGGCTCCCGCGAGGACGTGACTCGTGGGAGCCCTTCGCCTGTCGAGGCAGGCGCGGCTGTCAAGCGCACCGAGCGGGTCCGCTGGCCGGCGACGCCCTGCCGGCAACGCCGGTCGAACATCTGGCGGTCACGGCTGCCGGTGGAGACCAGGAGGATCAGTGGGGGCTTGCCGCACCGGTCCGGGGCCCGGGCTGTTGATCCAGGGCCGAGGCGAGCAGGGACAGGGCCGTGGCGAGTGAGCCTTGGTCGTCGATGGCGGCGAGGAGGCGGGCCTGCTCGGCGTGGACGCGGTGGGCGGCGCGGTCGTGGAGGATACGGCCACGGGCGGAGAGGTAGAGCAGGACGCGGCGGCGGTCGCCGGGATCCGCGCGGCGGTAGACGAGGTTGTCGGCGACCATGCGGTCCACGAGCTTGGTGAGGCTGGGGGCCGGCATGAGCGCGTGGTCGGCGATCTCGGTCATCGGGTGGCCCTTGCCGTCGGCGGTGAGGGACAGCACGCGCCACTGCTCGATGGAGCAGCCTTCCTCGGCCAGCAGCACCGTCAGCCGCCGGATCAGGCGCCGCTCGGCGTGGCTGAGGAGGTGAGCGAGGTCCGGTGACGGTTCGGACGGCATTGCCGGTGTCCTTCCGGTAGGTCTACTGTGCGGGAACATTACGAGCCTCTGCGAGGGTGCCGGGGCCGGGACCAGGAGCTGCGTCCCCCCATGCCCTCACGGAGGTTGGTCTCATGGCTCCGATGCGGCCGACGCGTCCGCGCATCGCGGGTGAGACGGTGACCGTGGCGCTGGTCGTGCCGTTGCAGGGCCCGGCGGGCCTCTTCGGCCCGTCGTGCGAGCTGTCGGCTCAGCTCGCCGCGGAGGAGCTGAACACCGCGGGCGGCATCCTGGGCCGCGAAGTCCGTCTCGTCGTGGTGGACGGCGGGGCGCCGCCGGAGCGCGTGGCGGCCGAGGTCGAGGCGCTGGTGTCGCTGGGCGCCGTGGACGCGGTGGTGGGCTGGCACATCTCGGCGGTGCGCAGGACGCTGGCGCCGCGCATCGCCGGCCGCGTCCCGTACGTCTATACGGCACAGTACGAGGGCGGCGAACGTACCCCTGGGGTGTTCCTGACCGGGGAGGCCGACACGGAGCAGCTGCTGCCGGCGATGCGGCTGCTGGCCGAGGCCACCGGGGTGCGGCGCTGGTGCACGGTGGGCAACGACTACGTCTGGCCGCGAGCGACGGCCCGGGCCGCACGCCGGTACGCCCGCGCCCTGGGCGGCCGGGTCCACGACGAGGTCTTCGTACCGCTGGGAGCCGAGGACTTCGGCCCGGCGCTGCGCCGCATCGAGCGGTGCGAGGCGGACGCGGTTCTGATGCTGCTGGTCGGGGACGACGCGGTGCGCTTCAGCCGGGCCTTCTCCGCGTACGGACTGCACCAGCGCTGCCAGCGGCTGAGCACACACCTGGACGAGAACATGCTGCTGGCCGCGGGCGCCGACGCCACCGAGGGACTGTGGGTCGCGGCCGGCTTCTTCGACGCGCTGGCGACCGCGGAGAGCCTGGACTTCGGCCGCCGCTACACGCACCGGTTCGGTGCGGAGGCGCCGGTCGCCGGAAGCCTCGGGGAATCCTGCTTCGAAGGGCTGCGGCTGCTGGCCGCCCTGGCGCAGCGGGCCGGGTTCCTGGACGTGCGCGCGATGCGCAGCGCCGCGGACGCCGGGGCGGGAGTGGCCTACGAGGGCCCGCGCGGACTGCTGCGGCTGCGCGGCAACCACCTCCGGCAGCCGCTCTACCTGGCGCGGGCGGACGCCTTCGACTTCCACGTCGTCGCCCAACTCTGACACCCCTGTCCGCCTCGTGCTGGTCAGCGGGCCGGCAGCAGGCTTCTCCCGCCGACCCGTTGACAGTACCCCGCCACAGGAATACTTTCTAGGGGAACCTTTAGGCAGCCTCATCGATCGGTGGGGATGCCGTAGGTGCTGTCCAGCTGATCGTCCCTTCGGTCCGCATGCAATTCCGGAACCGGACACTCTCCAGCCCCGTCTGCCGGCTCCCGAGAGGCTGTGGATTTCATCGGAATTCCGAAACGCTTTCAGCGTCCGCGCCGACGCTGAATGGGTTTTTCGAATGGGCAGACCGGAAGGGCTTCAGGCCGGTCGAAGCAGTAATTCCTCAGTTATTCTGCGCACGATTCTACGCGCGTCGCCAAAGAGATAACCAAGGAACTTCCTTTTAAAGGCGCCGAAACGGCCAAGAAACAATGTGGCTGGAATCTTCCGTGCACTGCCCCGGGGTGTCCGGGGCTCCGCTCAGGAAGAGGGAACAGCCGTGACGGAGATCGTCGACAACCAGGCGCCCACGCCACCGCCGACGGTGGCGGACACGTCCGCCGAGGCTCCCGGCGCCGCAGGCCGCACGTACAACGACTGGGCCAAGAACGACACGCTGGAGGACTACTCGCTGCGCTACGCGCCCAAGTCCTTCCGCCGCTGGACCCCCTACGTCGTGGCCACCACGGCCCTGGGCGGCATCGCCTACCTCGCGGACTTCGCCATCGGCGGCTCGATCGCCATCTCCAATGGCTTCTCCAGCGCCATGGTGGCCATCCTCGCCGCGGCAGTGGTCATCTTCCTCACCGGCATCCCGATCTCGTACTACTCGGCGAAGTACTCCATCGACATGGACCTGCTGACCCGGGGTGCGGGCTTCGGCTATCTCGGCTCGACGCTCACCTCGGTCATCTACGCCAGCTTCACCTTCATCTTCTTCGCCCTCGAGGGCTCGATCATGGCCCAGGCGCTGGAGCTGGGCCTGCACATCCCGCTCGCCGTCGGCTACCTGATCTGTTCGCTGATCATCCTGCCGCTGGTGATCTACGGCATGACGGCGCTGTCGAAGATGCAGGTGTGGACCCAGCCGGTCTGGCTGGTGCTGATGGTCGCGCCGTTCGTGTCCATCGCCATCCAGGAGCCGGGCAAGTTCTCGGAGTTCACCCACTTCGCCGGCAACTCGCCGACCGGCTCCAGCCTCAGCATGCTCGGTGTCGGCGCCGGCGCCGGCGTGGCCCTTTCGCTGATCGCGCAGATCGGCGAGCAGGTCGACTACCTGCGCTTCATGCCCGACAAGACACCGCAGAACGCGAAGAAGTGGTGGGGTGCGGTGCTCTCCGCCGGCCCCGGCTGGGTCGTCCTCGGCGCGGCCAAGCAGATCGGCGGCGCGTTCCTGGCCTTCTACATCGCTGGCAGCGTGGGCCTTTCCAAGGCCAATGAGCCCATCCAGCAGTACGTGCACGGTTTCAAGACCTTCGCCGCACCCGTCGCCCTGGGACTGGCCACCTTCTTCGTCATCCTGTCCCAGATAAAGATCAACTCGACGAACGCCTACTCCGGCTCGCTGTCCTGGTCGAACTTCTTCTCCCGCCTCACCCACCGTCACCCGGGCCGTGTCGTCTACATCTTCCTCAACGTCGGCATCGCGCTGGCCCTGATGGAAGGCGGCGTCTTCGGCTTCCTCAACACGGTCCTGGGCTTCTATTCCAACGTGGCCATCGCCTGGATCGGCGCGGTCGTCGCCGACCTGGTCATCAACAAGCCGCTCAAGCTCAGCCCCTCCTACATCGAGTTCAAGCGCGCCCACCTGTACAACTTCAACCCGGTCGGCTTCGGCTCGATGCTCATCGCGTCCGCGGTCTCCATCGCCGCCTACTTCGAGGCGTTCGGCGACTACGGCAAGGCGTACTCCCCCTTCATCGCCCTGTTCCTGGCCATGGCGCTCTCCCCGCTGTTCGCGGTGCTGACCAAGGGCAAGTACTACATCGCCCGCACCGACGACCTCGACGAGTCGCTGCTCGACTCCGACGGACTGCCGTCGGCAGCCACGCTGACCTGCTCGGTGTGCGCGACGGACTTCGAGCGGCCCGACATGGCGAACTGCCCCTTCCACCAGGGTGCGATCTGCTCGCTGTGCTGCAGCCTGGAGAAGGACTGCCACGACTCCTGCAAGAGCGGATCCGGCGCCGGACCGGTGCACCTGGCCATGCCCGCCGTCCGCGCCGCGGACTGATCACGGCCACACTGCGTCCCGGTTCTCGCCCCTGAGGCGGGGGCCGGGACGTTCACGTGTGAACAGCAGGCAGACCTGCCATGCGAAACGCCGCCTGTTACTGGTATAGCCATTGTGGGAGAAGTGGTAGGTGCCGGACGAAGGAGCAACGACCCACCAGACCGTTTGCGTTTCCGCGTGGAGTCAGCCACATTCAGGCAGGTCGGACGGGGTTCTCGGAGGGCAGGCGACCGTTCGATTGCTGGGCGGCGAAGGCGTCGAACTGGACACCGGCATCCTGGGAGGCGTTGGAGGGCATCTGATCTAGGTAGTTGGTGTTCTGCAATGATTTGTGACTGGTGTCTTTGGCGGTCATTGGATGAGGCGTGAGTGTTCGTCGCCCGTATCGCAGCGATGTGTCCGACGCCCGCTGGGCCTTGATCGAACCGGTCTTCACCGCTTGGCGGGCGAGACGGACCGGACCCGGCACGGCAGCCCGGGTATGAGGTGGATTGGCACTGATGGCCGTGTCTGTGACGGGAGTTGAGCGTTCGGCCAGGTGTGGGGACATCGCCGTGGATCGTGTCGGATGAGCTGTGGGATCACCTGGAGCCGCTGCTGCCGCAGCGCGAACGGCGTTTCCGGTACCCGGGCCGCAAGGCGTTACCGGACCGGGAGGTGCTGTGCGGGATCCCCTACGTGTTGCACACCGGGATCCAGTGGGAGTACCTGCCGCAGGAGCTGGGCTTCGGCTCGGGCATGACCTGCTGGCGACGTCTTCGGGACTGGAACGAGGCCGGCGTCTGGCAGCGGCTGCAGCCTCGAAACACCACTTGATCACCGACGGGCATGGCACCCCGCACGCGGTCCTGCTGACCGGCGGCAACCGCAACGACGTCACCCAACTCCTGCCCCTGCTCGACGCGATCCCACCCGTCCGCGGCCGTGTCGGACGACCGCGCCGCAAACCCGACTCGCTGTTCGCCGACCGCGGCTACGACCACGACCTCTACCGCGACCAGGTCCGCGACCGCGGCATCGTGCCGGCCATTGCCCGCCGCGGAACACGCCATGGCACCGGACTGGGCACGTACCGCTGGGTGATCGAAAGAAGCTTCGCGTGGCTGCACGGATTCCGGCGCCTGCGGATCCGCTGGGAACGCCGAGCCGACATCCACGAAGGTTCCTCAAACTCGCCTGCTGTCTGATCACCCACCGACAACTCAGCTCATTGTGTTAGCCGTTGTTAGGCGCACGGAATTCCTGGCTGCTATAAACCTGTCTACGTGAGCCGAAGCGCGACAGTTGTCACAAAGGCAGGATTTTTGTCACCGTAAGCCGCTAGCGGGTTCGTCGATGTGCGACTTTCGGAGATATTGGCACCCCGACCATCGCAGCCAGCCCATACCGGGGGCAGCTCGGGCAACTCCGTTACGCCGACCCGCCGGTTGTCGGCTGGACCCCCGGCATCCCAGCCCTGGGATGCCGGGGGCCTTTCGGTCAATCTTTGGGCTGGCATGCCTGGTCCGCATCGCGGAGGGCCACCCAGGCGTCCGCTACAGGACCGACGTGCCCGAGCTTATCTGGGTTGTTCACCGTGTGGATCGTCTGGATCTGCCCGTGGATGACGTCGAGGGCCCAGGCGCTGAGGACCTGGCCGTCCCGGTCGCGGAAGACCGCGCCCGGCTGGCCGTTCACCTGCTGCGCCTCCACGACACCACCACCCCTGATGACCAGCGGCACGAACGCCGCGATCACCCGGCCCACGTGACCGGCCCCGAGGACGACGGGCTTGAATTGCGGGGCCTTGCCGCCACTGTCGCCGATCATCAAGACGTCGGCGGCCAGCAGCTCGGCCAGCCCGTCGACATCCCCTTCCCGGAAGGCCTCAAAGAACCGTTCGGCGAGTTTCTCCCGCTCCTTGCGGTCGGCCTCGAATCGAGCCCGGCCCGCATCCATGTGACGGCGCGCCCGCACCGCGAGCTGGTGACACGCCGCCTCCGATCGCCCCACGGCCGATGCGATCTCCAGGTAGCCGAAGGCGAACACCTCCCGCAGCACGAAGACCGCGCGCTCGAGGGGGGTGAGTCTCTCCAGCAGGAGCAGGGCCGCCATCGATAACGAGTCCGCCAGCTCCGCTGACCGCGCCGGATCCTCGTACGGGTCGGTCAGCAGCGGTTCGGGGAGCCACGGTCCGACATACTCCTCCCGCCGGACGCGGGCCGAGCGCAGCACGTCGATCGAGATCCGGGTGACCACGGTCGACAGGAACGCCTTCGCCGACCCGGGCTGGGTGGAGGTGGCTTGGTAGCGCAGCCAGGTCTCCTGGACCGCGTCCTCGGCCTCGCTCACACTGCCCAGGATCCGGTAGGCGATCGAGAACAGCAGCGGCCGCTGCTCCTGGAACTCTTCCGTCTTCGTCATGCTGGCTCCTCCTCGAATCTCTCCGGCTGCGTGGGTGGCGCCGGCTCCCGGCGGGAGAGGCCGCGCCCCTCGACCGTCAATGGCCACTGCCTGTTGTCGGCCCACAGCGGATCGGCACCTACGGACCGGCTATGGCGCCCGGCCCGTAGAACGCACCGCTGTCCAGGGCCACCGTCACCAGGGCACAGAGCCCTCCTCACTGAAGAAGCCGGCGGTCGGGCCGTCCGCGCCGAGCGTGGCCAGGCGCACCACTACTGCGGCGCCCTGGGCGACCGTGAGGAATCCGGTGTGGTTGTTGCTGTCCGTGGCGACGAAGCCGGGGGCGACTGCGTTGACGAGGATGCCGTCCTTCCGCAGCTCGTTGGCGTACTGCACCGTCAGCGCGGTCAGTGCGCTCTTGGACGGCGAATATGCAGCCGACGGCAGCAGTGCCGCAAAGGGGCCGTCCGGATTGCTGGCGAGACTCAACGACGCGGCGTGACTGCTGACGTTGACGACGCGTGGCGCCGGTGACCGCCGCAGCAGTGGCAGCATGGCGTTGGTCACCGCAATCACTCCGAAGACGTTGGTCTCGAACACCGCCCGCACCATGTCCAAGTCGACAGAGCTGGGGACTTGGTCGTGGGCCTCGTCGGGTGAAACTCGCCCGGAGCCGGTAATGCCGGCGTTGTTGATCAACACGTCGAGGTAGCCGAAGCGCTCCTCAACCTGCTTCGCGGCCTCCTGGACGGTGACCTGGTCGGTGACGTCCAAGATGACCGCGTGCGCATCGCCGCCGGCCGCACGCACCGCCGCAGCGGATTCCTCGCCGCGCCGCACGTCTCTGGCGCCGATCATGACCGCCATGCCCAGCGCAGCGAGTTGCTCGGCAACCCCACGACCGATCCCCTTGTTCGCCCCGGTGATCAGCGCGACCTTCTGATGTGCCGTCCGCTCGCTCATGGCCAGCTCCCTGTTGTCGAGGTGGGTTCTTCTCAGAACCTGTCTTCGCAACCTGAGACGAGACAGCCCAGCCGTCTCTGACACGCGGACAGAATCAACTGTTCTCGGTCGACGCGATCTGGCCAGAGTCAGACAGGACGGTCTACTCGCCCTCGAAGTTCACGGCACGGTCATTTCGCAGGGCCTGGATGAGCCAGGGGTACACCGGGATCAGATTCGGTACTACCTGCCAGCCGTTGACGATCCACACCAGCCGCCAGTATCGGTCTACCGGGGGATCGTGCGCCTCTTCGAACTGCTGGGCCATCCAGTCCCGGAATTCTGTGTCAGGGGTGCGCGCGAGCACCTCGGCGAAGCGGTGCACGAGGTCGTCGATGACGGGTGCGCCCCTGTCGCTGAGCGGGTCGATGCCCGACTCCATGGCCTCGGCCACCTTCTGACGGGTGAATTCCATCAGTTCCTCGCCGGCATCGCATTCGATGGCGAGCGGGCGCCCGGCGGCCTGACGTACGGCCGTCCGGCGCATCCGGGCACGGAAATCCTCGTCGCCGACCAGCTCGGCGAGCTCCACCCACGCGGCGACCTGCTCGCTGGTCGGATCATCGGGGAGGTCGGGAGTGGCAGCGCGAACCATGGCCACCGCGGTCGGGTCGGCATCCACTGTGCCGAAGGTGCCATCCACGAAATCGTCGATCAAACGTCGGCGTTCCTCGCCGGACAACTGTGTGAGTCTGTGCATGAGTGTGGTCTCCTCAGGACTGGACCCGCGTCTGGCCACGACTCGCAGAACGCTCCGACGCAGTTGCAGCACCCGGATCTGGACGTCCATGGCGTCGGCGTGCGCCGCGGCGACTTCCGCCACCGAGAGCTCGCGGTCCAGTACCCGTTGAATAGTGGCCAGGTCCATGCCCAGCTCGCGCAGTGTGCGGAGGAGTTCCAGACGAAGCAGTGCGTCGAGGTCGTAGAGCCGGTAACCGGCGGGGCTACGGGTGGTCGGCGCTACCACCCCCGAATCGGAGTAGAACCGGATGGTCCTCACAGACAAGCCGGTCCGCCGGGAAAGCTCCCCGATCGAGTAGAGGGTCGTAACGTCCATGTCCCCCACTCTGCTGTCTCCAGTCACTGGAGACTCAAGGCCATTCCCAAGCAGGGCCCGACCACGAGACGTCATCCGAGTTGCTGGAGCATGCGTTGCGCGCTCTCCGCTGACCGCCAGGATGAAACGGGCACGCCTTGCACGTGCTGGGCGAGCGATGGCAGCGACATGCGACACCGCTCGCTGACGGCCTACGGCTACGAGCCCTTGGACTCAATCATCTAGAGAGCCGATCCCGAAGGCGGCGAGGCCGGTCAGGAAGACGCGTTTACGGCCGATCCGGTCGGCGGTGGACCCGGCGAGCAGCGGGAAGCTCGCCAGGACGAGGGTGTAGGCGTCGACCGTCCACTGGAGGCCGGCCACAGAGGCGCCCAGGTCGTCACGGATGTTCGGCAGCGCTACGTTAACGATGGAGATGTCCATGACGACGACCACCATGCTGGCGAAGCAGATCGCCAGCAGTAACGACCGTCGTTGAGGTCTGAGTTCAGACATCGGATTCCAATCTGATCAGGGCCGCTGCCGCCCCTCGCAGGTGACACCGGTTCGAGGGCCGTGCCGGTGCGCCCGACGGACAGGCCCGGGGGATTCAGCCCGTCCGTCGGGGCACCGGCACGGCCGGTCACGGTCCGCGGGAAAGACGTACCGCCGGACTCCGGTCTGACCATCGCCGAGGTCGCCAGCAGGACCGGCGTTAGCGTGCACACGCTCCGCTACTACGAGCGGGTCGGCCTGGTCATCCCCGACGTGGACCGCACGCCCGGCGGCCGGCGCCGCTATCACGAGCGGGACCTGACCTGGATCGGCATGTGCACCAAGCTCCGGGCGACCGGCATGCCCATCCGTACGATCCGGCAGTACGCGGAGCTCGTCGCGGCCGGGCACGGCAACGAGGAGGAGCGGCTCGCCCTCATGGAGGCGCACCGCGCCGAGGTGACCGTCAGGATCGATGAGCTCTAGGAGAACCTGGCGCTCATCGATCACAAGATCGACGTCTATCGCGGCCGGCTCGCCGCCGGCGAGGCCGACCGGCTCTGGGTGCCGCTCGAACCGGCGCAGGCGGGCTGAGGCACAGGACGGGCTCAGGAACGCTCGTAGGAGGCATACGCGCGGTGGGGCGCGGCCGGGTCGGCCGCGCCCCACCGTGGCTCATACGGTGCCGCTCACGGCTCCTCGACGATGGCGGCCGCCCGCGTCCACCCCGCCCCGAGCCCCACGAGCCTGACGGGGAAGCAGGCGACGGTGAATCCAGTGGCGGCGGGCAGCCGGTCGAGCTGGGCGAGCTTCTCCAGCTGGCAGTAGGCGTGCTCCCGCCCGTACAGATGGGCCGGCCAGAGGAAGCCGTTGTCGCCAGTCTGCCGGTAGTCGTCATTCGGGGAGGCGAAGGGCTACGACGGGGACCCGCTGTCGCCCCCCCCGAACTGCCGCCGACGCCTCTGAAACCGCGGGGACGGGTGCGTTGACCTGTGCAATTGGCTGATTTAGACGTGTACTGATTGCACCCGTCCGAATGGTGAACCAGCCCTGGGCCAGCGGGAGTTTGCGCCGGGCCCCGCCTACGTCAGCGGTTGCACTGCCGACTGAGGTTTCACTCCTCCAGCCGGGCTGCGAGGAGTGGCCCGTCCAGGACCTCGGTGCGCGGCAGATCCAGCCCGAACACTGACTCCGCCAAAGTCAGAGCTCGAAGTTCGTGCTGCTCCCCGTCGGCACCATGCTCATAGGGCGACCGGCCGTCCGCGAACAGCAGCCCTGCCTCCCGCATAGCCCCGGCGAGCCGGTCGGGATCCACGCCGGTGCGCTCGTGCTCGAGGCCCGGCTCGAACCGGCTGACGGCGGGGCCGTGGGGGGCGCAACGACCAAGCCGAACATTCCCGGCGAGGAGTACCTGCGGTTCGGCAGGTCACGCGCCCGGAGCTGAGAACGGGTCGCGCCTCGCTCACGCCGTCCGGCGGGACTCGGCCTCCAGGACCGCGCGCGCTGTCGTGGCCATGGCCTCGTCGACCATCTCTCCCTCGAAGGTCACCGCTCCCTCGCCCCGGTCCTGTGCCTCCTCTACGGCGGCGATCAGCCGTGCGGCGCGGGCGAGTTCGGCGGGGGAGGGGGAGAACACCTCGTTGAGGACGGGGACGTGGGACGGGTGGATCGCCATCATTCCCGTGTAGCCGAGGGCGCGGTTCTGCTCGGCGAAGGCGCGCAGGCCGTCGAGGTCGCCCACGCGGGTCCACAGGCCGGCCACCGGGTGGGCCGCTCCCGCGGCGCGCACGTCCAGCAGGACCCGGGAGCGCAGGGCGTGCGTCTCGTTGCCCTGCGGGCTCCAGCGGTACCCCACGGCGCGCTCGACGTCGCCCCCGGCTCCGGTGATCGCGCCCGGGTAGGCGACGCGACGGGCGGCGGCCGCGCAGTCGTAGGCCTTGCGGAGGGCGGGTGCCGTCTCCAGCAGCGGGACGAGCGCGAACTGCCCCTGGGGCAGGCCGTGTTCACGCTCGCACCAGGACAGCAGCCGATCGGCGTGGCGTACGTCGAGGGGGCCGCTCACCTTGGGAAGCACGATGCCACTGAGCCCCGGGCGGGCGACGGCCCGGAGTTCCTCGGCGGCTGACCAGTCATCGAGCGGGTTGACGCGGACGAAGAGGGCCGGGGAACGGGGGGCCGCCCGCGCGACGGCCTCCGCCAC
Source organism: Streptomyces sp. NPDC005263 (assembly GCF_042872365.1). Classification (NCBI taxonomy): domain Bacteria; kingdom Bacillati; phylum Actinomycetota; class Actinomycetes; order Kitasatosporales; family Streptomycetaceae; genus Streptomyces; species Streptomyces sp. NPDC005263. Next base: position 798,143 of record NZ_JBIAKJ010000005.1, on the reverse strand, counting down.
CTGGTCACGCGCCGATGCCCGGCCGCTGTGCGCTACCGCGTCCTCCAGGTCCAGGATGACCGCGTCGGCGCCCGCCGCGGCGGCCTTGGGCAGCCAGTCGGTCCGGGTGCCGGGCACGAACAGCAGGGAGCGCAGCCGCGGACGGGCCACCGGGGAGACGTCGGAGTCAGACGACATCGTGCTTCTCCAGCTCCGCGAGTTCGTCCGCACCGAGGCCGAGCCAGTCGCGGTAGACGAGGTCGTTGTCCTGACCCAGGGCGGGCCCGGTCCGCCACACCTGTCCCGGCCGCTGCCTGAAGTGGGGCAGCACCGCCTGCATCCGGACGGGCCCGAGGTCCGCGTCGTCGACGGTGACGATGTCCTCGCGCTCGGCGTAGACCGGGTCGTCGGCGATGTCCGCGACGCTGAACACCCGTGAGGCCACCACCTCCGCGCCGGCGAACGCCTCGAGGCACTCGGCGGCGGGGCGCTCGGCCACCCACGCCCGCAGTCCGTCGTCCAGTTCGGCGCGCCCCGCGTGCTGCTGTCGCGCCGTCATGAACCGCTCCTCGTCGAGCCCGAGCAGCCGGGCGATGTTGCGGACGGAGCGCAGGGTCGCCGAGGTCACGGTGATCCACTCGTCGTCACGGGACCGGTAGGTGTTGATCACGGCGGCTGGGGCGACCGCAAGCTGGTTGCCGGAGCGCTCGGGGACCGATCCCAGCTGGTCGTGGACGATGACCTGCCACTCGACGAGCCTGAACAGCGGTTCGAAGAGGGCGAGGTCGATCCATTCACCGTCGAAGTCGGGATCGTGGTCGCGGCGGTGCAGCGCGGCGAGGATGGCGTACGCGCCCATCAGCCCGGTCACGGAGTCCCCGTGCGAGAAACCGGTGTGCACCGGAGGGCCGCCGGGAAACCCGGTCAGGTGCACGACACCGCTGCGCGCCTCGCCGACCTTGCCGAAACCGGGCGCGTCGGCCTGCGAGGAGGTCGCCCCGAAGCCGGAGATCTGGAGCAGCACGGCCTTGGGGTTGATGCGGTGCACGGACTCCCAGTCCAGACCCCAGGTACGCAGCCGTCCACTGCGCAGGGTGACGATCACGACGTCCGCCCAGGCGACGAGCCGGTGCGCGAGGTCGCGGCCGGCCTGGTGATGGAGATCCAGGGTGACCGACCGTTTGTTGCGGCCCGCGACCTTGAACCACAGGGGGTGTCCGTCCTTGCGTGGCCCCATCGCGCGAGCCGCGTCGCCGGAACCGGGCGGTTCCACGTGCACCACGTCGGCGCCCTGGTCGGCGAGCAGGGAACCGGCCAGCGGGCCGGCCACCACATGTGCGAACTCGACCACCTTCAGGCCGCGGAGCTGCCCACGGCCCGGCAGGTCAGGCTGCCCGTTCGAAACCACTGTGCTCCCTCGTCGGATCCGTCGGCCCAGCCGGGCCTGCCGTCCGCTTCAGCGTGCCGAGACCGGAGGATGCCTGTCCAGCAAGAGAGACCCATCAATCCATGCCGTTTCCGCATGGATGGACGTCACAAGGCCCAGGAGACCCCGGGTGGAAGGTCGTTGTGCCGGGCCCGGGAGTCCTCCAAGGTCTCCAGGAACCGACTGGCCGCCACCGGCAGGGCGCGTCGCGCGCGCAGGGCGACGTCCAGGCGCCGGTCGACCACGGGTCCGACGAGCGGACGATGCACGATGGATCCGGTGCCCAGCAGCGGCAGGACGAGGGCGGGCAGCGCGGACACCCCCAGGCCGGCCGCGACCAGCCCGCCCACCGTCGCCACGTTCCCGGCCTCGGTGGCAGGCGCGGCCCGCACGCCGATCTGCGCGAAGGCGGCGTCGGTGAGCCGCCGCACGCTCGACTCCGGCCCCACGGCGAGGAAGGGCTCGCGGGACAACTCCTCCCAGGACACCTCCGGCCCCTCGGCCAGCGGATGGTCCTGCGGCAGGACCGCGACGAACCGGTCCCGTACGAGAGGCCGGTGCTCCAACTGCCCCGACGGCTCACCGGTGGTGATGGCGAAGTCGGCGTCCCCCGACAGGACCCGGCCGAGCACCGACTGTTCGAGCCCGTCCATGATCTGCATCGTCACCCGGGGCCACTGTCTGCGGAAACCGGCGATCGCCGGAGGCAGCAGTACGGCGGCCACGGACGGGAGCGTGGCCACCGCCACCGTCCCCGCCTCGCCGAGCAGGAACCGTTCGAGTTCCTTCATGCCCGAGCGATGGGCGTTCACGATCTGCTCGGCTATCCGCAGCGCCTCCACCCCCGCGACCGTCAACTGGACGTTCCTGGTGTCCCGTTCGAGCAGCAGGGTCCCCAACTGCCGCTCCAGATCGGCGACGGCACGGCTCAGTGAGGACTGGGAGACATGCAGACGGGCGGCGGCCGCGGTGAAACTCCTCGCGCGTGCGACGGCCGCGTACGCCGCCAGTTGACGCAGATTGTTCTCCATGGCGAGTGAGCATAGGCACGCACCAAGGGCATTGATGCGCAGACGACATGGATAGATCTCGGTTTGATGCTGGACGCCGACCTCTCGCCGCTTCGACACTCGTCCGCGACGCATGGAGCCGTAGACGAGGAAGTGAGCGACATCGATGCTGGCAGCTCTGGGGTTTTCCACGATCGGCCTGTTCCTGCTGCTCACCATGACGAAGCGGGTCTCCGTGCTGGTGGCGCTGGTGCTGCTGCCGGTCCTGGCCGCACTCGTCGGGGGCTTCGCCGGTGAACTGGGCGAGATGGTCCTGACCGGACTGACCACGGTGGCGCCCACCGGCATCATGATCGCTTTCGCGGTCCTCTACTTCACGTTGATGGTCGACGCCGGCCTCTTCGACCCGCTGATCCGTCTCATCCTCGGCGCCGCCCGCAACGACCCGGCCCGGATCGCCGTCGGCACCGCCGTGCTCACCATGTGCGTCTCCCTCGACGGTGACGGCGCCTCGACCTTCCTCATCACCGTCTCGGCGCTGCTGCCGGTCTACAAACGGCTCGGCATGAGCCCTCTGGTCCTGTCCGGCACCGTGTGCCTGGGCGCGGGTGTGATGAACATGATCCCCTGGGGCGGACCGACGGTCCGGGCGATGGCCGCGCTGAAGCTGGAGAGTTCGGAGGTCTTCACGCCGGTCCTGCCCGCGATGGGGGCCGGTGTCCTCTGGGTCCTGCTGGCCTCCTACTGGATCGGCCGCCGCGAGCGGCGCCGGCTGGCCGGCGCGGCGGTGACCGAGGAGGCCGTCGAGGAGACGGTCGAGCAGCCGGTGCCGGCGCAGCTGGCCGGCGACGGGCCCGGCACCCCGCTGGTGCGGACGACGGAGCGGCCGCCGATGTGGCTGACCGCCTTCAACGCCCTGCTGACCGTGGTCCTGTTGGTCGGTCTGGTCCTGGAGGTCATGCCGCTGCCGGTCCTGTTCGCGCTGGCCTTCGCGCTGGCCCTGCTGGTCAACCACCCGACCTGGGAAGCGCAGCAGGCCCTGCTGGAGAAGCATGCCAAGAGCGTGGTCCTGGTCACCACGATGATCTTCGCCGCGGGAGTGCTGACCGGTGTGCTGACCGGGACCAAGATGATCTCGGAGATGGCGGAGGCGCTGGTGTCCGTCGTCCCCGACTCCCTCGGCGGCCATCTGCCCGCCGTGGTCGCCGTCACCGGAATGCCGCTGAGCCTGGCCTTCACCCCGGACGCCTACTACTTCGGCGTGCTGCCCGTCCTCTCGCACACCGCGTCCGGATTCGGCACCGACCAGGCCGAGATCGCCCGGGCCGCCATCCTCGGCCAGATGACCACCGGCTTCCCGCTCAGCCCGCTCACCGCCTCCACCTTCATCCTCGTCGGCATGAGCGGCGTACAACTCGGCGAGCACCAGCGCTTCATCTTCCGCTGGGCCTTCGGCACCACGCTGGTGATGACCGTGGTGGCACTGCTGACCGGCGCGATCTCCCTCTGAGACAGGAGCAGTCGATCATGGGCGAGTCCACCAGTCGGCAGCCGCGGCCACGACGCAGGGTGTTCGGCGCCCTGGGCATGGCCACCGCCGTGACGGCCGCGTTCGGCCCCGGAGCCGCGGCGGCCGCGTCGGCGGCACCCGTGCCCGGCGGGCCCCGGCCCGAGGAGCACACCGCCCCGCTGACCGACCCGTTCTTCTCCTACGACCGTCCGGCTGATCACGGCGTCGTACGCGAGGACGTCACCGTGCCGCTGCGCGACGGCGGCCGCCTGGCGGGGCAGCTGTATCGCCCGGCGGACGCCTCGGGACGGCCGGCCGCCGGTCGCTTCCCGGGCATCGTCTACGAGTACACGGCGTACGCCACGTCCCTGGAAGCCTTCGGCACCGGCGCCTCCTACTTCGTACGACGGGGATACAACGCGCTGGTCTGCCAGGTCCGCGGTTCGGGCACGTCACCCGGCACGGTGGACCCCTTCGGCCCGCGAGAACAACGCGACAACCACGACGTCATCGAGTGGCTCGCCCGGCACCCCGGCTGCACCGGCCGGATCGGGCAGATGGGCGTCAGCTACGGCGGGCACACGACCCTGCTCGCGGCGGTGAACCGCCCGCCGCACCTCGAGGCGATCATCCCGATGAACGCGATCCACGACTGGTACGAGAACACCATCTACCGCGGCGGCATCTACTCCGCCCGTATCCGCGACTGGCAACGGGCGACCGCCCCCGACACGCTCCGCACCTACGCCGCCCACCCCCGCTACGACGACTTCTGGCGTGACCGCAGTGTCATGTCCCGCTGGGACCGACTGGCCGTGCCCACCCTGGAGATCAACGGCTGGTACGACCGTTATCGGGACGGCATGGTGAAGAACTACCTCGCCCGCCCCGACCAGGTGTGGTTGGTGTCGGGCCCGTGGGAGCACGGCTACCCCGAGGGCCAGTACGCCGGGTTCGGCCCCGGCTGCTACCTCGCCTGGTGGGACCACTGGCTCGCCCGGAACCCCCGCGCCCCGCTCCCGGCGGCCCGCGTCACCTCGTACGAGACACCCGGACCCGGTGCGGGCAGGGGCTGGCAGCAGTTCGACCAGTGGCCGCCGAAGGGCGCCCACGACCTGACACTCGGGCTGCGCGCGGACGGCACGCTCGCGACAAGCCCCGGCCCCGGAGCCGACGCCGCCTTCGACGTCAACACGGGCACGACCGAGCCGCGGGAGAACCAACAACTGCGCTTCACCACCGCCGAGTTGCGTCAGGACCTGGTCCTCGCGGGAGACGCCACCGCGCACATCCGTGCCGCGTTCACCGCCGAGGACGGCAACATCGCGGCCGTCCTGTACGACCAGGCTCCGGACGGGACCACCACCAGGGTCACCGCCGGATGGCTGAAGGCGAGCCATCGCCACGGCCACACGAAGCTGTCTCCCGTCGCCCCGGGCACCACCTACGACCTGGACGTGCACATCTGGCCCACGCACTACCGGGTCACCGCGGGGCACCGCCTCGTGCTCCGCGTCTCCAGCGACGACCACCCGGAGATCGACTCCGACGCCCCGCCCGGCCGCGTGACCCTACGGCCCGGCCCGCACGGATCGTCGCTGCGCCTCACCGTGACGAGAGCCCCTCGGTAGGCGGCACAGCCGCCCGTCCGAGTTCCGTCAGGTCACCTCCCGCAACCCGGTCGCCTGCCCCTGGTCGTCCCACTGGACCTCCAGGACGCGCTCGACGGCGTCGCGGTTGAGGGGCCCGAACACGTGCGGGAACAAGGTGTCGGCCGGGACGCCGGGCGGGGGTACGGGCGCCGCGGCCTCCCATTCCAGCCGGGAGTCCAGCCGGTCCGCGGCGAGGACCAGCGTCAGCAGCGGCCGGGGTGCCGTCCGGTAGAAGGCGTTGACGACGGCCAGCGTGGACTCGGCGTCGGGGGAGCAGTGGACGAATCCGTCCACCGCGAGGGACGCGGGCGCGTACGGACGATCGGGGTCGGCGTTCCAGTCGTCGAACGGAACCACGTGCAGGATGGTGGTGCTGCCGGACATGAGGGGGGTCCCTTCAGGGCGGGGGCGGGGGACCAAGACTAGGAGGGTGCTGAAGATCCGAAAAGGAAAAGGGTTCGACCGGCCGGCCCGTCACAGGCCATGATCCGCACTCGTGACGACGTCGAAGCAGTTCCTGGTCCGGGCCGCCGCCCGCAACAACGCCGAGTGGTGTGCGGCGATGAGCCGAGCGCACGGGGTGGCGAGCGGGTTCGAGGCGCAGGCCTGGGCCGCGGTCGCCCGCACACCCCCGTACTACCCCGACGCGGTGACGCTGGTGCCGGGTGCCGACCCGGACGCGCTGGCCGCCCGCGTCGACACCACCACTCCCGGGGCCTCCGTGAAGGACAGCTTCGCCGACCTCGACCTGACCGGGGCCGGCTACCGGGTCCTGTTCGACGCGTGGTGGATCCACCGCCCCGCGGGCCCGCCCTCCCGCACGTCGGATCTCGACTGGGACGTGGCGGGGGACCCGGACACGCTGCGCGCGTGGGCGCTCGCATGGGACGACGGTGCCGCGGACCTCTTCCGGCCGGAACTCCTCGACGACCCCGACACGTTCGTCCTCGCCGGGCACTCGGCCGACGGCCGGGTCGTCACCGGAGCGGTGGCGAGCCGTGGTGAGCATGTGGTCGGCGTCTCCAACGTCTTCGCCCGCGACGGCGGCCCCGACCTGGCCTGGCCCGTCGTCCTCGGCGCGGTGCACCGGCTCTTTCCCACCCTGCCGGTGGTCGGCTACGAGCACGGAGACGACCTGACGGCAGCGGTGCGGCACGGTTTCGAGCCGGTCGGTCCGCTGCGGATCTGGCTGCACGAGTGACCGGGCCGACGACAATGGCACGCCCGTCGTCGCGGTGACCGGGCCGGCCACAACGGCACTCCCGTCGTCGCGGTGACCGCGGCCCGCCAGGAACACCCGCGGCACGCCAGGAACACCCGCGCCACCCCACGCCACAGCGGGCGGCGCGGACGGACACCCGCCCGGCATCCGTCCGCACCGCCCGCCCCCGGGTCAGCTCGTCGCGCGCACCGCGTCGAGGATCAGGTCGGCGACCTCCTTCGGCCGGGACACCGCCACGGCGTGCGAGGCGCCGTCCAACTCGACGATCGTGGCCCCGGCCCGCTCGGCGCCGAAGCGCTCCACCTCGGGGTTGATCGCCTGGTCGGCGGAGGCCACCAGCGCCCAGGACGGCTTGGTCCGCCACGCGGCGGCAGCGGCCTTCTCCTCGAACGCCGAGACGGCGAGCGGGCGTTGGGCCGTGGCCAGCACCTTGGTGACGGGGGCCGGAACATCCGCGGCGAAGATCGCCGGGAACTCCTCGGCCTTGATGGTCACCTCGACCGCGGGCTCGGCGCCCTCGACCGGGTACGTCCACTCCTTCAGGTTCGCGACGAGCGGCGAGAGCGGGAAGCGGCCCTGCAGCTCACCGAGGCTCTCGCCCTCTTCGAGCACGTAGGCCGCGACGTAGACCAGACCGACGACGTTCTCGGTGGTGCCCGCCACCGTGATGAGCGCACCGCCGTAGGAGTGGCCGACCAGCACGACCGGGCCGTCGATCTGGGCGGCCACGGAGGCGACGTACGCGGCGTCCGAGACGAGACCGCGCAGCGGGTTGGGCGGCGCCACCACGGGGACGCCGTGGTTCTGCAGTTCCGCGATGACCCCTGACCAGCTGCCGGCGTCCGCGAAGGCGCCGTGCACGAGCAGGACGGTGGGGGTGGTGGACATGAGGGGCTCTCCTTGTGGCATGACGGATGTCTCAGTTGTCGTGCAGCGCGCCGCGCAGGGTGCCGACGGCCAGCGTGATCGCGGCCTCGGCGGCGTGGGTCTCGCGCAGGGCGTTGAGCATCACGAAGTCGTGGATGATGCCCTGGAAACGCACCGCGGTCACCGGGACCCCGGCCTCACGCAGCTTGTTGGCGTAGGCCTCGCCCTCGTCGCGCAGCACGTCGGCCTCACCGGTGATGACCAGAGCGGGCGGCAGACCGGTCAGCTGCTCGGTGCTGGCGCGCAGCGGCGACGCGGTGATCTGCGCGCGTTCGGCCTCGTCGGTCGTGTACTGGTCCCAGAACCACTGCATGCCGTCGCGGCGCAGGAAGTAGCCGGTGGCGAACTGGTGGTAGGAACCGGTGTCGAAGTTCGCGTCGGTGACCGGGTAGAAGAGGACCTGCTGGACCAGGGGTACGTCTCCGCGCTGCTTGGCCATGAGCGTGAGCGCGGCGCTCATGTTGCCGCCGACGGAGTCACCGGCGACCGCCAGCCGGGAGGCGTCCAGGTCCTTGGTCGCGCCCTGCTCCACGATCCAGCGCGCGACCGTGTAGTTCTGCTCGATGGCGACCGGGTAGCGGGCCTCGGGGGAGAGGTCGTACTCAGGGAAGACGACGGCCGCGTGCGCGCCCACGGCGAGTTCCCGCACCAGGCGGTCATGGGTGTGCGCGTTGCCGAACACCCAGCCCGCGCCGTGGATGTAGAGGATCACCGGCAGGACCCCGGTGGCGCCGGCCGGCCGGACGAGCCGAGCCCGCACGGTGCCCGTCGGGCCGCCGGGCACGCTGATCCACTCCTCGTCGACGGCCGGCTTGGCGATGTCGCCGGACTGCACCTCGTCGACGGCCTTGCGGCCCTCGGCGGGCGACAGGTCGAAGAGATAGGGCGGGTTGGCGGTCGCCGCGGCGAACGCGGCCGCCGCCGGCTCCAGGACCGGCTGAACCGGCTCAGCGACGTCGGACATGTATGTCTCCTGCGTTTCGTGCGATGCGCCGGTCTCTCCGGCGGCGCGGCTTCGGCGCGGACACGGGGATCCGCGGGGCCGCCGATCGCACGCTATGCCCATCAGCGAGGGAGGCAGCGACTGTCAGCGCACCGGTACTGGCCTCACAGCGCACCGAACGCGAGACCTGACGGCCAGTCAACTACCAGGAGGGGGACCGCTGCTGGCGCGGATCACCAGATCGACCGGCACCAGGGACTCGGGGCGGGGCGGTGCGGTGGAGCCGTCGATGCGGTTCAGGAGAAGGCGCAGGCAGCGGGTGCCGATCTCGGAGAAGTCCGTGCGGACGGTGGTCAGGGGCGGCAGGAGGTGGGCGGCTTCCGGGATGTCGTCGTAGCCGACGACGCTGAACTCGCCGGGAACGGAACGTCCCACCTCGTGGAGGGCGTGCAGAAGACCCAGCGCCATCTGGTCGTTGGACACGAACACCGCCGTGACGTCGGGGCGCGCGGCCAGACGCCGGCCCAGTTCGTACCCGGAGTCGGCGCTCCAGTCACCCACCAGCGGCTCGGGGACCCGCGCCCCGGTGTCCTCCAGGGTCGACCGCCAGCCGGCCAGCCGGTGGTCGGCGGAGGTCCAGCCGGTGGGGCCCGCGATGTGCCAGACCGTGGCGTGCCCGAGCCGCAGCAGATGCTCGGTGGCCATCCGGGCCCCGGCTCGCGAGTCGCCCGTGACCAGCGCGGTCTCGGTGTCGAGGCCGTTCTCCAGGACCACCAGGGGAATGTCCAGGTGGGTGTCGGCCAGCGCCCGCCCCACCCACAGTTGCGGCGCGATGGCGATCACCCCGTCCGCCCCCTCGGCCGAGAGCCGGTCCACCGCCTCCACGACCGTGTCGTGGTCGGCGGTGTCGAGCGCGATGGAACTGACCAGGTAACCGGCGTCCTGCGCCGCCGTGTTGATCGCGGTGAGGATCGAGGCGGGCCCGTAACGGGCCGCGTCGAAGGAGATCACACCGAGCATCCGGGTCCGGCCGCTCGCCAGCGACCTGGCACTGCGGCTGGGGCGGTAGCCGAGGGTGCGGATGGCCGCCAGTACCGCCTCACGCGTCTCGGCGCGGACGGACGGATGCTCGTTGAGCACGCGGGAGACGGTCTGCTTGGAGACACCGGCCAGCCGGGCCACGTCGTCCATCACGGGGCGCGACCCCGCGAAGTTCCGTCTGCTGCGCCACTTCGGAACGGCTCCGTCGGCGGCGCTTGGAGTCATGGTGGCGGTTTCCTCGACGTCGGTACGGCGGTGTGGTCTCGCCCGGCAGGCCCACAGCATAGGCCGGGCGTACGACGGGACGGTCCCGAAGACCCGGGGGCCGGGCCCTCGGAACCACGCGGGTGGGCGAGCTCAACCGGGCCGAACTGCCCAGGTGCGGGCGGTGACCCACTCGGCGCGTGTCACCGCGGCCGTCCGTCCCGAGTCGCCCGCCTCTCGCGGCACGTACACCGCCGCGTCGGGATGCGAGGGCAGCACCCGCAGCCGCAGGCCCGCCGCCCGCAGGGTCTCGCCGGGGAGCCGGTCCAGGCCGATGTCCCAGACCTGCCCGGAGAAGAACTGGTCCGCGACGAGGGTGTCCCCGACGTACGCCCGTCCCACGTCCCCGGTCCAGTGCAGCCGCAGTAACGTCCCCGGCGGCAGGCCGTCCGGGACGTCGATCCGGTACTCGGCGGCCGTGCTGTCGAAGTGCTTCTCCGCGGGCGCGCTCGCCCGGCCCCGCACACCCGTCGTCGGCTCCGGCGCCGGACCGGCAGGCCGCAGCGGCACGACCGCGGCGTCGCCGCCCCCGGCCCACCGCACGACAGCGTCACCGGTCCCGGCCCCGGGCCCGTTCGGCACCGCGGCGTCGTGGGCCGTCGTCCCGGCCCGCGCCGAGTACCGCGTGAACACGCCGTCCGCCGACTCGGTGACCACCGCCCCGTCCACAGCGGGCGCCCGCGGCGGAGCGGGCAGTACCGCGAACGAGACAGCGCAGGTCGAGCCGTGCAGCCGTACCTCCTCCCGGTCGAAGACGACGCCCGCCTCGCTCAGCACCAGCCGCTCGGCACCCCAGGCCACGCCCCGGTAGGCGGTGCGTGCGGTCGCCGCGTCCAGGACCAGCAGGCCGACCCGCTCGCCGGCCGCGGTCTCCACCTCGACCAGGGCGTCGGTACCCGGCCGCAGCCCGGTCACCAGCAGCCGGTCGGCGACCGGGGTGGTGTGCCCGGACGGTGTGCTGACCGACGTCACCGTGGCCGCGTCCAGGGCGAGTTCGGGAGCGATGCCGTCGACGGCGGCCAGCACCAGGACCGTACGCCCGTCCAGGTCGAGCCGGCACACGGGCTGCGCGGTGGCCCACTCCAGCCGCAGCCCCGCGACGTCGAACCGCAACGGCCAGCAGAAGTAGGCGCCCGTCGGGACGGTGACGGGGCTGCTCGGCAGCGTCAACGTCCCGGCGTCACTGGGGAACTCGACCGTGAACGAGGTGTCCGGGTGGTCCGGCAGTGGCTCGTGGGGCTGGTGGTTGTTGACGAACAGGAAGCCCGAACCGCCGTCGCCGCGCACCGCCCAGCGCAGGGTCTCCCGGTCGCCCTGCCCCGTCGGCCGCAGTTCGGGCAGCACCGACTCCATCGGCGCGATGCGATGCCCGAAGTCGGCCAGCATCAGGTGCTGCAGCCGCAGTTCGTGGTACGACCGCCGGTACTGGCCGTACTCGCCGAGCGGTGCCTGGAAGTCGTACGTCAGGACGGGCAGGTCGTTGGGGGAGCCGGTGGCGTGGGACTCCTGCAGCGGGGTGAGCTCACCGGCGGGATTGGTGCCGCCGTGGAACATGTAGAAGCCCTGCCAGACCGAGCCGCAGCCGATCTTGGTGAGGCCGAGCGCGCCGATGTCGTCGGCGTCGACCCGCGGCCTGCGGTGGTACGACACCGCCATGCCGCCGCCCAACTCGCAGGTGGCCCACGGGAACCGGTCCGCGAACGCGTCCGCCTCGCCGCCCCGCACCGTGGTGGGTCTCAGATCGGCGCCGATGCTCTCGTCGTCGCGCTGGTGGGTGAAGAAGAAGTGCGTGCGGCAGGTGTCGGGCCAGCCGCCGTCCGCCTCGGTCCAGAACGTCTCGGTGTAGCCGCCGTACAGCGGAAGCAGTTCGTCGGGCGGCAGGCGGACCCCGCCCCAGGCGGTCGACGTCCACAACGGGGCACTGAGACCGGCTTCCTGGGCCATCCGCTTGAGGGTCAGCAGGTGGCCGGGCCGGTCGTAGAGCTCGTTCTCGATCTGGATCGCCACGATCGGGCCCCCGTGCGCCCGGTCCAGGCCCCGCAACTGCTCGGCGACGGCCGCGAACCAGCCGCGCACCGCCTCCAGATAGGCGGGGTCGTCGGTGCGCGGGACGCAGTCGCGGGCCAGCAGCCAGTCGGGCAGGCCGCCGTTGCGGACCTCCGCGTGGCACCAGGGGCCGATGCGCGGGACGAAGTCCAGGCCGTGCCGTGCGCACAGCTCGGCGAAACGCCTGAGGTCGCGGTCGCCGTCGAAGCGGACCCGGCCCTCGATCTCCTCGTGGTGGATCCAGATGATGTAGGCGGCGACCGCGGTGACCCCGCCCGCCTTCACCTTCAGCAGTTCTTCCTCCCACTCGCCGGCCGGGTAGCGGGAGTAGTGGAACTCGCCCGAGACCGGGAACCAGGGGCGCCCGCCGCGGGTGAGCCAACGGCTGTTGACCTCGATCGGATCGGGTACGCCGGGAGGGTCGGCGAAGGGCAGGTGACCGGTCAGCGGTGGACCTGCGGGAGCGGGAACCCGCAGGTGGTGCGGGCGGGTGGTCACTCGCCCACCGGTCCCAGGTCGGCGGTGTCGGTGAGCCGGGCGCGGGTGCCGGTGGTGGCGTGCAGCTCCAGCAGGACGAGCTCGTTGACGCCCGGACGGAGCACCGGGCCGGGGACGTACAGGGTCTGCTGCGGGCCCCGGTTCCAGTATCGGCCGAGGTGGAAGCCGTTGACCCAGGCCTGGCCCTTGGTCCAGCCGGGCAGCGCGAGGAACGTGTCGGCCGGGGACGCCACCTCGAACGTGCCCCGGTGGAAGGCGGGCACGGCGTCGGTGACCGCGTCGGACGGCGCGAACGGCAGCGCGTCCAGGTCGCCCACGGGCACGGGCCGGCACTCCCAGCCGTGCAGCGCGACACCCTGGAAGGACACCGGACCGAGCAGTCCCTTGGGCGCGCCGATCCGTGGCCCGTAGTTGACCCCGCCCTGGTTCTCCACCAGAACCTCCAGCACGGCACCGGCGTGCGGCACCCGCACGGGCAGCGTCTCGTCGCGGCGTTCGCGCTCCAGTACGCCGACGGCGGCGCCCTCCACGAAGACCTGCGCGCGGTCGCCGACGCCGCCCTCGAAGTGCAGCAGCCCGTCTCCCGCGGCGGGAACGGTGGTGCGGTACAGCACATGGCCGCCGTGCACACCGAGTTCGTTCATCGTGACCGGGTCCTGCGCGCGCACGACCCCCTCCAGCTTCCGGGCGTACGGCAGCAGCGGCACCCGCTGGTCCAGGTCGACGGTGACCGGCGGGAGTTTGGGGCCGGGTTCCGGGGCCGGTTCGTCGGGGACCGTCGCGTACCGGGCGATGACCTCGCGGAAGGCGTGGTACTTGGAGCCGGGGTCGCCGCTCTCGGAGAGCGGGGCGTCGTAGTCGTACGACGTGACGGTGGGCGCGTATGTGTGGTGGTGGTTGGCGCCGTTGGTGAAACCGAAGTTGGTGCCGCCGTGGAACATGTAGATGTTGACCGACGCGCCCGCGGCCAGCAGCCGGTCCAGGTTCGCCGCGGCCTCCTCGGCCGACCGCACATGGTGCGGGCCGCCCCAGTGGTCGAACCAGCCGATCCAGAACTCCGCGCACATCAACGGGCCCTCGGGCTGATGCGCGCGCAGCGCGGCCAGGTGCTCGTCGACCCGGCCACCGAAGGTGCCGGTGCTGAGCGTGCCGGGCAGGCTGCCGGCGGTCAGGTGCTTGGAGTTGGCCTGGTCGCAGGTGAACAGCAGCTCGTCGACCCCACGGGAACGCAGCGCCTGCTCGACGTGCTTCAGGTACGCGGTGTCGTCGCCGTACGCGCCGTACTCGTTCTCCACCTGTACGGCGATCACCGGCCCGCCGTTCGCGGCGAGATACGGCCGCAGCGGGGGCAGGAGCTGGTCCAGGTAGCGGTCCAGGGCGCCGGTGAACCGTGGATCGCTGGTGCGCAGCCGGATACCGGGATCCGCGATCAGCCACGCGGGCAGCCCGCCGTCGTCCCATTCGGCGCAGATGTACGGGCCGGGGCGCAGCAGCACGTGCAGGCCCTCCGCCTGGGCCAGCCGCAGGAAGCGGGGCAGGTCGAGCAGACCGTCGAGGACGAGCGTGCCGGGCTCTGGTTCGTGGAGGTTCCACGGCAGGTACGTCTCGACGGTGTTGAGCCCCATCAGTCGGGCCTTGCGCAGCCGGTCGGTCCACTGGTCGGGGTGGACGCGGAAGTAGTGCAGAGCGCCGGAGATGATCCGGAACGGCTCGCCGTGCAGGAGGAAACCGTCGGACGACGTCGTCAGAGCGGGCATGCGGGGCTTCCCTTCGGGTCGGGTGCGACAGGGCCGGTTCAGCTGGGGCCGGGGGCGTTGACGGTGCTGGGGGCGTCGGGAGTGTCGGAGGTGTCGGCAGGGCGGGAGGTGCTCTGGTCGGGGGCGGCGTCCGCCGTGCGGGTGGTGTCGGCGGTGCGGAAGGTGTCGGATGTGTGACTGGTGTCGGCGGTGCGGGTGGCGTGGATCAGCCAGAGGGTGGCGGCCAGGCACAGCGCTGAGATCCCGCTCAGCAGGAGCGGGACCGCGCGGATGCCGGACGCCTCGATGGCCCCGCCGAGCGCCGGACCCGCGGCGACGCCGCCGACCATGGACGCGGCGATGACGAGGGCACCGGCCCGGCGGGCAGTCGGGGCCGCCCGGTGCAGCCAGGGCAGCCCGGTGGGGAAGATCGGGGCGATGAACAGTCCGACCCCGGCGTAGGCGTACGGCGCGAGGGCCGGGACCGACGCCAGCAGCAGACAGGCCGTCATGCCCGCGCAGGAGACGGTGATGATGGTCTGCGCCGAGAAGCGCAGCGCGATCGGCGCGACCAGGAACCGGCCGACGGTCATCATCAGCCAGTACACGGAGGTGGCGGTCGCCGCGAACCCGGCGCCGTACCCGACGGTCTCCAGATGGGTGGGCTCCCAGCCGCCGACGCCCGCCTCGACGCCCACGTGCAGGACGTAGAGCGCGACGAACACCGCCAGGACGGACCCCAGACTGCGGCCGAGGACCCGTGTCCCGCCGGACTCCGGGACACCGGTCGGCTGCGGTGCCCGGTCGCCAACGCCCCTCAGGCACAGCAGCAGCGGCAGGTTGGCGACGGCGAAGCCGAGGAAGACCGCGGGATAGTGCGCGGAGCCGACCGCGCCGACGAGCGCGGGACCGAGAATCGCGCCGAGGCCGAAGTGCGCGTTGAGGATGTTGAGCATCGCGGTCGAACGGTGACCGAAGCCGACCGCGAACAACTGGTTGAGGCCGTAGTCGATGCCGCCGAAGCCGAGCCCGGCGAACAGGGCGGCGGCCAGCGCGGCCGGCCAGTTCGGCGCGAGCGCGAAGCCCGCCGCGCCGACCGCCATGAGGAGGTACGAGGCGCCGAGGATCTGCCGGTTGCCGAGGCGGCCGTGGAGCCGGTCGAAGAGCAGTACACCAGCCACCCCGCCGACGAAGTGGGCGCTCAGCCCCAGGCCGGCGGCCGAGGGAGTCAGGCCGAACTCCTCGCGGAACGCCGGGATGGCCGGCCCGTAGAGGGCCTGAAGGGCACCGATGAGGACGAAGCCCACGCAGGACGCCACCACGGCGGCAGGACTGAAGACCGGGGTGCCCGGCCGGGCCTCGGTTGAGGACACCTGCCTGGGGTGCTTGTTGTGCCTGCTGTGCCTGCTGTGCCTGTTGCTGTCGACGACGCGTTCTTCCCCCGGCACGGCACACCTCTCTTTCCCCGACGCAGTGATGTTACCGGTAACATCGCGGCCGTCAAGATCCCGGACGGTCATGAACGGCGCGCGCAGCGTGACCGCGGGGGAAGTTCGCAAAGAATTGGGCTTTGAATTGGACTTTTAGTCCAGCGATTGGATGTGTAGTCTGGATTCAGGATCGAGGGGCGGGATGTGACGGGACGTGAGGAGAGGTGGGGTGCGATGTCGGTCGAAGAGGGGCCGCAAGCCGAGCGGGACGCGATCCTCGCCGCGCTGAAGCCGGTCGTGGACGGGCTTGTGGCGACCTTCGGGCCGATGTGCGAGGTGGTCCTTCATGACTACCGGCGCCCGGAGGAGTCGGTGGTCGCCCTCGCCGGCTCGGTGACCGGGCGGGCGGTGGGCGGGGCGATGAGCGAGATCGGCATGCGGATGGTCGCGCGCGGCGACGAGGCGGCCGACGAGCTGAACTACCGCACCCGCACCCGAGGCGGACAGATCGTCAAGTCCTCCACGATGGTGTTGCGGGACTCGACGGGCGCGGTGTTCGGTGCGGTCTGTGTCAATCTCGACGTCTCCGCGGTCACCGAGGCCCACAGCCTCCTCGGCGCCCTGGCCGGGACCGGCCGGGAGCCGGCCGAACTGCCGGTGACCACGTTCGGGAACGACATCGACTCCGTCGTCGACGTGATACTCGACGCCCACCAACTCCACCAGAACCGCCCCTGGGCGGCACTGGACCGTGCGGAGCGCCTGGAACTGTTCCGCGGGCTCGACGACCGCGGAGTGTTCGCCGTGCGGCGCGCGGTCGAACAGGTCGCGGCCCGGCTCGGCATCTCCCGTGCCTCCGCGTACAGCTACCTCTCCCAGGCCCGGGCCGCCACCGACGCGACCCCCGACTCCCATGGAGGACACGCGTGACGACCACCACCCCGCCGGTCACCCTCGACGACATCCGTGACGCGGCCGCCAGACTCAAGGGCGTCGCCCACCACACCCCCGTCCTGCGCTCGCACACCCTCGACGAACGGGTCGGCGCCGAGGTCTTCCTCAAGTGTGAGAACTTCCAGCGGGTGGGCGCCTTCAAGTTCCGCGGCGCCTACAACGCGGCCTCCCGGCTCACCCCGGAGCAGCTGGCCAGGGGCATCGCCGCCTACTCCTCCGGCAACCACGCCCAGGCCGTCGCCCTGGCCGCCCGCGAGCTCGGCACCACCGCGGTGATCGTCATGCCGGAGGACACCCCGGCTTCCAAGCGTGCGGCCACCGCCGGCTACGGCGCCGAGATCGTGACGTACGACCGCTACACCGGCGACCGCGTGGCCATCGGCGAGGCCCTGGCCGCCGAGCGGAACCTTGCCCTCATCCCGCCCTACGAACACCCGCACGTGATAGCGGGTCAGGGCACCGCGGCACTGGAACTCCTGGAAGAAGTGGGGGAGTTGGGTGCGCTGATGACTCCGGTCGGCGGCGGCGGACTGATCGCCGGCAGCGCCACCGCGGCCAAGGGCCTGGACCCCGGTGTCCGGGTGATCGGCGTGGAGCCGGAGGCTGGGGACGACACCCGGCGGTCGCTGGAGGCGGGCCGACGGGTCACGATCCCGGTGCCGCGCACCATCGCCGACGGCCAGGCCGCGGAGACCCCGGGGGAGCTGACCTTCTCCGTCAACCGGCGGCTCGTCGACGAGATCGCCCTGGTGTCCGACGACGAGATCCGCGAGGCGATGCGGTTCGCGTTCGAGCGCCTGAAGATCGTCATCGAGCCCAGTGGCGCCACCCCGCTGGCCGCCCTGCTCGCCGGGCGGGCGGGTCGGCTGCCGCGCCGGATCGGAGTGATCGTCTCCGGTGGGAACATCGACGCGGAACGGTTCGCGCGGCTGTGCGCGACCGGGACCTGACCTCAGGCTCCGTCACCCGGATGGCGGTACCGGGCGGACGGGCGGACGATGGAGTGGTGGGGCTCGGCCCCCGCCGGTTCCGCTCGTGGTGGGCGGGGAGACGGAGACCGGCCCCGGCCGTACGGACAACGGCCGGAAGGGAGAGCCGTCATGCTGGAGATCAAGACACTCGAAAAGGCTGACGAGCGGCGCGATTTCCCCCGGGGGCACCTCGAAGCCGTCCACCTCACCGGCCTGGACTTCGCCGTGGCGACGTTCGAGCCGGGCTGGCGGTGGTCGGAATCCGTGGCTCCGATAGCGGGCACGGACAGCTGCCAGGTGCACCACAACGGCTACATCGTCCAGGGACGCATGCGCATCCGCATGGACGACGGCGCCGAGAGCGAGGTGGGCCCCGGTGACGTCTTCGTCTGCCCGCCCGGCCACGACGCCTGGGTCGTGGGCGACGAGCAGGCCGTGGTGTACGACTTCGCGGGCGGCATGGCCACGGACTACGCGAAGGCCGAATGAACCCGGCCGCGGGCGGGGGCAAGGGATTGAGCGTCCCCACCCGCGGCGCATGATCACCGGCGATCAGACCGGCAGTAGACGTCCGACCAGGGCGCCGAGTTGCCGGGCGGTTCGGCACTCGTGCATCTCGACCAGTTCGGCGTAGGCGGGGGCCGCGGAGTCGCCGGTGCCCCACTGTGTACCTGCCTCCGGGTTCAACCAGTGGACACGACGGGCTCGTTCCGCGATCCGCCGCAGGGCGTGCAGGTTGGGGTCGCTCATGTTGGTGCGGGCGTCCCCGAGGATCAGCACGGTCGTTCTCGGGCCGACCGCGTCGCCGTACCGCTCGGCGAACTCGCCCAGCGCCACGCCGTAGTCGCTGCTGCCGTGCCAGCCGGTGAGCACGGCCTCCGAGCGGATCCGGGCGCCGAGCCCCTCCGGGTCGGCCGCGCCGTGCACGAGCAGCCCGGTCACCTCGTCGATCCGGTTGACGAAGGCGAACACCCGCACCTTGCTGAACTGGTCGTGCAGCGCCTGCACCAGCAGCATCGTGAAGTCGGAGAACCCGGCCACCGAGCCCGACACATCGCACAGCAGCACCAGTTCGGGGCGCGCGGGACGGCGGCGCCGCAGCACCGGGCGCATCGGGACCCCGCCCGTGGACAGCGACCCGCGCAGGGTGCGCCGCAGGTCGATCGTGCCCCTCGTGGTCCGCCGCCGGCGTGCCGTCAGCCGGGTCGCCAGTTTGCGGGCCAGCGGCTGCACCGTCCTGCGCAGCTCGGCGAGTTGGGCCTTCCCCGCGAACAGGAAGTCGACCCGGTCGGCGGTCGGGGCCACCGCCCGCCGGGCGATCTCGTCGCGGCCGCGCCGCTCGGCGACCCGGCGCCGCGCCTCGGCGGCCACCATCCGGCGGAAGACCTCGATGCGCTGCCGGATCTCGTCCTCCAGCAGCCGGTCGGTGAACCCCGCAGCGCCGCCCTGCGCGCGGACGCTGTCCCGGACGCGCGCGAGCAGTGTCTGCGGACGCAGCCGGTCCAGCGCCTGGTGTGACGACCAGCCGTCCGACGCCGGCGAGGAACCGTAGCCGCCGAACCCGTCGACCGCCTCGGCCGCCAACCGGCCAAGGAGCGCCCGGTCGTTCGCGGCCAGCGCGGCCGCGAGCCGCTCGCGCAGATCGTCCCGGTCCGCGGGCTCGGTCCCGGGCGCGCCGACGCCCCGCGGGAAGTACAGGTCGAAGACCGGGTCGAACACCGGCCGTTGAGCCGTGCCGTGCAGCAGGGTCGCCGCGAGTCCCTCGCGCAGCCGTTCCCGGTCGTCGAGGCCCAGCGCCTCCACCGCCCGTGCCGCGTCCACGCTCTCGCCGGTGCCCACCCGGATGCCGTGCGCGCGCAGCGCCCCGACGAGTGACGTCACTCGCTCCGCCACGCCGGTCGGCGCGCTCACAAGGCCTCCAGATCCAGCTTCGCGCCGGCCTTGAGGATGTCGTCCTGGTGCTTCAGCAGCACGCCCAGGCTGTCCCGTACGACGGTCTCGTCGAGGGTGTCGGCACCGAGCGCGAGGAGGGTACGGGCCCAGTCGATGGTCTCGGCCACCGACGGCACCTTCCGCAGGTCCATCTCCCGCAGCGCGCCGACGACCCGTACCACCGACTCGGCCAGCGTGTCGTCCAGGCCGGGAACCTTCAGCCGTACGATCCGGCGCTCCAGTTCCGCCTCGGGGAAGCCGATGTGCAGGAACAGACAGCGGCGGCGCAGCGCCTCCGACAGTTCGCGGCTCGCGTTCGAGGTGAGGACGACGAACGGGCGGCGGGTCGCGGTGACCGTGCCCAGCTCGGGCACCGTCACCTGGAAGTCGCTGAGCACCTCCAGCAGCAGGCCCTCCACCTCGACGTCCGCCTTGTCGGTCTCGTCGATCAGCAGCACCTTCGGCTCGTCGCCCCGGATCGCGGTCAGCAGCGGGCGGGGGAGCAGGAACTCCTCGCTGAAGATATCGGTGCGGGTCTCGTCCCAGCTCTCGTCGCGGCCCGCGCTGATGCGCAGCAACTGCTTGGCGTGGTTCCACTCGTACAGGGCGCGGGACTCGTCGACGCCCTCGTAGCACTGCAGACGCACCAGTCGTGCCCCCGCGACCTCGGCCACCGCCTTCGCGAGCTCGGTCTTGCCGACCCCGGCGGGCCCTTCGACGAGCAGCGGCTTACCGAGGCGGTCGGCGAGGAAGACGGTGGTGGCCACCGCGGCGGAGGCCAGATAGCCGGTCCGGGCCAGGCGTGCGGAGACGTCGTCGACGGAAGTGAACAGCAACGGGGCCTCCAGCTGGGCGCGGACCAGGTCGGACCACTATCTAAGCGCTTGTTCACCTCGGTGTCACGGGGGGCTCCACTCAACGGGGCCGGCTGCGTCGAACCCGACCCGGCCACTGTGACGCCGCCGCGTACGGGTCGCCCGATCAGGCCGATCAGGCCGTCACCAGCACCACCTCCAGGGTGCGCGGGCCGTGCACCCCCTCCACCCGGTCCAGCTCGATGTCGCTGGTGGCGGACGGCCCGGAGATCCAGGTCAACGGACGGGCCGGGTCGAGGCGTTCCAGGGCCTGCGGCACCGAGGAGACGACCTGATCGGGCACCCGTACGACACAGATGTGGTGGTCGGGGACGAGAGTGATGCGGCGTCGGCCCTGGTCGGGGCCGCCGTCCAGGACGATCGTGCCGGTCTCGGCGATCGCCACCGCGCACGCGGTCACCACGCTGTCGACCCGGTCCAGTTCGTAGGGGGTGCTCTCCGCCCGGTCGGGGACCAGGTCGGCCTCCGTCTGCGCCAGCCACGCAGGATCCAGTCCGGTCGGCACGACCACGGTCTTCGAGCCCCGCGCGGCCAGCATCCCGGCGATCGTCGCCGCCAGATCCGCGGCACCGCAGCGGTGCACGATCGCCCGGTAGTCCGCCAGGTTCTCGGCCAGCAGATCCACCGTCTGCTCGACATCCCGGTCACCGTGCTCGCGCAGGTACTCCCGCGAGACGGCCTGATCGTAGGGAGTGTCGTCGCGCGGTACGTCCCTCAGCGCGCGCCGCACCCTGCCCAGGATCCGCTCCCTGCTGTTCACTTCGCGCTGTCCTTTCCGCCGTGCGTGCGCTGCCACCAGTCGCGGAACGGCTCCGCAGGCACCGGCGGCAGGTCCCGGGTGCCGCTCCACGCGCTGCCGGGGCCTGGCAGGGTACGGGGATGGAAGCGGCGGGTGCGCGACGCGAGCCGCTGGCCGGTGCGCAGTGCCCCCGGACGCGAGAACGCCCAGCGTGCCGCGCGCATCGCCGCCCGCTCCGCCGCGTGCCCCTTGGCCGGTTTGAGGACCACCTTGTTGCCCTCCCGGGTCACCTGGCCGCCCTCCACGACCCGTTCCCGCAGATGCACCAGCACCTCCGGGATGTCGATGGCCACCGGGCACACCTCGTAGCAGGCCCCGCACAGAGACGAGGCGTACGGCAGGGAGGCGTCGATCTCACTGGACGTGCCCCGCAGCTGCGGGCTGAGGATGGCGCCGATCGGGCCCGGGTAGACCGAGCCGTAGGCGTGCCCGCCGGCCCGCTCGTACACCGGGCAGACGTTCAGGCACGCCGAGCAGCGGATGCAGCGCAGGGCCTGGCGGCCGACCTCGTCGGCGAGGGTGTCGGTGCGGCCGTTGTCGAGGAGGACCAGGTGGAAGGTCCGCGGCCCGTCAGCGGTCTCGGAGTCCGTCGTTCCGGTCCACATCGACGTGTACGGATTCATCCGCTCGGCCGTCGAGGAGCGGGGGAGGGTCTGCAGGAAGACCTCCAGGTCCCGCCAGGTCGGCACGATCTTCTCGATGCCGACAACCGAGATCAGCGTCTCGGGCAGGGTCAGGCACATCCGCCCGTTGCCCTCGGACTCCACGACCACCAGCGTGCCGGTCTCGGCGACCATGAAGTTGGCGCCGGAGACGCCGACCTTGGCGCGCAGGAACTTCTCCCGCAGGTGCAGCCGGGCGGCCTCGGCGAGTTCGGCGGGCGTGTCGGTGAGACCCTCGGGGGCCGGGCGGCCCCACTCGTTCATCTCCCGCGCGAAGATGTCCCGGATCTCACCCCGGTTGCGGTGGATCGCCGGGACCAGGATGTGCGAGGGCCGGTCCTTGCCCAACTGCACGATCAGCTCGGCGAGATCGGTCTCGTAGGCCCGGATGCCCGCGGCCTCCAGGGCCTCGTTGAGGCCGATCTCCTGGGTGGCCATCGACTTGACCTTGACGACCTCCGACTCGCCCGTCTCCTGGACGAGTTCGGTGACGATCCGGTTGGCCTCGTCGGCGTCGGCGGCCCAGTGGACCGTGCCGCCCGCGGCCGTCACCGCCTCCTCCAGCTGGACCAGATACCGCTCCAGATGGCGCAGCGTGTGGTCCTTGATCTGCTTCCCGGCCTCCCGCAGCGCGGACCAGTCGGACACCTCGGCCACGGCCTTCTCACGCTTGGCGCGGATGGTGTGCGTGGCGTGGCGCAGATTGCCGCGCAGGGTCTGGTTCCCGACCGCCTCGTGCGCGGCCTCGGGGAAGGCCGGGTGGGTGGGCGGGGGAAACACAGGCATTCCTACGAACGTCCCGCTCATACCGCCGGTTCCTCCTCCGTGCTCGCCAGGATCTCCGCGATGTGTACCGGCCGCATGTCTGTCCTCAGCCGGGTCATCGTCCCGCCGAGGTGCATCAGACAGGAGTTGTCGGCCGCGCACAGCACCTCCGCCCCCGTCGACTCGGCGTTGCGCACCTTGTCCGCGCCCATCGCCGCCGAGACGTCCGGGTTCTTCAGCGCGAACGTCCCGCCGAAGCCGCAGCACTCGTCGGCGCCCGGCAACTCGACCAGCTCCAGCCCCTTCACGGCCTGGAGCAGCCGCCGGGGCCGGTCGCCAAGACCCAGCCCGCGCAGGCCGTGGCAGGTCGGGTGGTACGTCACCGTGTGCGGGTAGTGCGCCCCGACGTCCGTCACCCCCAGCACGTCCACCAGGAACTCCGTGAGCTCGTACGTCTTCGGCACCACCGGCGCCAGGGTGGCCGCGAGGGTGTCCCCGCGTCCCTCGGCCCGGGCCCGCTCACCCATCCGCGGGTACAGCTCCCGCACCATCGCCCCGCACGACCCGGACGGCGTCACGATCGCCTCGTAGTCCCCGAAGACATCGGAGAAATGCCGCGCCAGCGGTTCCGCCTCATGCCGGTATCCGGTGTTGTAGTGCGCCTGCCCGCAACAGGTCTGCGCCATCGGGAAGTCGACCTCGACGCCCAATCTGGTCAGCAGTTTCACCACGGCGCGCCCGGTGTCCGGATACAACGTGTCGTTGACACAGGTCAGGAACAGGGCGACACGCATCGCGGCTCCTTGTGGTCGATCATCGGATGGGTGAAGCCTAGTCCGGGCCGGGTGCCCGGGGGGAGCCCCGGTCACCCCCTGGTGAGCCGGGCCTGCGCCTCGCGCCACCGGGCCGCGTCACCGCGCGGCTCGTAGCGGGTCAGTGGCTGGGTGCGGACCAACAGCTCACGCATCCCCGCCAGGTCGCCCACGAGCCCGTGGGCCCGGGCCTGCACCAGCACGTTCCCCAGGGCCGCCGCCTCGGTCGGACCCGCGACCACCGGCAGCCCGCAGGCGTCGGCGGTCAGCTGGCACAGCAGCGCGTTGCGGGTGCCGCCGCCCACGATGTGCACGACGTCCACCGGCTGGTCGGCCAGCCGCTGTGCGTCCGCCACGGCCCGGCGATGGGCCAGGGCGAGGGAGTCGAGGATGCACCGCGTGATCTCCGCGGGCGACTCGGGCATCGGCTGCCCCGAGGCACGGCACGCCTCGGTGATCCGCTCCGGCATCCGGCCGGGCGCCAGGAACGTGGCGTCCCCGGCGTCCACCACCGACCGCAGCGCCGGCACCTTGGCCGCGTCGAGGAGCAGCGCTCCCAGATCGGTCTCCCCCCAGGCCCGTACGCACTCCTGGAGCAGCCACAGGCCCATGATGTTGCGCAGGTACCGGACCGTGCCGTCGAGGCCCAACTCGTTGGTGAAGTTGGCCAGCCGGCTCTCCTGGGTGAGTACCGGCGCGGCCAGCTCCAGGCCGGCCAGCGACCAGGTGCCGGTGCAGATGTACGCGAACCGCTCGCCGCCCGCCGGGACCGCCGCGACCGCGGACGCGGTGTCGTGCGACCCGACCGCCGTGACCGGCACCGGTCCGGCGAGCCCGGCCTCCTCCAGCACCTGGGGCCGCAGCACACCCGCCGGGTCACCGGGCTGCCGCAGCGGAGCGAACAGGCCGAGGTCGATCCCGAGACGGGAGGCGATGTCGTACGACCAGTCGCGGGTGCGGGGGTCGATCAGCTGGGTCGTCGACGCGTTGGTCAGTTCGGTGCCCTGCTCGCCGGTGAGCCAGTAGGTCAGCAGATCGGGGATGAGCAACAGCCGCCTGGCGTGGGCCAGTTGGTCGGCGGAGCGGGCAGCGGTCAGCTGGTAGAGGGTGTTGAAGGGGGCGTACTGCAGGCCGGTGGCCGCGTACAGCTCGGGAGCGGGCACGGTCGCCCACACCTTCTCCGCGACCCCCTCGGTCCGGGAGTCCCGGTAGTGCACGGGGTTGCCGAGCAGCGCCCCGTCCACGTCGAGCAGGCCGTAGTCCACCGCCCAGCTGTCGATGCCGACGGAGTCGAGACGTCCACCGCAGTGGGCTCCCGCCGCCCGCAGCCCGTCCAGGACACCCCCGTACAGCCCGAGCACGTCCCAGCGCAGCCCCTCCGGCACCCGGACGGGCCGGTTGGGGAAGCGGTGCGCCTCGGTCAGCTCCAGGCTGTCGGGGCCGACGCGGCCGACCATGACACGTCCGCTGGACGCGCCGAGGTCGACCGCGGCGTACGACTTCACGGTCGCGCTCATCGCAGGAAGGCGGCCGCGACACCGGCGTCGACCGGGACGTGCAGGCCGGTGGTGTGCGTCAGCTCCCCGCCGGTCAGTGCGAAGACCGCGTTCGCGACGTGGTCCGGCAGCACCTCGCGCTTGAGGATGGTCCGCTGGGCGTAGAACTCGCCCAGCTTCTCCTCGGGCACGCCGTACACGGCCGCCCGCTTCGCTCCCCAGCCGCCCGCGAAGATGCCCGAGCCGCGCACCACCCCGTCCGGGTTGACCCCGTTGACGCGGATGCCGTGCTCGCCCAACTCGGCGGCCAGCAGCCGCACCTGGTGGGCCTGGTCGGCCTTGGTCGCGGAGTAGGCGATGTTGTTGGGGCCGGCGAACACGGCGTTCTTCGAGGCGATGTAGACGATGTCACCGCCGAGTTCCTGCGCGATCATCACCCGGGCCGCCTCGCGCGAGACCAGGAAGGAACCGCGCGCCATGATGTCGTGCTGGAGGTCCCAGTCCTTCGCCGAGGTCTCCAGGAGCGGCTTGGAGATGGAGATGCCGGCGTTGTTCACCACGAGGTCGACGCCGCCGAAGGCCAGCGCCGCCGCCTTGAACGCGTCGGCGATCTGCTCCTCGGAGGTGACGTCCACGGTCACCGCGACGGCCTTGTCGCTCCCGCCGAGCTCCTCGGCGACCCGAGCGGCGTTCTCGGCGTCGAGGTCCGCGACCACCACACACGCGCCCTCCGCGACCAGCCGCTGCGCGATCGCCTTCCCGATCCCGCTGCCGGCCCCCGTGACGAGCGCGACCCGCGTCGCGAGCGGCTTGGGCTTCGGCATCCGCTGGAGCTTGGCCTCCTCCAGGGCCCAGTACTCGATGCGGAACTTCTCCGACTCCTCGATCGGCGCGTACGTCGAGACCGCCTCCGCCCCGCGCATCACGTTGATCGCGTTGACGTAGAACTCGCCGGCCACCCGGGCGGTCTGCTTGTCCTTGCCGAAGGAGAACATGCCGACACCCGGGACCAGCACGATCGCCGGGTCGGCGCCGCGCATCGCGGGGGAGTCGGGCTCGGCGTGCCGCTGGTAGTAGGCCGCGTACTCCTCGCGGTACTCGGTGTGCAGCTCCTTCAGCCGGGCGATCGCCACGTCGAGCGGGGCCGTCGGCGGCAGGTCCAGGACCAGCGGGCGGACCTTGGTCCGCAGGAAGTGGTCGGGGCAGGAGGTGCCGAGCGCGGCGAGCCGGGGATGCTCGGCGGCCGCCAGGAAGTCGAGCACCGCATCGGAGTCGGTGAAGTGCCCGACCTGCGGCCTGTCCTGCGACGCCACGGCACGCACGTACGGCGCCAGGGCCGCGGCACGCTCCCGCCGCTCGCCCTCCGCGAGCGCCTCGTACCCGTCGAGCAGCGGACCGAACGGCTCGGGCCTGCCCCGCTCGGCGAGGAACGCCTCCGCGGTCCGGATGATGTGCAGCGAGTTGCGCTCGCACTCCTCCGAGGTGTCACCCCAGGCTGTGATCCCGTGCCCGCCGAGGACACAGCCGATCGCCTGCGGGTTGGCCTCCTTCACCGCCGCGATGTCCAGCCCGAGCTGGAAGCCGGGCCGGCGCCACGGCACCCACACCACCGTGTCGCCGAAGCACTCCGTCGTGAGCTTCTCCCCGTCGGCGGCGCACGCCAGCGCGATCCCGGAGTCCGGGTGCAGATGGTCGACGTGCGCGGCCTCCACGAGACCGTGCATGGCCGTGTCGATGGAGGGCGCGGCGCCGCCCTTGCCGTGCAGGCAGTAGTCGAACGCGGCGACCATCTCGTCCTCGCGCTCCACCCCCGGGTAGACGTCGACGAGCGCCCGCATCCGGTCAAGGCGCAGCACGGCCAGCCCGCCCTCGGTCAGGGTGCCGAGATCCCCACCGGACCCCTTCACCCACATCAGCTCCACGTCCCCGCCGGTCACGGGATCGGTGTCGGTGCCCTTCGCGGACGCGTTGCCGCCGGCGTAGTTGGTGTTGCGGGGATCGGCGCCGAGCCGGTGCGACCGGGCGAGGAGAGCGGCGGCTTCGGGATGGGGTGCCATGTCTGTTCAGTCCTTCGAAACGAGGGTTCGGACAGCGCCCCTTCAGGGGCGCGGGGAACTGCGCGACCAGCCACATACGGCCCGCAGCCTGCGACCGGGCTCACCCGGCAGACGCGAAACAGCCGCTCACGCCCCCCACCCGGCCTGCTGCCCACCAACCCGCTCCGCCACGATCTTCTCCGCCCACCCGGACCGCCGATACGCGGCGATCGGGTCGGGGTCGAGCCCCATCTCCTCGCGAAGCGAACGAAGCAGCGGCCGTACGTCCGTGTTGTACGCGTCCATGATCACGGCGTTCGCCTCCAGCACGTCACCCGACCGCTGGGCCTCGGCCAGGGCCGCCGCGTCCACGAGGAGCGCCTTCGCGGTGGCCTCCTGGACGTTCATCACGGACCGGATGATGGCGGGGATCTTCGCCTCGATGTTGTGGCACTGGTCCAGCATGAACGCCACGTCGGACGAGAACCCGCCGCCGCGCACGACCTCGTACATGATCCGGAACAGCTGGAAGGGGTCCGCGGCACCGACCATGAGGTCGTCGTCCGCGTAGAACCGCGAGTTGAAGTCGAAGCCGCCCAGCTTCCCCTCGCGCAGCAGCGTGGCGACGATGAACTCGATGTTGGTGCCCGGGGCGTGGTGCCCGGTGTCGACCACGACCTGTGCCTTCTCGCCCAGCTTGAGACAGTGCGCGTACGCGGTGCCCCAGTCCGGCACGTCCGTCGCGTAGAAGGCGGGCTCGAAGAACTTGTACTCCAGCAGCATCCGCTGGTCGTCACCGAGCCGTTCGTACACCTCGGCCAGACCCTCGGCGAGCCGGTCCTGGCGTCCCCGGAGGTCGTCCTGGCCGGGATAGTTCGTCCCGTCGGCGAACCACAGCTTCAGATCCCGCGAACCGGTGGCGTCCATGATGTCGACGCACTCCAGCAGGTGGTCCAGCGCCTTGCGCCGCACCGCGGCGTCCGGGTGGCAGATGCTGCCGAGCTTGTAGTCGTCGTCCTGGAAGGTGTTGGAGTTGATCGCGCCCAGCCGCACCCCGCGGTCCTCGGCGTGCTTCGCCAGCGCGGCGTAGTCGTCGACCTTGTCCCAGGGAATGTGCAGGGCGACCGTCGGCGCCGCTCCGGTGAACTCGTGCACCTTCGCCGCGTCGTCCAGCTTCTCCTGCGGCGTCCGTGGAACGCCCTGCTGGGCGAACACCTTGAACCGTGTGCCCGAGTTCCCGTACGCCCATGACGGCGTTTCGACTGCCTGGGTCCTGAGAGCGGACTTCACCGCGGCGAGCTCGGTCATCGGGGCTCCTCTGTATGAATCGATTCAGAGCGCGAAGCTATGGGGCGCCCGTAGGGGTGTCAAGGGGTACGGCACACCTCGTCTTCCGTGCCCTGACCGTGACCTTTGGCTATCGAAACTTTTTCGAGGCGGACCCATTGACGTGACATGCGTGGCGCGCCTAACGTCCCGGCAACCAAGTTGAAACCTTTCACGACGCTGTGACGGATTCCGCCGGCGTCGTCGAGGAGCCCCTCATGACCCACCCGTCCGAAGCGGGTCCGGCCCCGGTGTTGTCGCTCAAGGACGTCTCCAAGTCCTTCGGAGCGGTGCGCGCCCTGCGGGACGTGTCCCTGGAGCTGTTCCCCGGTGAGGTACACGCCCTCGCCGGCGAGAACGGCGCGGGCAAGTCGACCCTCATCAAGACCCTCGCAGGGGTGCACCGACCGGATACCGGTCAGGTGCTCCTCGACGGCGCGCCCGTCCAGTTCCACGGCCCCGGCGACGCCCGCGACGCGGGAATCGCCGTGATCTACCAGGAACCCACGCTCTTCCCGGACCTGTCGATCGCGGAGAACATCTTCATGGGCCGCCAGCCGCGGCGCGCCCTCGGCCGGATCGACCACAAGGCCACCCACGCGGCCACCCTGGCCCTGATGCAGCGGCTCGGCGTGGAACTCGACCCCGACCGTCCCGCCCGCGGCCTGTCGATCGCCGACCAGCAGATCGTCGAGATCGCCAAGGCCCTCTCCTTCGACGCCCGCGTCCTGATCATGGACGAGCCGACCGCCGCCCTCACCGGCAGCGAGGTGGCCCGGCTCTTCGGCGTCGTGCGCACCCTGCGCGACCAGGGCTCGGCCGTGCTGTTCATCTCGCACCGACTGGAGGAGATCTTCCAGATCTGCCGGCGGGTCACCACCCTGCGCGACGGCGCCCTGATCTCCAGCGAGCCGATCGACGGCATGACCGAGGACGACCTGGTACGCCGCATGGTCGGCCGCGACCTCGAGGATCTCTACCCCAAGCAGGACGTCGAAGCGGGCGAAGTCGCCCTGAGCGTACGGCGGCTGACCCGCGAGGGTGTCTTCACCGATGTCTCCTTCGACGTCCGGCGCGGCGAGATCGTCGGTCTCGCCGGGCTCGTCGGCGCCGGGCGCACGGAGGTCGCCCGGGCCGTCTTCGGCGTCGACCGCTGGGACGCCGGGGAGGTCGAGATCGACGGCAGGAAACTGACGAACGGCGCGCCGTCCACGGCCATGGCGGCGGGCCTCGCCCTCGTGCCCGAGGACCGCCGCGCCCAAGGCCTGGTGATGGACATGTCCATCGAGCGCAACATCGGCCTGACCGGACTGCGCACCACGGTCAAGGCAGGTCTGATGAACCGCGGCGCCGAACGCGACCGCTCCCTCGACTGGGCCGTCAAGCTCCAGGTCAAGTACGCGCGGATCGCCGACACCGTCAACACGCTCTCCGGCGGCAACCAGCAGAAGGTCGTCCTCGCCAAGTGGCTCGCCACCGGCCCGAAGGTACTGATCGTCGACGAGCCGACCCGCGGCATCGACGTCGGTACGAAGGCCGAGGTGCACCGGCTGCTCAGCCGGCTGGCCGCCGACGGCGTGGCCGTCCTGATGATCTCCTCCGACCTGCCCGAGATCCTCGGCATGGCCGACCGCGTCCTCGTGATGCACGAGGGCCGGCTCACCGCCGAGATCCCACGCTCCGACGCCACCGAGGAATCCGTGATGGCCGCAGCCACCGGGAGGACCGCCGCATGACGGTGACCGCTCCCAACCCCGCTCCCGCCGCCGAGGTGCCCAAGTCCAGCGGCACCCGGCTGGTGGACCGCGTCTTCAAGATGCGCGAACTCGCCATCCTGGCCGTCTTCCTGGTGATGATCGTCATCACCCAGCTGGGCAACAGTGAGTTCCTCTCCGAGCAGGGCATCAAGGACCTCCTGCTGAACGCGACCATCCTGATGCTGGTCGCCACCGGCCAGTCGCTGGTCGTGATCACCCGCAACGTCGACCTGTCGGTCGGCTCGACGCTCGGCATCAGCGCCTTCGCGGCCGGTACGTATCTTCAGGGCGGCGGCGACTCCGTCGTGGCGATCGCCCTCGCGGTCCTGCTCGGCATCGGCTTCGGGCTCCTCAACGGCCTGCTGGTCAGCTTCGGCCAGGTGCCCGCACTCGTCGTCACCCTCGGCACGATGTACATCATCCGCGGTATCGACTCCATCTGGGTCGGCTCCGAGCAGATCACCGCGGCGGGCCTGCCGGACGGGTTCATCGAGTTCGGCTCCGGCGGCATCTCGGCCGTGCCGTACCTGGCGCTCGTCGCGCTCGTGGTCCTCGTCGCCACGGCGTACTACCTCAAGCACTTCGGCAGCGGCCGTGAGCTGTACGCGCTCGGCTCCAACCCGGAGGCCGCCCGGCTCGCCGGCATCCCCGTACGCAAGCGGATCCTGGCGGCCTACACCTTCTGCGGCGCCCTCGCCGGGCTGGCCGGCGCGATGTACCTGGCCCGGTTCGGCAACGTCGACTCCGGCACCGGCAACGGATACGAGATGACCGTGGTCAGCGCGGTCGTGGTCGGTGGCGTGGTCTTCACCGGCGGCTCCGGCAGCGTGTACGGGGCCGCGCTCGGCGCCTTGCTGCTGACCTCCATCAACAGCATGCTGCCCGCCCTCGGAGTCAGCTCCGTCTGGGTGCTCGCCATCAACGGTGTCCTGCTCATCCTCGCCATCGCCGTAGACCGGATCGTCGCCCTGCGCGTGGCGTCCGCACTGAAGAAGAGGAACGCCCGCCATGGCTGACTCCGCTCGCGCGCGCGCCGTCCGCTGGTCCGCCCTGAAAAGGTGGGATTCAGCCGTGGGCGCCCTCCTCATCGTGGTCCTGCTGCTGTCCTTCACCACGGTGGACGGCTTCGGCAACGCCCTCAACCTGTCGTTCCTGATCGGCAACACGCTCCCGATCGCGCTGGTCGCCCTGCCCATGACCCTGCTCGTGGCGTCCGGCGAGATCGACCTGTCCGTCGCCTCGACAGCGGGCCTGTCCGGCGCGGTGATGGGCGCCCTGTGGAACGAGGGCATGACGATCGAGACGATCATCCCGATCTGTCTGGTCCTCGGCGTGGTGTGCGGGCTGGTCAACGGCCTGCTGGTGACCCGGCTCGGGCTGCCGTCCCTCGCCGTCACCATCGGCACCCTCGCCGCCTACCGGGGCATCGCGCAGATCGTGCTCGGCTCGGACGCGGTGACCGACTTCCCGACGCAGTACCTGGACTTCGCGGCGGGACGCATCGGGGACACGTTCCTCCCGCAGGCCTTCCTGCCCTTCCTGGTGCTGCTCGCGATCGCCGTGGTCGCCCTGCACGCCACACCGTTCGGCCGGTCGGTGTTCGCGATCGGAGCCAGCGAGGAGGCCGCGCGGTTCGCCGGCATCCGCGTCAAGCGGCAGAAGCTGATCCTGTTCACGCTGACCGGCCTGATGGCCTCCCTCACCGGCGTCTTCTGGGCCCTGCACTACGCCAGCGCCCGCTACGACAACGCCACCGGCCTCGAACTCTCCGTCATCGCCGCGGTGTTGCTCGGCGGCATCGACTTCGACGGCGGCAAGGGCACGCTGGGCGGCGCGATCGCGGGAGTCTTCCTGCTCGGCGCGCTGCAGAACGTGATGAGCCTCCAGGATGTCTCCGCCCAGTCGCAGATCGTCGTCACCGGCGTTCTGCTCGTCCTGTCCGTGCTCGGCCCCCGGGTGGCACGGCAGATCTCCGTCGCACGGGCGGCGGCACGCTCCGCTGGATAGGCCGTTCGAAAGCCGCGGGTTGTCTGTGGCTGGTCGCGCCCCGCGGCGGAGCCGCATGTCAATACACCCCCGCGCCCCTTGGGGCGCGCCGTACTCCCCTTCTTGAAAAGGACTCACTATGCACAAGTCATCAGTCCGCCGTGCCTGTGCGGCCCTCGTGGCCGTCACCTCCTTCGCCCTGGCCGCCACCGCCTGCGGTGGCACCTCCAAGGACGACGTCAAGGAAGAGACCGGCTCGAACGCCGCCGCCGGCGGCAAGGCCGACCCGAACGCCGCCACCAAGAAGGGCCTGACCGTCGGGTTCCTGCCCAAGGCGGTCAACAACCCGTACTTCACCTCCGCCGACAAGGGCGGCGAGAAGGCCCTGACGGAGCTGGGCTCGAAGTACAAGGAGGTCGGCACCAGCAACGCCACGGACACCTCGGGCCAGGTGAGCTACGTCAACACGCTCACCCAGCAGCAGGTCGACGCCATGGCCGTGTCGGCGCAGGACCCGGGCGCCCTGTGCACCGCGCTCAAGCAGGCCATGAAGAACGACATCAAGGTCGTCACGTACGACTCGGACACCAAGCCCGACTGCCGCAACGCCTTCGTCTCGCAGGCCAGCGCCGAGGACCTGGGCCGCACCGAGGTGCAGCTGCTCGCCGAACAGATCGGCTACAAGGGCGATATCGCGATCCTGTCCGCCGCGCAGACCGCGACCAACCAGAACACCTGGATCGAGTTCATGAAGGACGAGCTCAAGGATCCGAAGTACAAGGACATGAAGCTGGTGAAGGTCGCGTACGGCAACGACGACGCACAGCAGTCCTTCCAGCAGACCCAGGGCCTGCTCCAGGAGCACCCGAACCTGAAGGGGATCATCTCCCCGACCACCGTGGGCATCAAGGCCGCCGCCCAGTACCTCTCCGGCTCCAAGTACAAGGGCAAGGTCAAGCTGACCGGCCTCGGCACCCCCAACGACATGCGCAAGTACGTCAAGAACGGCACGGTCGAGGGGTTCGAGCTGTGGGACCCGGCGAAGCTCGGCGAGCTGGCCGCGCGCACCGCTGTCGCGCTGTCCTCCGGGCAGATCACCGGCAAGGAGGGCGAGACCTTCAAGGCCGGTGACATGGGCTCGTACACCATCGGCAAGGATGGCGTGATCAGCCTCGGCAAGCCGACCGTCTTCAACGCGAAGAACATCGACCAGTTCAACTTCTAGGAAGGCGGCGGTACTTCATGCAGCGCGTCTGTTTCCTGCTCAAGGTCCGTGAGGACCGGCTCGCCGAGTACCGCGAACGCCATGCCGCCGTGTGGCCGGAGATGCTCGAAGCTCTCTCGGCCACCGGATGGCACAACTACTCCCTGTTCCTGCGTGACGACGGCCTGCTCGTCGGCTATCTGGAGACCGAGGACTTCCAGGCCGCCGTGGCCGGCATGGAGGCCACCGACGTCAACGCCCGCTGGCAGGCCGACATGGCCCCGTTCTTCGAGTCACTGGACGGCGCCCGACCCGACGAGGCCATGAAACCGCTCACCGAGGTGTTCCACCTCGCCTGACAATGGAGTCCCCGAGATGAGACGACGTACGCTGCTGGGCGCCGCCCTCGCCGGAGCCGCGGTGACCCCCGCGTTCGCCTTCGGCACGGCCCGAGCCGCCGACCCGGGCCCTTCGGTCAGACGGACCGGCACGACCACCCTGGACAGCCAGGCCGTCTTCTTCGTGTCGTACGACGGACTGGTCAACAACAACTCGTTCCAGAAGAACGGGCTGCTCACCTACAAGGGCTACCAGTACGCCGCCTGGTACACCGCCGACCGCAATGCCGTCGTCGCCCGCCGGGTCCTCGGCGGCACCTGGTCCACCGTCCAGGTCGGCCACACGCTCAAGGCCGACGACTCGCACAACGTCATCTCCATGGGCGTCTCCAAGGTCGACGGCCGCCTCCACCTCACCATGGACTCGCACAGCGACGGCTTCACCTACGTCAAGTCGGTGGCCGGGCTGATGGACAACCCGGCCGGACTCAGCTGGACACCGGCCCGCTTCGGCGCACCCCAGTCGACGCTCGACGGACTCGCGCTCACCACGCAGTTCACGTACCCCCAGTTCGTCTCCACCCCCGAGGGCAGGCTCCAGCTCAGCTACCGGGTCGCCATCTCCGGCAACGGCCGCAACGCGCTCGCCGAGTACGACGGTTCGCAGTGGACGGCGCTCGGCGAGTGGTCCAGCTCCACCGGCACCTACACCAGCGAGCACGGCTCCAGCACGGCCCGCAACATGTACCTGCACGGCATCGACTACGACGGCAACGGCCGGCTGCACTCCTTCTTCACCTGGCGTGAGCAGAACGGCGCCGTGATGTGCAACGGCGGCGGCATCACCAACCACGACACCGGCTACGTCTACTCCGACGACCGCGGCCGGACCTGGCGCAACAACGCGGGCACGGTCGTCGGCACGACCGGCGGCTCGGACAAGGTCGCGGTCACCGACACGGGCCTCGTCGTCGACGCGCTCAACCCGGACCACTCCCTGATGAACCAGGAGAGCCAGGCCACCGACTCGGCCGGCCGGCCGCACGCGATCATCAGTTACGTCCCCGGCCGCTTCGGTCAGTGCACGACGAACTACGTATCCGACCGCACCGCCAACGGCCGCGCCTTCCATCTCCGCAAGAACGCCTCCGGCAACTGGCAGAAGACCGAGATCCCGGTCCCGCTGAACTCCAGCCAGCGCACCAAGCTGGTCCTGGACAGGTACGACAACGCGTACGCGATCTTCCCCTTCGGCCGGATCGCCGCAGCGTCCGCGGCCTCCGGGTACACCGACTGGAAGATCCTCTTCGACGGCAGCGGCCTGAACGCCTTCGGCGAGGTCGTGATCGACGAGTCGCGGGTCGAGGCCGACAACGTGCTGTCGTTCATGTACCAGGAGAAGTCGAGCGGCACGACCCCGTCGGCGCTGCACGTCGTCGACTTCGCACTCCCCGCATGACCGGGCCGGATACGCGGTGTGATGACGGTAATGTGAGGGTCTCCCGGCCACCCCTCACCCTCGTGGAGGTCCCTGCCTGATGGCCCAGTCGGTGGGTATAAAAGACGTCGCCCGTGCCGCCGGAGTCTCCGTCGGTACGGTGTCGAACGTCATCAACCGCCCGGACACGGTCGCCACCGAGACCCGGGCCCGGGTGCTCTCCGCGATAGACCGGCTCGGTTACGTCCGCAGCGAGTCCGCGCGCCAGCTGCGCGCGGGCCGCAGCCGGATCATGGGGCTGCTCGTCCTCGACATGGGCAACCCCTTCTTCGTCGACGTCGCGCGCGGTGCCGAGCGGGCCGCGCGGGAGGCCGGACTCGGTGTGATGGTCTGCAACAGTGCCCAGAACCCGGGCGAGGAGGCGGAGTACCTCTCCCTGTTCGCCGAGCAGCGGGTGCGGGGTGTGCTGCTGACGCCCGCGGACGCGACCGGACGCAACATCGAGTCGTTCCGCCGCCACGGCATCCCCTTCGTCCTCGTCGACCGGGTCGCCGAGGGCACCACCGAGTGCTCGGTCTCCGTCGACGACGTGGCGGGCGGCGCGCTCGCGGTGCGCCACCTCGTGGACGCCGGACACCGTTCCCTCGCGTACGTCAGCGGCCCGCCGGGGCTCAACCAGGTCCGGGACCGCCGTACCGGCGCCCTGAACGCGCTCGCCGAGGCGGGCCTCGGCCCGGAGTGCCTGCGCGAGCTGCCCACCGAGCGGCTGGACGTGGCCGCCGGACGCGACGCCGGCGCCCGCCTGCTCGGCCTCGCCGACCGCCCGACCGCCGTGTTCTGCGCCAACGACCTGCTCGCCCTCGGTGTCCTGCAGGCCATGTACGCGGCCGGCGTCAAAGTCCCCGACGACCTCGCGATCGTCGGCTACGACGACATCGAGTTCGCGGCCGCCGCGGCCGTCCCGCTCACCTCGGTCCGCCAGCCCGCCGTCACCATGGGCGCCCTGGCCGCCGAACTCCTTCTGGAGGAGACGGAGGCGGAAGCGGAGGGCGCCTCACGCGGCCACGAGCACCGGCGGGTGGTGCTCCAGCCCGAACTGGTGGTCCGCCGCTCCAGCCTCTCGGCGCGCTGATCCGGTCGCGCTGATCCGGTCGGAGTCTCTCGGCGCGCTGAACGGGTGTCGCCTGCCGAGGTCGTCGGGGCGCACTAGTCTGCGGCCATGACCGAGCCGAAGCCCCCTCAGCTCCAGCCCATGCCCAATGACTGGCACCGTGCCCTCGCGGTCGTGGCGCACCCGGACGACCTCGAGTACGGCTGCTCCGCGGCGATCGCCGCCTGGACCGACGGCGGCCGCGAGGTCGCCTATGTCCTCGCCAGCCGCGGTGAGGCCGGCATCGACACGCTGGAGCCCGCCGAGTGCGGCCCGCTGCGCGAGCGCGAGCAGCGGGCGAGCGCGGCCAGGGTGGGGGTGTCGGTGGTGGAGTTCCTCGACCACCGGGACGGGATCATCGAGTACGGCACCGCGTTGCGCCGTGACATCGCCGCCGCGATCCGCAGGCACCGGCCCGAGCTGGTCATCACCCTCAACCACCGGGACACCTGGGGCGGGGTCGCCTGGAACACCCCGGACCACGTGGCGGTCGGGCGTGCCACGCTGGACGCGGCGGGCGACGCGGGCAACCGCTGGATCTTCCCGGAGCTCGGCGAGCAGGGCCTGCGGCCGTGGAACGGCGTCCGCTGGGTCGCGGTCGCGGGCTCCAGCACACCCACGCACGCCGTGGACGCGGGGCCGGGTCTGGAGCGGGCGGTGCACTCGCTGCTGGAACACCGCACCTACATCCAGGCGCTCACGGACGAGGACCCCGAGACGTACGTCCGCCGCTTCCTGACGGGCAACGCCGCCGCGACCGGGGAGCGCTTCGGCGGGAAGCCGGCTGTCGCGTTCGAGGTATTCGGCCGATAGCCCGGGGCCGGGGGGAGTCGTTCCCCTGTCGACACGGACGACGTGGTTGGATCATCAGGCCTCGCACGGCACCGGGCTGGGTATGGGGATGGCATGGGGGACGGCGTGAGCGAGACGGAACTGCTGGCGGACCGCTTCGAGGAACACCGCGGGCACCTGCGGGCGGTGGCCTACCGCATGCTCGGCTCGCTGGCCGAGGCCGAGGACGCCGTCCAGGAGACCTGGCTGAAGCTGGGCCGCGTCGACGCGGGGGAGATCCGCAACCTCGGCGGCTGGCTGACCACCGTGGTCGGCCGGGTCTGCCTCGACCTGTTGCGCTCGCGCACCGCACGCCGCGAGGACCCGCTGGACGACACCTTCATCCCCGACCCCCTCGTCCGGTCCCTGGACCGGGCCGACCCGGAACAGGAGGTCCTCCAGGCCGACTCGGTGGGCCTCGCCCTCATGATCGTCCTGGAGACGCTGGAGCCCGCCGAGCGGCTCGCGTTCGTGCTGCACGACATGTTCGCCGTGCCCTTCGACGAGATCGCCCCGATCCTGGACCGCGGTGCGGCCGCGACCCGCCAACTCGCCAGCCGCGCCCGGCGTCGCGTCCAGGGGGCCACTCCCTCGGCCGACCGGGACCTCGGCCGCCAGCGCGCGGTCGTCGACGCCTTCATGGCGGCCTCCGTGGCGGGCGACTTCGACGCGCTGCTCGCGGTGCTGCACCCGGACATCGTGCTGCGGGTCGACTCCGGCGCCCTGGTCGGCGGCGCGGCCGCCTCGAAGCTGGTGCGCGGGGCGCGGGCGGTGGCCGAACAGGCCATGCTGTTCCGGCAGTTCGCGCCGTTCGCCCGGATGGCACTCGTCAACGGCGCGGTCGGCATGGTCAACGCGCCGGACGGGCGGTTGCAGGCGGTCATGGGCGCCACCGTCGCCGACGGCCGGATCGTCGAGATGTACATCCTGGCCGACCCCGAGCGCCTCGCGGAGCTCGATCTGCCGGACACCCTCGATCTCGGCTGACTCAGGCGGCCCCGGCGGGTGTGCCCGTGGGGCACGCGGGCGGGTGGCCGCTCCTGACGTGCGGGTAAG
The DNA here is from genome assembly GCF_042872365.1 of Streptomyces sp. NPDC005263. Taxonomy (NCBI): domain Bacteria; kingdom Bacillati; phylum Actinomycetota; class Actinomycetes; order Kitasatosporales; family Streptomycetaceae; genus Streptomyces; species Streptomyces sp. NPDC005263. The sequence continues at coordinate 760,071 of NZ_JBIAKJ010000005.1, read as the reverse complement.
TACGCTGGTGGGATGCGAGACCACTTGACGGACCGGGCCGACCTGCGTGGCGACTGCGAGGCGTGCTTCGGCCTGTGCTGCGTCGCCCTGCCGTTCGCCGCCTCGGCGGACTTCGCCCTCGACAAGGAGGCGGGGCAGCCCTGCCCGAACCTTCGGGGCGACCACCGCTGCGGCATCCACGCCGACCTGCGGACGAAGGGGTTCAACGGCTGCACGGTCTACGACTGTTTCGGCGCCGGCCAGAAGGTCTCGCAGGTCACCTTCGGTGGCCAGGACTGGCGCACCGGCCCGCGCGAGCAGGCCCGGCGCATGGTCGACGTGTTCCCGGTCGTCCGCCAGCTCCACGAACTGCTCTGGTACCTCACCGAGGCCCTCACCCTCCCGGCGGCCCGCCCGGTCCACGCCGACCTGCGCGAGGCGCTGGAGCGGACCGAGGCCCTCACCCGTGGAACCCCGGAGGAACTCGACGCCCTGGACGTGGGGGAGCACCGGCAGGAGGTGAACGTCCTGCTGCTGCGGGCCAGCGAGCTGGTACGGGCAGGCGTGGGCGGCCGGAAGAAGAACCGCCGGGGCGCGGACCTGATGGGGGCCCGCCTCAAGGGCGCCGACCTCAGGGGTGCCAACCTGCGGGGCGCCTACCTCATCGCCGCCGACCTCACCGGCGCCGACCTGCGCGCGGCGGACCTGATAGGCGCCGACCTGCGCGACACCGACCTCACGGACGCGGACCTGACCGGCGCCTTCTTCCTCACCCAGCCCCAGCTGAACGCGGCCAGGGGCGGTCCCGGCACCCGCCTTCCCGGGTCAGTCACCCGCCCGGTGCACTGGACACCGCGGCCCTGACGGAGCCTCGGACCCGTCCGCCGCGGGAGACCCGCCCCGGGGGCGGGCCCCGGGGGAGACATCGGCGGGGCGAGACCGCCGGCCCTCCGGTGCGGCGGCGGCAACGGACGTACGGACTTCGGCCGGGACCTTCGCCGGGTCGGACCGCCGTTCCAGCCGCAGCCGCAGCTCCTCCGGCATCACGGTGAGCCGTTCGGCCACCCGCAGCCGGTACGCCGGGTCGGCCCGGAACTCGTAGCGGCGCAGCAGCAGGCCGAGGACCAGTGTGGCCTCGTGCAGCGCGAACTGTCGGCCGATGCAGGCCCGCGCCCCGGTCCCGAACGGTTTGTAGGTGTGGGGCGCCCGGGACCGTATGGCCTTCGCCTCGAAGCGGTCCGGGTCGAACCGGTCCGCGTCGGCGCCCCAGACCGAGGGATCCCGGTGCAGCATCGGCAGCAGGACCAGCGTCCACGCGCCCCGCCGCATCGGATGCGCCCCGGCCAGCACGGTGTCCTCGCGGGCCTCCCGGGCGAAGGCGGGCGCCGTCGGCCACAGCCGCAGCGACTCGTCCAGCACCCGGCGCACATACCGCAGCTTGGCCACCTGGTCGTAGCCGGGCGCCTCGGCCCCGCCCCACACCTGGTCCACCTCGGCACGGGCGCGGGCGGCGACCTCGGGGTGGCGGGAGAGGTAGTGCAGGGCGAAGGAGAGCGCACCGGAGGTGGTCTCATGGCCCGCGATCAGGAACGTGATGACCTGACGCCGGACGTTCTCGGTCGACAGCCGCTTCCCGGTCTCCGGATGCGTCGTGTCCAGCATCCGGTCCAGCAGGTCCCCCCTCCCGCCGCCGCCCGCGCGCCGGACCCGGATCAGCTCGTCCACGGTGCGGTTGAGGTGGGCGACGTCGGCCTGGTTGCGACGGGCGGCCGCCCGCAGCAGCAGCGGGGAAGGCACGGTGTTGAGGAGCTGCGCGTAGGTGAGGGTGCCCACCATCGCGGTCACGAAGGGATGCGGGCGGGAGCGTTCGAAGGAACCGAAGTCGTGCCCGAAGCCGGTCCGCGCGATCGTCTCCAGGGTCAGCTTGGTCATGTCCCCGGGCACGTCCACCGCCCGGTCCGCGGTCAGCTCGCGGTCCCAGTGGTCGGTGAGCCGGCCGGCCACCGCCACCATCATCGCGTGGTAGCCCTCCATGGCCTCCCGGTTGAAGCCGGGAGCCAGGACGTCGTGCGCCAGCTGCCAGTTGGGCTCGTGGTTGTACGCCGTGAACAGCCCGTCCCCGGCCACCGGCCGCAGATTGGCCACCCCGAGCCCCACGTGCTTGGCGAACCGGGACTCGTCCGCCAGGTCGGCCACGAGGTCCGCGCCCCAGGTGAACACGAACTCCCGGCCGAAGGCCTTGCGCCGGAAGATCGGCCCGAGCCTGCGGGCGTGGCGGAGGGTGTCCTGCAGCGGTGCGCGCCCGCTGGCGCCGAGCACGTCACCCAGCAGGGGCAGCCGACGGGGCGGGTGCGGGATGCGGCGCAACTCGGGCCAGCCGAGCTCGGCGCCACGGAATCCCTTCGGCAGCACGTTGCCCGTCCTCGTATCCGCCATGACGCCAACTCCCTTGATCCAGGCGTGGGTTCGACCATGTTGTACACGGGTTCAATAGCGCCTCAGTCTCGTCCCGCTAGTGAATCGAGGTCAAGTAAAGTGCGGGCATGTCCGCGGAACAGGGCGAGCGCGCGCGCCGTCGGCTCAGCACCGAGGAGCGCAGGGGGCAGCTGCTCTCGGTGGGCGCGCGACTGTTCTCGGACAGTCCCTACGACGAGGTCCGCATCGAACAGGTCGCCGAGATCGCGGGCGTCTCACGCGGACTGCTCTACCACTACTTCCCCACCAAACGGGACTTCTTCGCGGCGGTCGTCGAGCATGAGAGCGCGCGCATGCTGCGCATGACCCAGGCCGTTCCCGGCGTGCCGGTCCGTGAGCAACTCACCGCCGGCCTGGACACGTACCTGGAATACGTCAGGGCCCACGCGCACGGCTACCGCGCCTTCCACCGTGCCGACGCGGCCGGCGACCGCACGGTACGCGGGGTCTACCGGCGGGCGCTGGCCGCGCAGGAGCGCCAGATCCTCGCCGCGCTCGTCGCGGACCCCGAGTTCGGTCCCCTCCTGGGTACGCGCCCCGACCTCGCCCTGGCCGTCCGGGGCTGGCTGGCTTTCACCACCGCCGTCTGCCTGGAGTGGCTGCGCGGCTCGAACCTCTCCCACGACCAGGTGCGGGACCTGTGCGCACGGGCACTGCTGGGCGTCATCGCGCCCTGAGCTCTCAGGAGTGGCGGTGATAGGCCTTGTTGGCGATGCGCCACCTGCCGTCGGCGCGAACCAGCAGGAAGATGTCGGTGAACGTGTCCGCCCCGTGCGAAAGCGTCATGGTGGCCGTCGCGACGGTGCCGTGGACGTCGACGGCGTCGATACGGCGGGAGCGGGTCGGTTCGTCCGGGGCCGGCCGGCCGGTGAAGAGGGAGCAGTACTCGTCCACCTGCCAGGAGACGAACGCGCCGTCCCGCAGCCCTTCGATGTGAGCGGTGGGCAGGAACGCGTCGCGGAAGTGGGCGGGGTCGCCGGTGGCGTGGCCGCGGATGTAGGCGCGGAGCGGTTCGAGCACGGCGTCCGCCACGGCGGGGGCCGTGGCCGCGACGGCGATGTCGGCCTCCAGGTCGGCAGCGGCGTCGGTCAGGCCGGCCGCGCCGCGCAGCGGGGTGTCCGACGCGGTGGTGAGCAACGCCATGTCCTTGGCCAGCGCGCCGATCGTGAACTCGGCCGTGGCAGTGGGCGTCTCGCCGAGGAGGAAGGCTCGCTTGCGGGCCACGAGCCCGCCGAGCTGGCCGAGTTCGAGGACGTCCAGCGTCTGGGTACGGGGCAGGCCGAGGGCGTCGGCCTGCCGCAGTGAGTCACGCAGCGCGAGCACGGCACCGGCGAGGCTGTGGTTGGCGATCAGCTTGAGTGCGGCGGCGGTGGAGGCGTCGTCCACCTGCCGGACGGTGCCCAGTGTCTCCAGAACCGGGCGGACCCGGTCGAGCACGTCCTGGTCCGCGGCGGCGAGAATCTGCAGGGCTCCGGCGACGGCAGCCGGAACGGAGCCGAGCACGGGCGCGTGGACGTAGGACGGGCCGAGTCGCCGGGCCAGTCTCGATGCTTCGGCGGGAGCGATGGTGCTGGTGTTCAGCACGATCGTGCCCGTGCGCAGCGAGTCACGGACGTCGTCGAGGACCTGCCGGCAGGCCGGACCGTCGAACAGTGCCAGCAGTACGAGATCGGCCCGGGCCACGGCCTCGTTCGGGTCGGCGGTCATCTTGACGGTGCCCGATGCGCGCCCCGAGCGTGTCCAGCCGACGACGTCCCGGTCCTGGGCGGCCAGCCGGGTCGCGATCGCGCCGCCCATGCGCCCCAGACCGAGGACGGCGATCGTGTGCGGTGGTGTGGTCATGCGCGCCACCCTGGTGGATCTTCGAGGGTTGCGACAAGCGCATATTTCGCATGCCCGCCCTGCGGGGCGCGCATACCGGCTGGGCATACTGCGGCCATGGATTTGGCTGTGTGGCGAACTTTCGTGACCGTGTGCCGGGTCGGGTCGCTGTCGGCGGCGGCAGTCGAGCTGAGTCATACCCAGTCGGCCGTCTCCCGGCAGATCGCCGGACTGGAGCGGCAGTTCGGCGTGCCCCTGGTGGAGCGCCACGCGCGCGGTGTGCGCCCGACGCCGGCCGGTGAGGTGTTCCGGCGCCATGCCCTGGCCACGCTCAACGAGGCCGACCGCGCCGTGCGCGCGGTACGGGACGTTCGCGACGGGGTGGGTGATCGGCCGCTGGCCGTCGGAGCGACGCCGTCTCTCGCCGCCGGGATGGTCCCCGAGGCCGTCCGGAGCCTGTTGCAGCGGACCGGGCCCCTCCGGTGGAGCCTGCTCCCGGCGCTGAGCGCACACCTCCACGACCGCGTGATCGCCGGCGATCTCGACATCGCCCTCGTCACCGACGCACCGCCGGGGCTGGCCGTCGACGCGCGGGTCGAACGCCGGTACCTCGGGCTGGACGAGATGGTCGTCGTCCTGCCCGCCGGCCATCCGCAGGCCGAGCGAGGGCCGGTACACATCCGGGAGCTGGCCGACCAGGCCTGGGTCGAGGACAACGACGGCTCGGCGGCGCTCCTGCGTCAGCAGGCCGCCCGTGCCGGAGTCGCCGCCACCATCGACCTCACCGCGGCCGACCTGCCCGGCAAGCTGGCGCTGGTCGCCACCGGCCACGCCATCGCGTTGATCCCCGGAGTGCTGAGGCGCGCGCTGCGGGCCGATGTCACCACGGTCGGCCTCGTGGATCCTCCGACCCGAGGCATCTACGCGATCACCCCCCGCCGGGACCCGCACCCCCGCGCGGCACCCCTGCTCGACCTGCTCGTCACGGCCTTCGCGTCGGTCCATCCGGCCCGGGCCGCGGGCCGGGATCACCGGTCCGCCGGACCTGGGGTGGGAAGTGCTTGAACGCGCCCGGCTCACTCTCGGCCCCCATGGTTGGCTTCACCGCCGATCTTCGATAAGTTAGGTGAGCCTTACCTTAGGAGGTTTCGGATGGGTGACAGCCAGAGCTGGACAGCCGCGCCTTCCGCGGCGGAACGGGCCCGATCGGTGCTCGCCGCCGCGTGGTCCTGCGCGGTGACCGCGGACGGCGGACGGGAGGAGTTCGTCGGCGCGCACAGCGCGACCGAGGACGGCCGGGTGCTTCTGGAGGCACCCGAGGACAGCAGGCTGCTCGCGGCGGCGATCTGCGCGCCCCGCGGCGAGGCCTCGGCCGTACTGGAGTTCGCCGATGCCGCGCCCGTCCCGGTGCGCAGCCGGATCCGCGCCCGGCTCTGGATGGCCGGCTGGTTCGTTCCCGAGGACGGCCGGCTGGCGTTCCGGGCCACGCGCGTGGTACTGCGCGGGGCGTCGGGCGAGGTCGTCGTCGACCCCGGCGAGTTCGCCGCCGCCGCGCCCGACCCGCTCGCCACCGCCGAGGCCCGGCTGCTCACCCACCTCGCCGACTGCCACGCCGACGCGGTCGAGCGGCTCACCCGGCTCGTCGACCCCGACAGCCTGCACGGCGCGGTCCGCGTACAGCCCCTGGCGGTCGACCGGCACGGACTGACGCTGCGTATCGAGCGCGTCCGCTCCCACGGCGACGTACGACTGGCGTTCCACGCGCCCGCCGACGACGTCACCGGGCTCACCGAACGCATGCACGTCCTGCTCACCCAGGCCGCCGCCTCCTGCCCGCGGGCGCTACAGCGGCAGCGCGCAGACGGCGACGGGTGAGGCGAACGGCTCGCCCGTCAGCCGGAGTTCTCCGTTCGCGCTCACCTGGAATACGCTGACGGTGGACGACTTCTGGTTCGCCGCGAACAGCAGCCCCCCGTCCGGTGAGAAGGCGATCTGCCGGGGGAAGTCGCCGGACACCGGCACCGTGTCCAGCAGCCTGAGCCGGGCACCGTCCGCCTCCACCGCGTAGCGCGTGATGCTGTTGTGGCCCCGGTTGGCCAGATAGGCGTACCGCCCGTTCGAGGTCACCAGGAACTGGGCCGGGTAGTTGGTGCCGGACCCCGTGCCCGTCGACTGGGCCCCGCCCACGGTGAGGCGGCCGGTGTCCGGATCGTAGGCGCAGACCGCGACCGTGTTGTCGACCTCGTTCGCCAGGTAGGCGTACCGGCCCTTGGGGTGGAACGTGAGGTGGCGCGGCCCGGCGCCGGGACGGGTGTGGGCCTGCGCGACCTCGGTGAGCTTTCCGGTGCGCTCGTCCAGCCGGTAGGTGTACACGGTGTCCGTGCCCAGGTCGACGGCGAGCACATGACCGCCGTCCGGACTCGTGATGAACTGGTGTGCGTGCGGGCCCTGTTGGCCCGGCCCGGGCGCCGGACGGGAGTGCGTGACCAGGTCGGTGCGTTCACCGAGCGAGCCCGAGGCGTCGATGGGATGCACGGCCACGCTGCCGGAGCCGTAGTTCGCGCTCAGCAGCCAGCGCCCGCCCGGATGCACGGACAGATGGCAGGGCCCCGCGCCGCCCGTGCTCCGGGCCGCCAGGATCGTGCGGTCGGCCAGTCGTACGGCGGTCACCGCGCCGTCGTCGCGCTCGTTCACCGCGTACAGGGTGCGGCCGTCGGGGTGCGCGGCGAGGTACGAGGGATTGGCCACCCGGGTGATGGTCCCGATGCTCTTGATACGGCCACTGTCGGCGTCGTAGGTGGCGAGGCCGATACCCGTGCCGCCGCCTTCGACCGTGGTGTAGGTGCCGAGGTACAGGGGCTGGGGCCCGGCGGGACGCGGGGTCGTGCTCGGCGCGGCCGAGGCGCTGGGGCTCGCACTCGCCTCGGGAGCGGAGGCGGCGTCATCCCCCGACTCGGTGCCGCAGGCGGGCAGCGCCGCTCCGGCGGCCGTCCCCGTCAGGGCACCGACGAAGCGCCGCCTGGTCCAGCCGCCCCGGTCCATGTCTCCACCTCAGGTTCTCGTTCGTTCGGGCCGTGACAGTCACCTTGACGTGGATCACCTGTCAGACGCAACAACGGCACCTGGCATCGCACGGGACGCGGCCGTACGCCTCAGCCGTGCCGGCTTCGGGCCGGAGAACGGCCCGCGGCGAGGACGGCGGCCGGGCACTAGCGGTCGCGACGCAGTTGCTCGGGCACCCGCAGGCTCTCCCGCAGCCGGGTGAGCCGCGGCATGCGTTCCCGCTGCTCGCGGGCGGTACGGTCCAGCTCCTCCAGCAGCCGGCGCGAGCGGTGCTCGGTGTCCAGCTCGTCGAGGATGCGATTCACCTCGGTCAGCACCGCGCCCTGCAACTGCCACTGGCTCGCGTCGCGCTTGACCTCTTCCAGGAGCAGCCGCGCCAGCTTGTCGCGGGTGGCCGCGGCCTGCCGCAGTTCGGCGGTCAGCCGGGACTCCGCCGCGTCCGCGTTCAGGCTCACCGGCGAGGTGACCAGCACCGCGAAGCTGACCACAGCGTCGGCGATCTCCGACAGCAGCCGTTCCACGGCGGCACCGGTCGCCGGTGCGAACAGCGGGTCGGGATCGCGCTTCTTCGCGAGGTCGGTGAAGGTGCGCGCGAGCACCCGCAGCACGACCGTGCAGATCTCCAGGGTGTCCAGCCCCGTACGCAGCACCACCCGGTGCAGCAGTCCCTCCCGCACCCGGGGATTGAGCCGCAGACTGTCCTCGGCCTGCCGCAGGGCCGCGTCCACCTCGACGATGTCGTGATCGAGGCGGCGCGCCTCGTGCAACCGCTCCGTCGCGTGCTCGACGGGCGTCAGACCCGAGGCCTCCTCGCCCATGCGCAGCATCAGCTGTCTGACCCGACGGGCCAGCCCCTCGATCGACTCCCCGGCCTCACCCACCCACACCGGGGGAGCGAGCAGCAGATTGCAGCCGAGCCCGACGACCGCGCCGATCAGCGTCTCCAGTACGCGAGCCCACGCCGTGTCCCCGACGGTCGTGACGCCGAGGACCAGCATCGCGCTGATCGCCACCTCGTTCACGAACTCGTCGACCCGCACCAGATGCCCGACGGCGAGCGCCGCCACGATCAGCAGCCCGAGACTCCACCAGGTCAGCCCCACCAGCAGGCTGAAGGCGATGGCGACCAGGACCCCGGCCACCACGGAGTTCACCCGGCGGACACCGGTGGTGAGCGTGGAGTAGAGCGTGACCTGGACGACCAGCAGCGCCGTCAGCGGCGCGGTGAGCGGCGCGGCCTCGGGGCTGAGGCGCAACGCGATGACGTAGGCGACCGTCGCGGCGGCGGCCGACCGCAGCGCCCGGACGACCACCGGGTCATTCAGCTTCCCGACCCGCACGAGGGACGCCGTCCACTCACGTACATCTCGCATCCTCGGGCTGTTCCCTTCCGCATATGTACCGGAGGTACGTATTGGACCGGAACTGTCCGCAAGAAAGCGAAGGTCGTCGTTCCGCCACCACAGTGTGCCGTACCGCTGCGGCACGGCCGGTGGGTCAGTCCGGGGTGGTGGCGTCCTAGTCGTACAGCTTGTCGAGGAAGGCGGACAGGTTGTCCGTCGTGCGGGCGATCTGCTGCGCCACGGTGAGGCTCTCCTCCAGCCGGGACCCGCCGCCCGGCACCTTCCTGCCCCGCACATACAGGGAACAGGCCAGGTCGGTGCACATGTACAGGCCGACGGAGTTGCCCTCGCGGCCCGCCGGACCGGCCTTGCGGGCCGTCATCAGGGAGACGCCGCCTCCGGGGTGGGTGGTCAGGCACAGGGAGCACATGCTGCGGTGCAGGAACCCCCGCCGTGAGGACGGGAACCGCAGCGTCACGCCGACGAGTGCCCCGTCCCGTTCGGCGACCAGATAGCTGCGGTCGGGCGCGCCCGGATCCCGCCAGCCGAGGAAGTCCAGGTGATCCCAGGGGAGTTCGTCGAGCTCCCGGGGCGTGGCCAGGCGTTTGGCCTCCCCCTTCGAGCAGTTGACGAACGAGGTGCGGATGTCCTGCTCGGTGAGTGGTCTCATGAGGTGTCTCCTGGGGATCGCGGTGAAACCTAGGGCGACTAGGTTAGCGGCTACAGTACTCAGGCCCAGTCGGGAGAGGCCAATGGATTTCGAGGACGTCGGACCACGTCGAGACGGCGGCCCGACTGCTGCCCTGCCCCGTCAAGTGGCACGGGCGGCTGAGGTCGCTGCCGGCCGTGTCGCCGGGGCCCGGGTCGCGTCCTCACGCCGCCCGCTGCGAGGCCTCGGCCTATTCCGCGGGCCTCGGGTCCGTGGAGAAGGCGCCGGCCTTCGAGGGCTCCGCGGCAGGTGTCGGGGGCCAGACGCCCGGGGCCAGCACCCCCAGCGCGTAAGCGCGGGCGACCAGTTCGGTACGGTTGCCCGCGGCCCAACGCGCGGACAGGCGCCGCAGGTGATATGTGACGCCGTCGGTCGTCAGGCCCGTCTCGCGGGCCGCCCGGGCCGTGGTCGCCCCGCCGGCGAGGAGTGCCAGGATCCGGGCCTCCGTCGCGGTCACCCGCACGGGTTCCTCGGCACGGTGCGCGCGCCCGCCACGGACCCGCAGCATCACCAGCAGGGCGGGCGTCTCCTCGACGGTGTCGCTCACCGGGTCCGCGGTCAGCTCCCCGTACCGCTCGTCGCCGCCGGGTGTCTCCCAGCGCACCGACACCTCATAGCGCGACCGGTGCCGCAGCCGCAGGGCCTGCGCGATCCGGTCCACCTGGGTCACCTCCTGCGGCCGGAACAGCTCGAGGACCTCACGGCCGCGCAACCGCCCCGGGGTCGTACCGCACTCGGCCGCCATCGCGGGATTGGCGAGCAGGACGGCGCCGTAGACGTCACACACCGCGACCGGCATCGACACCCGGTCGAAGAGCATCAGGGCGCGGTTGCGCCACACCACGGCTGACCGCCGGTCCGTGTCCACCCGCACCTCCTCCCGCCTCGGTGCCGACACTCACCGCCCCGAAGGCCGCGCCCTGCCACGGCGGGCCGCCCGGCGCAAGGGCGACGCGCCCGCATGTACTACACAATCATGTAGGCGGTCGGTACGGACCGGCAGGCTCGGTGGATCAACCTGGATCGCAGTACTCCCGTACCGCGAAAGGCAGTTGCCGCGCCATGCCCCCCACCGCGCAGACCGCGTCGTCCCTCCCCGGCGTTCCCCTCGTCGACATCTCCGCCACCGGCCCCGGCCGCGCCCCTCTCCAGCAGGCGATGGAACTGATGCGGGAACACGGTCCCGTGCTCGTACGACGGCTGCACGGGCGGGACGTCACCTTCGTCGCCGACCTCGACCTGGTCACCGAACTCGCCGACGAGACCCGGTTCGCCAAGGCCATCGGGCCCGCGCTGGAGAACGTCCGCGAGTTCGCCGCCGACGGACTGTTCACCGCGTACAACGACGAGCCCAACTGGGCCAAGGCCCACGACATCCTGATGCCCGCCTTCGCGCTCGGCTCGATGCGCACCTACCACCCGGTGATGCTGCGCGTCGCCCAGCGCCTGATCGGCTCCTGGGACCGGGCCACCCGCACCGGGCAGCCCGTGAACATCCCCGACGACATGACCCGGATGACCCTCGACACCATCGGGCTCGCCGGGTTCGGCTACGACTTCGGCTCCTTCGACCGGGACGAGCCGCACCCCTTCGTCGAGTCGATGGTGCGCTGCCTGGAGTGGGCGATGACCCGCCTGGCCCGCACCCCCGGGGGCGACTACGCGGCCGCCGACGAGGCGTTCCGCGCGGACGCCGGGTATCTGGCGCAGGTCGTCGACGACGTGATCAGCGCCCGGGTGGCCTCCGGTGAGACCGGTGCCGATGACCTCCTCGGACTCATGCTCACCGCCGCGCACCCCGCCGACGGCACCACCCTCGACACCACCAACATCCGCAACCAGGTCATCACCTTCCTGATCGCCGGACACGAGACCACCTCCGGCGCGATGTCCTTCGCGATGTACTACCTGGCCAAGCACCCGGCCGTGCTCCAGCTCGTCCAGCGCGAGGTGGACCAGCTGTGGGGCGACACCGCCGACCCCGAGCCGACCTTCGACGAGGTCGGGCGGCTCACCTACACCCGCCAGGTCCTCAACGAGGCCCTGCGGCTGTGGCCGACCGCCGCCGCCTTCACCCGGCAGGCCCGCGAGGACACCCTGCTCGGCGGGCGCATCCCGCTGCGTGCCGGACAGGCCCTCACCGTGATCGCGCCGATGCTGCACCGGCAACCGGTGTGGGGCGACAATCCCGAGCTGTTCGACCCCTCCCGCTTCACGCCCGAAGCGGAGGCGGCCCGCTCACCGCACGCCTTCAAGCCCTTCGGCACCGGCGAACGCGCCTGCATCGGGCGGCAGTTCGCCCTGCACGAGGCCACCATGCTGCTGGCCATGCTGGTGCACCGTTACCGGCTGAACGACCACGCCGACTACCGGCTCACCGTCAAGGAGACCCTCACCCTCAAGCCGGACGGCCTCACCCTCACCCTGGCGCCGCGCACCGCCGCCGACCGCGCCCACCCGCCCCTGCCGGGAGCGGTCCCGGCCACCGCCGACGACACCTCCGCCGAGACCGGTCTCCCGGCCCGGGTCCGCCCCGGCACCCGCGCCCTCTTCCTGCACGGCAGCAACTACGGCACCTGCCGCGACTTCGCCGCCCAACTCGCCGACGAGGCCGCCGCACTGGGCTGCGAGACGGAGGTCGCACCCCTGGACGCGTACGCCGGGCACCTCCCCACGGACCGCCCGGTCGTGATCACCGCGGCCTCCTACAACGGTCAACCCACGGACGACGCCCGCCAGTTCGCCGCCCGGCTCGACGAACTCGCCGACGCGACCGGCATCCGCTACGCCGTCCTCGGCGTCGGCGACCGCAACTGGGCCGCGACCTACCAGCACGTCCCGACCCGCATCGACGAACGCCTCGGGGACCTCGGCGCCACCCGCCTCCTGGAGCGCGCGGCCGCGGACGCCTCCGGCGACCTCACCGGTGCCGTCCGCGCCTTCACCGCCGGGCTGCGCACCGCGCTTCTCGAGGTGTACGGCGACCCGGACTCCCACGGTGCCGCCGCACCGGAGCCGACCGCCGGGTACGAGGTCCGGGCCCTGGCCGGCGGTCCGCTGGACGCCCTGGCCGAGCGGCACGACCTGGTCCCGATGACCGTGACGGAGGCGTACGACCTCACCGCGCCCGGCCACCCCCGCGTCAAGCGGTTCGTCCGGCTCGCCCTCCCGGCCGGCACCACCTACCGCACCGCCGACCACGTCACCGTCCTCCCCACCAACGACAAGGCGCTCGTCGAGCGGGCCGCGGACGCCTTCGGTGTCGACCTCGACGTCGTACTGGACATCCGTCCCACCCGCCCGCGCCGCGACGGACTCGCCGTCGACCGCCCGGTGACGGTACGTCAACTGTTCACCCTGCACGTGGAGTTGCAGCAGCGCCCGACGGCCGAGCAGCTGTCCGCGCTGGCCGCCGCCAACCCCTGCCCGCCGGAACGAGCCCAACTGGCCGCCCTGGTGGACGACCCGCGCACGCTGGTGGAACTCTTCGAGTCCTACCCCGCCCTGCGCGGCACCCTCGACTGGCCCGCCCTGCTCGACCTCCTCGTGCCGCTGCGCCCGCGCCACTACTCGGTGTCCTCGTCCCCGGCGGCCGCCCCCGGGCACGTCGACCTGATGGTCTCCCTCCTGGAGGCACCCGCCCGCTCCCAACTGGGCACCTACCGGGGCGTCGGCTCCGGCTATCTCGTCGGCGTGCAGCCAGGGGACACCGTCCTGGCCCGCGTCCAGCCCTGCCGGGAGGCGTTCCGGGTCGACCACACCCGACCGGTCGTCATGATCGCGGCCGGCACCGGTCTGGCTCCCTTCCGCGGAGCCGTCGCCGACCGGGTCGCCGCCCTGGGCCGGGGCGAGCAACTCCCGCCCGCGCTGTGCTACTTCGGCTGCGACGCCCCCGACGCCGACTTCCTGCACGCCGACGAACTGCGCGCCGCGGAGACCGCCGGTGCGGTACGGCTGCGCCCCGCCTTCAGTGCCGCCCCCGAGGCCGGAGCGACCTTCGTGCAGCACCGTGTCACGGCCGAGGCCGACGAGGTCTGGGAACTGCTCGACGCGGGCGCCCGGGTCCACGTCTGCGGCGACGGTTCGCGCATGGCGCCGGGCGTGCGGGACGCGTTCCGCACCCTGTACCGCGAGCGCACACCGGACGCCGACGAGTCGTCCGCCGAGCGGTGGCTCGACGAGCTGGTGCGGGACGGCCGATACGTCGAGGACGTGTACGCGGCCGGCTGACCGGGGGACACCCCCTGGCGACCGCTCCCGGCCCGGACGGGCCGGCGCCACGCTCACGTTTCGCTGATCAGCTCGGAGGTACTCGCGTGTCGCCCCCAAACCCACGAAGGGAGTGCGTCGTGGACGAGCACCGCAGCGAAGGACCTGGTGAGAACGGTGAGCCCGTACCGCGTGACCTGCCGGACCAGCAGGCGCACGACGGCGAGGACCCCTGGGAGGTGGGCGCCGGTCGCGCACGGGGCGACACCCTTGACACCACCGAGGCCGACGACCTCGGGGACTCCGACGAGGAGGCCACCGACGTCCCCGACACCGACGAGTCGGGGACGGGCAGGCGGGGCGCCCCGCACTCGGGCGCCGTGGACCCCGAGCACCCGGTACCGGACGAACCCACCGGCTGACACCGCCTGACCGGCCGCCCGACGGTTCCTGACCGTCGGGCGGCCGGTCGGGCGGCCTGTGAGGTGCCCTGACCGCGTGCGCGCACCGCCACGGGCCGACGTCAGCCGACCTTGTGGCCCCGCATCGGCTCCGTACGCGCCCCCGCGCCCTGCTGCACACCGTGCAGGAACTCCTCCAGCACCTCCGTCGCCGTGTGGTCCGGGCGCCAGCCCAGTTCCGTACGGGCGCGGGTGCAGTCCATCAGCGGAAGCCTCAGCACCGCGTCGAAGAGATGGGGAGAGGCCGGCAGCAGACGCAGCCCCCACGCGGCGGCGACCGCCGAGCGGGCCGCGGTGCGCGGCAGCCGGACCGGACGGGTGCCGAGCATCTGGCCGAGCATTTCCGCGTCGACGGGCGGATCGCCGGCCAGGTTGAAGGCGCCGTGCACGTCGGAGCGCAACGCGAGACGGTACGCCTTCGCCGCGTCGTCGCTGTGCAGCGCCTGCACCCGCAGGCCGGGGATGTCGGGCAGGAACGGCAGCAGTTCGGGCCGCGCCAGCGGACCCGGCAGGAAACGCCCGCCGAAGATGCGGCGCTGCTCGCTCGCCGACTCCCGTTTGAACAGGAAGGCCGGGCGCATGCGGACCACCCGGACGTCGGGGTGGTCGCGCTCGAACGTGTCCAGGGCACGCTCCAGGTAGGCCTTCTCCCGGCAGTAGGCGGCATCCGGCCAGCCGTGGGTGGGCCACGACCCGTCGACCGTGTGCGCCTTCGGCCCCGGGGAGTACGCGCCGACCGACGACGCGTGCACCAACGTCGGCACGCCCGCCGAGGCCACCGCCTCGAACACCCGGATCGAGCCGAGCACATTGGTGCGCCAGGTCACCGCCGGGTCGTGGGTGGGCTGGAACGCCCAGGCCAGATGGACGACGGCGGCCGCACCCTCGAATTCCTTCACGAGATCGGACTGGTCCGACGCGAGGTCGACCGCCGACCAGTCCGTCTTCGCCGGCGACCAGTCGGGGATCCTGCGGGCCAGCCCCCGCACGGACCCGATCTCCGGATCCTCGGAGAGAAGACGCACCACACTGGTGCCGACGTTGCCGGTGGCGCCCGTGACGACGATTCTGCTGCCCGTTGACGTACTCATCTGTGGGCTCCTCACGGCTGGTGGGGCGACCGGGGAACGCCCCGAGTACCCCACCGAAAGCGATCCACGCGATGCCGGCCGCCCATCCATCCGGGCGCGCACTGGCACCCGTCCAGGCGGGGATCTGCCGACCCCCTTCCCGGCTCAGTCGGCGAACGCGTTCACTCCCGTCCGATCCACCGACAGATCCCACAGGCGGGCCGCCTGCTCGGGGTCGATCGCGTACTCCTTGACGCCCGTGCGCTCGTCATCGGCGGGTGCGAGCTCGGCGATGTCGCAGTCCTCCAGGTAGACGCCGCCCAGACCGTCCAGCCGGGGGGAGGTCGCCGCCCAGACCTGGGTGGCCGCGCCCTGCTCGGGAGTCTTCATCCCCTCCTGCGGGATCGGGGTGCCGTCCTCGTCGATCCAGCCCCTGGCCACCATCTCCTCCCGGGGCAGGTGCCGCTGGAGCGGAGTGAGGATGCCGCCGGGGTGCAGCGCGAAGGCCTGTACGCCGCGCTCCCGGGCGAGCCGGTCGAGGTGCACGGCGAACAGGACGTTCGCGGTCTTCGCCTGCCCGTACGCCTGCCACTTGTCGTAGCCGTCCCGCCAGTCGACGTCGTCCCAGCGGATGCCGGAGAAGTGGTGGCCGCGCGAGGACACCGACACCACGCGGGCACCGCCGGGCTCGATGGCCGGCCACAGCCGGTTGACGAGGGCGAAGTGGCCCAGATGGTTGGTGGCGAACTGCGCCTCCCAGCCGGGCCCCACGCGGGTCTCGGGACAGGCCATGATCCCGGCGTTGTCGATGACGATGTCGAGTGTGCGGCCCGAGGCGAGGAACCGTTCGGCGAAGGCGCGGACGCTGTCCAGGTCCCCGAGGTCCAGTTCGTCGACCTCTACCCCGTCGACCCCGGCCAGTGCCTCCCGGGCGACGGCGGGACGGCGGGCCGGGACGACGACCCGGGCGCCGGCCGCGCGCAGGGCGCGGGTGGTCTCCAGGCCGAGGCCCGAGTAGCCACCGGTGACGAGCGCGAGCTGTCCGGTCAGGTCGATGCCGGCCAGGACGTCGTCGGCGGTGCTGTGGGCGCCGAACCCCGAGCCGATCTTGTGCTGTGCGGTGCGTGCGGAGCTCATGTCCAGAACGCTACGGACTGGAGTGCGCTCGAAGTCAAGCGCTCGAAGTCAAGCGCTCCAAGCAAGCGTTCGAAGTCAGGCGCGGCCGAGTCGGGCGGCAAGCACGGTCCGGCACGGTGGCGGCGGTGTCCGGACAGAGGGAAGCCCCGACCGGACGGGGGAATCACGGTCGGGGCTGGTCTGTCGTGGGCGCGGATGGCGGTCGCCTCTCGGCGAAACGCTCCACAGGGCTTCAGCCGAACGATCGTCCCTGTGGGCAAAAGGTGAGGCCCGGGTACACTGTCCCATCCGCACCCACGGTCTGTTCAACGGGCAACCACCCCTGGGTGTTCCGCGATCTGCCGCGGAACGGGGTGATCCGTGTCACCGCTCGTGCACACCCGGAACGGTCGCGGTGTTCGGAACGGTCTCGGTGTCCGCGGCCACCTCGTCGTCCGGAGCGGCCCCGGTGCCCCGAAGGTCCTCGTCGTCCTGGGCGGCCCCGGTGTCCGGAACGGTCTCGTTCCAGAGGTTCTCGGCCTGCAACAACAGGGTTCCCAGGACGGCCGTCCTGGTGGCTCCCTCCGCGGCCTGCTCCCGGAGACCCTGCTGCAGCCGTTCGTGGAGGTCCCGCATGGAGTCCTGGACACCGTCCTCCGGTCGCGTGTCCTCCCGCCATTTCAGCAACTGACGGCCCTCCGCACGGCACGCGTCCCCGATGAGCTCCAGGAGACGGCCGTACGAGCGCAGTGCCGGGCCGCCAGGCACGGAGGGCGCGCGGCGGTCGTCGGCCGCGACGCCCAGGGTCCGGGTCAGCGCTCTGACGTGGCCGGTGACCCGGCTCCAGCGTTCGTCCTCGTCCTCGGAGGGCAGGGGCTGCGGGGGCCTGCGAACGGCGCGCAGCGGGCCGGCGGTCAGCCGCAGGCTCTCCCGGCTCCACGCGCGGGCCGACCGCAGCGCGGCCAGGCACCGCTCCAGCCGGGCCGCGGCGCTCGACCAGTGGGCCGCGGTCTGCGCGTCCCACTCGTCCTCACGCAGATCCGCGCCGATGGCGTGCAGGAGGTCGCCCGTCTCCCGGGCGAGTGCCGCGAGGTTCTCGCGCACGTCCCGCAGATGGATCGGCGGCAGGACGAGAGCGTTGATCAGCACCCCGATCACCGCGCCCAGCAGGGCCTGTCCGACGCGGTGCCCGACCGCCGACGCCGAGACGGTCCCCGAGGCGAGGGTGAAGACGGCGGTGGTCGCGCCGTATATCCCCTGGTCACCGAAGCGGGACCAGTTCGCCGGCAGCATCAGCACCGGTACGGACAGGGCCAGCGCACCCAGCGTGTTGCCGGTGAGGGCCTGGGCGGCCGACGCCAGCAGGGTTCCGGCGCACAGCGCCACCCACTGCTGGGCTGCATGCCGCAGCGAGCTGTAGACAGTGGCCTGCACCAGCACCAACGCCACCCAGGGCGCCATCAACGCCATCGGGTCGCCCAGCCAGTCGCTCGCCACGAACCAGGCGATCAGGGCCGCCGCGGCGGCTTTCAACGATTGCACGACCAGGTCACGCTCCCGGCCCGGACCGCGCCAGACGGCCCGGGCGGCCCGGACGACGGCAAGGGCATCCCTCCGCAGCGCATCGGCCGGACGGCCGCCGTACGGTCGTACCGCTTCTTTCACACGCGTCATGCACGCTGGGTTCCGCGTCGAAGAGCCCCTCACCTGGAATTTTGCAGCTCATGCCAGGGGGCTGTCCGCCAAGGAGGCCAGCAGGTCCGCGGGGTCGTCGTAGATCTCGGTCGCCCCGGCCCCCTCCAGGTCGGCCCGCGGGATGCCGCCGCACAGGACGCCGACGCAGCGCACCCCGGCCCGGCTGCCGGCACGCATGTCCCAGACGGTGTCGCCGACGAAGACCGCCTGCTCGGGAGGGACACCGGCCAGTTCCAGGGCGTGTTCCACGGGCTCGGGCGCGGGCTTGCCCTGGTCGACGTCGTCGGCGCTCGCCGTGTCGGTGATCGCCTCGTCCGCGTCGATCGCGCGACGCAGCGCGGACAGCTCGGCGCCGCCCGCCGACGTGGCCAGCACCACCGTCCAGCCGTCCCGGTCGAGCCGCCGCAGCAGCCGCCCGGCGTCCTGGAAGGCGGGCAGCCGGTCGAAGTACTGCCCGTACAGCGCCTTGTGGGCGGCGCTCAGTTCCGCGTCCCGGTCCTGGTCCCGGCCGTCGCCGAGGAGATGGGCGATCAGGTCGGTGGAGCCGAGCCCGATCGCCCGGTGGATGGCGTGCGTCGGCACCCGGTGCCCGGCCTGTCGGAAGGCCTCCCACCAGGTCACCACGTGGAGGTGGTTGGTGTCGACGAGGGTCCCGTCGACGTCGAACACCGCGGCCCGTCCCATATGCCTGTCCTTTCGTCCCGCATCGCCCGGTCAGCGCGTCGAGTACCACGTCAGCCGCTCGCCACGCCGTCCGGAACGCGGCCCTGCCGGGTCCAGGCCAGCAGCTGAGGCAGCGACCAGGTCGTGACCACACGCCCGGCGGGCACCCCGCACTCCTGCGCGCGGGCGCAGCCGTGGATCTGCCAGTCCAGCTGGCCGGGCGCGTGCGCGTCGGTGTCGATCGAGAACAGCACCCCCGCCCGCACGGCGGCACGCAGCAGGCGCCGTGGCGGATCGAGGCGTTCGGGGCGGCTGTTGATCTCCACCGCCGTACCGGACTCGGCGCACGCCGCGAACACCTCTTCGGCGTCGAACTCCGACTCGGGCCGCCCTCGTCCCGTCACCAGCCGTCCGGTGCAGTGCCCGAGGACGTTCGCGTGCGGATCGCGTACGGCGGCCACCATGCGCCGGGTCATCGAGCGGGCGTCCATCCGCAGCTTGGAGTGCACGGACACCACCACGACGTCCAGCTGGTCGAGCAGTTCGGGTTCCTGGTCGAGTGAACCGTCGTCGAGGATGTCGCACTCGATGCCGGTCAGCAGCCGGAACGGCGCCCATGTCTCGTTCAGCTCCGCCACCACGTCCAGCTGGCGGCGCAGTCGCTCGGGTGACAGCCCGCGCGCCACGGTCAGCCGGGGTGAGTGGTCGGTCAGGGCGGCCCACTCGTGGCCGAGCGCCGCAGCCGCCCGGCCCATCTCGTCGATGGGGCTGCCGCCGTCGGACCAGTCCGAGTGCAGATGGCAGTCCCCGCGCAGCAGGGCCCGCAGCTCCTCCCCGCCCGGCGTCGGCGGCGCCCCGGCGGCCTCGCCCTCCAGCTTCTCCAGATAGCCGGGCACCCGCCCCTCCAGCGCCTCGCGCACCACCTGCGCCGTCTTCGGACCGAGCCCCTTCAGGGCCTCCAGTGTCCCGGCGTCCGCCCGCTCGCGGACCTCCGCGCCGGAGAGCGGGGACAGCACCCGGGACGCCGTACGGAAGGCGCGCACACGGTAGGTGGGCGCGAGGGACCGCTCCAGCAGAAAGGCGATCCGGTCCAGAGCCTCGACGGGGTCCATCGCTACCTCCACCTCCAGCGTTGCCCAGCTGCCCGGGGAGCGCACGACGAGTGTGCGCTCCCCGGGGGCAGGCGGGACTGTGCGGGCACCCCCGGGCCCGCTGGTCGGGTGACGTACGACTCTCCCTCCCGCCGGATGCGATCTACGCTCGGTTCATGACCGAAAGCGCGAGCCCGTACATGGCCAACCCGCGGATCCTGGTGCTCGGGGTGCAGCCGGGCACGCCGCCGTTCCGGATCGTGGAGATCGACGGCGAGGTGGTCGGCGAGGCGAAGACCGTCACCGACGTTCTGGAGGCCGCCGCGGCGTTCGGCATCACGGTCCACGACCTGGACGACCCGGCGGTGGTCCGCTGGGTGGGCGGCGACAAGTTCACCTGGCGCCGACACTGATCGACCGGGCCCGCCGACCGCCCACTCCTGGTTGCCCCGGTCACCCCTTCGGCTTGCGCGCGTGCACCGCCCGGCTCATCCGCCGCCCCAGCAGGAGGTAGCCGACGAGCGCTCCGGTGGTGTTGAGGATGACGTCGTCGATGTCGAAGGCCCGCCCCGTGATCAGCGCGCCCTGGGCGAACTCGACCATGAGCATCACGACCGCGGTCAGCAGCAGGATGCGCAGGATCCCGCGGGTGCGCGGGGCCACGACCGGCACCAGGATGCCGAACGGGACGCCCAGCAGCAGGTTGCCGCCGATCTGCTTGACGGCGTCCCGCAGTTCCGGCTGATCCAGATAGGCCCGCAGGGAACTGCCCGGATGGATGTTGGTGTGCGTCAGCTCCACCGACGCGGGGGAGGGCTCCAGGGTCAGCCGCGCCAGGACGACGGCGAAGGCCACCATGAAGGCGAACGCACAGAGCACCGCCAGCAGACGCAGCGGCCACGGCAGGGGACGCCGCTCCTGGCTCGATCTCTGGGGTGAACGCTCGTTGCGGCTCGTCTTCTGCTTCTGCGGAGGGCGCTCGGTCTTGGAGGTGCGGGTGCGCAACACTGCTCGCGTTCGTGAGGCTGCCCAGGCCATCCATTCCTCCAGATTTCAAGTTCCCGGTGTCGTTAGGCGGTTACCCGCGAACTGCCCGACGATGCGCCTCCCTGCCCCTGCCCGGAGGCGGCTTCCAGACGGTGTGGCACTGCTCGTGGGGGTCGGTTCGCGCGGGCACCGTCCTGTCCGGTGCCCGCGCCCCGCGGGGGATCCACCACGGCTGATCAGGTGCCGTAGGTGACCTTCACCTCCTTGAAGCCGAGGGAGCCGAGCAGACCCTTCAGCATGGTGGTGGTGTTGGTCTCGGCACGCCTCGTCAGCTCACTCTCCTTCGCGGCGTCGGTGATGTGCCGAACGGCGAGCTTCTGCACGGCCTGCTCGCCGTTGGGGTTGTCCGAGAAGAAGTCGCCGAGCCGGTCGAGCAGACCGCGCTGCTTGGAGACGGCGTACGAGCGGTCGGCGTCCAGCGTTGCCTTGCCGAGTCGGGCGTGCGGCAGTCGCAGCGTGGCGGACGTACGGTCGGCGTTGACCGTCACGTCGTTCTTGCCGACCTGGCCGAGGTCGACGTAGGCGTCGACGGAGCCCGCCCCGACGTACAGGGTGCGGGAGCCGCGGATCGCGTCGGGCAGGTACTTGGTGTCCTTCTCCAGGTCCACGACGACCTGGAAATTGCCGGAGGCGGCGTCGTAACGGCTGATGTCCTGGATGGACTGCAGCAGTGTGGGGCCGGTTCGGTCGTGGGTCTCGGTGCCGAACAGGTCCTTGAGGCCCGGCAGCACACTCAGCCGGATCCCCGCGAAGAACACGACGAGCACCAGTACCACGGCGCTCACTGCCTTCGCCCAGCCGGGCATGCGTCCGGACACGCGTCTGATGGGAGTCGTCATGGCGACGGCCCTCCTTCCTACCGAACGGATGCCCCTCAAAGGCCTTGGCAGACCGACTCGTTGGCCGGTTGGCGCCGCTGACGGCAGCAGAGGGGCGCACTAGCGTGGAGAAAACCTCCCTACCGGCGCATCTGGAGACCCGGATGAGCGCAGACCGCACCCCCCGCCCCCTTCCTCCCATGCACCGCGTGACCTTCCCCGAGTCCGGTCCGCCCCGGCCGACCTCCCTCGCCACCGGCACCCCGGTATGGCTCGTGACCCGGTACGCGGAGGCGCGTCAGGTCCTCATGGACCCCCGCTTCGACCGGCGGTCCCTGCACGCCGATGACGCGCCGCCGCTGCTTGTCGTACCGAACCTGCTGGACTCACCGGACGGTCTCCTCAACCAGGACGGCCCCGCCCACCACCGGCTGCGCGGCACGGTCCAGCGGGCGTTCACCCCCCGTGCCGTCGCCCGCTGGCGGCCCTGGGTGGCCTCGGTGGTGGAAACCCTCCTCGACGACTTCGCCGAGCGGCCCCACCCCGCCGACATCATCGAGGGGTTCACGCGTCCGCTGCCGGTCTCGGTCGTCTCCCGGCTGATGGGTCTCGGCCACGCGGACTGGGAACGCATCCGCTCCTGGGCCGACCACGCCCTGTCCGGCGGCGCGCACACCGCCGAGGAAGTCGGCCGCGCGATGCGGGAGTTCGGGGTCTTCGCCGCCGACCTGGTCGCCGAGCGCCGCAAGGAACCGGGCGACGACCTGGTGAGCGCGCTGGTGGCGGCGGGCGACGGGGTCGGGATCGAGGAACGGCACCTGGTCATGCTGGTCCTCGGACTGGTCGTGGCCGGACACGAGACGACCATGACCGCCCTCGGCAACATCGTCGTCCACCTCCTCACCGACGGGAAGGAGGCCTGGCCGGGGCTGGCCGAGGGCGAGGAGGCGGCCACGACGGCGGTCGAACAGCTGCTGCGGACCGTCCCGCTCAGCGAGGGCAGGGTGCTGCCCGGTCTGATCCGCCGGGCCCTCACCGACGTCGAGATCGGCGGAGTGACGATCCCGGCGGGCAGCGTGGTCGCGGTCCAGCTCAACTCGGCCAACCGCGACCCGGACGTCTTCCCGCCCGGCCCGCCCGACCTGTTCGCACCGCTGAACCCGCCCAGCGTGGTCTTCGGCGCCGGCCCCCACCACTGCCTCGGCGCCTGGCTCGCCCGCCTGGAACTCGGCCTGGCCCTGCACCGGCTGGCCGTCCGCTTCCCCCGCCTGCGCGCCGAGTTCACGCCGGACACCATCGAGTGGCGGGAGGGCCAGATGACGCGCGGTCCCCGACGACTGCCGGTGTCCTGGTGAGCATCCCTTCGAAGGCACGAAGGCACACTCGCGCTAACCATGCCGTGCGCCCGTGGACGGTCCGCGACCGGAATTCGCCCGGCCCGTAGCATGACCCCTGCAACCGGAATGATCATGCTAGGAGCGGATCGTGCGAGACATCGCCGTGTTCAGCGGGAGCGCCCATCCCGAGCTGGCCCAGGAGGTCTGCGCGCATCTCGGCGTGCCGCTCAGCCCCACCCGGGTCAGCCGGTTCGCCAATGACTGTCTGGAGATACAGCTCCAGGCCAACTGCCGGGAACGGGATGTCTTCCTCATCCAGCCACTGGTCAAGCCGGTCCAGGAGCATCTGGTGGAGCTGCTGCTGATGTGCGACGCCGCGCGCGGGGCCTCGGCCGGCCGGATCAGTGTCGTGATGCCGCACTACTCCTACGCCCGCTCCGACAAGAAGGACGAGCCCCGCATCTCCCTCGGCGGGCGGCTGGTCGCCGATCTGCTGGTGGCCGCGGGCGCCAGCCGGGTCCTGGCGATGACGCTGCACTCGCCGCAGGTCCACGGCTTCTTCTCGGTCCCGGTGGACCACCTGCACGCGCTGCGCGAGCTCGCCGTCCACTTCCGGCAGTACGACCTGTCCCGCACCACCGTCGTCTCGCCGGACCTCGGCAACGCCAAGGAGGCCGCCGCGTTCGCCCGGATGATCGGCGCCCAGGTGGCGGCCGGCGCCAAACAGCGGTTCGCGGACGACCGCGTCAGCATCAGCTCCGTCATCGGCGAGGTCGCCGGACGGGACGTCATCGTGCTGGACGACGAGATCGCCAAGGGCAGCACGGTGCTGGAACTCCTCGACCGGCTGCGGGAGTTGGGACCCCGCTCGATCCGGGTGGCCTGCACGCACGGGCTGTTCGCGGCCGGAGCGCTGAAGCGGATCGGGGAGCAGCCCGACGTCCTGGAGATCGTGTGCACGAACACCGTGCCGGTCCCCGAGGAGGAGCGCACCGAGAAGCTGCGCATCCTCACCGTCGCCCCGGCGCTCGCCGAGGCCGTACGCCGGATCCACAATGGCGAGTCCGTCAGCGCCCTGTTCGACGCGCCGCCGACCGAGTAGCCGTCGCGCCGCGAAGGGCGGCACGCGAGGAGGCTCGCGAAAGGGCTCGCGGTCACACGGGGCCGGACGTGGCCTCCGGCTGTTCCAGGGCCGCGTCCAGCGTCGGCATCGGCGGGAGCAGCCTGGCCAGGCCCGTGACCCGCAGGACGCGCAGGGTGAGCGGATGCGTGCACACCAGGAGCAGCCGTCCGCCCCCGTCCCGCACCCGCGCCCGGGCGCGGTAGAGCAGTCGCAGCCCGGAGCAGTCGAAGAACTCCACGCCGCTGAGGTCGATCACCAGACGGACGTCGGGTTGCCCCGTCACCTGGTCCAGATACGGGATGATCTCCATGGCCGCGGCGATGTCGATCTCTCCGTGTAACTCCAGCACCGTGTGTCCCCGGTCCTGGTGGATGCGCAGATGCCGGGCGAGCGGTGCGGGTTCCTGCTGCACGACTCCATCGCCTCCAACTGGCTCCCAGGGCGGCAAGGGAGAGCCCAAACCCCCCGCCCGCTCTGCAAGTTACCCTCGATGGATCAAATTTGAGCATGTTCGATTGACATATGTCATCGAATTGCGACGCGCGACTTACGACAGGGCCTGCCAGGCCTTGGTGAGCGCCTCCCGGAACTGCTGGGTCTGGTGCCGGGTGAGGTCCCGCACCATCCGCTCCTCCAGCTCCCGGACGAGACCCTCGTGGTGCGCGAGCAGTTCGCGGCCCGCGTCGGTCAGCAGGATCAGCAGCTCGCGGCGGTTGCGGGGATTGCGCTCCCGGTGCACCAGCCCGCGGTTCTCCAGGGACCGTACGAGATCGGCGGTCGACTGGGCGGTCACGAACGAGTCGCGGGCCAGTTGCGCGGCCGACAGTCCGTCGTGTCGCTCCAGGACCGTGAGCGCGGTGTACTGGAGAGCGGTGATCCCCGACGGCCTGACCAGCTCGTCCAGTCGGGAGCGCGCGACGAGCTCCACCTGTTTCACCATGTAGAGGAGCGACGGGGTCGCCTTGGTCGCCTGGGAGTCGAGCATGAGTTCACCCTAGAGCATTGACAGGAAACCTGTCTGTAAAGAGACTGCGGACCAACAGGAATCCTGTTTGTTGAAATCTTGGCAATGAGGCTGAGGAGTGGCGATGACCACCTTCGAGATCGAACCCGGCCGGCTGTTCATCGGGGGCCAGTGGCGCGAGGCCGCCGACGGAGCGCGCACCGAGGTGGTCGACCCGTCCCGGGGCGCGGTCGTCACGACCGTCGCGGAGGCGGGCGAGGCCGATGTGGACGACGCCGTACGCGCCGCCCGTGCGGCCTTCGACGGGGGCGCCTGGTCAGGGCTGAGCGGCCGCGAGCGGGGCCGGATCCTGCATCGTGTCGCCGAGCTGATCCGGGAGAACGCCGACGACATCGCGTACCTGGAGAGCCTCGACGTGGGCAAGCCGATCACGCTGTGCCACGCCGTCGACGTGACGAACGCGGCCAACGACTACGAGCACTTCGCCGCGCTCGCCCACTCCCTGCACGGCTCGAACCGTGACACCCCCATGAACGCCCTCGCCTACACCCGGCGTGAGCCGATCGGGGTGGTCGCCGCGATCACGCCCTTCAACTTCCCGCTGATCCTGGCCGGATCCAAGATCGCCCCGGCGCTCGCGGCCGGCAACACGGTCGTGCACAAACCGGCCGACGAGACCCCGCTCAGTGCCCTCTACATGGCCCGCCTCTTCCAGAAGGCGGGGGTCCCGGACGGTGTGGTCAACATCGTCACCGGCGCCGGCCCGGTGGCCGGGGAGGCGCTGCTGCGGCACAGCGGCGTCGACAAGATCGCCTTCACCGGCTCCACCGCCGTGGGCCGGCACGCCGCGAGCGTCGCCGGGCAGGCCCTCAAGCCCGTCACCATGGAGCTCGGCGGCAACGCGGCCCACGTGGTCTTCGAGGACGCCGACCTGGAGAAGGCGGTCGGCGCCGTCATCAAGGGCTTCGTCTTCAACACCGGGCAGTTCTGCATGGGCGGCCCCAGGCTGCTGGTGGCGCGCCCGGTGTACAGCACCCTCCTCGGCATCCTCGCCGAGGCCGTCCCCGGTGTACCGGTCGGCGACCCGCGCCGGGCCGAGACCGTCGTCGGGCCGATGGCGGGGGAGAAGCACCTGAGGAAGGTCGAGGAGTACGTCGCCCTGGCCCGCAAGGAGGGCGGCCGCGTCGTCTGCGGCGGTGAGCGTCTCGACCTGGACGGCGGTTACTACTACCGGCCCACCGTGATCGCGGACCTCCCCAACGACTCCCGGGTGGTGCAGGAGGAGATCTTCGGGCCGGTCCTCACCGTGCAGCCCTTCGACTCCGAGGAGGAGGCCGTCACCCTCGCCAACTCCACGCCGTACGGCCTGGCCTCCGGCGTCCAGACCGGCAACCTCGCCCGTGCCCACCGGGTCGCCGCACGGCTCCAGGCGGGCATCGTGTGGATCAACGACTGGGCGATGCTCGATCCCGCGGTGCCGTTCGGCGGGGTCAAGGACTCCGGCTTCGGCCGCGAGTACGGGCCCGAGGCGTTCGCCGCCTACACCAAGGTCAAGTCCGTCGTCGTCTCGCTCGACTGAGCGCGCTCTCCAAGGAGTTCCTGCGATGTCCTTCACCACCCGCGCTGCCGTCGTCGAGTCCGGCGGAGCGCCCTTCACCCTCAGTGACGTTGAGCTCGACGAGCCCGGGGCGCACGAGGCGGTCGTCCGGATGGTCGCCACCGGCCTGTGTCACACCGACCTCGGTGTGGCGAGCGGCGGACTGCCCTTTCCGCTCCCCGGAGTTCTCGGGCACGAGGGTGCGGGCGTCGTCGAGGCTGTCGGGTCCGCCGTGACCGGCGTCGCTCCCGGCGACCATGTCGTGCTGTCCTTCACCTCCTGCGGCGACTGCCGCAACTGCCGGGGCGGCCACCCCGCGTACTGCGACGGCTGGCTGCCGCTGAACCTCATCGGCGGCCGGCGCGCCGACGGCACCAGCACCATCAGCCGCGACGGCGAGCCGCTCGGCGGTCACTTCTTCGGCCAGTCCTCGTTCGCCGAACGGGCGTTGGTCGACGAGCGCAGCCTGGTCAAGGTCGACCCGGAGGTTCCGCTGGAGTCGATCGCCCCGCTGGGCTGCGGAGTGCAGACGGGTGTCGGCGCCGTCTGGAACGTGCTGAAGCCGGTCACCGGCAGCACCCTCGTGGTCCTCGGCGCCGGAGCCGTCGGACTGTCCGCGGTCATGGCGGCCGCCCTCAGCCCCGCCACCACCGTCGTCGCCGTCGACCGGGTGGCCGAACGCCTGCAACTCGCCAAGGAGTTGGGCGCCACCCACACCGTCACCGCGGGCGAGAGGGACCTCGGTGAGGCGCTCGCGGAGATCACCGGCGGTCACGGCGCGGACGGCGTGGTGGAGACCACCGGCAACGTCGGCGTGCTGCGCCAGGGTGTCGACGCGCTCGCCGCCCGCGGCACCCTGGTGATCGTCGGCGCCCCGCCGTTCGGCACCGAGGTCGCCCTGGACGTCAACGGGATGCTCGGCGGCAAGCAGGTCGTGGGACTGACCCTCGGTGACGCCGAGACACAGACGTTCATCCCCGCCCTGGTCCGGCTGGTGAAGGAGGGGCGGCTTCCGCTGCACCGCCTGATCAGCACGTATCCGTTCGCGGACATCGACCAGGCGGTGCGCGACATGGGCGCGGGCAAGGCGATCAAGCCGGTGCTCACGTTCTGAAGCAGGCGGTGCCCACGTTCTGACCTAACCGGTCGGGGGACCGGCTCAGTCGACCGTGAGGACCAGCTTCCCCGTGGTCCGGCCGGTTTCGCCCAGCGCATGCGCCTCGGCGGCATCGGCCAGCGGGAAGGTACGGGCGACCGTGGGCCTCAGCCTCCCCTGCTCGACGAGGTCCGCGATCGCCCTCATCCCGGCCCGGTCGGCGTCCACGAGCATCCTGAGTGCCCGTACGCCGAGCCGCTCGGCCTCCTCGAAGAAGTCCTCCGATCCGATCGGCAGGATCGACACCACGATCCCGCCCGGCCGCAGGACGCGCAGCGAACGCACCGAGGTCTCGTCGCCCAGCGTGTCCAGCACGACGTCGACGTCCTTCACCGCGTCGACGAAGTCCGTCTC
Organism: Streptomyces sp. NPDC005263; assembly: GCF_042872365.1. Lineage (NCBI taxonomy): Bacteria > Bacillati > Actinomycetota > Actinomycetes > Kitasatosporales > Streptomycetaceae > Streptomyces > Streptomyces sp. NPDC005263. The sequence continues at coordinate 731,980 of NZ_JBIAKJ010000005.1, read as the reverse complement.
CCGGTAGTCGATCGCCTCGTCCACGCCGATGCCGCGCAGGAATTCGTGCTTGCCCGCACTCGCGGTACCGATCACATACGCGCCCCGCGCCTTGGCGATCTGCGCGGCGACGTGCCCGACACCGCCGGCCGCCGCGTGGATCAGCACCCGCTGCCCCGGCTGGAGGTCCGCGTTCTCGACCAGGGCCTGCCACGCCGTCAGGGAGACCAGCGGCAGCGCGGCGGCCTGGGTGTGGTCGATCACGGACGGCTTGTGGGTGAGGGCCCGGACCGGGGCGATGACGTACTCGGCGTGCGAGCCGTGGCCGTACGGGTACGGCAGCATGCCGAAGACCTCGTCGCCGGGCCGGAACGTGGCCACACCGACGCCGACCGCCTCGACCACGCCGGACACGTCCCAGCCGAGCACGAAGGGCGGCTCGCCGAGGAAGGCGCCGAACGCCCGGTGCTTCCAGTCGGTCGGGTTGACCCCGGCGGCGCGCACCCGCACCAGTACCTCATTCGCACGTGGCTCCGGACGCGCCAGCTCCACTTCCTTCAGCACCTCGGGACCGCCGAGGACGTCCTGACTGATGGCTCGCATCGTGTTCTCACTGCTCATGCGCACCAGCCTGCCGGAGCGGCCCCATCCCAGGGAATGGCACGATTGCCAACCTTCGATAGGATCGTGCCATGAGTGGCGAACAGCGGGTGGAACGGGTCGTGGTGCTGGCCCTGGACGGGGTGTATCCCTTCGAACTGGGCATCCCCAGCCGGATCTTCGGCGCGGCGGGCGGCCGGTACGAGGTGCTGACCTGCAGCGTCGACGGACAACCCGTGCGCACCAACGCCGACTTCACGATCGGTGTCGAGCACGGGCCCGAGATCCTGGCGACGGCCGACACGGTCGTGGTCGCCTCCGTGGCGTCCTCGCACATCCCCACCGAGCTGTCCGCCGAGCTCGCCGCCGCGCTCGACCTGATCCGCCCGGACGCGCGGATCGTGTCCATCTGCACCGCCGCCTTCGTGCTGGCCGCGGCGGGCCTCCTCGACGGCCGGAAGGCCACTACGCACTGGCATGTGGCCGATCTGTTCCGGCGTACGTACCCGAACGTCGACCTCGACCCCGACGTGCTCTTCGTGCATGACGGCCGGATCCTCACCTCGGCGGGCGCGGCCTCCGGAGTCGACGTCTGCCTGCACGTCGTCCGCACCGACCACGGCGGCGACCTGGCCAACTGGGTGGCCCGCTGCTGCGTGGTACCCCCCTTCCGGGAGGGCGGCCAGGCCCAGTACATCGAGCAGCCCGTCCCCGAACTCGGCGCCGTCGGCACGGCCGCCACGCGAGCCTGGGCGCTGGAACGCCTTGACGAACCGCTCACCCTGGCCGACCTCGCCGCCCACTCCCGGATGAGCCTGCGCACCTTCGCCCGCCGCTTCAACGACGAGGTCGGCCTCAGCCCTGGCCGCTGGCTGATCCAGCAGCGGGTGACACGGGCCCGTCAGCTGCTGGAGGCGAGCGACCTGTCGGTGGACCAGATCGCCGGCCAGGTCGGGTTCGCCACGGGCGCCTCGCTGCGCCAGCACCTGCGGGCCGCGATCGGGGTCGCGCCGCAGACGTACCGGCGCACCTTCAAGGCCACCGCCGTCGCCCGCTGAACGTCGCGGACGGCTCTCACCGGCTCGCGTGCAGGGCGACCAGCAGCTGCCACACCTGGTCGGCGATGTGGGCGGCGTCGGCTTCGAGGAGCCCGTGCAGCCAGTCGGCCAGGACTCCGGCGAAGGTGGCGGCGACGGCGGAGGCGACCAGCGGGGCGTCGGCCGCGCCCGCGAGTTCACGCTCGCGCAGGCTGTAGGCCCGCAGGTCCCGGTTCAGCACACCTCCCAGCGGGCCGCCGCCACCCGGCGCGAGCAGGGCCCGGTACAGCGCGGCATGGGGGGAGAGGGAGGCGAAGAACTCCGCCAGCGCGGGCGGCGCGTGCACCGGATCGGGGCGCCCGCGCCAGGCGTGCAGCGCCTCGACGGCCTCCCGTACGACGTCCGCGCAGGCGTCGACCGCCAGCGCCTCCAGGTCGGCGTAGTGGACGTAGAACGTCGCCCGGCCGACACCCGCCCGCCGTACCAGCGCGGCCACCCCGACCTCCGACAGGGGGCGCTCGGCGCACTCGTCGAGGAGGGCCCGGCGCAGTCGCTCCCGGGTGCGCGCGGCCCGCGGGTCCCCGGGTCCGCCGCGGGTCATCGCGCGAGCAGGACGGCGCCCAGGGCGAGCGCGCCCGGCAGGGCCTGCGCGAACAGGATCCGACGGTTCGCCGTGACGGCGCCGTACACCCCCGCGACCACGACACAGCACAGGAAGAAGACCTGGGCGCGGAAACCGGTCGGATCGGCGGCGATCAGACCCCACACCAGACCCGCGGCGAGGAAGCCGTTGTAGAGCCCCTGGTTGGCGGCCATGGGTGCGGTCGCCCGGGCCATCTCGGCATCGAAGCCGTGCAGCGATCTGCCGGGCTTCTTCTGCCACAGGAACATCTCCAGCACCAGGATGTAGGCGTGCAGGGCGGCCACCAGGCCTACCAGCACATTCGCGACCGTCTCCACGCGCGGCACTCCTTCATAGCGACAAATTATTGGACAGGTGTCCACCATACATGGACACCTGTCCAAGAGTCGTGCAGGAGACGAGCGGCCGGTCACCGTTCGTAGGGATGTCGGGTCACCGTGAGCGGCCGGTCACCGACTGAATCGGGCGGCTCGGGATATCCGCAAGTAAGAGGGCGGGGCACGGACGTCCCGCGCCCCGAACCCTTCGGAGGAGACATGGTCTTGGTGAAAGCGGGTGTCATCGTGCTCGACTGTGCCGAGCCGGAGAAGCTCGCGGTGTTCTACAAGGAACTGCTGGAGGCCGAGCAGACACACGAGAGCGCCAACCGGGTGGAGATCAGGGCCGACGACGGGCTCCGGATCGCCTTCCGGCGTGACGTGAACGCGACGCCGCCGAGCTGGCCCCGTCCGGAGAACGCCCTCCAGGCCCACCTGGATTTCGTGGTGGAGGATCTGGACGACGCGGAGCGCAGGGTCATCGGGCTCGGCGGGCGGCCGCTGGAGACCAAGGACGCCAGCGGGCCGTACGAGGAACGCGGTTTCGCCGACCCGGCCGGCCACTCCTTCACCCTTCGCCTGGTCCCGTCGACGGCGCCCAAGCAGGGCTGAGCGCCGTCCGAACCGGCGGCCGGGGAGCGGGTCAGTCCCGGCCGCCCTTCTCCTCGGAGGGCCAGGCGCCGGTGGAGCGCTCGATGGCCTTGGCGCCCGCGCGATCCACCGCGCTGCGCACCACGGCGAAGATGGCGCCCTGGACCGCGGCGGCGAACAGGATCTCTCCCCAGCCGCGGTCCCGGTCCAGCGCGTCGGGCGCGTCGTCCTCGTGCCGGATCACCTTCCAGGTCTTCTGGAAGGCCAGTCCGGCCAGCGTCCCGCTCGTCCAGCCCAGCAGGAAGCCGATGGGCTTGTAGGCGAGGGGCATCTTTTTCTTCTTCGCCATGTCACTCTCCTTCGTCGGTGGGCGGGTCTTCAGCGGGTCGGTCGTCAGCGGGTGGGCCGGTGCTCAGCCGGAACCGTCTCGGCCGCCGGAGCCGGCCCCGGCGGGGTCCCGTCCCCGAACGGCCGGCCGCCCAGTTCCTCCCGGTGATGAGGGGTCAGCCAGCCCGACAGATCCGGCCCCAGGGGCACGATGCCGGTCGGATTGATACCGGTGTGCACCTGGTGGTAGTGCCGCTTGATGTGGTCGAAGTCGACCGTGTCGCCGAAGCCGGGTGTCTGGTAGAGATCGCGGACGTACGCCCACAGGACCGGGTTCTCGGCCACTTTCCAGCGGTTGCACTTGAAGTGACCGTGGTAGACCGCGTCGAAACGGACCAAAGTGGTGAACAGCCGGATGTCCGCCTCGGTGAGGGTGTCACCGACGAGATAGCGCTGCCGGGCAAGACGCGGTGTCAGCAGCTCCAGCCGACGGAACACACCGGCGCAGGCGGCCTCGTACTCCTCCTGGCCGGTCGCGAAGCCCGCCCGGTACACACCGTTGTTGACGTCCTCGTAGACCTCCGCCATCACCGAGTCGATCTCGTCGCGCAGCGCCACCGGATACAGGTCGGGCGCCCCCTCCCGGTGCAGGGCCGTCCACTCGGTGGCGAGGTCCAGGGTGATCTGCTGGTAGTCGTTGGTGACCAGCTTCCCGCTGGGCACGTCCACGATCGCGGGCACGCTCACCCCGCCCGGGTAGTCCCGCTCCCGCTCGTCATAGGCCTCACTGAGGAAGCGGATGCCGAGGACCGGGTCGCGGTCGTCCGGGTCCAGGGTGAAGCGCCAACTGCGGTCGTCCTGGATCGGATCGGCGATCGCGAGGGAGAGTGCGTCCTCCAGACCGAGCAGACGCCGGGAGATCAGCGCCCGGCTCGCCCACGGACAGGCGCGGCTGGCCACCAGGCGGTAGCGGCCCGCCTCCACCGGCCAGCCGTCGCGGCCGTCCGCGGTGATCCGGTCCGCGAAATGGCTCTTGGACCGCTTGAACGCCTTCCTCCCGTACCCGCTGTTGCCGTCCTCGCCGGCGGTCATGCCGTCCTCCCTGCTGTCCCTCGCGGTACGCCCGCCACTGTGCTCGGCGGTACGCCTGCCCTGGTGAACGCGTTCCCCGTTTTCCGCCGACGGCACGGTGTGAGCTGAAATGACCGGGGCAGTCGGCGGAGGTGACAGGGACATCCTCAAGTAAGAAAGCCGACCGGAAGACACGCGTCACGGTGCTCGTGGCGCTCGCCGCGAACCTGGTGATCGCGGTCGCCAAAGCCGTGGGCGGGATCTTCGCCGCCTCACCGGCGCTCCTCTCCGAAGCCGCGCACTCCGTCGCGGACAGCCTCAACGAGGTCTTCCTCCTGGCGGCGCTGCGCCGCAGCCGCCGCCCCGCCGACCGGCGCCACCCCTTCGGCTACGGCAAGGAGCGCTTCTTCTGGTCGCTGCTCGCGGCCGTCGGGATCTTCGTGATGGGCGGCTGCTTCTCCTTCTTCCAGGGCATCGACGCGCTCCGCAACGGGGCCGAGGAGAAGCAGAGCGGATACGTGGCCGGCCTGATCGTGCTGGGCGTCGCCCTGCTCGCCGAGGGGGCCTCGCTGGTCAGGGCGCTGTACCAGGTGCGCCGCCAGGGCCGGGGCATGGACGGCCTGCGTGACCCGGCGCTGCGCACGGTCGTCGCCGAGGACGGCACGGCGGTGCTGGGTGTCACGCTCGCGATGATCGGCATGGCGCTGCATATGATCACCGGGCAGGTGGTGTGGGAGGCGTCCGCCTCACTGACGATCGGCGCGCTGCTCGTCTACGTCGCCTACCGGCTGGGACGCGAGGCACGGGACCAGCTGATCGGAGAGGCGGCCGACCCGGAGGCCAGCGGCCGGATCCGGGCCCTGCTGGACGCCCAGCCCGAGATAGACAGCGTGGAGGCGCTGTTCACGATGAAGATGGGTCTGGACTCGGTGCTGGTCGCCGCCCGCGTCGACCTGATGCCCGGAATGGACAGCGAACGGGTCGAGGAGGTCGCCGTACGGATCAAGCGGTCGATCGCCGACATCGTCTCGGAGGCGGACCAGATCTTCCTCGACGTGACCGACCGACCTGCCGCCGAGGCACGAGAAAGCCCCGCCGCGACGGGGGAGCGCGGCGGGGCCTGACCGTCGGGTGCCCGGCGGACGCGGGTCCATGCGTCCGCCGGGCGATATTTTTTTCCGACGGGTTCAGCTCCCCTGGACGGGCTCCAGCACGAAGACCGGGATGTCCCGGTCTGTCTTCTTCTGGTAGTCGGCGTACTGCGGGAAGGCCGCGACGGCACGTTCCCACCACTCGGCCTTCTCCGCCCCGGTGACCTCACGGGCCCTCATGTCCTGCTTCACCGGGCCGTCCTGGAGCTCCACCTGGGGATCAGCCTTGACGTTGTGGTACCAGACGGGGTGTTTGGGTGCCCCGCCCAGGGAGGCGACCACGGCGTAACGCCCGTCATGCTCCACGCGCATCAGCGGCGTCTTGCGAAGCTTGCCGCTCTTCGAGCCCCGGGTCGTCAGCAGGATGACCGGCATCCCCGTGTCCATCAGGGTCGTCCCCTTGGTGCCGCCCGAGCTCTCGTACAGCTCCACCTGGTCGCGCACCCACTGCGTCGGGCTGGGTTCGTACTCGCCCTCAAGAGGCATGGCATCCGTCCCATCGTCATCGACTACGGCTTGCTCGCACACGGTTCAACATCGAACCGTGCGAGATCCATCCTTACCGTTTTCCGTGACGACGCCAAAGGGCGCCCCTGGCTATTACCTCCCCGGTAATCGCGCGAACGGGCCGCGTGGGGCACCGTCGTGGACGACCCGGCACGACAGCCGTCCGTCCCCGTGAGAGGGCCGCACCATGACCATGACCTCCGTCCCGACGACCCGTACCGTGGTCCAGGACCTGCTGCTGCGGATCGGCGAGGGCGACCCGGAGCAGATCGCCGAGTTGTACGCCGAGCGGGTGGACTGGAAGCTGAACTGGCCCGAGGGCGAGCACGGCCGTGCCGAGACCCCCTGGATCCGGCACCGGGCCACCCGGGCCGACGCCGCGGCCCACTACCGCGAACTGGCCGCCCACCACCGTCCCGGGCAGGCGGGCACGGAGATCGAACGCGTCCTGGTGGACGGTGCCGACGCCGTGGTGCTCGGCGAGATCCGGCAGACCGCCGCGGCCACCGGGCGCCCCTATCGCGCCAGGTTCGCCCTCCATCTCACCGTCGAGGACGGCCTGATCGTCCGACACCACGTCTACGAGGACAGCCTCGCGGTGGCTCACGCCTTCACACCGTGACCGGCCGGCCCGCTCACGCGCACGCCTGGGACGATCGGCCCGCTCACCCCGGAGCCACGAGCATCCGCACCGCCAGGGCCGTCATCACGCCGCTCGACACCAGCGCCGTCACCAGTCGCCCCCGGTTCCCGGTCAGAGCACGGCCCAGCAAGGCGCCGCCTCCGGCGAGCAGCAACTGCCAACTCGCGGACGCGGTGAAGGCCGCCAGCACGAACACCCCCTGTTCCAGGGGCCGTACGGCCTCCTCGGCCCGGGTGCCCAGCACCAGCGCGGTGAAGTAGACCACGGTGGTCGGGTTGAGCAGGGTGATCCCGAGCAGTCCCAGAAAGGCCCGCGCCGGGCCTGGCGGAGGCGGTTCGGAACGGGTGGCGAGGCGGTGGCCCCGGTGCCGGCGCACGGCCGTGACCGCGCCCCGGACCGCCAACACGATCAGCACCAGCGCGGAGGCCCAGCGCAGCGGCCCGAGCACCGGCCGCAGCGCACCGGCGAGAGCGGCGCCACCGAGCGTGGCCAGCAGGGCGTACCAGCCGTCGGCGGTCGCGACGCCGAGCGCGGCGCAGCTCCCGGTCCGCCAGGACGTACGGGCGGTGAGGGAGACCAGATAGGTTCCGACCGCGCCGACGGGCACGGCGATGCCGTACCCCGCGAGCAGCCCCGCGACGAGCGCGGCGGTCACGAGCGCGGCGGCGTCGGACTCCCCGGTCGGCCGGACTGCTGACGGCGGGCCACCGGGCGGATGGCGGTGGCGGCGGACGGCAGAAGGGCATCGAACGTAGACATGGCCAGATCCTGAGGGTGCGGACCGAGCGGCGACAACCCGTTTTCCCAGGGATGCCCGTCGCCTGGGGCGCCGGGGCGAATGCCATCCTCCGATGCGCGGGCGTGAAGCGATCATCCCCGGCCAGATTGCGCGCGTCGCTGATCTGGCCGAACTTGTCGTCGCCTCATAGATGCCTGAAGCATCTAATGAAGATCTGCACGACGTTCTCCCTGTCTGCGAGGTCTCCATGCCAGAAACGGAATCCGTCGCCTTCCCACAGGACCGCACCTGTCCCTATCACCCGCCGACCGCCTACGACCCGCTGCGCGAGACCCGGCCACTGACCCGGATCGAGCTCTTCGACGGCCGCCCCGCCTGGCTGGTCAGCGGGCACGCCACCGCCCGCGCCCTGCTGGCCGACCGGCGTCTGTCCACCGACCGCACCCACCCCGACTTCCCCGCGCCCACGGCCCGCTTCGCGGCGGCCCGGAACCGGAAGACCGCGCTGCTGGGCGTCGACGGCCGGGAGCACCAGACCCAGCGGCGGATGATGATCCCCGCCTTCACCCTGAAACGCGCCACCGAAATGCGTCCGCGCATCCAGCAGGTCGTCGACGAACGCCTGGACGCGATGATCGCGCAGGGGCCGCCCGCCGAGCTGGTGAGCGCCTTCGCGCTGCCCGTGCCCTCGACGGTGATCTGTGCTCTGCTCGGTGTCCCCTACGCCGACCACGACTTCTTCGAGGGCCAGTCACGACGGCTGCTGCGTGGACCGACGGCCGAGGACACCTCGGACGCTCGTGACCGACTGGAGGCGTACCTGGGCGAGTTGATCGACCACAAGCAGAAGCAGCCGGAGCCAGGGGACGGCGTGCTGGACGACCTCGTCCACCAGCGGCTGCGCGACGGCGAACTCGACCGTCAGGAGGTGATCTCCCTGGCGCTCATCCTGCTGGTCGCGGGCCACGAGACCACCGCCAACATGATCTCGCTGGGTACCTACACGCTCCTGCGACACCCGGACCGGCTGGCCGAGTTGCGCGCCGACCCCGCGCTGGTGCCCACCGCGGTCGAGGAGCTCATGCGGATGCTGTCGATCGCCGACGGGCTGCTGCGGCGGGCCACCGACGACATCGAGGTGGCGGGAACGACGATCCGCGCGGGCGACGGCGTGGTCTTCGCGACCTCGGTCATCAACCGCGACGAGGGCGTCTACCCCGACCCCGACACCCTGGACTGGCAACGGTCGGCCCGCCACCACGTCAGTTTCGGCTTCGGCGTCCACCAGTGCCTCGGCCAGAACCTGGCCCGCGCCGAACTGGAGATCGCCCTGCGGACCCTCTTCGACCGACTGCCCACGCTCCGCCTCGCGGCCCCGGCGGACGAGATCCCCTTCAAGCCCGGCGACACGATCCAGGGGATGCTGGAACTCCCCGTGACCTGGTAGGGGCTGCGGTCATGCACATCGACATCGACAAGGACGTCTGTATCGGCGCCGGCCAGTGCGCCCTCGCCGCCCCGGGCGTCTTCACCCAGGACGACGACGGCCTCAGCACCCTGCTGCCGGGCCGGGAGGACGGCGCGGGCGACCCGATGGTCCGGGAGGCGGCCCGGGCCTGCCCGGTCACCGCCATCACGGTGTCCGAGACGGTGCGCTGAGCCTCGACAGGATTCGGCGGAGGTCTCTCGGGTGGTGGTTGCCGCCGCGTGGGCAGCAACCACCACTGGGTCAGAACTGCCTGATCAGGGGTTGGCGCAGATCGCGTACACGCTGATGCCGACGCTGGAGTAGCCGTCCTGCCGGCCGAGGGCGATCCAGCCGGTGCCGTCGGCGGTGGGGAAGCTGCCGACCAGTACCGCGCCGTTGCCCTGGGCCTCGGCGCCGCCGCCGATGACCCTCTTGCCCGACGGGCAGTAGAGGGTCCGGCGCTGGAAGTTGGGAACGTTGGCGTTGGGGAGCTGGACGATCTGGTAGCCGTCCACGCCCGCGGCCCGCACCGGCGCCTTGGCCGCGACAGCCTGGCTGCCCGCGCTCTCGCCGGCGGTGGCCTGGGCGGCCCAGCCGACTCCGGACACCAGGGCCAGGGCCAGAACGCCCGCGCCGATCGCCTGCTTGCCTCGCATACGTATGTCCTTCCGTCAGGAGGGCCCCGGAGAAGCGGAGTCCTCTCACCGGCCATCCTCACGGCGGTGCTCGGCGAATAGGGAGGAAATCCCCCTAAACGCCACGATGGTGCGGACAGAGGGCATAGAGGGCGCTCATCGCCGACCTGGGCGCCCTCCGGCGCGCAGGCATGGTCAAGTAACCGAGGAATGAGCGTATTTGACGTTCCCTCATGTAGGCCCGGGGCTGCCGGGCCCTTGAGTAGGGTGCGCGGGTGACCGAACAAGCCCGCAAACCCTTCCTCTACGTCGTCGTCTGCGCCGCCGGGATCGCGGTGGACGTCGGCAGGCTGATCACCGCCGCCCAGGAGCGGGACTGGGAGGTCGGTGTCATCGCGACGCCCGTCGCCATGAACGGTTTCTTCGACACCGCCGCCGTCGAGGCGCTCACCGGACGACGGATCCGCTCCGCCTGGCGCACCCCCGGCGACCCGCGCCCCTTCCCGCCGCCCGACGCCGTGGTCGTCGCGCCCGCCACCTTCAACACGATCAACAAGTGGGCGGCCGGACTCGCCGACACCCTCGCCGTGGCCACCCTGTGCGAGGCCTACGGCCTGGGCGTCCCGGTCGCGGTACTCCCGTGTGTGGCCGACGCGCTGGCCGCCCATCCCGCCTACCAAGACAGTCTGATACGGCTGCGGCAGATGGACGTGAGGTTCGGTGAGCCGTACTCCGGTGAGGCGGGGGAGGACGGCGGGCGGCCCGACTTCGGGTGGGAACGGGCGCTGCACCTGCTGACCTGAGGGGGACCGTCGTACGCTCCCCTTCGTACCCTCGTACCTTCGTACCCATCCCGACGGCAGGAGCAGCAACGATGCAGTACGTGAAGCTCGGTTCGACGGGCCTGGACGTGTCGCGGATCAGTCTGGGCTGCATGACCTACGGCCTGCCCGACCGCGGCGCGCACGAGTGGACCCTCGACGAGGAGGCGTCACGTCCGCTCATCCGGCAGGCGCTGGAGACCGGGATCAACTTCTTCGACACCGCGAACGTCTACTCCGACGGCACCAGCGAGGAGATCGTCGGCAGGGCGCTCGCCGAGTTCGTCGAGCGTGACGACGTGGTGCTCGCCACCAAGGTGAACGGACGCATGCGGCCCGGACCCAACGGAGCCGGGCTGTCCCGCAAGGCGATCATGACCGAGATCGACCACAGCCTCGCCCGGCTCGGCACCGACTACGTCGACCTCTACCAGATCCACCGCTACGACCCGCACACCCCGGTCGAGGAGACCATGGAGGCGCTGCACGACCTGGTGAAGGCGGGCAAGGTCCGCTACATCGGGGCGAGTTCGATGTACGCCTGGCAGTTCTCCAAGATGCAGTACACGGCCGAGCGGCACGGCTGGACCAAGTTCGTCTCCATGCAGAACCACTACAACCTCCTCTACCGCGAGGAGGAGCGGGAGATGCTGCCGCTCTGCGCGGACCAGGGCGTGAGCACGCTGCCGTGGAGCCCGCTCGCCCGCGGGCGTCTCACCCGGGACTGGGGGACGGTGACCGAGCGCAGCGCCAACGACGACTTCGGCGGCCGGCTCTACCAGGAGGGCGACCGCACCATCGTCGAGGCCGTCACCCGTATCGCGGACGACCGTGGGGTCCCGCGCGCCCAGGTCGCCCTCGCCTGGCTGTTGCAGCGGGACACGGTGGCCGCCCCGATCGTCGGAGCGGCCAAGCCACGGCACATCGAGGACGCCGTGGCCGCCGTCGAACTCGAACTCAGCGACAAGGAGATCGAGGAGCTCGAACAGCCCTACACGGCCCGCCCGATCTCCGGTCACTGAGTCCTGTCACAACGATTCCCGTCGGACAGAGGGGATTCAGTGCGGCCCGTGCGGTGCGAACTCCGTGCCGCACGGGCCCGCGCCCTCGCTCTCCGGCAGCGGTACCCGTTCGCCGCTCATCGACAGCGTGCGGTAGAAGTGCCCGATGCGCTCGGTGGAACGCCCCACGTAGTGCCCGATGAACGACCGACGGAACCGGTCGGACGTGCGGTTGGGCTGCGAGCCGTGCACCAGGCTGCCGTTGAAGAACAGCACGTCCCCCGGCCGCATGTCGACCGGCGCGGCCGCGAGCCCCGGCGGCGGGGGCACGTACTCCCGGGCGAACGACACCTCCTCGTCCGCCTCCTCGGGGCAGAACACCTCCATCCGGTGGGTGCCCGGCACGACCTCCAGACCGCCGTTGTCCCGGTCGATCTCGTCGCAGGCGATCCACGCCGCCACACAGGTGCCCGGCTCGACCCGCAGGTAGAAGTTGTCCTGGTGCAGCGCCTGCCCCCGGGCCCCCGGCGGCTTGAAGTAGAACATGCTCTGCGCGGCCAGCGCCTCCTCCCCGAGCAGCGCCTCCAGCACGGAGCGCAGCCGTGGATCCAGCAGCACGCTCCGCGCGAGACCGTTGAACTCGTGCGGCTGCATCACCCGCGGGTAGCGGTGCAGCGGATCCGCCGACTCCCGGGGCTCGAAGTGCCCCGGCACCGGGCCCGCCGCGTGCAGCGCCGCGAACTCGGCGCGCAACCGGTCGATCTCGTCATACCCGAACAGACCCCGCACGACGGTGAAGCCGTCCTCCGCGAACGCCCGCCGCCCCGCCTCGGGCAGGATGGGAACGTCGGCGGTGCCGTTGTCCGTGACTGTCATTCGTCCGCTCCTCGGTCGGGTGCCGTCGCTACGACACGCTAGGCCGCCGCCCGCCGAAGGGGGATGCCCGTGACCGCTGACGGATTGCCCAGGACTGCCGCACCCGGTGACCCCGCCCCGCCGCCCGGCCTGGTGGTGGTCGGCCGCTACGACCAGCCCCCGGGGTACGGCGTCGACCGGCCAGGCGGTGCCGACAGTTGGCTCTTCATCTGGACCACCGGCGGACAGGGGCTGCTGAGTCAAGGGGAGTCCTGGACGCGGACGGGTGCCGGGGACCTGGTGGTGCTCGCCCCGGGCGTCCGGCACGACTACGGCGTCGCGGCGGGCGCCCGGCACTGGCGGTTCTGGTGGGCGCACTGCCGGGCCAGACCGTCCTGGCCGTCCTGGCTGCGTCCGTACGCCACCGGCGACGGCCTGCACGTGATCACCCCGACCCCGGCCACCGTGCACGACCGGATCGAGGCCGCGTTCCGCCGGATGCTCTCGGACGCCCGCTGGACGGGCACCGGGGCGCCGCCGGTGACGGAGGACGGCCGGGGACAGGTCGCGGTGGCGCACGGCACCGCGGCCCGCGAACTCGCCCTCTGCGCGCTGGAGGAAGTCGTCCTGCTCACCACCGGCGCCGACCGCGCACCGTCACCCCGGCCCGGCGTCGACCCCCGGGTGCGCCGTGCCCAGGAGCTGATCGCGGCCGACCCGGGAGCCCCGCACACCGTCCGCTCGCTCGCCGCCGAGGTGGCACTGTCCCCCTCCCGGTTCGCGCACCTGTTCTCCGGGCAGCTCGGTCGCTCGCCGATGCGGGAACTGCGCGAGGCGCGGCTGCGGCACGCCGCCCTGCTGCTGGAGGGCACCGACCTGCCGGTGGAACGCGTGGCAGCCGCCTGCGGCTTCGCGAGCCCCTGTCACTTCAACCGGGTCTTCCGCGAGCGTTACGGTCTGCCGCCCGGCGGTTACCGGTCGAGTGGCCCAATGGTTGGGACCCGGTCCGCGTAGTCGGCCGGAATGCGCGCTGGAGTGGTCGTCCAATGGTTTGAGCGGCCCGCGGTCGACTGGATGTCATTTCCGGATACGACGCACTGACACCGGGTCGATCCCCGGAGTGTCCCGGGTATGACACTTCGTCAAATCCCTTCGACGGGCACGCAATGCACAAAACCGCGTGATCTCTTGTTACAGCTCAGTGGCCTGTGCAAAGGTGTGCGAGGTCGACGCACGGACACCCATGTCTCCGCTGTGCGTACAAGGCCGCTCCCGTTCGCTCCCCACCGCTTCAAAAGAGCCGTCATGGCGGGCGTACGATATGCCGAACCTTGTGCGGATTGATCCCGTCGCTCAGCCGACGGCACCGCATACCCGTTGGTATGGAATTTGTGCAGTTTGTCCTCGGAGGAATGCCGCAGTGAATAGCGCAGGGCCGTCGAATTCCCCGACTCCCGCTCGCCCGAGCGATGCCACGGACGAGCAGCTGAGCGCCGAGCTCAAGAAGTGGAGTGGGGCGACACCCGCGCTGCAACCCGTCGGCGAACTCCTCGACCGGCACTGGGAAGCGGCCTTCGCCTACGCCAGGCTGTGCACCGACGGTCCGCGTCCCGCGGGCATGCTCACCACCGCCGCGTTCACCCGGCTCTTCGGGGAATCCCTGCGCCAGACCGGGCCGAGCTCCGCCTGGCGGCCCCACCTCCTGGTCACCGTGCGCCGGATCGCGGCGGAATGGGACACCGACCACCGACGTGAACAGCTGCACCCGGAACTGAGAACCGACGGCAACGGGGACCGGATCGCCGCCCGTATGCTGCCGCCCGCGAACCGCCGGATGCTGTCCGGGGCGTTCCAGCGGCTGCCCCAGTCGGCCCGCTGCCTGCTCTGGCACACCGAGGTCGAGGCGGAACCGCTCGACATACCCGCCGCGCTGCTCGGCCTGGACGAGGAGGGTGCCCGTGTCGAACTGGGGCGGGCCCGTGAGCGGTTGCGCGAGGAATGCCTCCAGGTCCACCGCGAACTCGCCCCCGAGCAGGAGTGCCGGCACTATCTGCGGCTGCTGGACGTGACCTACCGCCGTCGCGGCGTCGACGTGGACGCCGATCTGCGTGAGCACCTGGGGTGGTGCAGGCACTGCCGGGACACCGCGGACCAACTCCACCAGTTCAACGAGGGCCTCGGCGTCGCGCTCGCCGAAGCGGTACTCGGCTGGGGCGCCCAGGCCTACGTGGAGGCACGCGCGCACGTGCACGCCGTCCCGGACGGGACGATGACGCCGCCCGCGCCGGTCCCGGACGAGTTCTTCGGCGCGATGCCCCACACCTCCATTGCGGAACCCGCGTTCGCGGGCGAGAACTTCGCGCCCTTCGCGCCCGATGCCGCGCCCTTGACGCCTCCCGTGCCCGCGGGCAGCCGTACCGGCACCCGCGCCCGCTCGCGCGGCGCCTCGCGCGGGTCCGCCCACAAGTCACCCCGCCGTGCCTCCCGCCGCCGCGCTTCCCGCCGCAATCTCACCGTGGCCGTCCTCACCGTCAGCGGGCTGATCGTCCTGCCGCTGGTCCTGTGGTCGTCCATCGGCTCCTCGGACGGCGCTCCGCAGGCCGACGGCCTCTCCGCCGAGCCCGGCACCGGGTCGGGCACGTCGACGTCCGACCGGTCCTGGGTCGAAGCCGGCGACGCGCAGCAGGGCACCGTGCGCGGGCGGCTGCACAACGTCACGTCCGGCCTCTGTGTCGGCCTCGTCGGCGGAAAGGCCGTAGAGGGCGCGGAGACCGCCCTCACCACCTGCTCCTCGGACCGGGGCCAGCAGTGGTCGTACGAGCCCGAAGGTCTGCTGCGCAGCGCGGACGCCCCCGACCTGTGCATGGACTCCCACCTCGGCCACTCGGTGGTGCTGGCCCCCTGCACGGCCGCTGCCAAGTCCGACAGCAAGAACATCCGCTACGACTTCACCCTCCAGGGCGCCCTCGTCCCCCGCTGGGACCAGGACCTGGCGCTCACTCCCGCGGCCACCGACGCGTCGGGCGCGCTGGTCCTCAAGAACCGGGACGACAGCAACTCGGCTCAGCACTGGGTCATCGACACCTCCAAGACCGACCTCCAGATGGAGGTGGTCAACTGGGACGCCGACACCACCCCCGTGCGGGCGCCCGAGGCCCCGCCCGCCCCCAAGGTGTCGAAGAGCCCGTCACCCACGTCCGCACCCCCGTCCACCCCCGAGCCGACGCCTTCCGCGACCCCGCCGACCCCGCGGGCCACCCACGCGCCGACGCCGTCGTACCCGTATCCCACGAACGGGCCCTCGGGGAGCGGTGGGTACGGGGGAGGCTACGGCGGGTACGGGGGAGGCTACTGGGGCGGCGGGTACGGCGGTTACGGAGGGTACGGCCCGTACTACGGCGCCGGCGGGCAGCGCTGACCGGGCTACGGACCGGTCTGGTCGATCCTGTCCTGCTCGGGTCCCGCCCGTCGGTTCAGACCCCGACGACCTGGAGCGACGCCCACAGCGCCAGCACCGCGGATATGAGAGCGGCCGGTACGCAGAGCAGTCCGAGCCGGGTGAACTCGCCCACCTCGACATCGTGCCCGTGCCCGTGCGCGATGCGCCGCCACAGCAGCGTGGCCAGCGACCCGGCATAGGTGAGGTTCGGGCCGATGTTCACCCCGAGCAGCACGGCGAGCACCGCGCCGGGCCCGGCCGCCGCGGTCAGCGGCAGCAGGACCAGTACCGCGGGCAGGTTGTTGATCAGGTTCGCCAGTACGGCGGCCAGCACGGCGATGCCGAGCAGCGCGGCGAGACCCGTCCCGCCCGGCAGCGCGTGACGCAGCGCGCCGGCGAGGCCGTTGTCGACGACCGCCCGGACGACGATCCCCAGCGCCAGGACGAAGGCCAGGAAGGCGGGCTGCGCCGCCCGTACCACCGAGAGCGGGGTGGCCTGCCGACGCGCGAGG
This sequence comes from Streptomyces sp. NPDC005263, assembly GCF_042872365.1. Lineage (NCBI taxonomy): Bacteria > Bacillati > Actinomycetota > Actinomycetes > Kitasatosporales > Streptomycetaceae > Streptomyces > Streptomyces sp. NPDC005263. The sequence continues at coordinate 715,644 of NZ_JBIAKJ010000005.1, read as the reverse complement.
GCCCGGCCGGCCAGCACCAGGGCCCCCGCCAGCGCGGCCCAGGCCGGCTCGATGCCGAGGGCCGAGGCCACCACGAACCCGGCCAGCGTGCAGGCGACGGTGACCAGCGCGAACACCGGCAATTCGGGTTCGTCGGCAGGATCGGCCGGGTGAGTGGTCCGAGTCAGCTCGCGGTCGAAGAAGCGCCGGAACACCACGTACTCGGCCAGTATCGCCACCAGCCACGGCAGCGCCATCAGGGCCGCGAAGCGGGTGAAGCTCAGCCCGCTCGCCGCGAACGCCAGCAGATTGGTGAGGTTCGAGACCGGCAGCAGCAGCGAGGCGGTGTTCGACAGGTGCGCGCTCGCGTAGGCGTGCGGCTTCGCGGCCACGCCCATCCGGGAGGCCGTGGCGAACACCACCGGTGTCAGCAGCACCACGGTCGCGTCCAGACTGAGCACGGCCGTGATCGCCGACGCCAGCACGAACACCGCCGTCAGCAGCCGCCTCGGTGACCCCGCCGCCCGGCGGGCCATCCACGCCCCGCACGCCTTGAAGAGCCCCTCGACGTCGCAGAAGTGGGCGAGCACCAGCACCGCGGCCAGGAACGCCACCACCGGGCCCAGCCGCTCGGCCTCCTGCCGCGCGTGCTCCAGCGAGATCGCGCCGCCGACGATCGCCGCCCCCGCCGCGGGGACCGCGACCACCGCCTCCGGCCATCCGAAGGGGCGTAGCACCGCCCACGTGAGGACGGCGACGAGCAGGACGACGGACAGGGATTCGGCGAGCGGGGTGTTCAGGGTCGATCCTTCGAACGCGATGGGCGGGGGCCGGCCGCCCATCAAAGCAGGCAAGGGTAAGAGCCCCCACGCCTACCCCGTACCGGGCCGCTCGCGACCACCCCGCCCGCCCGTACCGACGCCTCCTCGGGCGGCACGGGAATCGTCAGACAGGCCCTAGCCGCCGGTCACGGTCCGGTGCCGGGACTGAACGGGAGCAGACGTACCGACGACTCGTTGCCGGACACCGGCACCTTTCCGCCCCGCCACGGCACCTTCAGCGGGTCCCGCTCGTTCGGCGGTGTCACCAGGAGCGACGCCGGAGTGGCCGCGTGCGCCCCGCTGATCTCGGGGTTGGCGAACGACAGCCCGGCCCACGCGCTCCTCCCCGGCGCCAGCGTCACCGTCTCGGGCGTGGCGGAGGACCGTTTCGGGTCCGGCCCCAGCTGCCTGCCGGACGTGTCGAGGAAGGCGGCCCCCGGGTAGCCGCGCACGGTGCAGGTACGGCTGGAGGCGTTGGTCAGGACCACGGGGAAGTTCTCCTGGCCGGCGCCCGGGTCGTTGCGGCCGACGGTCGCGCGCAGCTCGGAGGTGTGGCAGCGACTGAGGGCGGCGGCCGGGGAGGCGGCGGACCGGGTGGCGGCCGGCGGGGTGGAGCCACCGTCGTCCGGGCTCGGTGTCGAGGTCCTCGCGGTGGAGCCGGTGCCGGTGGGAGCGGCCGAGGAGGTGGCGGCGCCGCTGGTGGTCGAGTCCGTCTGCGGAGCGCCCGCCGTGTCGCCGTCGCCGCACGCGGTCAGCAGCCCCAGTACCGCGACCGTTCCGGCGAGCAGGGCCGCCCGCGGCGCGCTTCGGGATGTCTTCGCCATGTCTGCCCACACTCCCAAAGAGACCTCACGCACGGGGACGGGGATGACCCACGTGCTTACGGTGCGCTGTGCCCCGTCACAGCGGCCCGACACGGACGGACGCCGAGATGCTCGCGCGTCGCCCACAACGAATCGTGTCAGCTTCCGCCGGGTACGGCCTCCGGGATCAACGCGGTCGGTCGCCGGGGCGGCGCCGTCCTGCTGTCCGGGACGGTCTGAGGTCATGCCTCGTCGAGGAGGGGGATCTCCGCCCAGATGGTCTTGCCTTCCTCCGTGTGCCGGCTGCCCCAGCGCTCGGTGAGCTGGGCGACCAGCAGCAGACCGCGGCCGCCCTCGTCCCACGTCTTGGCCCGACGCAGATGCGGGGCCGTGTGGCTGGTGTCGGACACTTCGCAGATCAACGTGTTCGCGTCATGGATCAGTCGCAGCCGGACCGGGTGGGCGCCGTACCGGAGGGCGTTGGTGACCAGCTCGCTGACCACGAGCTCGGCGGTGAACGCCGCGTCGCTCTGACCCCATCGGGTGAGCTGGGCGACGACCTGCTTGCGGATCGGGGAGACCAGCGCGGGGTCGGACGGGATGTCCCAGGTGGCGACCTGGGAGGCGGGCAGCCCGAGCGTGCGCGCCAGCAGCAGGGCCACGTCGTCGAGGGCGCCGCCCGGCGGGAGCAGCTGGTGCAGCACGCGGTCGCAGGTCTCGTCCAGCGAGCCGGAGTCGGAGCCGGCCGCCAGCGCCTCGCAGAGCAGCGCGTGGCTGGCGTCCACGTCCCGCTCCCGGGTCTCGATCAGGCCGTCGGTGTAGAGGGACAGCACGGTCCCCTCGGGCAGTTCGACCTCCGCGCACTCGAACGGCAGCCCACCCAGCCCCAGCGGCGGCCCCGCGGGCAGATCGATCTCCTCGGGGGTGCCGCCCGGCGCGAGCATGACCGGCGCCGGATGCCCGGCCCGGGCCAGCGTGCAGCACCGGGACACCGGGTCGTACACCGCGTACAGGCAGGTGGCGCCCACCTCGCCGGGGTTGCCGATGCCGCCCGCCTCCGCGGACAGCCGCGCCACCAGGTCGTCCAGGTGGGTGAGCAGCTCGTCGGGCGCCAGGTCGATGTCGGCGAGGGTGCGTACGGCGGTGCGCAGCCGGCCCATCGTCGCCGACGCCTGGATGCCGTGGCCGATGACGTCCCCGACGACCATCGCGACACGCATCCCGGACAGCGGGATCACGTCGAACCAGTCGCCGCCCACTCCCGCCCGGGCCGCCGGGAGATACCGGGAGGCCGCTTCCACGGCGGCCGTGCGCGGCAGTGACTTGGGGAGCAGACTGCGCTGGAGGGCGAGGGCGGTCTCCCGCTCGCGGGAGTAACGGCGGGCGTTGTCGATGCAGACCGCCGCCCTGGCCGTGATCTCCTCGGCGAGCAGCACGTCGTCCGGCGTGAACCTGTCCGCGCGCCGAAAGCGGGTGAGCACCGCCACCCCGAGGGTCTGGCCGCGCGCCTGGATCGGTACCGACATCGTGGAGTGGATGCCGTACTGCCGTATGCGGTCCAGCCGTACCGTGTCCCAGGAGAGCCAGTGGGCGAGGTCGCCGGTGTCCGTCGACGCCACGATGGTGTGCCCCGCGACCATGGAGTCGGCCTGCGGGGAGGGGGCGGGGTAGACGTCCAGCTGGCCCGGCTTGGCGACCGCCTCCGGGCTGCCCGGGTTGACCGACTGGTGGGCTGCCCGGCGCAGACTGACCGGCGCGGTCAGCCGGTCGGTGAACGGCTCGCCGCCCGCCTCCGGAGGGTCCAGCAGATCGATGCTGACGAAGTCGGCGAGGGCGGGCACACAGACGTCCGCGAGCTCCTGGGCGGTCTGGGCGACGTCGAGGGTGGTGCCGACCCGGACGCTCGCCTCGTTCACCAGCTGCAGCCGCTCCTGGGCGAGGTGGTGCTCGGTGAAGTCGTGGGCGGCGACGCACACGCCGCACACCCGGCCGGTGTCGTCGGTGATCGGGGCGATCCGGGCCAGCCAGGCGTTCACGTGGCCGTCGTCGCCGATCGGCAGGTACGTGCGGACGTCGTGCCCCTGGCCGGTGGTCAGCACCCGGTGCAGATGCTGCTCGATGTCCAGGCTCTGGGCCCGTCCGCTCATCTCCGCCACCCTGAGCCCCCGCACCCGCTCCTCGGGCAGTCCGAGCACCTCGGCCATGGCGGCGTTCATCCGGCGCAGCCGCAGCCGCTCGTCGTAGATCGCGACCGCGCAGGGGGCCTGGAGGAGCTGGGCCCGCTCCAGGGGGTCTTCCTCGGGCGGGAGCGGCCCGTCGCCGTCCAGCGGGGTCACCACGAGCCACTGTCCCGGCGCGGCGCCCTCGGCGCCCCGGTGGTGGGCGAGCAGCCATACGGTGACCGTCGAGCCGTCGCGGTGACGCAGCGTGAGGGTGCCGTCCTCGCGGGGGCCCTCCGGCATGCGTGGCGCGGATCCGTCGGCCAGGAGTTCGGCAGCGGGGCGGCCCACGACCTCGGCGGCCGTGTGGCCCAGGAGCTTGACGGCCCCGTCGTTCCACTCGACGAGCGTACCCGTGGCGTCGATGACCGCCCGCGCGGTGGCGGCATCGTCGTACGGGTAGCCAGGTCTCATCGGCGCCCACTCCATTGCGCACACTCTCAGTGAACAGGTGCCTTCACTTGGGCTCCAGGGTAGTGCGTCGGGCCCTCCCGCGGATGGGAACCCCAGTGCGGGCGGTCCGGTGACCGGACCTCGGGCAAGAGGGAAAACCGGCCGTTGTGGCCCCTGGGGCAGAAGCCCGTTCCCGCACCCTTGACGGGCCCGAGTGGTCGGCCGTCAGAATCTGTTTGTTCACGATCAATTGTGATTACTTCTGAGTCCTGATGAGGGAGAGCCGTCATGCAGGTCACGCGTCGATCGGTCTTATTCGCCTCCGCGGCCGCACCGGCTGCGGGAGCGCTGCTGGGCACCCCGGTGGCATGGGCCGCCGAGGCCGCGGCAGACGCGAAGGGCCGCAGTACCGTCGCCCTGCGCGACGGCTGGCGCTTCGCGCTGGTCAACCCGGGCGGCATCACCGACCCGACCGGTGCGTACGCCGACGCCGCAGCGCCGGGCTACGACGACTCCGGATGGCGCGAGGTCGCGGTGCCGCACGACTGGAGCATCGAGCTGACGCCGACCACGCAGAACGGCACCACGAGCGGCACCGGGTTCTTCCCCGGCGGGCTCGGCTGGTACCGCCTCGCCTTCACCCTGCCGCCCGCCCTGGCCGGCAAGCGGATCTCGGTGGAGTTCGACGGCGTCTACATGGACTCGTACGTCCACTGCAACGGCACCGAGGTCGGGCGGCACCCCTACGGGTACACCGGTTTCGCCTTCGACCTCACCGACCTGCTGCACACCGACGGCAGCACGGAGAACGTGATCGCGGTCAAGGTGCAGAACCGGCTCCCCAGCAGCCGCTGGTACTCGGGCAGCGGCATCTACCGCGAGGCCCGCCTGGTCGTCACCGAACCGGTGCACGTGGCCCGCTGGGGCACCCGTGTCACCACGCCCGAGATCACCGCGGAACGCGCCACGGTCGAGGCGCGGATCTCCGTGCTGAACGAGTCCGGAACCGCGGGCCCGGTCGAGATCCGGTCCCGGATCAAGGACCCCCACGGGCGCACCGTGGCCCGCGCGACGACCACGGTCGACGTCGCCGGGCAGGCCACCGAGACCCACGAACTCACCGTTGAACGACCGCAGTTGTGGGACCTCGAGACGCCCCGCCGCTACACCCTGGAGACCGAACTGCGGGTCGGCGGCAAGGCCGTCGACACCTACCGCACTCCCTTCGGCTTCCGGACCTTCCGCTTCGACCCGGACGAGGGCTTCCACCTCAACGGTACGTACCACAAGCTCAAGGGCGTCGACCTGCACCACGACCTCGGCGCGCTCGGCGCCGCGGTCAGCAAGGACGCGATCCGGCGGCAGATGACCATCATGCGGTCGATGGGCGTCAACGCCTTCCGCACCTCGCACAACCCGCCCTCCCCGGAGATGATCGAGGTCTGCGAGGAGCTGGGCATCGTGATGCTGGTGGAGGCGTTCGACTGCTGGCGCAGCTCCAAGACGCGCTACGACTACGGCCGCTTCTTCGACGAGTGGTCCGACCGGGACATCGCGGAGATGGTGCTGGCGGCCCGCAACTCGCCCGCCGTCCTCATGTGGTCGATCGGCAACGAGATCTCCGAGTTCACCTCCACCGCCGGACTCACCATCGCGGACCGCCTCATCGCCGGCATCAAGGCACTCGACGACACCCGCCCCGTCGTGATCGGCTCCGACCGGCACCGCAGCCTGCCGGCCCCCGGCACCCCGGGCGACCTGATTCTCGCCAAGCTCGACGGCCTCGGCCTCAACTACAACAGCGCCAAGTCGGTGGACGCCCTGCACGCCCGCTACCCGCACCTGTTCCTCTTCGAGTCGGAGTCGTCCTCCGAGACCTCGACACGCGGCGCCTACCAGGAGCCCGAGCACCTCAACACCGGTGAGAACCACACGCCGGGCAAGCGGGAGACCTCCTCGTACGACAACAACCTCGCCTCCTGGACCATGAGCGGCGAGTACGGTCACAAGAAGGACCGGGACCGGAAGTGGTTCGCGGGGCAGTTCCTGTGGTCCGGCATCGACTACATCGGGGAACCGACGCCGTACGACGTCTTCCCGGTGAAGGGGTCCTTCTTCGGCGCGGTCGACACGGCGGGCTTCCCGAAGGACATGTACCACCTGTTCCGCAGCCAGTGGGTCGCCGAGCCCATGGTCCACCTGCTGCCGATGACCTGGAACCACCAGGAGGGCGAGACCGTCGAGGTGTGGGCGTACGCCAACGTCGACACCGTCGAACTGTTCCTCAACGGCACCTCACTCGGCACCCGGACCTTCGACCGCAAGAAGACCGTAGACGGCCGCGCCTACCTGGAGACCACCGAGGCGACCGGCGACGACAAGACCTTCACCGACGGCCCCTACCCGGGCAGCTACACCAGCCCGAACGGCAGCGCGGGCAAGCTCCACCTCGGCTGGAAAGTGCCGTACCGGCCGGGCGAGTTGAAGGCGGTCGCCCGCAGACACGGCAAGGTGGTCGCCACCGACGTGCTGCGCACAGCGGGCAGACCGCACGCCGTACGCCTCACCGCCGACCGCCGGTCCCTGGCCGCCGACGGCCGTGCGCTGGTCTTCGTCACCGCGGACATCGTCGACGCCCGCGGTGTGGTCGTGCCGGACGCCGAGCACCTGATCTCCTTCGCGGTGACGGGCGGTTCGCTCGCCGGACTCGACAACGGCCGGGAGGAGAGCGCCGAGCGCTACCAGGCCAGTACCCGGACCGCCTTCCACGGCAAGGCGCTGGCGATCGTACGGTCCTCCGCGCGGCCGGGGTCCCTGAAGGTGACCGCCCGGGTGGAGGGCCTGCGGCCGGGCTCCGTGACCGTGCGCACCACCCCCGCCCGGTCGTCCGCCGCCACCCCGGCGGCCAGGTTCGAGCCGGACCACCCGGCCCCGGTCAACTATCCCTTGGCGGACGCCAGTTACTCCGGCCGCCCGGACACGCTGCCCGCCGCGATGCTCGACGGCGACCCGGCCACCGGCTGGTCCAACGCCTTCAGCAAGGCGGCCACAGCCCTGCTGCCCGCGTTCGCGGGGGCCCGGGCCGAGGACTGGGTCTCGGTGGACTTCGGGCGCACCCGGACCTTCGACCGGGCGGAGGTCTCCTTCACGCTGAGCGAGACCCACAGCCTGCCCGCCGCTGTCGAGGTCGAGGTGTGGGACGGCGACGCGTACGTACCGGTGAAGGGTGCGGTCGTCGACTGGGCCACCGCCTCGGACGCGCCGACGGTCATCACCTTCGACGCCGTGCGCGGATCCCGGCTGCGGCTTACGCTGAACAGCGCGCACCCCGGCGAGGTCCGGGGCGCGATGCGCGTCAGCAAGCTGGAGGTTCCGGCGGGCTGAAACGGGCGCGGCCGGGACGGGCCAGTCCTGTCCCGGCCGTTGACGGAGTGTCATGTTTCCAACAAGCATGGCTGCGTCCGCCTCTGGGAGCGCTCCCATGCGAGCGTCACCCGCACCTCCCCCCGAGGAGCCCAGACGTGAAACGACGCAGAACCGCCCTGCTGTCCCTGACGGCCCTGCTGGGGGCCGCCCTGGTGGGCCTTCCCGCCCCCGGTGCCGCCGCCGACGAGGTCGAACAGGTCAAGAACGGCACCTTCGACACCACCACCGCTCCCTGGTGGACCACCAGCAACGTCACCGCGGGCCTGTCCGAGGGGCGGCTCTGCGCGGACGTGCCGGGCGGCACCGCCAACCGCTGGGACGCCGCCGTCGGCCAGAACGACATCACCCTGGTGAAGGGGGAGTCCTACCGGTTCTCCTTCACCGCGAACGGCTCGCCCGACGGACACGTCGTCCGCGCGATCGTCGGCCTGTCGGTGGCGCCCTACGACACCTACTTCGAGGTGAGCCCGCAGCTGAGCGTGTCGGGGAACAGGTACTCCTACACGTTCACCGCACCCGTCGACACCACCCAGGGCCAGGTCGGCCTCCAGCTCGGTGGCAGCGCGGACCCGTTCCGTTTCTGCATGGACGACGTGTCCCTGCTGGGCGGGGTGCCGCCCGAGGTGTACGAGCCCGACACCGGGCCCCGGGTGCGGGTCAACCAGGTCGCCTATCTGCCCTCGGGGCCCAAGAACGCGACGCTCGTCACCGACGCGACCACGAAACTGCCCTGGCAGCTGAAGAACTCCGCAGGCGTGGTCGTGGCCCACGGCTGGACCGTCCCGCGCGGCACTGACGCCTCCTCCGGGCAGAACGTCCACTCCATCGACTTCGGCGCCTACAAGAAGCGCGGCACCGGCTTCACTCTGGTGGCCGACGGCGAGACCGGCCGTCCCTTCGACATAGGCACGGGCGCCTACGAGAAGCTGCGCCTGGACGCCGCGAAGTACTACTACACGCAGCGCAGCGGCATCGCGATCCGCGACGACCTGCGCCCGGGCTACGCCCGCCCCGCCGGCCACGTCGGCGTCGCACCCAACCAGGGCGACGCGAACGTGCCGTGCCGGCCGGGCGGGTGCGACTACACGCTGGACGTCTCCGGCGGCTGGTACGACGCCGGCGACCACGGCAAGTACGTCGTCAACGGCGGCATCTCCGTCTGGGAGCTGCTGAGCACCTACGAGCGTTCCCTGACCGCCCGCACCGGACAGCCGGCCAAGCTGGGCGACGGCTCGCTCGCCATCCCGGAGAGCGGCAACAAGGTCCCGGACATCCTCGACGAGGTCCGCTGGGAGCTGGACTTCCTGATGAAGATGCAGGTGCCGGACGGGCAGCCGCTGGCCGGCATGGCCCACCACAAGATGCACGACGCACAGTGGACCGGCCTGCCGCTGCTGCCCAGCGACGACCCGCAGAAGCGCGAACTGCACCCGCCGAGCACCCAGGCGACCCTGAACCTGGCCGCGACGGCCGCACAGGCGGCACGCCTGTACCGGCCCTACGACCGGGAGTTCGCCGCGCGGGCCCTCACCGCCGCCCGCAAGGCCTGGGCTGCCGCGCTCGCCCACCCCGAGATGTACGCCGACCCGAACGACGGCATCGGCGGCGGCAGCTACGCGGACTCCGACGCCACCGACGAGTTCTACTGGGCGGCCGCCGAGCTGTACCTGACCACGGGGGAGAAGACGTTCGCCGACCACGTGCTCGCCTCGCCGGTCCACACGGCCGACATCTTCGGCTCCCTCGGCTACGACTGGGCCCGTACGGCCGCGGCGGCCCGCCTCGACCTCGCGACCGTGCCGAGCCGACTGCCCGGCCGGGACAAGGTGCGCCAGTCGGTGATCAAGGGCGCCGACCGCTACCTCGCCACCCTGGCGTCACAGCCGTACGGCATGCCCTACGCGCCCGCCGGCAACCTGTACGACTGGGGCTCCAACCACCAGATCCTGCACAACGCGGTCGTCATCGCCACCGCCTACGACATCAGCGGCGCCTCGAAGTACCGGGACGGGGCCGTCCAGAGCATGGACTACCTGCTAGGCCGCAACGCGCTGAACATGTCGTACGTGACCGGCTACGGCGAGGTCAACTCTCATAACCAGCACAGCCGTTGGTACGCCCATGAGCTCGACCCCGGTCTGCCGTCCCCGCCCGTCGGAACTCTCGCGGGCGGACCGAACTCGTCCATCCAGGACCCCTACGCACAGAGCAAACTCCAGGGCTGCGTCGGTCAGTTCTGCTACATCGACGACATCCAGTCCTGGTCGACCAACGAGCACACGATCAACTGGAACTCCGCCCTGACCCGGATGGCGTCCTTCGTCGCCGATCAGGCCTGAGGGCCCCGCCCCATCCGTGCCCCGGCCGCTCCCGGGCGGCCGGGGCACGCCCCGCCTCGGTCAGGACGCGTCATGGAAGACGATCCCGAGGGCGTGCCGGCTGCCCGAGCGCACGACACTCACGCCGTGCCGCATGGCTCCGGCCGACCAGCCGCGCCGGGTGCGCACCGGGTGGTCCCGGGTGGTGAAGACCAGCCCATGTCCCTGGCGCAGCGCGGTGGCCGTGCCGCGGGACTGCGCGCGGGGACGCTGCTCCACCATCAGGAACTCACCGCCCGTGTAGTCGGTGCCGTACGCGTCGAGGCCGACGACCACCTGGAGCGGGAACAGCAGCTCCCCGAACACATCACGGTGCAGCGCGTTCCAGTCGCCCTCGCCGTACCGCAGCAGGATCTGCGCCGACCTGTTCTGCCCGGCCGCGTGGCAGCGCTCCAGCCAAGCGCCGAGCGAGTCGGGCCAGGGAGCCGGGCGGCCGAGCCGGGCCGCCCAGTCCCGGGCGATCGGCAGCAGCCGCGGGTAGAGGCTCTCGCGCAGCGCGGCGACCGGGTCGGGCAGGTCGTGTGTGAAATAGCGGTACTGCCCGGAGCCGAAGCGATGCCGCGCCATGTCGACCGTCGTCCGGAACAGCTCCGGCTTCTCGTACAGCGCCGCCAGGTCGCGGCACTCGGCGGGCGTCAGCAGCTGCGCAGTGGTGGCGCAGCCGTGCGTGTCCAGGTCCTCGGCGAGCGCGCCCCAGTCGGTGCCGTCGACCCGCCGTACGGCTGTGTCGGTGCTGAGCGTCATGAGGTCCGCCCCTCCTCCCGTCCTGTGCGGGTGATGTCCCGTCGGTGTTCTCCCTCCCGAGTGTGCGGCCGGCGCGGTCCTTGCTCCGGCGGGAATCGGACCTGGTGTTTCTGATCCTTTGGTACCGCGCAGACCCTGCCTTGACCTGGTGGTATTTACGGGTGAGTACCCGCGCGGTACCGTGGGGTCATGCCTGCTCTGAACGTGGAATTCAGCGACCGTGAGCTGGAGGACCTGCGGCAGATCGCCAAGGAACGCGGTACGTCGATGAAGGCACTGGTGCGTGAGGCAGCCGCGGCCGACATCGCCCGGCACCGGGCCCTGCAGGAGGGCGCCGAGGCCTTCCGCCGGTTCTTCGCCTCGCACGCCGACGAGTTCGCGGCCGCCTTCCCCGAGGACGAACCACACGCCCGAAGCGAGGGGCGGGTCGCCTGACCGATGGCTCCTGTCGTCCACATCGACGTGCCCTGGCTGCTCCAGCGCCATGAAGAGGTCCTGCCCGACCAGCCCACCGTCAACGACTTCTCCGCGCTGGTGGCCGCCGTCGCCCGGCACCGCGTCGACCCGCCGCGCCTCGGGGTGGACTCCGACCCGGCCTGGCGGGCCGCGGCGCTGCTGCACACCCTCGCCCTGCTCAAGCCGCTGCCGGCGGCCAACGCCCGCTTCGCCTGCGCGACGGCCGTGGCGTACATGTTCGTCAGCGACGTCGGCATCGACCCGCCCTACGGCGCTCTGGTCGACCTGGCCCGCGACCTGATCTCCGGCAAGACGGATGTGTACGGCGCCGCCGACCGGCTGCGCTCCTGGCAGATCTGACGTCCTGCGCGGCACCTGGCACCGTCCTCGGGGCCGCCGACCGAGGGCGGGAGGATCGGGGTCGGCGGCCGTCGTCGCGCAGAAGAGCCGCCGTCCTGCGCGGGGCCTTCGAGGAAAGGCCGCCTCCAGTGCACTACGCGGGACCCCGCGCCGGGACCGTGCGTGGCGCTCCGGCGCGTGCGCGCGTTTCACACGGGGCGCGTGCAATGCCGAAATCCGGTACTCGATCGACGAGTTGGCGCAGACCCCTCGCCGTATCTGACTTTCTTTCAATGATGTGCAGGTTGCCCCGAGCGCCTTGTTGGTCATGAGTGACTTGTGCAAGGGTGAAGCACCGGCGTGGGGGTAAGGGCCGGCCGGCATTCGTCCCGTGGGGAACCGGGGCGGATGGACGTTGGTGAATTCGCGCTCCCCGCGCCCGCGCCCGAAAGGTGCCGCACTCCCCGGGCTCCTTTTCGGCGACCAGAACTTCTGTGTCCGTATGCGCGTGGGAAGGAATCCGCTCCGTGTCCACCCCCCACCCCCCTCGTCCCCCCTACCCGCCGCCCGGTGGGCCTCCCGAAGAATCCGACGACAGTCTCGGCGCGAGACTCAGAGGGCGCCCGGACCGGGAGAGCAGCCCCGCCGTGGCGCTGTTGATGGCCCGGCACTGGCCGTCGGCCCACGAGTACGCGGCGATCTGTCTCGCCGATTCCGCCGACAGCGCCTCCATGGCCACCGCCGCCGCCTTCCACCAGGTCCTCGACCGGCTGGCCCTCGGCGAATCGGCGATGGCCTTACGTCCCCGGCTGCTGCTGGCCGTGCGGGACACGGTCCGGCAGTGGGTCGCCGATGACCGGATATCCGGTGTTCTGCCGGACCTCGACAAACCCGCGGGCGCCCGCGCGATGCGTACGGCGAAGTCCATGACGCCGGAAAACCGCAAGCTCGCCGAGCGGTCATTTCATGCTCTTCCCGCACTTTCCCGCTGTGTGCTGTGGCACGTGGAGGTGGAGGCGGAGCCCATATCCGTCCCCGCCGCTCTGTCCGGCATGGATATCGACACCGCGTCGGCGGCACTCGAACAGGCGCGTGAAAAATTCCGCGAAGGATGTGTACATGCCCATCGGGAACTCGCGCCGACCAAGGATTGCCGCTTCTACAACCGCCTCCTCGACGTTCCGATTCGCCGGGGCGGGGGACTGCTGCCGGATGTTCAGCACCATCTGGGGGAATGTCGCTATTGCCGTAACGCCGCCGAACAGCTGAGCTATTTCGAGGGCGGGTTGGGGGTCCTGCTCGCCGAGGCGGTGATCGGCTGGGGCGCCCGCCGCTACCTCGACAGCCGCCCTGGCCGCGGTGGGCCCGAGGAAGGGGCGCAGGGCACCGCCCGGCACGGTGGCGGCCGCCGCCGTCTTCTGACCGGCACCCCGGGCGCAGCCGCGCTGCACCGCCGGATCCCGGGCGGCCTGCGCTCCTCGCGGACACTGCTCACGGGAGTCGGCCTCGCCTCCGCCGGGCTGCTGGCGACGGTGCTGGTGGCCGGCCTCTGGTCGACGGACGACGGAGTCGACCCTGCCGCCTCCACCAGTGCGAACGGTGGCCTCGGCGGGCCGGACAACGGCTCCCCGTCCCCGCCGACGGCATCCTCCGGCACCGCCGGACTCCCCGCCGCTCCGGGTCGGACCAGGCTGCGCAGCGCCGACGCCGACCTGTGCCTCGACATCACGGGCAAGCCGAAGAAGGGGGCCGGGACGGAACTGGCGAAGTGCTCCACCGCGGCGACCCAGCAGTGGTCGTACGAGAACGACGGGCTGCTGCGCAGCGTGGCCGATCCCGCGTTGTGCCTGGACTCGCACGTGGACGCCGGTGTGGTGGTCCTCGGCGGCTGCGCCGACGAGAAGGACAAGCGCGCCGACGACGTGCGCTACGACCTGACCGTGCGGGGGGAGGTGCTGCCCCGCTGGGACGACCGGCTCGCCGTCACCTTCACCGACGACGACGCGGGCGCCGACATCGTCGTCAAGGTCCGGGACGGATCCACCGATCAGCGCTGGCTGACCGATTCGACGTCGACGGCCACCCCGGGATCCCTGTCCATCACCGGGACGCAGAAGCCGCCGGCGTGGCCGGCTGAGGTGACGGACCGGATTTAGGGGATGGCGCTCACCGGGGCTCCGTCACGAGGTCGGCGGGGCCCACGGTGGCCGGGCCGGCGTGACCCGACAGGGCGAGGGTGAGGTCGAACTCGGCGAGCAGGCAGCGGATCACGTGTTCCACGCCCGCCTGCCCGTCGAGTCCGAGCCCGTAGACGTAGGGCCGTCCGACCAGCACCGCCCGGGCGCCGAGCGCCAGCGCCTTGAAGAGGTCGTCGCCGGTGCGGACACCGCTGTCGAACAGGACGGTCAGCCGGTCGCCGACCGCCTCCGCGACCCGAGGCAGCGCGTCGGCCGCCGCGATTGAACCCGCGACCTGGCGTCCCCCGTGGTTGGACACCACCACGCCGTCCATCCCGGCGTCGGCGGCGAGCCGGGCGTCGTCCGGATGCAGGATCCCCTTCAAGACGATGGGCCCGTCCCAGTTCTCCCGGAGGAACGCCAGGTCCGGCCAGGTCTTGGCCGGGTCGGAGAACATGCCGACGAAACGCAGAACAGCGGCGTTCATGTCCTCGTGCACGGGCTTGGCCAGACCCGCGAGGAAGGCGGGATCCGAGAAGTAGTTGGCGGTGCCGACGCCGTGCAGGAACGGCAGATACGCCTGATCGAGGTCGCGTGGACGCCAGGACAGCAACGGGGTGTCGAGCGTGACCACCAGCACGGTGAACCCGGCCGCCTTCGCCCGGTCGAGGAAGCTGCGGGCCACCTCGGGATCCTTCGGCCAGTACAGCTGGAACCAGCGCTCGGCGTCCCCCATCGCCTCCGCGACCTGCTCCATCGGCGTACTCGACGCCGACGACAGGACGTAGGGCACGCCCTGCGCGGCGGCGGCCCGGGCGGCGGCCGGCTCGGCCTCCGGATGCATGATCGACAGCACTCCGACCGGCGCGAGGGCCAGCGGGGCGGGCAGGGACCGGCCGAGGACCTCGACGGACAAATCACGTGCGTGTACGTCCCGCAGCACGCGCGGCACGATCCGGCGCCGCTCCAGGGCGGCCCGGTTCGCGCGCGCGGTGCTGCCGTCACCGGCGCTCCCCGCGACATACCCGACGGGCCCCGGACCGAGCCGCTGCTCGGTCAGCTCCTCCAGCCGGGTCAGATCGGTGGGCAGGCGCGGGACGGCGCCCGACATCCCGTTGAGATAGATCTCGTACTGGAAGTCCGCCCAGTGCTTGGCCATGGGGACGTCCCGCCTCTCGTCGCTGAGAACGCGCTGCTCCCTGACGATACTGGCGAGTAAGCGCAGGTCCGCCCACCGGGGGGTGGACCTGCGGAGGGGGATCAGGCTCTGGCGGCTTGGTCCAGGACCCGGGCCAGTTCGGCGGGCTGCGAGAACATCGGCCAGTGACCGGTGTCCATGTCGACCCGCTCCCAGCGCTCGCTCTTGAGCAGTTCGGCCGCGGCGGGCAGCGGTTCGTCGCCGTCGAGCAGGCACTTGACGTACGTGGCGGGCAGCTCGCCGAGAGGCCGGGTGAGAACGGCCGGTTCGGTGGCCGCGGCACCGGGGTGCGGGGTGGAGCCGTCGACGATCCGGGTGATCTGCTCGTCCGTCAGGCCCTGGCCCGCGAAGTCGGGCGCGGTGAGCGGGGGCCAGAACCCGTGGGCCTCGATCGCCTCCCGCACCTGCTCGCTGGACCAGCCGGACAGGAACGACTCCCCGTCCACCGGGACGTTCGCGTCGACGAACACCACCCGGGTCAGCCGGTCCGCGATCCGCCCGGCGGCCTGGCCGACCGGTACCCCGGCGTAGCTGTGCCCGACCAGCACCACATCCCGCAGGTCGAGCCGTTCCACCTCACTGACGATGTCCTGGACATGGGTCTGCTGTCCGGCGGGCACACCGCGCTTCTCGGCGAGTCCGGACAGGGTGAGCGGATGGACGTCATGCCCGGCCGCACGCAGCCCGGCAGCCGTCTCTTCCCACGCCCACGCGCCGAGCCACGCGCCTGCCACAAGAACGAAGTTGGTCATGCCGAGAACGTAGCGGAGGGGTCTGACAGCGCGGCCGACAGGGAGGCTGTGGGCGGCATCGCCCGGGGCCGTGGGTGGGCGGCCCCTCCCTCATGTCTCGTCGGCCGGTGTGTCCTCCGGTTCGGCGTCGGGTCCCTGGGCGCGGACCCGCTGGACGTGTTCGAGGGACTCCCGCAGTTCGGCCAGCCAGTCGTCGGTGTGGCTCTGGACGAGGCGCACGCACCAGGCGAGCGCGTCGCTGCGGCTGCGGGCGACACCGCCCGCGATGAGGGTGTCCAGGACCTGGCGCTCCGGCTGGCGCAGCCGGGTCATCACGGGTGCCGCGACATGGGTGAACAGGGTGCGTTCGGTGCCGCACACCACGCCCCAGGAGACCTTCCGGCCGAACCGGTGCTCGGCGTCCCGCGCCACCGCGATCCGGGCGTCCCGGGTCCGCTCCCGGAACTCCTGGCTCCGGCCCTGTACGGCGGCCTCCCGCTCGGCGTCCGAGGCGTCGTCCGCCAGCCTGGGCTCGGGGATCCGGCCGATCACCGTGATCTCCTCGCGGTCCACCGTCACCTCGACCAGTTCCTCGAACAGGTCGTCGGGGAGGCGGCCGGCGAACCAGCCGCGCAGCTTCTCTCGTTGCTCTGAAGTAATCATGTAATCACCATTACTCCAACCGAACATGAACACAAGGGGTCGCCAAGGGATGCGCTCAGGGCTGAAGCGGAATGTTTCAGGCCTATTGCCGAGCGGGGGGAATCCGGCCATCGGGTCCGATCCGGCGATCAAGAACCGCTCAGTTCCGGGGTCGAAGCGATCGAATTCCGTGACTTCGCGCCACTGATTCAATACGCAAGGTTACTGAAACCTGTGGGTCCGATGTGAGTTTCGGCGACGGACTCGGCAGACTCGCGCTCGCCGCCTCCGGCACCGATCGAGCCGGTCGGCGGTACACCCTCGAATCAGCGGAAGGATGCACACAATGCGGAACACCGCGCGCTGGGCAGCGACCCTCGGACTGACGGCCACCGCCGTCTGCGGCCCCCTCACCGGGACCGCGCTCGCCGCCCCGCCCACCGCCCCGACCTCGCTCTACGCCCCCACGGCCCTGGTGCTCACCGTGGGGCACGGCGACAGTGCGAGCCTCGCCACTCCGGCCCGTGCGGTCACCCTGACCTGTGCGCCGACGGCCTCCGGGACCCACCCGGCCGCGGCGTCGGCGTGCGCCGAACTCCGCTCCGTCGACGGGGACTTCGACGCCCTGACGGCCAGGAGCGGCGTCCAGTGCACCAAGCAGTACGACCCCGTGGTCGTCACCGTCGACGGTGTCTGGCGGGGGCAGCGGGTCTCCTACGAGCGGACCTTCGCCAACGAGTGCGTGAAGAGCGCCTACGGCAGCAGCGTCTTCATGTTCTGAGAGACCGGGACCGCGCGGTCCTGGTGACCCTCCCGGGGGGCCCGCAGTAAGGGGAGTGCCGGCCCCCGGCGCGAGGACACGCGGTCCCGCAACCGGGGTCGGCGGACGGAGTGGGGCCGTCCGCCGACCCCCGTATCCGGATGTCCGGGCCGGGATTCAGGCCCGGTCGCGGTGGCTGGTGTCGCACCAGGGGTAGCGGCGGCTGCGGCGACAGGTGCACAGGGCCACCCGGAAACGGTCGGAGGACACCGTGGTGCCATCCTCCAGTTCCACTTCCACCGGGCCCTCCACCAGCAGGGGCCCCCGGCGCCGCATCGAGATCCTGCGGGGCGGGTCAGACGGGGAGTTCGGCACGGACGACCACCAGCTCTTCCTGCTCGTCGGCGGGGGACAGCAGCCCGCGCCCCCGCAGCCATTTCTCCCGCCCCCGCAGCACCGGACCGAACGAGATCCGGCTGCGTCGGATCACGGAGGCCTTCAGTCCGGCGGTGCGCAGGTGATCGAGCGTCCGGGCCGGGTCGCTGAGCCCTGAGTGCACCATCAGCAGGACCCCGCGGGGCCTGAGCAGCGTGGGCGCCTCCTGGCAGATCCGGTCCAGGACGACCCGCCCGTCATGCCCGGCGTCCCACGCCCGGGCCCGGCCGCGGGGCGGCCTCAGACCCGTGGGGGAGGGCACGTACGGCGGGTTGGTGAGGATGAGGTCGAAGGACCGGCCCCGCACCGGGGCGAAGAGGTTGCCGCGCCGGACGCGGATGGGCACGCCCGCCACCCGGGCGTTCAGGCGTGCGGTGTACACCGCACGCCGCGACACGTCCACCGCGGTCACCCGGGCGCCGCGGCGGGCGGCCTCGATGGCCAGGGCCCCGCTCCCGGTCCCCACGTCGAGCACGTCCGCTCCCGGCGGGAGCGGCTCTTCGGACAGGGCCCCGGTCAGCAGGGCGGTGTCCTCCTGAGGGCAGTACACGCCTGGGAGGACCAGCGGGAGGACCAGGGGAAACACCAGTGGATTCACCACCTCCGAGTACCCCGGGACATTCAGGGGATTCCTGACATTTCGGATTCCAGGGGCGTGCGCAACGACGAGCGGCCCGCGGTCCAGTCGGCGAGCAGACGCGCGGCGAAACGGTCCTCGACATGTCCGGTGGCGTCGATGCCGAAGGCGACGTCCGGCGCGAGGTGCGGCTCCTGTTCGAGCAGACCACCGATGACCTCATGGCGTACGACCTGCTCGTGGACCGCGTCGGCCTCGACGTGCTCGTCGTAGAAGAACTCGGCGGCGGCTCCGGCCCCCGTGCGCCGCATCGCCTCGGCCAGTCGGCGGGAGCCGGGGGAGGAGGTGATCTCGACCGCCGCGAAGTGGCCCACCAGGGCGCCCCGGAGTGAGCGGTGCAGCCCGAACAAGGACATCAGGTTCACCGTGGCCAGCAGCTCGGCCGAGGCCGCGTCCAGGTAGCGGCCGTATGTCGTGTCCAGGCCCAGGTCGGCCATGAGGTCGGCGTACAGGCGGGCGTGCACGCGATCCGGGCGGCCCCCGCCGAACTCGTCGAACTCCACCGCCGCCATTCCCGCCTTCGCCCGGCCCCACAGCCTCGGCAGCACCCAGGCGTGCGGGTCCGCCTCCTTGAGGTGGTACAGGGAGCGCTGGGCGGCGTACTCGCGCACCTGCCACAGCTCGCCCCGGTCGCGCAGATGGTGGGAGACGCCCGTGCCGTCGACGGGCTCGACCAGGATTCCCGCGAGCGCGTCCTGGACGCTGTCGTGGACGGGGGTGTCCGCCCGCAGCGCGGAGAGGAAACGGTGTTCGAGCGCGGCGCGGGTGCGCAGCAGGTCCGGGTCCCACTCGCACTCCGGGGCCACGCCCGCGAAGCCGCGGTAGTGCAGCTCGTAGCAGAGGTACAGGGCGAGCTGGAGGTCGTCGCCGTAGACGGGCGCGGCCGCGACGTCCTCGGGGCGCGGCAGCGGTCCGGCGCCCCGCAGGTACTCCACGACGGCTGCCGAGACCGGCCCTCGTGGGGCCGGCAGAAGGGGCTCCTGGCTCTCGTGTGGCATGCGGGCCGGGTACCCCGCCGGTGCCGGGCCACCCGTCCGAGCGGACCCGCCCACGGGACGTGCCCGGACGGCGCGGCTCCTGCGAGAGGTCCCGCGGGCGCGCCGTCCGGGCAGGTCACTCGCCCTCGGACTCCTCCTGGGCTCGGGTGTTCGGGGTGATGGCCTCACCGGCCTCGCCCCGGCGCGAGCGCCGCTCGTCGGATTCCCCGGTACGGGTCTCGGCGTCCTCGATCTCCCGCAGGACCTCTTCGAGAGCGGTCTCGGGCGGCTCGTTCCGGTCGTTCTTCCCGGTGTCGGCCATGGTCGGCTCCCTTCTTCCGTGGTGGCTGTGCTGCTACGGCTTCCCCGTCCGGCCCGTCTCTCGCGGGCCTTCCCGGTTCAGCTGGTGGCGGTCGCGATGCGCAGGGGTACCGGGTCCGGCGGCGCCGCCTCGTTGCGGCGGGTGATCTCCGCCCACCAGGACGGCCCGTCCTCGATGTGCCGCAGCAGCACTCCCTCCCGGATCGCCCACGGGCAGAGCGTGACGGTCTTGATCCCGGTCAGCTTCATCGCGGTGTGTCCGACCACCGCGCCGGCCAGGCTCTGCGCGGCGCGCGGCGCGGAGATACCGGGCAGCAGGGCGCGGTCGGCGGTGGACAGGGTGGCCAGGCGGACGGCCGCGTCCCGTAGGTCGTCGCGGTGCAACCGGCGTTCCATGAACGGGCCGTGCCGTCCGGGGGGAGCCCCGCACAGGCGGCCCAGTTGCTGGAAGGTGCGCGAGGTGGCCACCGCGGTGTGCGGTCCCTCCCAGCGGATCCGGGCCGCCGCGTCCCGCAGTTGGTGGCGGACCTTGCGGCGCAGCGCCCGGACCTGCTCCGGCGTCGGCGGGTCCTGGCCGTCGAAGAACTCGTGGGTGAGGCGGCCCGCGCCGAGCGGCAGCGAGGCCACGAAGTCCGGTACCCGGCCGCGGCCGAAGGCCACTTCCAGCGAGCCGCCGCCGATGTCCAGCAGGGCGAGCGGCCCGGACCGCCAGCCCATCCAGCGGCGTGCGCCGAGGAAGGTGAGCTCCGCCTCCACCTCGCCCGGCAGGGTGCACAGTTCGACCCCGGTCCGCGCCCGGACGGCCCGCAGCACCTCCTGGCGGTTCGGTGCGTTGCGTACCACCGCGGTCGCGAAGGCGAGCGGGTTCGCCGCACCCCACCGGGTCGCGGTCCGGCTCGCCTCGGCCACGGCGTCCACCAGCCGCTCGACGGCTTCGTCCGGAATCGAACCCCCCGGCTGCACCTGGTCGGACAGCCGCAGACGCCACTTGGCGGTGTGAACCGGCAACGGAACCCCGTCCTCCGCGTCCGCGACCGCAAGTCTGACGGTGTTCGAGCCCACGTCCACCACGCTGATTCGCATAGCCCGTGGGTACCCAGTTGGCCTCTCGCCCAACGTCGAGGACTGCCCAAGGGGTCGGGTACCGGCCAACTGCCTCGCCCCGCCGCCTGGTTGGGGTCGCCAGGCCGGTGCGGGCGCCCCAACGGGACGGGAGCGTGCGGAGGGGCCGCCGTCTCCCTGCGGACGGCGGCCCCTCGGACCTGGCGGCTCAGACCCCATGGGTCACATGTGGACGACGGGCGCGGCGTCCGCGTCCTGCTCCTGCACCCCGCGTCGGTAGAGCAGGCCCGCGATGAGCGCACCGGCGGCGAAGAAGCCCGCCGACCACCAGAAGGCGGTGGTGTAGCTCTCGATCGTGGCCTGGGCCCGCACCAGCTTGTCGGCCGGGTTCTTCCCGGCCAGGTAGTCGGCGGCGGCGCTCGCGGCCAGCGTGTTCAGCAGCGCCGTGCCGATCGAACCGCCCACCTGCTGCATGGCGTTGACCGTGGCGGAGGCGACGCCCGCGTCCTCGGCCCGCACTCCGCCGGTGGCCAACTGCATGGCCGGCGGCATCACCAGGCCGAGACCGATGCCGGTCACGATGAGCTGCGGCAGCACCGTGCTCGTGTAGGACGAGCCGACGCCGATCCCGGTCAGCCAGGCCATGCCGACGCCGGCGATCGCGAAGCCCAGCGGGATGACCGCCTTCGGCCCGATCCGCGGTACCAGCATCGTGGTGCCGACCTGTGCCGTCACCATCAGCGCGGCCACCATCGGCAGGAACGCCACACCGGTCTTGGTGGGACTGAAGCCCAGGTTCAGCTGGAGGTAGTAGGTGAGGAAGAGGAACACGCCGAACATGCCCGCGCCGGAGATCAGCACGGCCAGGAACGAGGCGGCGCGGTTGCGGTCCAGCAGGATGCGCAGCGGCAGCAGCGGGTGCGCGGCGCGGGTCTGCCACCAGGTGAACGCGGCCAGCAGCACACCGCCGGCGATCAGGAAGCCCCAGGTGGCGGGGGAGCCCCAGTCGTGGGTCTCCGCGTTGGAGAAGCCGTAGACCACGGAGAACAGACCGGCGGCGACCAGAACGGTGCCCGGCACGTCCAGCTTGGCGTTCGAGTCGGCGCGCTTGTTGGACAGCAGGACCCAGCCGCCCGCGAAGGCGACGACGGCGATGACGACGTTGACGTACAGCGTCCAGCGCCAGTCGAAGGCGTCGGTCAGGACGCCGCCGAGCAGCAGGCCCACCGCGCCGCCCGCGCCGGCGATGGCGCCGTACACGCTGAACGCCTTGGCGCGCTCGCGGGCGTCGGTGAACGTGGTGTTCAGCAGGGAGAGCGCGGCGGGCGCGAGAAGCGCGCCGAAGGCACCCTGCAGGGCGCGAGCCGTGACCAGCATCTCGAAGTTGGTCGCGGCGCCGCCGAGCGCGGAGACCGCCGCGAAGCCGACGATGCCGATGAGGAAGGCCGGCTTGCGGCCGAACAGGTCGGCTATGCGCCCGCCGAGCAGCAGCAGTGAAGCGAACGCCAGCGCGTACGCGGTGACGATCCACTGCCGGTTGCCGTCGGAGAACCCGAGGTCGGCCTGCGCGGAGGGCAGCGCGATGTTCACGATGGTGGCGTCCAGGACCACCATCAGCTGGGCCAGCGCGATGACCGCGAGGATCCACCACTTCTTCGACGAGGCGCCGTCCGGCGCCGCGGCGCCCTCCGTGCTTCTCTCGGTCAGCGTTTTCTGTGACATCGGGGAACCCACACTCCAGGGAAGTCGTTCGCGATGAAAGGGCACGTAAACGAAACCGTTTCGTACGCTTGGAGACTAGAGCACTTCCAGCGAAACGGCAACGTTTCGTTGGAAGGGGGGAGCTCGGCCGCGCCCGCTCCGGTCCTGACGCCTGAGGCGTCAGGCCATCTGGCGCCGCACCAGCTCGTGCAGCCGACCGCCGGTGTCCGCGAGGAGCTGGGCGGGCGGGCCCTGCTGGGCGACCTTGCCGTCCTCCATCACGATCACGCGGTCGGCGTCCATGACGGTCGACAGGCGGTGCGCGATGACCACGCGGGTGGCGTGCAGGGCCTTGGTGCTCTCGATGACCGTGCGCTGGGTCTCGTTGTCGAGGGCGCTGGTCGCCTCGTCGAAGAAGAGGATGCGCGGACGGCGGATCAGCGCCTGCGCGATCATGAGGCGCTGCCGCTGGCCGCCGGAGACCGCGCCGCTGCCCGAGACGATCGTGTGCAGACCCATCGGCATCCGCTTGATGTCCTCGGCGAGCCCCGCCATCTCGGCCGCCGCCATCGCCTCCTCCGGCGTGTACGGCTCGGTGCCGCAGATCACGTCCAGGATCGAGCCGGTGAACGGCTGCGCGTGCTGGAGCACCACCCCGCACTGCCGGCGTACGGCGGACTGGTCGAGCGCCGCCAGGTCCTGACCGTCGTAGAGCACACTGCCGGAGACCGGCGGGTCGAAGCCGATCAGCAACCTGAGCAGGGTCGACTTGCCGCAGCCGCTCGGGCCGACGACCGCCACGAACTCACCGGGCCTGATGTCGAACGAGACGTCGTCCAGGACCAGCGGACCGTCGTCCGAGTAACGGAACGACAGCCGGCGGGCCTCGATACCCCCTGAGAGCGTGCCGGGCCGGGTGCTCGCCGTACGCACCTCGGGCGTGGCCTCCAGGACCGGCTTGATCTCCTCGAACAGCGGCAGCGCGGCCACCGCCGAGACGAAGGAGCCGGTCAGCTGGGTCACGGCCGTCAGCAGCATCGTCACCGACGTGTTGAAGGTGAGGAACGCGGACGCCGACATCGCCCCGCGCGCCGGGCCCGCCAGCAGCATGAACATCAGCAGGGTGCACAGCGGCAGGTACACCGCGCCCATCACCGTGGTGAGGTTCTTGATGCGCCCCACCTTCTGCTGGAGTTCCCGGCTGCGCGCGAACTCCGACGCCCAGGCCGCGTAGGCGTAGTTCTCGGCGGCCGCCACCCTGAGCTTCGGCAGGCCGCGCAGGGTCTGGAAGGCCTGGTTGTTCAGCTTGTTGCCGAGCACCACCAGCCGCCGCTGCCACCGCACCTGCCACAGGCCGAGGCCCAGGAACAGCGCGGCGATGACGACGAGCATGCCGATCGCCGCGAACGCCATCGAGGCGCTGTACCAGAACAGCAGCCCCAGGTTCATCGCGCCCACGGTCACCGACTGGGCGAGCACCGGACCGATGCCCGCCATCATCCTGCGCATCGCGCTGATGCCCATGGCGGCGCTCGCCAGTTCGCCCGTGGAGCGCTGGGTGAAGAACTTGGTCGGCAGCCTCAGCAGCCGGTCCCACACCGCCGGTTGCAGCGTGGACTCGATCCGGCCCTCCAGGCGGAGGATCGTCAGGTTCTCCAGCAGCATGAAGGCCGCCGCCACCACACTGCTGACCATCACGGCGAGGCAGACCTGCACGATCAGCGCGGTCTGCGCCTTCGGTACGAACTCGCCGAGCACCTTGCCGGTCGCGATCGGCACCAGCGCGCCGATCGCGACCGTCACCAGACCGCTGATCAGGAGGTTCCGCAGGTCGCCGCCGGTGCCGCGCATGCTGAAGCGCAGCAGCCCGAGCGGCGTCAGCGGACGGTCGGGCAGCGGACGGTAGAACATCACCGCACGCGGCTCGAACTCCTCCGCGTTCGCCTTCTCGATCGGCGTCTCCCGGCCGGTCGCCGGATGGACGGCCACGTACCCGCCGCGCCGCCACAGCAGCGCGACCGGCGCGCCGGACAGGGCCCGGTGGCCCACCAGCGGGCCGACGTTGTCGTGCCACCACCGCCCGTCCAGCCGGACGGCCCTGGTGCGCACGCGGGACGCGATCGCGATGCGTTCGACCGGGTCGAGACGGTCGCTCTCGGTGCCGGACTGCGCCGGCTCGGCGAGCGTGATCCCGGCCGCCTCGGCGACCAGCTTGCACGCGGCGTGACTGGCGTCCGCGTCAGCGGCCGTGGTGCGTCGGTCGGACCGCTTGCCGATCGACGCCAGCAGCGTCCGGTCGGCCTGCGCGCGGACCGCCTCGCCGGCCTTGATCCCGGCCGCCGTGCGGGTCTCGTGGGTGTGCTCCAGCTGCTCGATCCAGCGGTCCAGCGTGGTCAGCAGCCGGTACTGCTGGTCGACCATGCTCTGCCACACCGCAGGGTCCATCAGCAGGTCGGCGGCCGCCTCGGCGCCGTACAGCGAGCCGTACTGCACACTGCCCGGCGGGACCTGCATCCAGAACACGTCGTCGTCCGTGAGCGCGGCGGCCCGTTCGGTGGCCATCGGCGCCTGGAAGAGGATCGACAGGCTGCGGCCGACGCCCAGGGCGAGGGCGTACTCCAGCGGGCTCGTCGTCGGCGGCACGTACTGCGGGTTGCCGTACTCGTCGTAGGACCAGGTCTCGGTGTTCGCGGGCTGGTACAGCTCACGCAGACCGATCCGGCGCACCACGCAGTCCCTGAGCGGCCGCGCCACCAGGGTGTGCTCGGGCCCGGGCACCGGGCCCAGCAGCAGTGAGCCCGCCTCCAGGCGGCCCAGGTGGTGCCAGTGGCCCTGCTCGTCGGCGTCCACCGCGAACAGGTCGACGGCGCCGGCCGCGACCAGCCACAGCACCTGCGGCCCCTCCAGATCGAGGCGGCTCAAGCCGGTGCAGTCGAGGGGCGCGCCCATGGAACCGAGCGCGCCCAGAACGAGGTCCGGCTCGTGTGCGGTCGTCATCTCACCGCTCCCTGACCAGCTCGGCGTACGCGCCACCGCGCGCCACCAGCTCCTCGTGCCGCCCGCGTTCCACGATCGTGCCGTGCTGCAGTACGACGATCTCGTCGCTGTCGCGCACCGTGCTGAGCCGGTGCGCGATCACCACACAGGCACAGCCGCGCTTGCGCAGGTTGTCCATCACGACCAGCTCGGTCTCCGCGTCCAGTGCGCTGGTCACCTCGTCGAGCACCAGGATGCTGGGCCGGCGCACCAACGCCCGCGCGATCTCCAGGCGTTGCCGCTGACCGCCGGAGAAGTTGCGCCCGTCCTGCTCGACCTTGCTGTGGATGCCGCCCGGTCGCCGCACCACGACGTCGTACAGGGCGGCGTCCCGCAGCGCGTCCTCCACCGCGTCGTCCGGGATCGACGGGTCCCACAGCGCCACGTTGTCGCGGACCGAGCCCTCGAAGAGGAACACGTCCTGGTCGACGAAGGAGACGGACGCCGCGAGCGCCCCGCGCGGAATGTCGTCCAGACGCTGCCCGTCGATGCGGATCACGCCCTCCCAGGGGGTGTACAGGCCCGAGATCAGCCGGGACACCGTCGACTTGCCGCTGCCCGAACCGCCGACCAGCGCGACCTGCCGGCCCGGACCCACGGTCAGGTCGAAGCCGGACAGCAGGGGCTTGTCCAGCGGGTTGTAGCCGAAGGTGATGTTCTCCAGCTCCACATGGCCCTGCAGACGGCGCGTCGACTCGCCGCCGCCGGGACGGCCGTAGAGCGGATCGGCCTGGAAGTTCTCCACGTCCTTCAGCCGGGCCACGTCGGCGGCGAAGTCCTGGATGCGGCCCGCGACACCGTTAAGACGGGTGATCGGGGCGGTGAAGCGGGTGACCAGCGCCTGGAACGCGACCAGCAGACCGACGGAGATGCCGCCCTCCACCGCCCGCATCCCGCCGATCCACAGGATCAGCGCGCTGTTCAGCGACGCCAGCGTCGGCGCGACCACGCCCAGCCAGGCGCTCGGCACGCCGAGCCGCTGCTGCTCCTCCAGCGTGGTGGCGTGCTGCCCCGCCCACTTGCGGAAGTAGCCGTCCTCACCGCCGGTCGCCTTCATCGTCTCGATCAACTGCAGCCCGGTGTAGGCGGTGTTGGTGAGCCGCGCGCTGTCGGCACGCAGTTTCGCCGTACGGGTGGCGCGCAGTTTGACGACGACCCGCATGGCCACCACGTTCAGCAGGGCCACGCCGACTCCGACGTAGGTCAGTTGCGGGTCGTAGGTGTAGAGGAGCACCGCGTACAGGACGACGACCACCGCGTCGACGCCCGCCGCCGCGAGGTCGCGGGCCAGGGTCTCGGCCACCTGGTCGTTCGACTGCAGGCGCTGCACCAGGTCGGCGGGGCTGCGCTGGGAGAAGAAGGTCACCGGCAGCCGCAGCAGATGGCGCAGGAAGCGGGCGCTGGAGAGGGTGGAGGAGATGATGCGGCCGTGCAGCAGGTTCGCCTGCTGCAACCAAGTCAGCACGAGGGTGAGCAGCACGGACGCCCCCATCGACGCGAACAGCACGCCGAGCAGGGAGGTCTGACCGCCGATCAGGAACATGTCGATGTAGGTGCGGCTGAGCGCGGGCACCGCCGCGCCGACCAGCACCAGCAGCAGGCTCGCCAGCACCGCCGCCGGCATGGTGCCCGCGGTGCCGCGCAACCGGGCCGGCATCGCGCCCAGCACACCGGGCTTGCGTCCGCCCCTGGTGAAGTCCTCGCCGGGCTCCATCACCAGCACGACACCGGTGAAGCTGCCGTCGAAGTCCTCCATGGGCACGAAGCGGCGGCCCTTGCCGGGGTCGTTGATGTACACGCCCCGGCGGCCGAAACGGCGGCCCATGCCGTCGTAGACGACGTAGTGGTTGAACTCCCAGAACAGCACGGCCGGCGTCCGTACGCCGGCGAGGGCGGCCGTGTCCATCTGCATGCCCTTGGCGGTCAGGCCGTAACTGCGGGCCGCCTTCAGCAGGTTGCTGGCCCGCGAGCCGTCCCGGGACACACCGCACGCGATGCGCAGTTCCTCCAGCGGGACGTGCTTGCCGTAGTGGCCCAGCACCATCGCGAGGGAGGCGGCGCCGCACTCGACCGCCTCCATCTGGAGCACGGTGGGCGTGCGGACGGTCTTCGCCTTCCCCTTGGGGACGGGGCGCTTGGGCGGCGCGGCGCGGCGCCTGCCGCGGGTGTCCTGCGCGGTGGTCACGGCAGCAGCCAATCGACGGGATGCTGGTCGGCCAGCCGGATCGAACCCGTGGCCGACGTCATGGAGGTGAGGGCGAACGGCGGCCCGTCCGCGGACGACCACTCGTAACCGCTCTTCGTGCCGGACGACTTGTCCAGCTTCACCAGCACGGCCACCGGCCTGCCGTCCTTGGTGAACTGCTCGCCGAGCTGGCTGTCGCCGAGGAACGCGGAGATCTGCTGCGCCGACTGGGCGGAACGGTCCACGGTCTTCACCCGGCCGTGCAGCACGCCGTACTCCTGCGTCGGCACCGACTGGACGGTCAGGTCCACGGCGGCGTCCGCCGGGATGGAGGCCGCGTTCTCGGCGGGCACGTACACCGTCGCGTAGAGGGGGTCGGAGGTGCGGGCGATCTTCTCCACGGAGGCGACGTTCGCGCCGGTCTGGATGATCTGCCCGATGGTCGCGGCGAGCCCGGTGATCCGGCCCGCGGCGACCGTGCGGACCACGGTCACGCCGTCGGCCGTACGGACCTTCAGTACGGGCGCGTCGGCAGGCAGCCGTTGGCCCTGCTCGGCGACGACCTCGGTCACC
This sequence comes from Streptomyces sp. NPDC005263, assembly GCF_042872365.1. NCBI lineage: Bacteria > Bacillati > Actinomycetota > Actinomycetes > Kitasatosporales > Streptomycetaceae > Streptomyces > Streptomyces sp. NPDC005263. Next base: position 687,651 of record NZ_JBIAKJ010000005.1, on the reverse strand, counting down.
TGGCCGGCCACCGGGCTCTGCAGGATGTAACTGCCCTGCCCGTGCGTGAGGATCGCGGGCGCGCTCACCGTCGAGGCCACCGAGCCGGTGACCGCCCACACACACGCGGCCGCCATCACGACCACCGTCACGGCCAGCACGAGCCAGCCCTGAGGGCGCGCGAAGCGCACCGGGAGATCCAGCTCTTCGGGCGACTGGAGCTTGGCGAGGGCCTGTTGGCGGAACTGCACGGAACTTTCCCTCACCTGCGAAAGAGAGAGGACCGGCTCGCGTGAGCCGGCTGGGTCACAGCACCCGAGAATCCCGGAACCGCAGAGCGGCTCCGGGACTCGAAGATCACAAAAGGTGCGATCAGATACCGGCGACCAGGTTGGTGACCGGGGCGGTGTTCAGGCCGGTGGCGCCCTCAACCGTGCCGACAGCGGTGTTGACCAGGCCGGAAACCGGGGCAACGCCGTCGACCAGGCCGGTGACGGTGCCGAGGGCGTTCACGGCGAGGCCGCCGGAGACGTTGTCGAGCTCGGCGTCGGAGATCTCGACGGTCGCAACCTGGGGGGTGGAGTTCATGGTGGAACTTCCCTTCATATGGATATTCACAAGGGGGGAGCGGCCCCCTCTGGGGGACAGACGGACCGCCGTACCGCAGGTGCCGGGCACTCGTTGCCGAACGCCCTTGGCGGTCCCTGCGGTGCGATGGATCAAAGCACGCGACGGGTCCGCGCTTCCAATCAACCACCCGCCCCACCAGCGCATTTGTGACTCACAAGCACCGTTCGGTGCAGGTGTGCGCACGTGTTGGTGGCGACTTCTTCACACCGTGGGCGGCTTTCATTCATACGAGCGCTTGCGGCCCCGGGGGCGAATCCGACACTCCGCGCCCATGGGACGGCCCGTGTCCCGGGCATGTGCGGAACCACCCCGCGAGGTGATCACCTCGGGTGGTCGGTGTGGAGATTCCCTGGAGGGAGGATTCAGCACCACAATCGCGACCCAGCGTCGCCGACGTGTCGCCGACCGTGTCAGTTCGGACGGTCGTGCCGGCCCCGTCGAGGTGTCAGCCGGGTGGGCCGTGTCAGTCCGGACGAGGTGTCAGCCGGGACGGCCGTATCGGCCCGGACGACGGCCGTGTCGGCCCGGACGACGTGTCAGCCGGACGGCCCTGTCAGCTCGGACATTCGCGGAGCGAGCTCGCCGGTGCCGCGATGCGGAGGACGTTCCTACGGCCCGGCTCGATGACGACCGCTTCGATCAAGACATCCGCACCGGCCGTCGAACGCCGACAGGATGCCGATCGCCGCCCCGTCGGTATGGGTCCGACGACGCCCCGGGCCGCCGTCACGGCGATCACGGTCGCGGCGCCGACGGTGGCCGCCGGGAACCGCCCGAGCGCCGCGCAGACCTCCCGGGGCATCCGGTCCGACCTGGGAGGACGCGCCGCCGCGCGGTCATCGGCGAACTCCTCGATGTGTGTGCTCGATTCGGGAACGCAAAGGGCGAAGTCGACGCCGAGGATCTTGTCGGTCTCGGCCGTTGTCATCGGGATATGGGCGGCTGTCTCCCGTGCCTGACCGGTGGTGGTCGGCCATGGCCGATTCGATGTCGTGCGCCAGGAGATTGAAAACGGAATTGAACGCCCCGCGCACCCCATGCGTACCTCCAGCCATCCAGGCGCCCCATCAACTGCCGCACCAGGCACCGGACTCCGGTCCCTCAGGAGGTCGAGAAGTTTGAGTCACAAGCGAATTCCGAAGCGCAAGGCCGCTATCGCGGCGGGCGGCATAGTGGCGCTCGGAGCAGCCGCGATTCTGCTCCCCAACGCCAACGCGTCCCAGGACGGTGCTTCGAACGACGCCGCCGCCGCGCCGAAGACTCTGAAGGCGGCGGATGCCTCGGACCTCGCCTCACAGCTCGCAGGTCTGCTCGGTGACGCCTTCGCCGGTTCCTACTACGAATCCGACAGCAAGCAGCTCGTCGTCAACGTCGTATCGGGCGACAACAACGTGATCGTCCAGGCGAAGAAGGCCGGCGCCAAGGTCCGTGAGGTCGAGAACAGCCTCACCGAACTCGAGTCCGGCGCGCAGACCCTGAAGGCCAAGGCGACCATCCCGGGCACCTCCTGGGCCGTCGACCCGAAGACGAACAAGCTTCTGGTGACCGCCGACAGCACCGTGACCGGTGCCAAGTGGGACAGACTGGAATCGACCGTTGACGGTCTCGGTACCAACATGGCCACCATCAAGAAGTCGGCCGGCACCCTCAAGACGTTCGTCTCCGGCGGTGACGCCATCTTCGGAGGCGGCGCGCGCTGCTCCCTCGGCTTCAACGTCACCGCGGGCGACGGCAGCCCCGCGTTCCTGACGGCCGGTCACTGCGGGGTCGCTGCCGAGCAGTGGTCGGACTCCGAGACCGGCCAGCCGATCGCCACCGTCGACCAGGCGACCTTCCCCGGCGACGGTGACTTCGCGCTCGTGAAGTACGACGACCCGGCGACCCAGGCCGCCAGCGAGGTCAACGTCGGTGGCGGACAGACCGTCCAGATCTCGGAGGCCGCGGAGGCCGCGGTCGGCCAGGCGGTGTCCCGGATGGGCAGCACCACCGGGCTCAACGACGGCCAGGTCCTCGGACTCGACGCCACCGTGAACTACCCGGAGGGCACCGTCACCGGGCTCATCCAGACCGACGTCTGCGCCGAGCCCGGCGACAGCGGCGGCTCGCTGTTCACCCAGGAGGGCCAGGCCATCGGCCTGACGTCCGGCGGCAGCGGCGACTGCACGGCCGGCGGCGAGACCTTCTTCCAGCCGGTCACCACCGCGCTGCAGGCGGTCGGCGCGACGCTCGGCGCGGGCGGCGCGGCAGGCGGCGCCGGCGACCAGGCCGGTGGCGCGGGTGACCAGGCCGGCGGTGCCGGTGACGCGGCCGGCGGTGGCGAGGCCGGTGCCGGTGACCAGGCCGGCGGCGAGGAAGCCGGAGCCGGTCAGGAGGCCGGTGCCGGTCAGGAGGCCGGTGCCGGTCAGGAGGCCGGTGCCGGTCAGGAGGCCGGAGCTGGCCAGGAGGCCGGAGCCGGTCAGGAAGCAGGCGGCGAGGGAGCCGGTGCCGGCCAGGAGGCCGGAGCCGGTGACCAGAGCGGAACGGGCCAGAACAACGGTGTCGAGGGCGGCTCGGGTCTGACCGAGTCCCGCTGATCCCGCAGCCGACGGCGGTCCGGCCCCCCAGTCCGGCCGCCTCGGCCCCGCCGGCCGAGTCGACAGCGGTTCGCCCCCACTGAGCCGCTCTCGACCGTGCGAACCCACCCCGGCCCCAACCGCGGGTTCCGGCCGGTGGGGACCGGTCCGGCCCTTCGGCGGAAGGGCCGGACCGGTCCGTTTCCCGACGCCCCTCGTCCGGCACCCACTCGGGTGCCGGACGAGGGGCGTCGGCATGCGCGCCGTCTTCTGAGGACCGACGCGGCGGCCGCCCGGCCCGCGGGACGCGTGCGTCCGGGTCAGTCGGCCCGGTCGGCCCGGAGCAGCAGCACGGCCACGTCGTCGACTCGCTCGTGGGTGGCCGTGCTGTGCCGCACGAGATCGTCGGCCAGCCCGTCCAGCGGTCGGTCCCCGGCCTCGGCCAGTCGGCGCCCGAGATCCGCGAGCGCGTCCTCGATGTCGACGCCGGGCGACTCGATCAGACCGTCGGTGTAGAGGACGAGGACGGAGCCGGGGGCCATGCTCACCTCCGTCGTCGGATAGGTGGCCGCGCCGTCGATGCCCAGCAACGGACCGCCCGCCAGGTCGAGCACCCGTACCCGCCCGTCCGGCCGGCGCAGCAGCGGCGGCGGATGTCCCGCCCGGGCCATCACGGCCCGCCCCCGCCCCGGGTCGAGCCGCAGATACAGACAGCTGGCGAACAGATCGGAGCCGAGGTCGATCAGCAGCCGGTTGGTGCTGCGCATGACCTCCTCCGGCGGCTGCCCGACCGCGGTGTAGGCACGCACGGCGGTACGGATCTGCCCCATCAGCCCCGCCGCCGTCACGTTGTGGCCCTGAACGTCCCCGATCACGGCAGCCGCGAGCCCCCGCGTCGGCACCAGGTCGTAGAAGTCACCGCCGATCTCCATGCCCTGCGTGGCCGGCAAATAACGCGCCGCCGCCTCGATGCCCGGCAACGACGGCACCGAGTGCGGCAGCAGCGCCTCCTGCAGACCGTGCGCGAGTTGCTGCTTGGCGTCGTAGAGCATCGCCCGCTCCAGCGCCTGGGCGATCAGCCCGCCCAGGCTGTTCAGCACCGCCCGCTCGTCCGCCGGGAAGGGGTGCGGCTCGGGATAGGCCAGCACACAGATGCCCACCGGGCGGCCGGAGGCGATCAGGGGCAGGTACGCCCAGGCGGCGAAGTCGTCGGGAGGCTCGTGCCGACCCGGATACAGGCGCTCCAACTGCTCCCGGGACTCGAAGAAGCCGGGCACCCCGTTGGCCAGGACGTGCGTACCGGGGGTCCGTTCCGTCAGCGGCAGCCCGTCGAACCGCTCCACGACGTGCGGATCCGCGTATCCGCGATGCCCCAGCACATGCAGCCGGCCCGCCCGGGACCCGAGGAGCACCAGGGCGTGACTGCCCACGGCGGGCGCGATCTCGTCCGCCACCAGCTGCACCACGTCCTGCACGCCGGCCGCCTCGGTGAGCGCGCCGGCCAGGCTCAGCACCTGGGAGATGGTGACCAGCCGGGGCGAGGCGTCGCCGGGCCGCGGTCCGGACCGCTCCATCTCCGCCACGGCCCGTGCCCGGCTGATCCGCACGCTCAGCCCGTTCGTGCTCGGATACATCCGGAACGAGAGCCACTCGCCGGGCGGCCGCAGCGCCACGAACGAGGTGCTGTGCTGGCTGATCAGCGCGGCCCGGTAACGGTCCTCGTACACCGGGTCGTTGAGCCAGGGCACCGACGCCCACAGCTGGGAACCGAGCAGATCGCGGGCCGGGACGCCGATCAGCTCGGCCGCGGCCGTGTTGGCGAAGGTGATCCGCCCGTCCAGATCCAGCGAGCACAGCCCGTACGGCAGTCGCGCCACCATCCGCGCCGCCTCCACGGTGCCGAGCGTCCCCGCCGCGCCGCCCAGCGCGGGCGCGGCGAGCAGCTCCTGTTCGGTGTGCGGCGGGACGCTCTCCTCGACGGCCCGCTCCAGCCGCACGGCGAGCCGGTCGCAGGATGCCGTCAGATGGTCCCGCTCGCGGTCGGACAGCTCCGGCGGATGTGACCCGGGCCAGGTCACGAACACCGACCCGTACACCTTCGACTCGGTGGCCACGGGAACGGCGGCCAGCGCGAAGGGGTACGGCAGCACCACCGCGATCCGCGGAAAGCGGGCCGCCATCTCCTGCTCCCCGCCGACCCACACCAGCCGCCGTTCGCGGGCCGCCTCGGCCACCGGGATCGGCGCGCTCAGCCCGACCCGTTCCCAGGGCGCCGCGAACGCGCGGGGCAGCCCCGCCATCACCGCCATCTCCAGCACCTTGCCGTCGGGCGCCAGCAGGTAGACCGCGCCGGAGTGCGCGTGGACCTCGTCCATCATCGCGGTGAGCGCCAGCGACAGCAGCGGTCGGCCGACCCGGGTCCTGGCGCTCACCGGCGTGTGGGCGGACGACTGTCCCTCGGACACGCCGACCACCTCCTCGCAGGGCCGCGCGACGGGTCTGTGGGATCAAATCTCCCCCTTGGCGGCCCGCCGTGCACGGCGAGGGCCCGCCGGGCCGTCCGAGACCGGCCGCGGGAGGGCACAACCCGTACCCGGGGCACGGTGAGCGCCGTGGTTACCCCGTTGCGCCCGGCACATGCCCCCACATTCGATGCGCGCGGCGGTGTGCGGGCGCCGGGTATGCGCCCCCGCGCCCCCTGATGGCCGGTTCTCCGCCCTCGCGAAGTGTCAGGGGCGCGAACAATGGGGCACGCGTTCTCCACCATGAATGGGTGTACGGCGAGCTGAAGGGGTGGCAGTGATCCGGGTGCTTCTGGTGCACGACGAGTGTCTGATGCGATCGGTACTGGCGGAATGGTTGTGCCGGGACCCGGAGTTGCGGGTGTTCGACACCACGTGGCGCGGCGCGCGCGACCGGGTGCGCTCCGTCCGCCCGGACGTCTGCGCGGCCGACCTGGAGTGCTCGGACACCTACGGCATCCCGCCGCTCGGCGACCTGTCCGTGCGGGGCCCGGACCCCCTCGCGCCGGGGCTGCTCGTGCTGGCCTCCGCGAACCGGCCCGGACTGCTGAAGCGGGCTGCCGAGGCGGGGGCACTCGGCTACGTCGACAAGGAGGGCTCGCCGGAGAACCTGGTCCGTGGAATCCGGCTGGTCGCCGAGAGGAAACGTTTCGTCGACGACTCGCTCGGCTTCGGTTTCCTCAAGGCCGCGCAGATGCCGCTGACCCGAAGAGAGCTCAGTGTGTTAACCCTCGCGGCGGAGGGAGCCTCCGTCGCGGAGATCGCCGGGAACCTGCACCTGTCCCACGGGACCGTGCGCAACTACATGGCGGCCATCACGCGCAAGACCGGGGCCCGCAACCGCATCGACGCGATCCGGATCTCGCAGGGAGAGGGCTGGCTGTGACCGCTCCGGACACCCGGGCGTCCAGCCGCCGACCAGTTCGCGGTACGGCGTCGAACGGCGTACCAGCTCGTCATGGGTGCCGTACGCCGTGTGCCGCCCGTCCATGACCAGGACCCGCTGGGCCCGCCGGGCCGAGCTGATGCGGTGGGCGACGATGACCAGGGTGCCGCCCGGGCGCGCCGCGAAGGCCCGCTCGGCGCGTTCCTCCGCCACCGGGTCCAGATGACAGGTGGCCTCGTCGAGCAGGGTGAGCGGGGCGTACGACAGATAGGCGCGGGTCAGGGCGACGAGTTGCCGCTCGCCCGCGGACAGCGCCGCCGGATCCACCGGGGCCGAGGGCCCGCCGAGCGCTTCGAGCAGCGGGAGCAGCCCGACCGCCTCCGCCGCGGCGCACAGCTCCCGCTCGGGGACGGGATCCGGCCGGAACAGACCGAGGTTCTCGGCGAGGCTGCCGGTGACGACGTAGGCCTCCTGCGGGACGAGCACCCGCAGCGCGGCGGCCTCCGGTCCTGGGACCGGCCTCCCGTGGATACGGATCGTGCCGCGACGAGGGGTGAGCAGTCCGGCGACCAGTGCGGTGAGCGTGGACTTCCCGATGCCGCTCGGGCCCACCACGGCCAGGTGCCCGCCGGACGGAAGGGTGAGGTCGAGGTCCTCGACGACGGGCGCGCTGTGCGGGCCGTAGGCGAAGGCGACGGAGGTGAGGGACAGGGCGGGGTGGCTCGGCGGTGTCGGGGGGCCGGAGAGCCCCGAGGGTCCCGGGAGAACAGGTGAGCCGTGCTGCTCGGTGGGCCCGTCGGGAGCCGGCCGGCCGTGGCCGCTCGCCTCCGGTGTGGCGCTGCTGTCCCGGACCAGTCGTCGCAGTACCACCACCAGGCGGGAGCCGCTGGTGCCCAGGCCGTGCACCAGGTCGCGCAGGGCGGGGAGGAGGGACTGGGTGACGTAGGCGAGGGCGCCGACCAGGGCGCCCGTGGTGACACCGTGGGCGAGGAGCCAGGGCGCGGTGACGAGCAGCAGCAGGATCGGCAGCTGGCCGCCGAGCGTGAGGGAGGCCACCCGCAGCACGCTCCAGCGCGCGAGTGAGCGCGCGGCCCGCAGCTCGGCGTCGATCCGGTCACCCGTCCCGGCCGCGATCTGCTGCTCGGCGCCGGTCGCGGTGATGTCCCGCAGGCCCGGACAGACGGTTCCGAGACCCTCGGCCAGTGCCTCGTCAGCGACCAGGAACGTCTCCTGGCGGCGGGCCAGCGGGCGGAGCGTCGCCGCGAACAGGGCCGTTCCGGCGAGCAGCGGAGGGCCCACGACCAGCAGGAGCAGCGGGTCGAGCGAGAACAGGCCGACGAGCGCGCCGACCGTGGTGAACAGGAAGGAACGCGACACCATCACCAGCCCGGCGAAGGTGTCCCGGGCGATCTCCACCTGCTGGGTGAGCCCGGACAGCGCCCCGCCGTCCGCCTCCCGCACCCCGCGCGCCACGACCCGGGTGACGAGCCGGTCCCGGAGCGGTTCCACCAGCGCGGCCACCGCCGCGTACACCCGGGCGGTACCGTACGCGCCGACGACGACCCCGATCCCGGCCACCGCGAGCCAGCCGAGCCCGACCTCCGTCCGTCCGGCCAGGAATCCCTCGTCCAGGGCGCGCGCGGGCGCGTACCCGGTGAGGAAGGTCTGCCCGGTCTCCAGCACGGACCAGCCCCCGAGCCGCCCGAGAACCCGCCGCCTGTCCCGCAGGAAGCGGAACCCGAGCCGAAACAGCCCCTCGGTCACGACGACACCGCTTTCCCGGGCGCTCCAGGTGTTTCGGGCGTGCCGAGTTCCCGGAGCGCGTCGGCCTCGGAGGGTTTTCTGGATCCCCCGGGCCCGTCCCCCTCCCCGAACACCGCCCGGTACCCCGCATCCCGCCACAGCTCCTCGTGCGGTCCCACCGCTCGCACGCGCCCCCCGTCCAGCCAGGCCACCAGGTCCGCGCGCGCCGCCGTCGCCGCGCGGTGGGCGATCAGGAGCCGGGTGGTGCCCGGGCCGTCGCCCAGCAGGGCCCGGGTGATGTGCGCCTCGGTCACCGTGTCGAGGCTGGAGAGGGCGTCGTCGAGGATGAGCAGTCGGCCGCCGTGGGCGAACGCCCTTGCCAGGCCCAGGCGTTGGGACTCACCTCCGGAGCGTGGCGCGTCGGCGACTGCGGTGGCGTAGCCGTCGGGCAGACGGCGGACGAAGTCGTCGGCGCGAGCCGTACGGGCCGCGTCCCGGACGCGCGTGGGGGAGGGGGACGCCAGGCCGAGCCCGATCGCGTCCTCGACGGTGGTGCCGAGCAGCGCGGGGCGTTCGAAGGCGTGACTGATCGCGCGCCGCAGCTCGGCGTGGCTCAGTTCACGCAGCGGCACCTCGTCCAGCAGCACCTCCCCGGCGTCGGGGTCGGTGAGCCGCCCGGCGACCGCGGCGAGCAGCGACTTCCCCGCGCCCGACCGGCCGACCACCGCGAGGGTCGTCCCGCCGGGCACCAGCAGGTCGACGCCGTCGAGCACCGCCCTCCCGCCGCGCCGGGCGACCACACCGCGCAGCTCCAGCCGGCCCGGACCGGCCGGCAGCCGCCGGGATCCGTAGGCGGGCACGGCTTCGGTCAGGAGCTCGCCGAGGCGTCCGGTCGCCGCACGGGCCCGGGCCAGGCCGGAGAGCTGTCCGACGAGCACACCGACGCCGGCGGCGAGGACCGCGTACCGGGAGGCGGCGAGCACCTCGCCGACCGTCAGCCGATGCCGGGCGAGCAGAACGCCGGCCACGGCGACGATCCCGAGCTGGAGCAGCGGGGCGACGGCGACGGCCTGCCCGGCGGCCCGCCCCTGCACCTGCCACATACGGTGGCCGGAGCGGGACAGTTCGGGCAGTGGCCGCAGGATCCGTGCCGTCTCCCGGTCCGCCGTACCGGCTGCCTGGATCGTGCGGTGGCCGCCGAGGGCCTCCGCGAGCGCGGACGCGATGCGCCCCTGCACTTCCTGGTAGCGGGTCACGCACTCCGTGGTGTCCCGGGCCAGGGTGCGCAGCAACACGGCGAGCACCGGTGCTCCGGCGAGGAACACGGCCGCGAGCCACGGGTCGATCAGGGCCAGCGCCACCATCGCGCCGACCGGTCCGGCGAGCGCGGCGAGCAGTGCGGCGCGCGCGGCCGGTGCCGTTCCGGCCTGTGCGGCGTTGCCGACCAGACGGGCGACCAGGTCACCGGACCCGAAGCGGGCCGCCGCCCGTGGGCCGACGGCCAGCACGTGTCCGGTGAGCCGGCGCCGCAGCCAGGCGGTGGTGCGGGCGTCCACGGTGCCGCTCAGCACGGTCTGGCACGCGTCGAGAAGGGCGAGCAGCAGGACGAGCCCGGCGCAGTACAGCACCCAGCGGTTCGCCGGGGCCCGCGCGAGCAGCAGGTCCAGGGCCCGGCCCAGGGCGGTCGGCAGCAACAGTCCGGCCCCGGTCGCGGCCGTGCTCACCAGGCACAGCACCACACAGCGGCCGCCGCTGTGCCGGGCGGCGTCCCGGCCGAGCGCTCCGAAAGGCGCCGAGGAGTCGGCGTTCCGAGTCGTCATGCGGCTGCTGGCCTCGCATCCGATAGCGGAAGAGCGGAAAGCGGTGCGCGGGGGAGCGGAAAGAGCAGAGGTGGAAAAAGGGGACGCCGGGCGGTCCCTCCCTCGTGGGAGCGGACCGCCCGGAGCCCTCAGGCGCTCGTCAGAGACAGAGCAGAACGCTGGCCGCGCTGATGCAGGACAGCAGGCTCACCGTGCTGTTGCCGCCGCCACCGGTGTGCTCGTCGGACTCCATCGTCTGAAGGTCGAGAAGTGCCATGTCGTTTCTCCTTGTGTGTCGTCCGTGGGGACGGGGTTGAATCACGACTCCGACAGGTCTGCGGAACCGTGCTGTGGGGGCCGCCCGAGCGGCGGCAGGAACGGCAGGTGAGCGGATTCCCGGGCGTCGAGGGCCGCGCCGAGCGCGAGCAGGCACCCTGCCGTTCCGGTGCCCAGGTCCATCGACAACCGCATCATCTGGTGCCCGGGAAAGGCGAGTTGGCCCTGGTAGGACATCGCGAACCAGCCGAGCCCGGCGATCTGTTCGCCGAGCCGTTCGGTGTCGGCGCCCGGTGTGCCGGTCCGGGCCAGGTGCAGGATCATCCCGGCGCGGCCCTGGAAGAGGCCCGGCTGTGCGTAGAAGCGTGAGGTGGCGGACGTCAGTACGCCGGCGCGGGCCCGCTCGAACTCGTCGACGACGTCGGCCGGACCGCCGTCGCTGCCGCCGAGGGCGCCCAACACCCCGTCGCTGTCGGTGACTTGGGCGAGCCAGTCGTCAAGGACCATCCCGATGCCCACGCTGCCGTCGCCGAGGTAGGGCAGGGTCCGCCAGCCCTCGTCGACCTCCAGCGCGCCGCCCTCGCGGGTCGCGCAGCACTCCAGGTCCCGTCTCAGCGCCACCCCCGCCGCCGTCAACAACCGTCGCTCGCCGGTGAGTTCGTACTGCCGCAGCAGGAACAGCGCGGGCCCGCTCGCACCCCGCAGCAGCCCCGCCCGCCGTTTCCGTGGGCTGTCCGGCAGTGGCTCCGCGAGTCGTCGTACGAGGATGTCGGCGGCCTCCGCGGCACGCTCCCGCAGCTCCGGTTCACCGGTCGTGCGGGCCAGTTCACCGAGGACCAGGCCGAGGCCGGCCAGCCCGCCGTGCAGGTCGGAGGAGAGGTTCTGCCACCGTTCCTTCAGGATCCCGTCGACCAGGTCGAGGGCCCGCTGCCGGTGGCCGAGCCGGTCCAGGACGTGGGCGACGCCCGCCAGACCGTCGTACAGACCCAGCGGTGTGCCCGCGGGCGGCGGCGCGGTGCGCGCGAGGAGCCAGCGCTCGCCCTCCTCGTACCGCTCGGCGCCGACCGCGTCCAGCGTGTACAGCACACCGGCCGCTCCATGGGCGAGGCCGAGGCCACCGCCGTCGGAGAACTGGACGATGTCACCGGGGAAGAGGCGGTCGTCGCGTTCCGGGGTGGCCGAGGCGAGCAGAGCCTTGACCATCGAGTCACGGCTGTAGGGCCAGTCCCCGGGGTCCACGAACGCGGCGGCGTCCACGGGGGAGACCCGCTCCACGGGGGAGGCGGCGGGCCGCGGGGACGAGGGCCGTGGTGACGACGTGCGCGCGTCCACGTCCCGGGTGATCTCCGCGACCGCCTCGTCGAGGAACTCCCGCGGGACGTCCGGAAACTGACGGATGATCACTTCTGCCAGGTGGGCCGCCTTGCCCCGGTCGACCACGAACAGCGTGGTGACGGGCATGAACAGGGCCAGCCGCAGGCAGGCCAGCGCGTAACGGTCGACGTCGACGCCCGTGCGGTCCGGCGGGGCGAAGAAGCCCGGGTGCGCCACCACCTGGCGGCCCTGCTCGGAGACGGGGGCCGCGGCCTCGAAGTCGAGCAGCGACACCGACTCCTCGTCGGGCGCCACCATGATGTTGAAGACATGCAGGTCGTTGAAGACGATCCCGCGCTCGTGCACCGCCCGCACCGCCCGTTCCACCGCCCCGTGGATCCGCACCGCCCATGCCGCGTAGGAGGCCAGCGCCGCCGGATCGGGATCCGGGGTCAGCAGCGGGTGCCGCTCGGCGAAGAACGAGTTGAGCGGGCGGCCCTCCAGGAAGTCCATGACCAGGAAGCGGTGGTCGCCGAGGGTGAACCAGTCCCGCACCTCCGGCACCACACCCGTCCCCGACACCTGCTCCAGGGCGTACTTCTCCCGCTCCAGGCGGGCGATCGCGTCGGCCCCGTCGGAGGCCAGCCCCGCGTGCGGCCGTCCCTCCTTCAGCACGACCTTGCTGCCGTCCCGGGTGTCGGTGCCCGCGTAGACCCCGCCGCCGTTGGAGAAGTGCAACGCCTTCTCGATCCGGTACGGCAGCTCGCCCACCGTCGTGGTGTTGCGGGCCGCCAGATGCGGCTCCAGGAAGGCCGGCAGGGTCACCCATTCCGGCACCTGGAACGACGGCGCCCGCCGGTCCGGCACCAGCCGGCCCTCGCCGTCCCGCACCGCCGGTACCAGCGAACCGCGCTCGTCGACGACGAAGGTGCGCGCGAACGCGCCGTAACGGACGTACAGCGGACCGTCGTACCAGCGCAGATCGGTGAGGATGTACGGCCCCTCGTAGCCCTTCAGCAGATCGCCCAGCTCACGCAGGACGAGGTGCAGCTGCTCCTCGTCGGCCGGGTACACGGTGACGAACTTGCCGCTGGTGTCGCGGCCCGCGTACTTCGTGTTGCGCAGGTGCAGCAGGTGCGGGCCCGGCACGAACTTGAACGGGATGCGCCGGGGCACGCAGTAGTCCCAGACGATCGCGGCGATCTCCTCGGCGTTCGCCCGGGTGGCCGAGGCGTGGATCTTCCAGCCCTGGGCCGGGCCGGACACCGGCGAGCCGTCCGCGTCGAGCGGCGTCAGCGTGAGCCAGTCGCCGATCCGCGCCGCGTCCCACCCCTCGGGCACCGGACGCCGTGCCGTCTCGTACCCGGGCGCCGCCTCCTGCCCTCCCACGGACAGCCGGTCCGGCGTCTCGTAGAAGTGTCTGTCGGCGAGCGCGTACACCTCGTACCGCTTGTCCATGCGTCCCCCTCCCATGGCGACGGCAAGAGCCTTCCAGTGAGGGGGTGGCCACGGACAGTCACGGCTGTCACGAGCTCACCGTGCGGAACGCATGCGTCAAGTCATGTTCGGACGGTTTCGAACGTCGGTGCCCCGCGGACCCCACGGACCGCCCACAGGGGCTGCGCGGGTGGCGCATACGCGCTGTAATGGCGAATGTGGTCAGTGAGGGCGCTGCGGACGGAGGAAGGCGACCGCCGCATGCCGAAGTCGCGCTGAAAACGCTCACGGCCGACCCCGACTCACCCGAACGGCTGCGCCATGTACTCGAACTGGCGCTCGTCTTCGCCGGGGCGAGCTTCGCCGCCGTGTACGCCCCGGAAGAGGGCGGCGATCCGCTGCGCCTGGTGGAGGCGGTGGGCCTGCCGAGGAGGCTGTACGGGCTGCGCGACAGCTATCCGCGCACCGGCCGCTCCCCGGTGGCCGAGGCCCTGCGCGCCGGGCGGCCGGTGTGGCTCGGCCCGGACGAACTCGCCGACTGCCCGGAGTCCCGGCGGGCCGGGCCGCGGGAGTTCTTCCTGGCGGCGCTGCCCGCGCGGGGCGACGGCGGCGAGGCCTGTCTGCTCGCGGTGAGCGAGGAGAAGGCCGGCTTCGAACCCGACGAGCGAGCCTGCCTCGAACTGATCGCGGACGCCGTCTCCCACCCCGCCCTGGTCCAGCCCGCCGAGGGCGTAGACCTGGCCTCGGGCGCCTTCAGCCTCGCCATGGACAGCGGCCGGGTGGAGGTCGGGGAGGAGGTCCTGGAGCTGTTCGGTTTCGGTGCCGAGGGCGCGGAGGAATTCGACGGCAAGATCGAGACGCTGCTGCGGCTGACCGTGCCGGAGGACCTGCCCTCGCTGATGTCCGTCGTCGAGGCCGACCACATGTCCATCGGCGACCGTGAGCTGGAGTTCCGGGTGCTGCAGCCCTCCGGCCCGCCCAAGTGGCTGCGGCTGCGCGGACGCCTCGTGCCGGGCGGCGAGGGCCGGCCCGTACGTCTGGAGGGCACCGTCACTGACGCCTCCAAGCTGCGGTCCGACGTCACCGACGTGGCCCGGGTGCAGCGCCTGGCCGCGGCCCTCGCCATCGCCGGCACGGTCCGCGACGTCAGTCAGGCGGTGGTCTCCGCGCTGCGGGGCCCGCTGCGGGCCGACCGGATCGCGCTCGCCGAGCTGGAGAACGACCGCCTCGTCGTCACCGTCCTCGACCCGCCCGAACAGGAGGCCTGGCCCGACCTGTGGCGTCGGGAGTGGCGCAGCGAGTGGCCCGACGCCCCGGTGCGCACGATGCCCACCCTCGCCGCCGCCCTGCGCGAGGGCCGCGCCCAGATCTGGCCCGCCGGCACCGTCCTGGAGCCCGCCCTCGCCGACGTCGGCCCCGGCGGCCTGGCCGTACTGCCCCTGCCCGCCGTGGGCCGCATGGCCGGAGCCTGCCTGATCGGCTGGGACGCCCCGCACGACTTCGGCCCCGACGAACGCGCCCTGCTCACCGCCTCCGCGGGTCTCGCCGGGCAGGCCCTGATGCGCGCCCACGCCTTCGACGCCGAGCACGAGCTCGTCGGCATGCTCCAGCGCCAGCTGCTGCCCCGCCGGCTGCCCGAGCTGCCCGGCGCGGTCGCCGTCACCCGCTATCTGCCGAGCACGGCCGGTCTGGAACTCGGCGGCGACTGGTACGACGTCATCCCGCTGCCCGACAACCATGTCGCCCTCGTCATCGGCGACGTCCAGGGCCACAGCGCGGCCGCCGCGACCCTCATGGGCCAGATGCGGACCGCGCTGCGGGCCTACGCCGTCGAGGGCCACCCGCCCGACGTGGTGGTCTCGCGCGCCAACCGGCTCCTCGCCGACCTGGAGACCGACCTCTTCGCCACCTGCGCCTATGTCGACGTCGACCTGGAGGAGGGCTCCGCCTGGTGCGTGCGCGCCGGTCACCTGCCACCGGTGCTGCGTCACCCGGACGGCGCAACGGAGATCGCCGAAGCGGAGGGCGGACCGCCGCTCGGCGTGCTGACCGAGGCCGACTTCCCGATGAGCCCCCTCAGGCTGCAGCCCGGCACGGTCCTCGCGCTGACCACGGACGGCCTGGTCGAGTCCGTGGAGACCGACATCGACGCCGGCATGGAACGCCTCGCCCGCGATCTGGCCGCCTTGGACACCGCCGACCTCGGACTCATGGCCGACGCCCTGCTCGGCAACGCGCGCCGCAGCGACGACGTCGCCCTGCTCCTGGTCCGCTACGACGGCATGGCCTCCCGCCCGCAACGCGAGAGCTGGACGGTGTGGCGCGTCCCCCAGGCCGTCGGACACACCCGCCGGTTCACCCGCCGCACCCTGCGGGCCTGGGGCGTCCCGGACGACGCCCTGGACACCGTCCTGCTCGTCGTCTCCGAACTCGTCACCAACGCCCTGGTGCACACCGACGGCCGGGTCCGCCTCGACCTCACCCGCGTCAACCACCTGCTGCGCGTCGCCGTCGCCGACTCCTCCCCGCGCACCCCCGTCAAGCCGACCAGTGTCAGCTGGGACGCCACCGGCGGCCGCGGCATCCTCCTCGTCGAGGCCATGTCGGCGGCCTGGGGTGCCGTGCCCGTCAGCGGCGGCAAGCAGGTGTGGAGCGAGATCGCACTGACCGGCTGACGACGCCCGGCCGCCCCCCGGGCCCCCACCTGAGCGCCCGATCGGGGACATCGGACCCGATCGGACGTTCGACCGCCGCGGGTTTATTCGGGCCGTCGTCGGGGACCCGGATGCACGGCACCGAAGGACGAAGCCGCCCCGGTCCGCGGTGGGCCGGAGGCAGGACGGCACACAGAAGGAAGATGAAGCGCTGTGACCGCGCAGACAAGTGAGCAACCAGTAGTCCGCAGGCCCGAGACGGGCTGGTCGAGGGCCCGCCGCCTGCGCGGCGTCCGTGCTCTGCGTACCTGCCTCCCGGCGGTCGAGGAGAACAACGCGCCCCGCCCGGCGCAGACCGGCACCGAGGGGAACATTTTCCGGGGCGAGGACTGAACCCTCCCGCTCCTCCTGTCGTCCTCTTAACCGACGAGCTGCCCAATCGCCATGGCGCGTTCCCCGTACGTGAGGCAACGCACTAAGGTGAAGCAGATGAAGGCACTCGTGCTGTCCGGGGGCGCCGGCACCCGGTTGCGACCGATCACGCACACCTCCGCCAAACAGCTGGTCCCCGTGGCGAACAAGCCCGTCCTCTTCTACGGCCTCGAGTCCATCGCGGCGGCCGGGATCACCGAGGTGGGCATGATCGTCGGGGACACCGCCGCGGAGATCCAGGAGGCCGTCGGGGACGGCTCGAAGTTCGGTCTGGAGATCACCTGCATCCCCCAGGAACGCCCCCTGGGACTCGCCCACGCGGTGCTGATCGCCCGGGACTTCCTCGGCGACGACGACTTCGTCATGTACCTCGGCGACAACTTCATCGTCGGCGGCATCAGCGACCTCGTCGACGAGTTCCGCGGCAACCGGCCCGACGCCCAGATCCTGCTCACCCAGGTACCCGACCCGCGGTCCTTCGGCGTCGCCGAACTCGGCCCGGACGGGCAGGTCATCGGCCTGGAGGAGAAACCCGAGCACCCCCGCAGCGACCTCGCCCTGGTCGGCGTGTACCTGTTCACGCCGCTGATCCATGAGGCGGTGCGCGCGATCGAACCGTCCTGGCGGGGCGAGTTGGAGATCACCCACGCCATCCAGCACCTCATCGACAACCGCTCCGACGTCCGCTCCACGGTCATCACCGGCTACTGGAAGGACACCGGGAACGTCGCGGACATGCTGGAGGTGAACCGGCGGGTCCTGGAGACCCTGGACCGCCGCATCGACGGCGAGGTCGACGAGCACTCCGAGACCATCGGGAGAGTGGTGCTGGAGGAGGGAGCACGCGTCTCGAACTCGCGTGTCGTCGGGCCGGTCGTCATCGGCTCCGGCACAGTGGTCAGTGACTCCTACGTCGGCCCCTTCACCTCCGTCGCGGAGAACTGCCGGATCACCGACAGCGAGCTGGAGTTCTCGATCGTGCTGCGGGACTCGTCGATCCGTGGCGTGGGCAGGATCGAGGCCTCACTGATCGGCCGCCATGTCGAGGTGACCCCGGCGCCCAGCGTGCCCAGTGCCCACCGTCTCGTCCTCGGAGATCACAGCAAGGTGCAGATCCATTCATGAACCTTCTCGTCACCGGAGCCGCCGGGTTCATCGGCTCCACCTACGTGCGTACGCTCCTCGCGTCCGACGAACCCGACGCCCCCCGCATCACCGTGCTGGACAAGCTCACCTACGCCGGCACCCTCGACAACCTCGAACTCGACCATCCCCGGCTGGAGTTCGTGCAGGGCGACATCCGTGACGCCGAACTCGTCGACAAGCTGACGGCGGACGCCGACCAGGTCGTGCACTTCGCCGCCGAGTCGCACGTGGACCGCTCGATCACCGGCGCGGACGACTTCGTCCTCACCAACGTGGTGGGCACCCAGACCCTCCTGGACGCGTCCCTGCGTCAGGGTGTGCGGACCTTCGTGCACATCTCCACCGACGAGGTCTACGGCTCCATCGAGCGGGGCTCCTGGCCCGAGGAGCACCCCCTGCGGCCCAGCTCCCCGTACTCCGCCTCCAAGGCCTCCTCCGACCTGCTGGCCCTGGCCTACCACCACACCCACGGGCTGGACGTGCGCGTCACCCGGTGCTCCAACAACTACGGGCCGCACCAGTTCCCCGAGAAGGTCATCCCGCTGTTCGTCACCAACCTCCTCGACGGGAAGAACGTCCCGCTGTACGGAGAGGGCCTCAACGTCCGCGACTGGCTGCACGTCGAGGACCACTGCCAGGGCGTCGAACTGGTCCGCACCAGGGGCCGCGCGGGCGAGGTGTACAACATCGGCGGCGGCACCGAGCTCAGCAACAAGGAGCTGACCGGCCTGCTTCTCGAAGCCTGCGGCGCGGACTGGGACCGGGTGGACCGCGTCACCGACCGCAAGGGCCACGACCTGCGGTACTCCGTCGACTGGACGAAGATCCGCGACGAGCTGGGCTACCGGCCCCGGCACGACTTCGCGGCCGGCCTCGCCGACACCGTCGCCTGGTACCGGGACAACCGCGCCTGGTGGGAGCCCCTGAAGCGACGCGCGCAGGGCCTGTCATGAGGTGGCTGATCACCGGTGCCGGCGGCATGCTCGGCCGTGACGTCGTCGAGGAACTCCGCGGCCGCGGCGAAGAGGTGACCGGCCTGGACCGTGCGGCCCTCGACATCACCCGGCCCGACGCCGTCGAGGACGCCCTCGCCGAGCACCGGCCCGACATCGTGGTCAACTGCGCGGCCTACACCGCCGTCGACGACGCCGAGACCGACGAGGAACGCGCCCTCGCGATCAACGGCGACGGCCCGCGCCTGCTGGCCCGTGCCGCCGCCGGACAGGGCGCACGGCTGGTCCACGTCTCCACCGACTACGTCTTCTCCGGCGACGCCCGCACCACCCCCTACCCGGAGGACCACGAGCCCGCACCCCGCACCGCGTACGGTCGCACCAAGCTCGCCGGGGAACGCGCCGTGCTGCGGGAACTCCCCGGCGCGAGTGTCGTCCTGCGCACCGCGTGGCTGTACGGCGTGCACGGACGCAGCTTCGTCCGTACGATGACCGAACTCGAAGCCCGTCGTGACACCGTCGACGTCGTCGACGACCAGCGCGGGCAGCCGACCTGGAGCGCGGACGTCGCCGAGCGCGTCGCCGACCTCGGCCCCCGGATCGGCACGGACGCGAGCGGTATCCTGCACGCCACCAACTCCGGCGAGTCCACCTGGTACGACCTGGCCCGCGAGGTGTTCCGTCTCCTCGGGGCCGACCCGGACCGGGTGCGCCCCGTCGGCAGCGCGGCCTTCGTCCGGCCCGCACCCCGACCCGCCTACAGCGCCCTAGCGCACGGCCGCTGGCAGCACCTTGGCCTGCCGCCGCTGCGTGACTGGCGTTCCGCCCTGCCCGAAGCCCTACCCCGGATCCGCAAGGAGTCGCACGCGTGAAACGTCATGAGTTCCTCCGGGAGCTGCACAAGGTCAGCGCCAACCGCAACTACCTGGAGATCGGCGTCAACGACGGCCGCAGCCTGACGTTGTCCCGCGTCCCCAGCATCGCCATCGACCCCGCCTTCAAGGTGGTCAGCGAGATCCGTTGCGACGTCCACCTGGTGAAGGCCACCAGCGACGACTTCTTCGCCCGCGAGAACCCCCTCGCGCACCTCAAGGGCGGCCGGCACCCGGTGCGCAACCTGCGCCGCGGCCGCAGCCCGATCGGTTACTGGCGGGGCACCACCCTCGACCTGTCGTTCATCGACGGCATGCACCTGTTCGAGTACGCGCTGCGCGACTTCATGAACGTGGAGAAGCACTCCGACTGGGGAAGCGTGATCGTCCTCGACGACATGCTGCCGCGCAACATCGACGAGGCCGCCCGCGACCGGCACACCGGCGCCTGGACCGGCGACGTCTACAAGGTCGTGGAGATCCTCAACCGCTACCGCCCCGACCTGGTCACCGTCCTCGTCGACACGCAGCCCACCGGTCAGCTCGTCGTCTTCGGCGCCGACCCGGAGAACACCGTGCTGGACGAGAAGTACGACGAGATCATCGCCGAGTTCGAGGTGCCCGACCCGCAGAAGGTGCCCGAGGCGATCCTGGAGCGGGTGCAGGCGGTGACCCCCGAGACGCTGGTCCAGGCGCCGTTCTGGCGTCCGCTGGTGCGGGCCCGCAACCTCGGCATCCGGCGCTCCCGGGGCTGGGAGCCGCTGCGCAAGGCACTGGAGCAGCTGGCCGTCAGCCGCTGAACCCCGGGCCGCGCAGGCCCTCGTACCTCAGGCGGAGCGGGTCCGGTACCGCGGAAGCGGGCCGGACCCGCTCCGCCTCGGCGTGCGGCGCCCTGTCGTGAAGTGAAGGCGAGCGGCCGGCCCGCGCGAGGCGCGGGCCCTCCCCGGTGGCCCCGCGGAACTTCTCGCCGCTGAGCCACCGGGCAGGCGCGCCGCTCAGGCCCTCTTCGTCCTGACCCGGGCCGCCGTGGAACGGACCCGGACAAGGACCTGCCGCGCCCGCCGTGCGAGCCGCCGTGCGACGCTCGGCCCGGACGGGCGTACCACCTGCGCTCCGCCCGCCCCGGCGCGCACCGCGACCGGCAGCGCGAAGAAGCGCCGCTCGTCCGCCTTCGGCGCCGGACAGAGCATGACCTGCCGGGCCGCGCCCGTGAGGTCACCGGCGGGCAGTACGGCCTCCAGCCGCGCCCGGGAGCCGTCCGGGGACAGTGTGCCGGGGATGTCCGAGGAGGTCGGGCGGGTGAGCCGGAGCAGCACCTCGGTGTCGCCGGGCACATGCAGCGGCAGGAACGCGCGCAGCCGGTCGCCGGTGACGGTGACGTCGTCGGCGCCGAGCCCGAACAGGCCGAGACGCTTGGTCGCGCGGTCCACGTCCAGGGCGAGATTGCCCCGGTCGGTCCAGTACGGCAGCAGTACCCGGTCGGCCACCACACCGGCCGAGGTGGCCGCCCGGCTCTTGCGGGGCACGGGGCCGAGCCGGCACTCCTTGGTCCAGCCGCCCAGCTTGACGCGGACATGGACGTCCCACAGGCCGTTGCCCGGCGCGATGCCCCCGGCCGCGGTGGCGGGATCGACGGTGGCGGTGGCCCGCAGCACCAGCCGGACCCCCTCGCCGTCCTCCACCGGGACGATCTCCCGGGTGAACTCGACCGGCTGGAAGTACTGCGCCGAGCTGGCACGTTCGCGGACCATCAGGTCCGCCTTGGCCTTCCCGAACTGCTCGACGGTGTCGGCACCCACCCGTGCGACCGCCTCGGTCACGTCCCGCGGCGGACCGGCGGGCGCGGCGCCGGTCCGGGTGGCCGGGAACGTCATCGGCTGCCCGCCGAGCCGGTACTCGGCAGTCAGGTCGATCTTCAGCGAGCCGTCCTCCCACCGGACGGGCCCCGGCTCGGCGCGCACGGCGACCGAGGCCTCCCACTCGGCGAACGCCACGACGTCGTCGAACCGGTCGGCGGCGATCAGGTCGGCGATGATCCGCTGGGTCAGCGGCAGCCCGGCCGCGACGCCGGGCTCGAAACGCTCCACGACCACACCGCGGATCTCCTCGAAGAGCTCCTTGCGGTAGTCCTCGGGTGCGTTCAGCAGACGTCGGCCGCGCATCCGCTCGACCATCTCGTTGCGCAGCCAGCGCCGGTGGAGCCGGTCCCGCAGCGCGCCCGGCTGGGTGTAGCGCTCGACGACGTCGAGGGCCTCGCGCAGGTTCCTGAAGTAGCCGACCGGGTCGAAGCGCTGGAAGCCCGCGTTGGAGGCGTCGTCGCGTTTGACGTGGTAGTAGCAGACGTAGTCGCTGAGCACCGAGACGTTGTCCGCGCGCAGGAACGCCTCGGTGACGAAGACGTGGTCCTCCAGCCGCCGTCGCCCCTCGGGGAAGCGCAGCCCGATGTCGTCGAGGAACGCCCGCCGGAACATCTTGTGCGGGGTGAGGCTGTCGATCAGCGGGGCGTTCTCGACGCCGGCGTGCGGATGGTTGCGGCGGAACAGCTCCACCGGCACCGGACGGCCCTTGCCGGCCATCTTGCCGATGACGACGTCGGCGCCGTTGGCCACGCCGTAGTCGTACATCCGCTCCAGGGCCTCGTCGCCGAGGTAGTCGTCGTTGTCGACGAACATGACGTACGTGCCCTCGGAGGCGGCGATACCGACGTTGCGGGGCTTGCCCGACCAGCCGGAGTTCTCCTGGTGGATCACCTTGACCTGCGGGTTCTCGGCGGCGAGCGCGTCGAGCCGGGCGGGGGTGTCGTCGGTGGAGCCGTCGTCGACGAAGACCATTTCGTACTCGTCGGACGGTAGCGACTGCCTCAGCAGTGAGGCGATGCAGTCCTCGATGTAGATCCCCGGGTTGTAGACGGGAACAATGACGCTGACTTTGACCGGCATCGGCCTCCGGGCCCCCCTTGGGTCGCTTGCCGCGTGGCGATTTGGGCTGCTACGCGTGGGCAGATGCTAACGCCACCGGGCACGCCGCCCACCTCCGGCCCCCCCGACAGCGCAACCAAGTGATCCGGTCAGCCCAGTGGATCGGCCGGTGCGTCCGGAATCAGAGCCGTCGCTCCCTCACCCGAACGAGAGCGGAACCGCCGGGTTCCTGCCAGGCGGGACTTTCGCAACACGCCCTAGGCTGACCCCGTGCGTCTGCTGCTGATGAGTGACACCCACCTCCCCAAGCGCGCCAAGGAACTCCCCGCGCCGCTGCTCGCCGAACTCCCGCGTGCCGACGTGGTGTTCCACGCCGGGGACTGGGTCGACACCGCCACCCTGGACCTGCTGGAGAGCCGCAGTCGCCGGCTCGTCGCCGTGTACGGCAACAACGACGGTCCGCAGCTCCGCGCCCGGCTGCCCGAGATCGCCCACGCCGACCTGGAGGGCCTGCGTTTCGCCGTCGTCCATGAGACGGGCCCCGCCCAGGGGCGTGAGGCACGCTGCGCCGCCCGCTTCCCGGACGCGGACGTCCTGGTCTTCGGGCACAGTCACATCCCCTGGGACACCACCGCCCGCACCGGGCTCCGGCTGCTCAACCCGGGTTCCCCGACCGACCGCCGCCGTCAGCCCCACCACACCTACATGACCGCGTCCGTGGCGGACGGCACGCTCACGGACGTGACCCTGCACCCGCTGCCGCCGCGCTAGCGGGCCGCCGCCCCCGCCGGAGCCGAGAGGTGGGGACGCCTGGCCGGGCGTAATTCCGTTGCCTCGGTGGCTCCGGACCTGCTGCACTTCACATGACCTTGTCACCGCACGATCCAGGAGCACCCATGCGCGCACCGTCCATGTCCACCCCGGAAGGAATGACCCCCTCTTCAAAGGACATGACGCTTCGTGCACATGCTCAACCTCGGAATCCTCGCCCATGTCGACGCGGGTAAGACCAGCCTGACCGAGCGCCTGCTGCACTCGGTCGGTGTGATCGACGAGATCGGCAGCGTCGACACCGGAAACACGCAGACCGACACCCTCGAGCTGGAGCGCCGGCGCGGGATCACCATCAAGTCCGCCGTCGTGTCCTTCGCGCTCGACGACGTGACGGTCAACCTGATCGACACCCCGGGCCACCCGGACTTCATCGCCGAGGTGGAGCGGGTGCTCGGGGTCCTCGACGGGGCCGTGCTGGTCGTCTCCGCGGTGGAGGGCGTCCAGGCGCAGACCCGGGTGCTCATGCGCACCCTGCGACGCCTGCGCATTCCCACCCTGGTCTTCGTCAACAAGGTCGACCGACGGGGCGCCCGCCACGAGGGCGTGCTGCGGGCCGTGTCCGAACGGCTCACCCCGGCCGTCGTCCCGATGGGAACGGTCACCGGACTCGGCACCCGGGAAGCCCGCTTCGCCCCCGGTCTCGGCCCGGCCGCGCTCGATGTGCTCACCGACCAGGACGACGACCTGCTGGCTGCCTATGTCGAGGGGACGCTCTGCGACGCGCGGCTCCACGCGGCCCTCGCCGCCCGGACCCGGCGTGCCCTGGTGCACCCCGTGTTCTTCGGCTCCGCCGTCACGGGCGCGGGCGTGCCCGAACTGATCACCGGGATCAGGGAGTTGCTGCCCGCCGCCGGCGGTGATCCCGACGGCCCCGTCTCCGGCACGGTGTTCAAGGTCGAGCGGGGCCCGGCGGGGGAGAAGATCGCGTACGCCCGGATGTTCTCCGGAACCCTGCGCGCCCGCGACCGCGTGCCCTACGCGGACGCCCGCGAGGAGGGCCGGATCACCGCGATCAGCGTCTTCGACCAGGGCACCGACGTCCGCCGGGACGCGGTCCGCGCGGGCCGGATCGCCAAGGTGTGGGGTCTCGCGGACGTCCGGATCGGCGACGCCCTCGGTGAACCCCGCGGGGCCGACGGCCACTTCTTCGCCCCGCCGACCCTGGAAACGGTCGTCGTCCCCGGGCCGGGCACCGACCGAGGGGCCCTGCACCTCGCGCTCACCCGACTCGCCGAACAGGACCCGCTGATCGACCTGCGGCACGACGAGATCCGGCGGGAGACGTCCGTGTCCCTCTACGGCGAGGTGCAGAAGGAGGTCGTCCAGGCCACCCTCGCCGAGGAGTTCGGACTCGACGTCACCTTCCGGGAGACCACACCCCTGTGCGTGGAGAAACCAGCCGGTACGGGCGCGGCCGTCGAGTTCAACGGGAAGGACGACAACCCCTTCCTCGCCACCGTCGGTCTGCGCGTCGAGCCCGCCCCGGCCGGAGCGGGGGTGGACTTCCGGCTGGCGGTCGAACTCGGCTCCATGCCGTACGCCTTCTTCAAGGCCATCGAGGACACCGTGCGCGACACCCTCGGCCAGGGCCTGCACGGCTGGCAGGTCGCCGACTGCACGGTCACCCTGACCGACTGCGGTTACTCGCCCCGCCAGAGCCACGCCCACCAGGGCTTCGACAAGAGCATGTCCAGCACCGGCGCGGACTTCCGCGGGCTGACCCCGCTGGTGCTGACCGAGGCCCTGCGCCGGGCCGGCACCACGGTCCACGAGCCGATGCACCGCTTCCGCCTCGAGGCCCCCGCGGACACCGTCGGGGCTCTGCTGCCCGTGCTGGCCGCCCTGCGTGCCGTACCGCGGACCACCCGGACGGATGGCGACTCCGCCGTACTGGAGGGTGCGATTCCGGCGGACCGGGTACATGAACTGGAACAGCGACTTCCGGGTCTCACCCGGGGCGAGGGCGAACTGGAGAGTTCTTTCGACCACTACGCACCGGTCACGCGAGGCGCGGTGCCGAGCCGGGCGCGTACCGACCACAACCCGCTGAACAGGAAGGAGTACCTGCTGAGGGTGACACGCCGGACCGGCGGATGACTGTCCGCCCCCTGCGGCGGTGGACGAATGTGAAACTTACTCATCAGTCAGAAGCTGTTGACTGTTTCATGAAATCGCCGGACTGTAATGGACATGCCGAATATACGCGCGCGTCTGCTCGTTGTTCTGGTTGTCCTCTCCGGATTCCTGACGGCGGCGGGTGTCAGACCCGCCACCGCCGAAGCCCTCCCCGACTCCCTCTGGTTCGACGACACCCCCGTCACCGCGCAGAACGGCCGCTTCACCGACGGGCTCGGCCGCGAGGTCGTCCTGCGTGGCTACAACGTCTCCGGTGAGACCAAACTGGCCGAGAACAAGGGCCTGCCCTTCGCCTCCACCGCCGACGCGAAGAAGTCGGCGACCGCGCTGCGAGCGCTCGGCGGCGGCAACTCGGTCCGCTTCCTGCTCTCCTGGGCGTACGCCGAACCCGTACGCGGCCAGGTCGACACCGCCTACCTGGCGGCCGCCACCGAACAGATGCGCGCGTTCCTCGACGCGGGCATCCGCGTCTACCCCGACTTCCACCAGGACCTCTACTCCCGCCACCTGTTCGATCCGGACAGCTGGTACACGGGCGACGGAGCCCCCCAGTGGGCCGTGGACGCCGGGAACTACCCGGACGAGAGCTGCGGGATCTGCCTGCTCTGGGGCCAGAACATCACCCAGAACGAGGCCGTGAAGAAGGCGACGTACGACTTCTGGCACAACGCGTACGGACTCCAGGACGCGTTCCTCGGCACCGCCCAGAAGACGATGGCGTACGTCAAACAGCACGTCAGCGCCGACGAGTTCGTGGGTGTCGTCGGCTTCGACCCCTACAACGAGCCGCACGCGGGTGTGTACGACTCGAACCAGACCAGCCGCGCCTGGGAACGCGACGTGCTGTGGCCGTTCTACGAGAAGTTCCGCGCCCGGATGGACGCGGCGGGCTGGCAGGACAAGCCCGCGTTCGTGGAGCCGAACATGTTCTGGAACGCCAACATCAGCTTCCAGAAGCAGGAGGGCGGCCTGCTGGACGCCGGCACCCTCGGCCCGGACTACGTCTTCAACACCCACTTCTACGACCAGAAGGCCATCTCAGGGATCTTCATGCCGGGCAAGGCGAAGGACGGTCAGTACGCGACCGACTTCGGCACGGTCCGCGACCGGGCCGCGGCCACCGGCACGGCCGGCATCGTCAGCGAGTTCGGTCACCCCCTGGCGGGCAGCGTCTCCGACAAGGCCCCCACGGTCCTCAAGGCGATGTACCAGGCACTGGACTCCCGTGTGTCCGGGGCGAGTTGGTGGGCGAACCCGACGGCCTCCGGCCCGGTGCTCTCCGGTACGCAGTGGCAGTGGGACATCTACAACGGCCGCCACCACGAGCTGATGAACGGCAACGCCGGCAAGGTGCTCACCTCCGGCGACGCCTGGAACGACGAGGACCTGTCGGCCGTACGACTCGACGACTCAGGCACGGCCGTGCTGCGCCAGGACGCCCGGCTCCTGGACCGTCTCTACCCGAGCGCCACGGCAGGCAGGACGGTGGCCTTCACCTACGAGGACCGCTCCCGGGACGGTTCGACGACCCTGACCTGGAACCCGGTCCCCAGTTCCCTGCCGAACGTCTCCCGGCTGGTCGGCACGGGCCAGTACGGCCTGCTCGTCTGGCGGTCGAACGGCTCCACGGCCCCCTCGGAACTGCACCTCCCGGCATCGTTCCCGACGGCGTCCACGACGGTGGTCTCCGACCTGGGCACGGTCTCGGGCCCGCCCGCGTACACGAGGACGACGCCGATCGCGGTGGCCGGCGAACCGGGCGGGAGCGCCACCCGGCGCCTCCTGCTGACCGCGTCCGACTCGGGCACCGTGCACTACGCGCTGGTCACGAACGGAGCGACGGCTCCGTCCGCGAGCCTGCTGAGCGCGGCGCGGGCGGAGCTGTCGTCCTGGGCGGCTTCGAAGATCAACTAGCGGACGGCCCCGTCCAGTCCGCCGGGACATGGGCCAGGCGGACACGCTGGGGGTGGTCGCCGACCGGGACGGACAGGACCTTCTGGCCTGTCGCGAAGTCGATCGCCGTGACCTGGTCGGCGCCGCTCTCCGAGATGACGCAGCTCTTGCCGTCACCGCTCACCGTGGCCCAGTAGGGCTTGGAGGCGGTGACGAGCGGGCCCTCCTGGAGGGTGGAGCGGTTCACGACGGTCGCGTAGTCGTCCATCGTGCCCGCCACGCACAGCTTGCTGCCGTCGGGGCTCATCGAAAGGCCGTGGTGGCGTGAGTCGTTGACCCAGGTCGTGCGGTCCGTGCTGGTCGCGGGGTTCTTGGGGAGGGTCTTGACGCGGGTGATCTTGTCGGAGGCGACGTCGTACTCCAGGAAGCCGTTGAAGAACGACACCTGGAAGTAGAGCTTCGACTCGTCCGGGCTGAAGACGGCGGGGCGGACCGCGTCCGAGTAGTCCTTCAGGCCGATCGCGTCGAGCCGCTCGCGCATGTCGATCACCTTCACCTGCTTGAAGGTGGTCGCGTCGACGACCGTGATCTTGCGGTTGCCCTTCGTCCAGTCCTGCCACGGCTCGTCCATCGAGGTGTTGACGTCGCCGATGGCCATGTTCCAGATGTACTTGCCGTCCTTCGTGAAGATGTTCTCGTGCGGCTTGTCGCCCGTCCCGAACGAGCCCAGCTGCTTTCCGGTGTTGATGTCCAGTACGTGCACCGTGTTCGAGATCGAGGCCGAGACCGCCACGCGCGTGCCGTCGGGGGAGACGGCCATGTGGTCGGAGCGGTAACCCGACACGGGGAAGCGCCAGTTGATCTTCCCGGTGGCCAGGTCGATGGAGACGACATCGGCGAAGCTGGGGCGGGAGACGACCATCGACCTGCCGTCCGGCGTGGAGTACATGTCGTCGACGAACTGGTCGTGCCCTTCGCCGACGCCGTTGCGGATGGCCGTGTAGTAGATCCACTTGATCGGATCGGCGTTGATCGCCGCGATCCGCTCCGCCTTGTCCGGGACGACGTTGATCCGGCCGATCTTCGCGAAGTCACCGCTGGACTTGATGACATCGGCCGTGCCGTCCCAGTTGTTGCCCACGAACATCACCTCGCGCAGGGCGGCGGCCGAGGTGTCCGGGACGGCCGTGGCGGCGGCGGCCGGGGCGGTGACGGTGAGCACGAGGGCGGCTGCTACGGAGCAAAGGTGCCTGGTGCTGAAAGCAGGCATGACTGCTCTTTCCTCTGAGGAGGGCTCATGAGTGGGGCATGCCAAAAGGCATGGCGAATCTGAACACGAGTGGATTCAGAGTCAACTTACTGCAAAGTAAGGAAGGAGCGCCCTTCTCCACAAGACTGCGTACACGACAAAATGGGAGGGCGAACGAAACGCCCGGGAGCCGGGCGGGACAAGGAGGCTCGGTGGCAGGCAGGCTCAGGGCGCCGACCGGCCGATACGGCGGCAAGTCGGCAGTGGAGCGCCAGGCCGAGCGGCGCCGCCGCTTCCTGGACGCCGCGCTCCAGCTCTTCGGCGACACCCCCGGCTACCGCGCCACCACCGTCGCCGCGCTCAGCGAGGCCGCGGGCCTGTCCACCCGCCAGTTCTACGAGGAGTTCCGCACCCTTGAGGACGTCCTGACCGCCCTCCACCTGGAGGTCAACGACTGGGCCGAGGAAGCGGTCGTGCTCGCCGTGAGCGCGGCGGAGAACCTGCCGCTCCCCGAGCGCGCGGCCGCGATCTTTCGCGCGTACGCCGCGAACGTCACCGGGGACCCGCGGCGCATCCGTATCACCTTCGTCGAGATCATCGGCGTCTCCCCGAGCCTGGAGGAGCAGCGCCTGGCACGCCGTGCCCGCTGGGTCGACCTGGTGTGCGCCGAGGCCGTGGCGGCCGTGGCCCGCGGGGAGGCGGCACCCCGCGACTACCGGCTCGCGGCGACGGCGTTCATCGGCAGCGTCAACGGGCTCCTCCACGACTGGACCGCCGGATGGGTGGACGCGACCCTCGACGAGGTCGTCGAGGAACTGGTCCGGCAACTGCTCGCCATCCTGCGCCCACCGGGCTGGGAGCCGTCCGCCGCGTGATCAGTCAGCCTGACCTGCGTCGGTTACTCGTCCCAGGCCTGGACCATGGTCTGCTTGACGATCTTCCCGTCCCGTAGCTGCAGCATCGACTCGGCGAGGACGCGCACGCCGTCCGGGTACTCGCAGGACTCGCTGAAGGCGACCTGGTCACCCTCTGCCACGCACCCTTCCATCTTGTGTGTCATGTCGCGGCTGCAGAGTTCGTGGAGCATGTCGGCGATCTCGGCACGGCCGTGCAGGACCATGGGATGGCTGGGCTGGGTGTTGCGGTCCACGATTCGAATCTCGGCGTCGTCGGCGTAGAACGACAACAGAGTCTGCTCGCTCGGGCCTTCGATGCCCTGGCGCAACGTTTCGGTGTCGAATCCGGAGCCTGTCGCGGTGCCCATGATGAACCTCCTTCGAGGGCCGCGGCCCGACGAGGAGCGGGCCGCTGGGGCCTCCTTCTTTAGAGACTCCTCCGCCCCGGCGGTCTGGGCAAGCGCTGTGCGCGCCGCGTCCGGCGAGTGAGCGGCCGGGCCACCGGCGTCAGCCCGCGGTCGCCAGGAACTGTGTCGCCGCAAGCTCCGCGTACAGCGGGTCGGCGCCCACCAGTTCACGGTGGGTGCCCACTGCACGGACCCGGCCCGCGTCCATCACCACGATCCGGTCCGCCATCGTCACCGTGGACAGCCGGTGCGCCACGACCAGCACCGTGGTGGTCCGGGCCACGTCGGCCACCGTGTCCCGCAGCGCCGCCTCGTTCACCGCGTCCAGCTGCGAGGTCGCCTCGTCGAGGAGCAGCAGCCGCGGGCGGCGCAGCAGGGCGCGGGCGATGGCGACCCGCTGGCGCTCACCGCCCGACAGCTTGGTGCCGCGGTGACCCACCAGGGTGTCCAGACCGTCCGGCAGCCTGCTCACCAGCCCGTCCAGCCGGGTCGTCTTCACCACCCGGGTGACCATGTCGTCGTCCGCCTCCGGATTGCCCAGCAGCAGGTTGTCCCGCAGCGAGCCCGACAGCACCGGAGCGTCCTGCTCCACATAGCCGATCGCGGAACGGAGCCGGGGCAGCTCCCAGTCCGCGAGTTCGCGGCCGTCGAGGGTTATCACGCCGGACTCGGGGTCGTAGAACCGTTCGATGAGCGAGAACACGGTGGTCTTGCCCGCACCGGACGGGCCGACGAACGCCGTCATGCCCTGCGCGGGCACCTCGAAGGTCACCCCGTGGTGGACGTACGGCAGGTCGTCGGCGTACCGGAAGCGGACGTCGGTGAAGGCGACGGCGGCGGGCCGCGCGTCCGGCGAGGGCAACGGCGCGGGACGCACGGCCGGTTCGGCGGGCAGCCGCAGCGCCTCCTGGATCCGGGCCAGTGCCGCGGCACCCGTCTGGTACTGGGTGATCGCGCCGACGACCTGCTGGATGGGGGACATCAGGTAGAACACGAACAGCAGGAACGCCACCAGCGTGCCCACGTCGATCGCCCCGGTCGCCACCCGTGCCCCGCCGGCCGCGAGGACCGTGATGAAGGCGATCTGCATGGCCAGCCCCGCCGTGTTGCCGGCCGCGGCCGACCACTTGGCGGCCCGCACGCTCTGCCGCCACGACTCCTCGGCTGCCGCGTGCAGGGTCTGCTCCTCACGGTGCTCGGCACCGGACGCCTTCACCGTGCGCAGCGCGCCGAGGATCCGTTCCAACGAGGCCCCCATCACGCCGACCGCGTCCTGCGCCTGCCGGCTCGCCCGGTTGATGTGCGGCACGATCACGCCGAGGATCGTGCCCGCGCCCAGGATCACCGCCATGGTGACCCCGAGCAGCACCGGATCCACCAACCCCATCATGACCACCGTCGCCAGCAGCGTGAGCCCCCCGGTGCCCAGGCCCACGAGCGAGTCGGTGGTGACCTCCCGCAGCAGGGTGGTGTCCGCGGTGATCCGGGCCATCAGGTCACCCGGCTCGGTGCGGTCCACGGCCGTGATCCGCAGCCGCAGCAAGTACGAGGACAGCTCGCGCCGCGCACCGAGCACCACCGACTCGGCGGTGCGCCGCAGCACGTACGAACCCATCGCCCCCAGCGCCGCGTTGGCCACCACCAGCGCCGACATGACGACCAACGCGCCGGTGATGGCCCGGTCGTGCGACAGGTCGTCGATCAACTCCCGTGCCACCAGGGGCAGCAGCAGCCCGGTGCCACCCGTGACGAGCGACAGCGCCGCACCCGCCAGCAGCGCCCACCGGTGCGGCCGTACGTATCCGAGGATGAGCCGCCACGCGGGCGGGCCGGTCTCGGTCTCTGCGTTGCTCACGGAGCTCCCTCGGGCCTGCGACGGGCGGAGAGCTCAGGCTACGTCGGCGCCGGGCACCCCGGCGCCCAGCGAGGTGGACCCGCCCGTTACTGATCAGTTACCCGTAGGGTCGCAGGACGGAAGGACACGAGCCGAGGAAGGGGCCGACCACATGGCGCAGGAAGTACGCGGCGTGATCGCACCGGGCAGGGACGAGCCGGTGCGGGTGGAGACGATCATCGTGCCGGATCCGGGTCCGGGCGAGGCCGTGGTGAAGGTGCAGGCCTGCGGGGTGTGCCACACGGACCTGCACTACAAGCAGGGCGGCATCAGCGACGACTTCCCGTTCCTGCTCGGGCACGAGGCCGCCGGCGTGGTGGAGTCGGTGGGGGAGGGGGTCGAGGAGGTCGCGCCCGGGGACTTCGTGATCCTGAACTGGCGGGCGGTGTGCGGCACGTGCCGCGCCTGCAGGCGGGGGCGGCCGTGGTACTGCTTCGACACCCACAACGCCACGCAGAAGATGACGCTGGCCGCCACCGGGCAGGAGCTGTCGCCCGCGCTGGGGATCGGCGCGTTCGCGGACAAGACGCTGGTGGCGGCCGGACAGTGCACCAAGGTGGACCCGTCGGTGGCGCCGCAGGTGGCGGGGCTGCTGGGGTGCGGGGTGATGGCCGGGATCGGTGCCGCGATCAACACCGGGCAGGTCGGGCGCGGCGACTCGGTCGCGGTGATCGGCTGTGGCGGAGTGGGCGACGCGGCGATCGCCGGCGCCCGGCTGGCGGGCGCGGCACGGATCGTCGCCGTCGACATCGACGACCGCAAGCTGGAGACCGCCCGCGCGATGGGCGCCACCCACACGGTCAACTCCCGCGACACCGACCCGGTGGCGGCGATCCAGGAGCTGACCGGCGGCTTCGGCGCGGACGTGGTGATCGAGGCGGTCGGCCGCCCGGAGACGTACAAGCAGGCCTTCTACGCCCGCGACCTGGCCGGCACCGTCGTCCTGGTCGGCGTGCCCACCCCGGAGATGAAACTCGAACTGCCGCTCCTTGACGTGTTCGGCCGGGGCGGTGCGCTGAAGTCGTCCTGGTACGGCGACTGCCTGCCCTCGCGTGACTTCCCGATGCTGATCGACCTGCATCTGCAGGGCCGCCTGGACCTCGGCGCGTTCGTCACCGAGACCATCCAGCTCGACCATGTGGAGAAGGCGTTCGAGCGGATGCACGACGGGGACGTGCTGCGTTCGGTGGTGGTGCTGTGATGGCCGCCCGCGTCGAACACCTCGTCACCTCCGGCCACTTCACCCTCGACGGCGGTACCTGGGAGGTGGAGAACAACGTGTGGATCGTCGGCGACGACCACGAGGCGATCGTGATCGACGCCGCCCACGACGCCGACGCCATCGCCGAGGCGGTCGGGGACCGACGGCTCACCGCGATCGTGTGCACCCACGCCCACAACGACCACATCGACGCCGCCCCCGCCCTCGCCGAGCGCACCGGAGCCACCATCTGGCTGCACCCCGACGACCTGCCGCTGTGGAAGCAGACCCATCCTGACCGCGACCCCGACGCCTGGCTCACCGACGGCCAGGTCATCGAGGCGGCCGGAGCAGACCTGCGGGTGCTGCACACCCCTGGGCACGCACCGGGCGCGGTCTGCCTGTACGACCCGCGGCTGGCCACCGTCTTCACCGGTGACACCCTGTTCCAGGGCGGCCCCGGCGCCACCGGCCGCTCCTACTCCCACTTCCCCACGATCATCACCTCGATCCGCGACCGCCTCCTCGCCCTGCCGCCCGACACCCGGGTCCTCACCGGACACGGCGACTCCACCACCATCGGCGCGGAGGCTCCCCACCTCGACGAGTGGATCGCCCGTGGCCACTGACGGGCCGGAGCCGCGCGTGGCCGGGTGACCTGACCCGAAAGCCGGGTGACTCGCTCCGAATGGCGACAGAGGATGTCCGGCTTACCCCCGATGCTCGACACCACAACCGGGCATCTGGGAGGCAGCACATGTCACAGCCACTGGCACAGCCACTGAGGGACAAGGTCGCTCTGGTCGCCGGAGCGACCAGGGGAGCCGGGCGCGGGATCGCCGTGGAGCTGGGGGCGGCCGGCGCGACCGTCTACGTCACCGGCCGCTCCACCCGCGCCCGTCGCTCCGAGTACGACCGCCCCGAGACCGTCGAGGACACCGCGGACCTCGTCACCGCGGCGGGCGGCCACGGCATCGCCGTGCCGACCGACCACCTCGACCCCACGCAGGTCCGCGCCCTGGTCGACCGCGTCGCCGACGAGCAGGGCCGCCTCGACGTCCTGGTCAACGACATCTGGGGCGGCGAGACGCTCTTCGCCTGGGACACCCCGGTCTGGGAGCACGACCTCGACGACGGCCTGAGGCTCCTGCGGCTCGCGGTGGAGACACACGCGATCACCAGCCACCACGCCCTGCCCCTGCTGCTGCGAAGCCCCGGCGGGCTGGTGGTCGAGATGACCGACGGCACCACCGAGTACAACCGCGACACCTACCGCGTCAGCTTCTTCTACGACCTGGCCAAGACGTCCGTGCTGCGGATGGCCTTCGCCCTCGGTCACGAGCTCGGACCGCTCGGCGCCACCGCCGTGGCGCTGACCCCGGGCTGGATGCGCTCGGAGATGATGCTCGAGAACTTCGGGGTGCGTGAGGACAACTGGCGCGACGCCCTCGACCGCGTCCCCCACTTCGCCATCTCGGAGACGCCCCGCTATGTGGGCCGCGCGGTCGCCGCCCTCGCCGCCGACCCCGACGTGGCGCGCTGGAACGGCGCGTCCCTCTCCAGCGGCGGTCTCGCACAGGAGTACGGCTTCACCGACCTCGACGGCAGCCGCCCGGACGCCTGGCGGTACATGGTCGAGGTGCAGGACCCGGGCAGGCCCGCGGACACGGCCGGTTACCGGTGAGGGCCCTCACGCGCGGGACGCCGTCACCCGGAGTGCCGAATGTCACCGTTTCGTCGCGGTGTGAGCGGCCCTACAACCGGTTCCCCCGTGCGAGGGTCTAGCTTGCAGAGATGGCAGGACCGTGTGAACGGGACCGTATGAAGGGGGAAGGCCATGGGGGACATCCGCAGACGGAGTGCCGTCGTACTCGGGATCACCGGACTGGTGGCACCGCTCACCCTCGCGCTGGGCACCGCGCCCGCGCAGGCCGCGAGCTGCACCACCCAGGCCGGGCCGTACCAGAAGAAAGTGGAGAAGTTCCTCGGCCGGCCGGTCGACGGCAAGCAGTCCGCCGCCGACTGCAAGGCCATCCAGGCCTTCCAGACCAAGCACGGCATCACCCCGAACGCCGGGTACGCGGGCTCCGTCACCTGGGGCGTGATGGACCTGATGAACAAGCAGAAGGCCGTCGGGAACAAGCCCAACAAGGACGGCAAGTGCCCGGTGAACAAGGGCCGCATCGCGTGCGTGAACCTGACCCTCCAGCTGAGCTGGATCCAGGACGGCAAGACGCTCGTCTACGGTCCGGTACCGGTGCGCACCGGCCGCGACGGCTACGAGACCCGCACCGGTCTGAAGAAGATCTACTGGCGGGACATCGACCACGTCTCCAGCATCTACAACGTGCCGATGCCCTACAGCCAGTTCTTCGACGGCGGTCAGGCCTTCCACTCGGTCGGCCTCAGCATGTGGAACCCGCCGGGTTCGCACGGCTGCGTCAACATGACCAAGACCACCGCCAAGAAGTACTGGTCGCTCCTGAAGAACGGCGACGACGTCTTCGTGTACGGCCGCAAGCCGGGCACCTGATCGGGTACCCGGCCCGGCGGCGCCCCGCTACTGGGGCGCGTCCCCGAAGTCCGGGATCTCCAGCCTGACCCCGCCCTGCCGGGCCGACTCGTGCGCGAGGATGCCCGGCAGGGTGTAGCGCGCGGCCACCCACGCGTTCACCGACGGCAGCGAGCGGGTGTTGACGGCCGTCACGAAGTCGTCGACCAGGAAGTGATGGCTGCCCTCGTGACCGTTGTGCAGGTTGTCGAACTCCCGGGGCAGCCGTGACCGGTCGTGCACCGGCGCCGACCCCGAGGTGAAGGCGGCCCGCAGTTCCGGCGCGATGTGCTGCAGCGACGGGTCGTCGGGGGACATGGTGGGCTTGGGCTCGAGGAGCTCGCTGATGTCCTTGACCCCCTTCTTGTCCTGCCACAGCGCGAACGTGGCGAGCTGCTCCATGCTTGCCTCCGTCCCGAAGAACCGGAAACGGGACTCCCTGATGTGCGAGGGGTAGCCGACCCGCCGGAACTCGTTCGTACGGAACGACCCGCCGCCGGCCACCTCGAACAGCGCGGTCGCGTTGGAGAAGTCGTTGCCGAACTGGCTGACGTCCTTGTCGAACACCCCGTCGCCGCGGTCGTCCACCACCCCGATCGCCGACACGCTCACCGCGTGCGTCTGCCAGGCGCCCAGCACCCCGCCCACCGAGTGCGTCGGGTACAGCAGCGGGGGGTAGCTGGCCGTCGCCTTCCAGTTCTCGCCGCCGCTGTACTGGTACGCCTCGTAGAACCCCAGGTCCATGTCGTGGACGTAGTCGCCCTCGGCGTAGAACAGCCGCCCGAAGGAGCCCTCGGCTATCTGGTTGCGGGCGTGCACGGTCGCCGGGTTGTACTGGCTGGTCTCACCCATCATGTAGGTCAGCCCGGTCGCCTTGACCGTGTCGATGATCGTCGCGATCTCGTCGGTGGTGATCGCCATCGGTACGGCGGAGTACACGTGCTTGCCGGCGTTCAGGCCCTGCACGACCAGGGGGCCGTGGGTCCAGCGCTGGGTGAAGATCGCGACCGCGTCGACGGCCTCCGACTCCAGCATGGCCTGGTATGACGGGAAGGTGCCCCGGAGGCCTTCGGCCGCCGCGAGTTGCTCGGCCCGCTCGGGGAGCAGGTCGGTGACGTAGACGTCGCTGACGCCGGGGTGGGCCAGGAACAGCTTGGCGAACTGGCCCGAGAACTGTCCGGCGCCGACGATGCCGAGGGAGAACGTCATGGGTGGCGTGCCCTTCAAAGGTGGTGTGACTGATCGGTTCACTGGTCGAGGATCAGGTTGATCTGATCGTTGGTCTGGTCGAGGCTGCTCACCGGCTTGCCGTTGCCGTAGATGTCCTCCATCGCGGGCTGCATCAGCGCGGTCACGTCCGCGGCGTAGTTGGTGATCGGGTAGGAGAAGGTCCGGGCGTGCTTCTTGTCGGCCACCGGGCCGGTGAACGCCGACACGTCGATGCCCTTCTTCCGGTACGCGGCGATGGCGGCGTCGGTGCCAGCCGGGGTGGCGGGGAAGACGACTCCGTACTTGCCGACGACGGTCTGGCACTTGTCGGATGCCAGGTACGCCACCCACTTGCGGGCGCCCGCCTTGTTCTTGGATCCCTTGGTGATGGAGTCGGCCAGGCCGTTCATCATGGTGGCCCGTTTGCCGGTCGGTCCGACGGGGGTGAGGGCGGTCTTGATGTCCAGGCCCTTGAAGCCGCTGTACGTGGAGATCATCCATGCGCCGTCGAAGACCGCGGCGGCCTTGCCCGCGGCGACCTGCGTGTTGCCCTGGTTGGACTGGATGTTGTAGTCGGAGAAGGGGGCCATGTAGCCCTTCTTGGCCAGGCCGAAGTACCACTTGATGGTGGACTGGAAGGTCTTGCTGTCGTACTGGTACTTCGTGCCCCAGCGTGCCTTGTCCGTGTAGCTCCACCCGGCGGAGCCGGTGAAGGGGCTCCACTGCGTCTGGCCGTCGGCGAAGCCGCCGCCCTGGGTTCCCAGGCCGTACACCTTGACGTGCTTCTTGTCGAAGCCCGGTTCGTCGCCCCGTTTGCCGTTCCGGTCGACGGTGAGGTGGGCGATGGCCTTCTCGAAGGTGCCGCCGTCCTTCGGGTTCCACGAGAGACTGTCGAGCTGGTCCGCGGTGAGACCGGCGTCCTTCGCCATCTTGTCGTTGTAGAAGAGCGAGACCGTGTCCCAGTCCTTGGGGGCCCCGTAGCGGTGACCGTCCTGGCCGACCCAGTTGGCGGCGAGCCCCGGCTGGTAGTCGGACGCCTTGACGTCCAGGTCGTCGAGCGGCTCCAGCACCTTCAGGTCGGCGAACTGGCCGAACTTCTGGATGTGGTCGGTGAACACGTCCGGCTGGGTGCCGGCGATGAACCCGGCGGTGAGCTTGGTCCAGTAGTCGCTCCACCCCAGCTGGGTGATCTTCACGTTCAGGCCGGGGTTCTCCTGCTCGAACCCCTTCGCGCAGGCCTGGTAGGCGGGCAGCTGGTTGGCGTCCCACAGCCAGTAGGTCACGGTGTGCGCGGACGACCCTGTGGCATCGCCCTTCGCGCAGCCGGTCAGCAGGGACAGCGCCAGCGCCCCGGTCAGCGCGGTCAGCGTACGAAGTCGCATCAGAGGTCCCTCACTTGATCCCGGTGAAGCCGATGGAGCTGACGATGCGACGGGCGAAGCAGGCGAAGAGCACCAGCATCGGCAGCGCGGCGATGAGCGTGGCGGCCGTGAGCCCGGACCAGTCGACGCCGGTCGCGGGGGTCTGCGCCCGGAAGATCGCCAGTGCCACGGTCAGTACGCGCGAACTGTCGCTGTAGGAGACCATCAGCGGCCAGAAGTAGTCGTTCCAGGCGGTGATGTACGTCAGCACGGACAGCGTGATGATCGGCGTGGACGCCATCGGCAGGACCACCCGGAAGAAGATCTTGACCTTTCCGGCGCCGTCGAGCAGTGCGGCCTCCTCGACCTCGCGGGGGATGTTCATGAAGAACTGCCGCAGGAAGAACACCGCGAACGGGGTCATGAAGAGGCTGGGCAGCGCGATGCCGAGCAGGGTGTCCACCAGGTGCAGCTGCTTGATGAGTACGAAGTTCGGCAGCAGGGTGAAGATGGTCGGCACCATCAGTCCGGCCAGGAACAGGCTGAACACCTTGTCCCGTCCGCGCCAGCGCAGGCGTGCGAAGGCGTACGCGGCCATCGCGGAGAAGAAGATCTGACAGCCGGTGATCAGCGTGGAGACGATCACCGAGTTGAGCAGGTAGCGCCAGAAGTCGAGTCCGCCGCCGGCGCCGCCCTGCGCGATGGCCTCCTTCGCCGACTGCAGCCCGAGCGCCCGCTCGAAGCCGCTGCCGGTGAGGCCGACGGGGAGGAGGCTGGTGGGGTCGGAGCTCAGGCCCGCGTTGGTGGACAGCGCGGTGCGCAGGATCCAGTAGAACGGCAGCAGGGTGATGAGGACGATGAGTCCCATCACGGTCCAGGCGGCGGCTCGCCCGAGGGAGAGCCTGCGCCTGGCGGGTCGTACGGTCGGCGGTGCGGTCGTCGTGGTGGTCACGGCAGCCATGTCGGTTCTCCTTTCCGTCAGCCGAGGTCGCTCTGGCCGGCCCGGGTGAGCCGGTACTGCAGGACGGTGATCGCGCTCAGTACGACCAGCAGGGCGACGGACATCGCCGAGGCGTAGCCGAACTGGAAGCGGCCGAAGGCGGATCCGTAGATGTAGAACTGGAGCACGTTGGTCGCGTTCGCGGGACCGCCCGCGGTGGTCACCGCCACGGTGTCGAACACCTGGAAGGACCCGATCACGGTCATGATCAGCACAACCGCGAGCACCGGCCTCAGCAGCGGCATGGTGATCCGCCAGAACATCCGCCACTCGCTCGCGCCGTCGACCCTCGCCGCCTCGTACATGTCGTTCGGTATCGCCTGGAGCCCCGCGAACAGCAGCAGCGCGGTGTATCCGACGTGCCGCCAGACATTGATCAGCGCGATGGTGGGGATCGCCCAGGTCTCGTCGGCCAGGAAGGGGATGCGGTCGAATCCGAGGGCCGTGACGATCTCGTTGCCGATGCCGAGCTGGGTGTCGAGGATCCACAGCCAGACCAGGCCCGCGACGACGTTCGACATCAGGTACGGGGTGAGCACGATGCCCCGCAGCAGGGCCGACTGGGTCAGCCGCTGCAGCAGTACCGCGATGGCGAGCGCCGCGACCGTCTGGATGCCGATGTTGATGACCACGTACTCGACGGTGACCTTCAGCGAGTTCCAGAAGATCGGGTCGTGCACCATCCGCACGTAGTTGTCGAGGCCCACCCACTCCGCCGGCGTGAGCAGGTTGAAGCGGGTGAAGCTGAGATAGATACCTCGCAGGGTCGGCCAGAGCAGGAAGACCACGAAACCCAGGAACGCGGGTGCGATGAACACGGCGGCCAGGCGTCCGTCGCCCCCCGTCTCACCCGCCCTCGCCCGGCCGGTCCTCGGCTTGGTCCGTGCGCCCTCGGCGTCGCCCACGGGCAGACGCGACGGAGGGCTGCTGGAGGCGATAGTCATCGGGGAGACTCCCTCGTCTACGGCGGCTCGTCCTCGCGCACTTACTTTTGTGGCGGAAGAATCCAGGCGTCAAGGGTTGCGGCGAACATCTTTTCCGCGCATCGGATGCCACCCGGATTGGCCATGTTGTTTTCGTTGCAAAATAAATGGGCCTGGGGGGAGACTGACCTTCATGACCACAGGTACCGCCAGCTGGCTACCGCTGAGTGCCGG
The DNA here is from genome assembly GCF_042872365.1 of Streptomyces sp. NPDC005263. Classification (NCBI taxonomy): domain Bacteria; kingdom Bacillati; phylum Actinomycetota; class Actinomycetes; order Kitasatosporales; family Streptomycetaceae; genus Streptomyces; species Streptomyces sp. NPDC005263. The sequence goes on along the minus strand of NZ_JBIAKJ010000005.1, from coordinate 647,750 downwards.
TGAGCGCTCGGTGGCGATCGAGGTGCTCGTCCACGGCCCGCTGTCGCGCACCGAACTGGCGCGACGCCTGGACCTCTCCCCGGGAAGCCTCACCCGGCTGACCAAACCACTGATCGAGTCGGGCCTCCTGATCGAGGCCCCCGAGGGCGGGTCCCCGGCCGAGGCGCGCCAGGGGCGCCCTTCGCAGCCGCTCGACGTCGTCGCCGAGTCCCGCTCCTTCATCGGTTTCAAGATCACCGAGGACATGGTCTACGGCGTGGTCACCACCCTCAGGAGCCACATCGTCGCCCGCCATGACCGCCCGCTCACCACCCACGACCCGGACCGCGTCGTCGATCTGCTCGCCGAGATGACGGACGAACTCGCCCGCGAGCACCCCCGGCTCGCCGGGATCGGCATCGGCGTCGGCGGCCTGGTGCAGGGCCGGGCCGTGGTGGGGGAGTCGCCGTTCCTGAACTGGAACGAGGTTCCGCTGGCCGCGCTCGTCAAGGAGCGCACCGGCCTCCCGGTGGTCGTCGAGAACGACGTCGCAGCCCTCGTCGAAGCCGAGACCTGGTTCGGTGCGGGCCGCGACCTCGACCGCTTCGTGGTCCTCACCATCGGCGCCGGCATCGGCTACGGCCTCGTCCTGAACGGCACCCGCGTGCCCTACGCCGAGGAGGACCGCGGCTTCGGCCGGCACTGGATCGTGAATCCCAACGGCCCGCTCACGCCGGAGGGCGAACGTGGCAGTGCCGTCTCCCTGCTCACCATCCCCAACATCCGCTACCAGGTACGGGCCGCCACTGGCGGCGACCACAGCTACGAGGAGATCCTCGCCCTCGCCGCGGCCGGAGCGGCCATGCCCGCCCGGATCATCGACGAGGCGGCACGCGCCCTCGGTGTCCTGGTGGCCCAGATCGCCAACTTCGTCCTGCCGCAGAAGATCCTGCTCGCCGGAGAGGGCGTCGGACTGATGGACGTGGCCGGCAAGGTGGTGGAGGACACGGTCCGGGCCCACCGGCATCCGCTGGCCGCCCCGCTCGACCTGGAGACCAAAGTGTCCGACTTTCACGACTGGGCCCGCGGTGCGGCGGTGTTGGCGATCCAGGTGCTGGTCCTGGGCTCGGTGGCGGCGTGAAGTCCTGGGCGGGAGTCGGTAGATGAGACGTGATCAGCGACACTGTCCGGAATGCCCGATTGGCTCGTGATTACTCACATCGCCTTCACCTCCGGAACCGTATGCTTCACATCATGTCCACCAGTGTTGAACCCGCTACCGAACGTTCGGCTGACGAGGTCAACGAGGAGATCCGGGCCCTGTGGCTCCGGTCGGGCGGGACACTGAACGGCGAGCAGCGTGAGGAATACCGGCGCCTCGTCCTCGAGTGGGCCGCCGCGGCCCCCAGTCGGTGAAGGCGGCCTGAACACTGCCGCTGACACCGCCTGAGGCCGCTGCCTACGGCCGTCGCCCGGTAGGGGCCCCCGCCCCCGGGGCACCCCTGACCGGATGGGCCCCCTCCTCGCTCTCGGCTCGGCCCTCACCCATGCTCGGAGCCGCCGTGGCCACCGTCCTGCTGACCATCGGACGAGGCCGGGGCCGCCGCGGCCGAGATCAGTTCCATGTGGCCGAGTAGTACTGCCGGTACGCCTTGCGGTCCTGCTCGGAGCGGATGTACCGGGTGGCCGCCAGGGCGACCAGACTGCCCGCGATGACCAGCAGCCCCGGCCCCACGTTCCGGGGGTCCGTCAGCCGGGACAGCAGCGGCTCGGCGCTCGCGCCCCCCGCCACCGTGGAACCGGGCGAGGCCGAACCGGCCGCGCCCCGCGCGCCCGACGCGGTCGGCGCCGGACCGCCCGAGCCGGCGGCGGGCTTCGCCACCAGCAACTTGACGTTGAGATCCGCCAGCGCCTCCGTCACCGGCTCGAAGAACGTCGTACCGCCGCTCGTGCAGTCGCCGCTGCCGCCCGAGGTCAGCCCGAGCGCGATCCCCTCGGCGAACATCGGGCCGCCGCTGTCCCCGGGTTCGGCGCACACGTTCGTCTCGATCAGGCCGGTGACGGTGCCCTCGGGATAGTTCACCGTCGCGTTCAGCGCCGTCACCTCACCGTCCCGCAGCCCGCTGGTGCTGCCGCTGCGGAACACCCGCTGGCCGACCTCCGCGTCGGCGGCGCCCGTGATCTGCACGCCCTTGCCGTCCCCGATGGACACCACGGCGGCGCCGTCACCCGCCTTCCCGTCGGCGTACTGCACCAGGGAGAAGTCATTGCCCGGGAAGCTCTGCGTGACCGTCTTGCCCACCCGCTCGGTGGCCCTGGAGTCCTCGAACCAGATGGAGCCGGTGGGACCGCAGTGCCCGGCGGTGAGGATGAAGTCGCTCTGCCCGTTGGTCACGTTGAAGCCCGCCGAGCAGCGTCCGCCGGTCGACAGGATCGCCTGCGCGCCGTTGACCCGGGGCGTGAAGGTGCCCTGGGTGCGCTCCATGCGCACGAAGCTGCCGATGCCGCTCGCCATGCGCGTCATCCGCGACCAGTCGTCGGCCGAGACCGTGCTGTCCCCCCGTACCACGATCTCGTTGGTCTTGTAGTCCATCGACCACGCCGTGCCCGCCACTCGGGGGGCCGAACGCAGCGTCGTGGTCGCCGACTTGAGCTCGTTCATGCTGTGCGACACCATCTTGGGCGTGGCGCCCGCCTGCCGCACCTCGGACGCCGCGTCCTTGTCGGTGACCGCGACCACCGGCCGGCCGTCGGCGCCGATCCAGGTTCCCGCCGTGCGGGACGGACCGAGCCGCGAGACAAGACCCGACGTCATGTCCCCGGCCTCCTGCGCGAAGGTCCGCGGAACGGTGGTGGCGGGAGGCTCACTGGCCATGGCCCGCGTGACCATCGTCCCTCCCAGGAGGAGTCCGCCGACGGCCGCCAGTCGTGTCACTCGCCGGACGACCCTTCGTCGTGCGTGCCTCATGCATGGCTCCCGAACCCTGAACTCGTCAACACCGCGGGGCGCTCCCGTCGTTGCGCACCCTCCTTCCATACGTGGGCGGAGCCGTGGGTGTTCACGTCACAGGTGATCTCTCCTCGCCGGCCGGGGCCAGACGCAGCCGGCTGCGCTCGTCACCCCACACGGACGTCGCACCGACATAGGGCCGCAGCAGGGCGGTGAGCGGGGGATCGGCACGCCCGTTCAGCTCGTCCGAAGCGATCTTGCGGGCGATGCCGGCGAGGAAATCGGCGACCTGCACCCGCGGATCCCGGCGAGCCTCCACCAGCCGGAGCCCCGCCAGGCCCACCCCCTCCCGACGGGTCATCGTCGCGATCCAGGCGATACGTTCCGGCGTCAGCATGTTCTGCCGGTCGTGGACCAGCCGCACCGGACTGCCGCCCGCGCTCCAGTGGGCCGCCGTGGCGACGATGGCCGGCAGCAGCGGATTGAGGACCGGGACCAGGGTGGGGCCGTCCCCCAGGCCCGCCCGGTAGGCGACGGCGCGGGGCCGGGCCGACGCGAGCCGGTCGAGGACGTCCGACACGCCGGTACCGGCGCGCGCCTCCCGCAACGCGTCGACCTCACGGAAGAAGGCCTCCACGGGCGCCTGCGGCTCCCCGTCGTTCCTGACCCGCAGCAGCTGGTTGGCCGCCGCCAGGAACTCCCGCCACCGCTCGCCGTCGAACGCGCCCCGGCCCGCCCGGTACAGCGTGACGGCCTCGGCCTGCGCCGATCCGGGGCCGAGCAGCAGGTCGACCGCACGGTCCACGACGAAGAACGTCTTCTCGGTGAGGTGCACATGGGCGCGCCCGTGGATCGGGCCGTCCGGGGCGAGCAGCCACTCCAGCACCGCCCGGTGCTTCTCCCGCAGCAGATGGTTCGCCTTGTACTCCTCCGCCGGGGAGCGGATCCGGTCCCGGATCTCCTGCACGGCCGCCGCGGCGTGCGCCACGGGCATCCGCACACTCGCGTGCGCGAACACGTCGGTGTTCCCGCCGGTGAGGTTCTCCCCGTCCGAACCCGACTCGTCGCAGGCGACCTCCAGGAACCCGCCCGTCGGCACCGACGTCGCTTTCCGTGCCCCGTCCTCATCACTCCAGGTCACGCCCGAGCCCCCTATCTTGTGCCCATGACCAGGATCCCGCACGAACCGTCCGGTGAACCGAATCCGTTGCGCGTCCTCACCCTCGACCGCCTCCGACGTCGTACCAGCATGAAGTGGCGCACCTACCCCGAGGACGTGCTGCCCCTGTGGGTGGCCGAGATGGACGTACCGCTCGCCGAACCCGTGGTCCGCGCGGTCACGGACGCGCTCGCGCTCGGCGACACCGGCTACCCCGCCGGGACCGCCTACGCAGAGGCGCTCGCCGCGTTCGCCGAGAGGCGGTGGGGCTGGGACGGGCTCGCGGTGGACCGCACCGCGATCGTCCCCGACGTGATGCTCGGCGTCGTCGAGATGATCGAGCTGGTCACCGGGCCGGGCGATCAGGTGGTCGTGAACCCGCCCGTGTATCCGCCGTTCTTCCAGTTCGTCGAGCACATGGACCGGCGGGTGGCCGAGGCACCACTGGGCCCGGACGGCCGGATCGACCTCTACATCCTGGAGGAGACCTTCCAGCGGGCGGTGACCGGCGGACGGCCGGCCGCCTACCTGCTGTGCAGCCCGCACAACCCGACGGGCACCGTGCACACCGCCGACGAACTCACCGCCGTCGCCGCCCTGGCCGACCGGTACGGCGTACGGGTCGTCGCCGACGAGATCCACGCGCCGGTCCTCGCCGCCGACGTGCGCTTCGTGCCGTACCTCAGCGTGCCGGGCGGGGAGAACGGGCTGTCACTGATGTCGGCGTCCAAGGGGTGGAACCTCGCGGGGCTGAAGGCCGCGCTCGCCGTCGCCGGACCCGGGTCCGCCGCCGACCTCGCGCGGCTGCCCGAAGAGGTCGGGCACGGCCCGAGCCACGTCGGTGTCCTCGCCCACACCGCCGCCCTGCGGGACGGCACCCGCTGGCTGGACGCCCTGCTCGGGGGCCTCGACGACAACCGGCGCCTGCTCGCCGACCTGCTCGGCGACCGTCTCCCGGAGATCACCTGCCGTCCCGGCGAGGCCACGTTTCTCGCCTGGCTGGACTGCCGTGCGCTCGGTCTCGGCGACGATCCGGCGGACACCTTCCTGCGCCGCGGCCGGGTGGCCCTCAGTTCCGGGCTCCCCTTCGGCACGGGCGGCGCGGGGCACGTCCGCCTGAACCTGGCGACCTCGCCGGAGATCCTCGAGGAGGCGGTACGGCGGATGGCGGCGGCGCTCGGCCGAACCTGACCTGCCCCGTCGCGGTCGCCGCGAGGCAGACGGGAAGGGGCAGACAGGACCTAGACTGCCGCCATGGACGATACGGCGCTCGGACGCCTGAGCTCGGGCAAGTATCTGCTGGTCACCAGCTTCCGGAGGAACGGCACCCCGGTCGCCACCCCGGTGTGGGTGGTGCGCGACGGCGACACGCTCGGCGTGTGGACGGTGGCCGACTCCTGGAAGGTGAAGCGGATCCGGGCGCGCGGCGATGTTCTGGTCGGCCCCTGCGACGTGCGGGGGAACCCGACCGGCGACCAGCTCCCCGCCACCGCCGAGATCACCGACGCGGCGACCACCGCCCGCTACCGCAAGCTCCTCGCCCGCAAGTACGGGATCCTCGGCCGCCTCAGCCTGCTGGGCAGCAAGCTGCGCCGGGGTCTGGACGGGACGGTCGGCATCCGGGTGACCCTGGAGCCGTGACGCGTGGGGCGGGCCGTGCGGCCCGCCCCACACGCTCGTCGGACTACGGAGCGTCCAGCACCGTGCCGGTCAGCTCGGGCCCGCCCTCCTGCGGCCGTCCCATCTCGTCGTCGAACCGGAAGCGCACGGACTCGGCCGGTTCGGCCACCGTGTCCTTCACGGTGGGGAGGGTCACCTCGGTGCTGGTCTCACCGACCGGTACGGGCGCCTGCAGATACACGGTGTCCGCCTGGGACAGCGGGCGCTCCGGGTCCGGGTCGATGCCGAAGGTGTCCGTCAGCCACTGCGGGTCGACGTCCTTGGTGGACAGCTCCGAGCCCTCGGTGACCGGGGCCGCCACGAAGAAGGGCCATATCTCCACGTCCGCGGCCTCGGACAGGGACAGTCGCCACCTCAGGGGCTGCCCCTCGGTCACCCGGTCCGCGAGCGGCGTCGCGCTCACCGTCGGCATCCGGTCGTCGTTCTGCACGGTGACGCCGCCGTGCGGTGAGCCGACGACCGCGTCGCGGACCGCCTTCACCGCGACGTCGTACTGCCGGTCGTACGAGTAGCGGGTGTTGCCCTCCACTCGCACCGGTACGTCGATGTCCCGGCCGCCGGGCCGCACGGTCACGACCCGGTCCTCGGCGGTGTCGGTGACCGGGTCGATGACGTACACGCGCACCTGACCGCCGCCCCGTCCGGCCACCCGCACCGGAACGCGGTAGGTCCGGACGCCCGAGTCGCCCTCCCGCACCGAGACGCGGCCGATGTCCACGCGCGTCAGCGCGGCCTCCCGGACCGCGGGCGTGCCCGGCCGCCAACCCCACGCGTCCATCAGCCAGGCCTGCCCTGACCCTGAACGCGGCGTCAACTCAAGGGACTTGACGTGCTTGAGGTCGAGCCCCGCCCGTGCGGCGGCCGTGAGCGGGACCCGCACCTCGCGGGCCCAGTAGGACGCCGTACGGTCGCTGCCCGGGAGCCCGTCGACCCTCACCCGTCCGACGGTGGCCCGTCGGCCGGAGGCGTCGGCGAGGGCCACGTCGAGCTGTGTGCCGGTGGTGTTCGGCGGCACCATCACCCGCAGCGCCAGGTCCTTGGCGCCGGAGAGGGACAGCGGCGCGGCGGGACGCACCCGCGTCACCGAACCGGGCGACGACCACGACAGCGCCACGGCACGGCGCGCGGTCTCACGGTCCGTGTCCCATCGCGCGAAGTGCGGGGAGACGGCGGCACTCTCCGGCCCCAGGCAGGCGACCGCCGGATCGGGGTCCACCGCCGAGCAGAGCCGGCCGCCGGTCACCGTGACCGGTCCGTCGGGCAGGAAGCCGGCGCCGCGCCCGGCGCCGACGGCGTGCGTCAGGACGCGGGCGGGGTCCGCCGAGGGGGCGCGGCGGCCCGAGCCGTCGAGCAGCGGGCGCACCGCGTCGTCCCCGGCGACGAACAGCCGGGCCGCGGCGGCGATGTAGGTGGCGCCGGCCTTGTGCTGCTGGTCGGCGGTGAGCCGGGTCCGGGTTCCCGCCGAGCACAGCGGGTCCCGGGGCTGCTCCTCGTCCTCCCAGAAGTCGTCCCAGGAGGGGGCCACGGACTGTCCCGGGGTCCACTCGCTGTTGAAGTAGTTGTGGTTGGCGCCGATCATGTACACGGCGCTGTGCAGGGCCGTGCCCCGGCTCACTCCGCGGGTCCCGTCCACGTAGACCTCGCCCTGCAGGTCGGAGACGTCTCCGTCGCAGCCGGGCAGGATGGTCATCGACGGCACGTCCGCGACCGGGTTCTGGCCGAAGATCGTCGGCCCGATGAGCACGGTTCCGCGGATGTGCCAGCGCACCCGGCCGCGGTAGCCGTCCTGGTCGGCGGGCGGCGGGTAGAGGCTGTCCATGGCGGCCCGGTTCACGCCCTCGCCGCCGCGGGAGTGCCCGACGAGCAGCACCCGGGACAGGTCGGCCTTGGGCGCGGCGCGTACGACGGCCGGTGCCGTGTTCGGGTGGGCGGTCCAGTCGGCCCAGCGGCCCAGATGCCGCCGCACCAGCGAGGAGCGCGCCTGGGCGCCGGCGTCCTCGAGCTCCCCGTCCTGGCCGTTGATGCCGTTGGCCGAGATCGACACCGTGACATAGCCCTGGGAGGCGAGCAGCTTCTGGTCGCGCAGATAGCCCTTGTGGCTGGGGATCTCCGTCGTACCGGCCGGGCAGGGCCAGTCGATGTTCACGTCGTCCTCGGTGCCCCCCGGCTTGTAGCAGGTGGGGTGGCGGCCGTGCAGGAAGAGCGCGAGCGGGCGCTTGCCGGTGGCCCCTTTGGGGGCGACCACCTCGGCGCGCATCTCGACCGGCACGGCGAGGCCGGGCAGCCGCACGGGGTCGAGCTTGTACTCCCCGCTGACCGTGCGGTACGAGCCAGGCTTCCCGGGGTCGACGGCGCCCGCCGGAAGCGGGGCGGGCGGCTGCGCGGCGGCCCGGGAGTCCCGCTCACGGAGCTTGCCGGTCGTGTCCGCGGGAGCGTCCAACCGCCGTCCCCCGGACAGGACGTGAAGGTCCGTCAGGTGGGACGTCCGGGCTTCGTCGAGGTCCAGACGGAAAGTCCGCCCGTCCTTCCCCGCGGTCGGCAGTCCGAGCAGCCGGTCACCGGCGTGGAACTCGACGCGCGCGTCTCCCATGGGCGCGCGATCGGGCGCACGCCAGACCAGTTCGCGCTCGCTGCCCTCCCCGCTGATCCGCCAACCCGGCGGAAGCCCGCGGTCGGCGGTCGCGGCACTGGACGGCCCCGCTCCGGGCGGCTGTTGAGCCTGGGCCGGTCCGGGTGCCCCCGCCAGGGCCGCCAGTACCGCCACGGCGGTCACACATATTCGCCGGGCACGGATCAATGTCCCCTCCTCGTCACTCACCGAGCGTGACCAGCGACGCGTCATCAGTCGCCGGCCGCTCACCACGTGCCGTTCACGCGGCGCAACTCGCGGGCCCAGGCGCCCCGTTCGCCACTGAGGCCTCGCGTCACAGAGGACGGGCAGGGCTCGCTGTGGGTTGTCTGTGGAGCGGAACTCGTAGGTGACCGATGACGCGATCGAGTCACGGTGGGCGTCGAGGACTAGGCGGACCCACCCTTGGGGAAGCGCTTTCCATGAGCCGAACCACCCGTCACCGCGCCGCCGTCGTCGGCACCGGCCACCGCGCCCAGCTGTTCACCCGGGCCCTGGCCGAACGCCCCGGCCACCGCCTCGCCGCCCTCTGCGATCCCAGCCCCACCCGGATGGCCTTCCACAATTCCCTGCTGACCGCGGCCGGTGAACCCGCCGCCACGACGTGGGAGCCTGACCGCTTCAGTGACATGCTGGCCGCGGAGGACATCGACGAGGTCGTCGTCACCACGGTCGACGCCGAGCACGACCGCTTCATCGTCCCGGCCCTGAACGCCGGCTGCCGGGTGGTCACCGAGAAACCGATGACGGTCGACGCGGACCGCTGTGCCCGCATCCTCGACACGGTCCGGGACACCGAGAACTCCCTGACCGTCGCCTTCAACTACCGCTTCAACCCCGTCCACGAGAAGGTCCGCGCGATGCTCGCCGACGGCGCGATCGGCGAGGTCCTGTCCGTGCACTTCGAGTGGCTGCTCGACGTACGGCACGGCGCCGACTACTTCCGTCGCTGGCACCGGGACAAGCACCGAAGCGGCGGCCTCATGGTGCACAAGTCCGGCCACCACTTCGACCTGGTCAACTGGTGGCTCGCCGACGAGCCGCAGGACGTCTTCGGCTACGGGCGACTCGGCTTCTACGGCCCCGAGGCGGGCGCCCGGCACGGACTGCGCCGCGACTACGACCGCGCCCATGACGCCGCGCCGGCCGCCGACGACCCCTTCGCGCTGGACCTCACCGCCGACGACACCCTGCGCGCCCTCTACCTGGACGCCGAACCCGACAACGGGTACGTCCGCGACCGCAACGTCTTCGACGGCCCCGTGACCATCGAGGACGACATGGCCGTCCTGGTCCGCTACGCCCGGGGCGCCACGATGACGTACCACCTGACCGCCTACTCCCCGTGGGAGGGCTACCGGGTGATGTTCAACGGCAGCGCGGGCCGGCTGGAGCTGGAGGTGGAGGAGAGCCGCTGGCAGCCGCCCCGCAGCCGGATCACCTCGGGCAGTGGCGCGGTGCACGGCGACACTGCCGCCGAACACGCGGGCGGGGCCCGTCTCACCCTCCGTCCGCTGTGGCGGCCACCGGTCGACGTCCCGCTGGTCACCGCGCACGAGGCCCACGGGGGTGGTGACCCGCGCATGCTGGACGCCCTCTTCGGGCCGGTGGGCTCGGGACAGCCGGCGGACACCGGGGCCGAAACCCACCCGACGGCCACCGAACGGGACGGCGCTCTCGCGTTGGCCGTCGGTCTGGCGGCCAACCAGTGCTTCGAGTCGGGGCTGCCGGTGCGGGTGCGTGACCTGGTGCCGGGGGTGTGGCGGGGGTAGGGCTTGTCGTGGGCGAGGCCTGCGGGTGACCTGCGTGAGGGAGGTTTCCCGGAAGTCCGGGCAGTTTCCCGGAAGGCCGGGCAGCAGGAAGGGCTCGTCAGATCCAGGCCCGGTAGGGCTCGTCGAGCAGTTGGAAGACCGGCTCGCCGCGCACCGGATCCTTGGCCGTGGACAGCCGCACCCGGTCACCGCTGTGGATGCCGATGAGCGGGCCCATGACCCGGCCGCGCACGACGAAGCCCTCCGCCATCTCGATCAGCGACACGTTGCGTGCGGCGGGAGTGTTGCGGTGCACCACGGTGGCGTGCCGGATCGTCCCCGTGCCGCCGCTGCGCTCCGTCCGCAGATCGCTGCCCTGACAGACCGGACACAGCAGGCGGTGGTACATGGCGGTGGCACACCAGGTGCAGCGCTGGAAGAGGATGGCCTCACTGTCGACGCTCCGCGGGGCGTCGCTCCTGGGTTCCAGCAGACCCGCGGCAAAACCGGCTGTCTGACGAGCAACGCTTCCTGAAGGGTGGTACACGCTGGTCAACTCCCTGCGCTCGGCCGGAATCCCGCGCGCCCGGATCACCGGGCACGCACATGCCCGGCTCACCGTGCCACCGTGCACGCGCCCAGCGTATGGCACTGAGTGCCACGCGTAAAGGCACTCCGTACCCCTGAAATGGGTAAGACTGATATCGGTCCCTGGGACCGGGCACCTGCGAGCGGTCAGTCGCGCCCCAGCGTGGTCTCGATCTCCTGGACCACCCGCCACAGCGGAGCCCCGCGCCGGGAGACGACGACCACCACGTCCTCGGGCCGCTCGGCGACGAACCGCTCCGGAGCGGCGCCGAAGGCCGACCGCACGTACCCGAGGGCGTGGTCGACCGTGGTGCTCGCGTCGTCCTGCCCGTCCGAACGCAGCCAGGACCGCAGCGCGTTGTTGTGGGCCGCGACGACGGCGGCGGCGATCACGTCGGCCCGCAGGTTTCCGTCGGGCCGGCCCGCGAACCGGGCCCGCAGGTACTCGGCGAGGGCCCGCTCGTAGCGCCACACCACGGACAGTTCGTACGCGCGCAGCCCCGGCACCTTCTTGGTGAGGCGGTAGCGCTGGACCGAGAAGGTCGGGTTCTCGGCGTACATCCGCAGCACCAGCCGGGCCGCGTCGCAGACCCGCCCCACGGGTTCCTCCGTGTCGTCGCCGGAGGACAGGAAGTCCGTCATGTCGGCCAGACAGCGCTCGTGGTCGGGGAAGACCACGTCCTCCTTGGAGGGGAAGTAGCGGAAGAACGACCGGCGGCCGACCCCGGCGAGCGCCACGATGTCGTCGACGGTGGTCTGCTCGTACCCCCGCTCCAGGAACAGTCGGAAGGCCGCCGCGACGAGCGCGTCCCGCATCGGCGGCTTCGCGGCCGCCGCCTGCGCCTTCTCGCCGCGGCGGGGCGCCGCGCTGCTGGAGCTCATGGACCGGAAAGTAGCACCTGGTCGGACCGGATGGCACTCAGTGCTGCGAATTCAGGGAACTGAGTGCTCTGTAGCGACCCGGGGTGGCGGACGCTGAACTCCTCGCCCCACCGCGACGTATCCCTCCCCGGGGGATGCCGCAGGTCCCTGCGCAGGGGCCGGAAGGAGAGCAGCGTGCCGACACCGCCCGACCAGGGCTCGCCTCAGGACAGGCAGCCCCTGGAACCGATCCGTGTGCTGCGTCCGCGCCGCACCGACGCCCTCGCCGAGCTCATCAGGGAGTACCGGGAGCAGAACGGCATCTACGACCGGGAGCAGCCAGGCGCCCACGAGCGGGAGCAGCGAGGCGCCGACGAGCGGGAGTGGAACCGCGCCTACGAGGCGGTCGCCCTGGCCAAGACGCCGCCGCCCGCCGAGGAGGAGACACAGGAACTCCCGCCCGTCGCCCCCGTCCGGCGCCCGGCCCCACGCCAGGCTCGCCGCGACCGGCCGCGGCATCTGCGTCGCACGGCCGTCATCGGTGCCGTCGTGGCCGCCGCGGTGGTCGGCTTCGGCTGCGCGTTCCTGCTGCCCGGCCGCAGCGACACGTCCGCCGCGTCGCCCGCCGCACCACCCGCCCCGACGTCCGCCGCGCCCCCGTCCGCCGCGCCCCCGTCCGCCGCACCCACGCCGAGCGCCCCGTCCGGCGCGATCGACCCCGACGGCGCCGGAACCCTCCGCGAAGGAGCCGACGGTCCCGAGGTCACCGACCTCCAGCAGCGCCTGCTGCGCATCCCGGACGTCTACACCGGCGGCTCCACCAGCGGCCGCTACGACGCCACCCTGACCGAGGCGGTGGCCCGCTTCCAGCTCTGGTACGGCATCCGCGGCGACGAGACCGGCGTCTACGGCGACGACACCCGCCGCGACCTGGAGTCCCGTACCTGAGGCTGACGGGACGGCGGCTGACGGGACGGCGGCCGCCAGGACGACCGCTCTGCCCGGCACGTCATTCCGGATGGCGTGGGTACCCGTGCCGTGATGGGCTGGGGCCGGGACACCGGCCGCGGGTGACAGGACGAACGGATGCGGAGCGGTATGACGGGCACGGACGCGTTCATCGACCGGCTGAACCCCGACATGTGCGTGGTGACCGCGACCGCGGACGGAGAGCGGGCCGGGTGCCTGGTGGGCTTCTCCTCCCAGTGCTCCATCGACCCGGCGCGCTTCGTGGTGTGGCTGTCCAGGATGAATCACACCTACCGGGTGGCCCGCTCGGCCCGGCACCTCGGCGTGCATCTGCTCACCCGCGAACAACGGGACCTGGCCGAGCTGTTCGGCTCCCGCACCGGCGACCGTACGGACAAGTTCGAGCACGTCCGCTGGCAGGAGGGGCCACAGGGAGCGATCGTGCTGCGGGACGCCGCGGCCTGGTACGTCGGCAGCGTCATGCTGCACGCCGACGCGGGCGACCACGTCGGTTTCGTCCTCGACCCGGTGGCGGCCGGCGCGCGCGAGGACGCGGACGACGGACCGCTGCTGCGACTCGACGAGGCCCACCGGATCCCGCCCGGTCACCCGGCCGACTGAGATCCCGCCGGGTACTCGAACATCAAGCAAGGGCTGGGGAAAGTCATGGCGAGAACACCCCGCGGACGCCACCATGGGCGCACCCCTTCAGGGGTCCCGTACGTCCTGAACGAAGGCCACGCCGATGAGCGGCTCCCGTATCCCGGGCCTGGTGCTGCCCGCCGTATTCCTGCTGGCCCTGGTGGTGGGCGTGGTCTGGTACTGGCGGCACCGTGGCGACGAGTGAACCCGCGGCGGGCTCGGCGCGGTGCCGCCCGTCACTCCGGCTCGGTCGGCACCCGGATGTCGACGACGCAGACGTCGTCCCGCGGGTCGTCCCGGAGCAGGGCGGCCAGCAGCGGTCCCAGGGAGCCCAGCCCGTCGGGGTGGTGGGCGACGACAGCCTCCGCGAGCCGCTCAAGGCCGAGGTCGATGCTCTCCCCGGGCCGTTCCACCAGACCGTCCGTGTACAGGATGAGCCGGTCGCCCGGCTCCAGACGGAACTCCGACTCCGTGTAGAGCGGCGAGGAGCTCGCACCGAGCAGCATTCCGCGCGGGCGCTCCAGGTAGCGCACGACCCCGTCGCGCAGCAGCAGCGGCGGCGGATGGCCCGCCTGCGCCCACACCAGACGGCGCTTGCCCGGGCTGTAGCGGGCCAGGACCATGGTCGCGGCGCCGTGGGAGTCCCGGGAGTGCAGCAGCAGGGTGTTGAGCCGGGCCAGCGCGCCGGTCAGGGACGACCCGGTGATGACCATGCCCTTGGCGGTGAAGCGGAGCTGGGCCATGGTGGCGACGGCGTCGATGCCGTGACCGGCGACGTCGCCGACCACGAACAGCGCGTCGCCGTCGGGCAGTTCGATCGCGCTGAACCAGTCGCCGCCGACGTGCAGCCCCGTCTGGGCGGGCAGATAGGCGACCTCGACCCGCAGCCCGGCCAGCCGCACCGGCCTGGTGGGCAGCGGCAGCAGCGCGTGCTGGAGCCGGGCGGCCAGGGTGCGCTCGGCGCGCAGCACGCCGTGCTGGGTGAGGTTCTGCTGCTCGCTCTCCACCAGGGCCAGCTCCACGCTGCGTTGCGCGGTGAGGTCCTGGACGAAGCCGTGCACCTCGACGGGCGTGCCGTCGAGGTCGGTGAGCGCCTCGGCGACGACCCGCAGATGCCGGATCCCGCCGTCCGCCCGGATCCGGAACGGCACGTCGAAGGCCCGTCCCGTCCGCACCAGTTCCCGGATGGCGCGGGCCAGGGACGGAGCGTCCTGGGGCAGGGTGTGGGCCGGAAGCTCGGCGAGGGGGATCGTCCCCTGATCGGGGGCCCGGTCGAAGATCGCGAAGACCTGGGACGACCAGTTGCCCTCGTCCGTGACCAGGTTCCAGTTCGCCCACCCCAGATTGCCCAGCCGCTGCACGTCCGCCAGCCGCTGCTCCTGCCGGTCCGAGGACTCCCGCCGGATCCAGGTGACCACCAGTCCGTCGGCCAGCCGGGCCGCCCGCACCGTGTACAGGGAGAGTTCCGCGACCCCGGCCATGATCTCCTGGCGGGCGAACGGTTCGCTTTCGAACGGCTCCCCGGTGGTGAGCGCGCGCAGGCAGCCCTGCCACAACTCCTCGTCCGCCAGGCTCGGGAAGCACTCCAGGATCCTGCGGCCGACCAGCTCGTCCCCGGCGCGGCCGACGATGTCGACCGCGTCCGCCGTCGCCGCGTCGATGCGGTAGTCCTCGACCTCCAAGGACCCTGCCCGCAGCGGGGTCATCAGGATCGCGACACCCGGCAGCGAACCGAACACCGCCTGCGCGGATCCGGTCGGGTCGGCGGCCGGTGTCTGCCGGGTGCCGAACGTACGCAGCCGTCCGGCGCACAGCCGCGGCACCGCCCGCAACAGGCGTCGGACCGACGGTGTGAAGGCGCCCTCGCGGGTGCGCAGGACGCCGATGCAGACATCGGCCGTCTCCTCGGCGGACAGGGGCAGCCAGGCCCGGGAGCGCCAGCGCTCGGGCGGATCCCCGATGAGCAGGTACCGCTTCCGGTCGGCCTCGATGTCCTCCAGCCACTGCGGCTCCCGTGCCCGCAGCGCGTCCAGCGCGGCCACCCCGGTCAGCGGCGGCACGTGACACCACTGGGCGGCGAGCGTGTCGTCGATGCCGGCGTGCCCGATGAGTTCGAGGCCCCCGGTGGCCAGTCGCTGGTAGAGCATGATCCCGTCGGCTCCGGCGGCCGGCGAGAGGTGTTCCAGCAGGCACCGGGCGAGTTCCGGCGGGGTGCGCACGTGGATCAGGGCCTCACCGAGGCGGCCCAGGGCGGCGACGTCGTCGTCAGCGCCCTCGACATCGTTCGGGCCGTAGGCCTCGGCGTCGGCGTCTGCGTCGGTGCCGGTCGTGTGGCGGGCGGTCGGGACGCCGGTCCAGTGCACCGGGTCGCCGGACCCCGCGAGGGGGGACCGGGGCTCGTGCACGGTGCCGTGCAACGGGGGGACCAGGCCGCCCAGGGTGATCCAGCACTCCTCCGCCAGGGTGCGGTTGGCGGCCTTGGCCCGCCGCAGCAGCTCCTCGACGGCCTCGTCGGGGGTGCACCTGCTCAGCGCCATCAGTGCGCCCGTGGCCCGCTCCAGCACGGCGGACGTGACTGCCTGGTCCCGCAACCGGTCCATCTCGGCCCGCTGCCGGGCAACAACCTTGGCCAGCGCAACCATCTCGGGCAGGGTGCCGGGCTCGGCGGGGCCGGCGGACTCGCTCGTCACATGACGAGCATGGCACATCAGGCCCGTTTGAATCGCGTGCTTGTGCCCGTAGATCGCAGGTACCGATGAGACCGGTAACCGCCGGGCGCCCGCCGGCCTGTCCGGGTGCCTGCCCACGACGTCAATGGTCCGGCGGGGGGTACAGCCACAGCCGCAGCAGGCGGCTGAGCAGCGGCATCACCAGGTAGGTCAGAACGGGCAGCAGGATCAGCGGGAACACGGCGGCGCGCAGTGGCAGCGGCCAGCCGGCGGAGACGGGAGTCACCAGCCACTGGATCAGCACCGTGAAGGGATAGGCGCCGAGGAACGTGGTGAGCACCATCTTCCAGCGGGGCGGGGCCTGCACGGTCGTGCCCGGCAGCCTGAACCAGGCCTCCATGCCGGTCGTCGACTGGCGCTCGCTGCCGATCTCAGTGGCGATGCCCTCGATCCGCTCGTGCCAGGTGCCGCGCTCGTCCGACTCCAGCCAGGCGGTGAGCCGACTCGGATCCGACCAGCGCAGCACCGCGTGATAGCGGTGACCGTCCTCGGGGCGCAGCCACGAGACGCCCTCGTTGCCCGGGAACCGTCTGGCGCAGTCGGCGATCTGGTGCGTCCACTCCTCGAACTCCTGCTCGTGGCCCGGGCGCACCTGCCAGGTGAGGACCGTGGTGATCGGCTCGCCGCGCCGTGCTTCGGTGGTACTCATGTTCACCACGGGTGCCACCTGACCGGTTCGTCATGCCCCCCGGGCGTGAGCGGGGCGTTGCGGGGCCGTCAGCGACCGTGCGCGTGGTCGACCAGGGCCTGGGCGACCACGCGCACGCTGCGGGCGATGTGCTGCAGTTGCAGGACCTCCGCCGCGTACAGCTTGATGGTGTGCTCGATGACCGACTCCGGCAGGCCCAGCGCGGGCAGATCGGCCCGGGCCGTCTGCAGGGCGGTGCGGGCGACGCGGACCTCGTGCTGCACCTGGATCTGCGCGTGCCGTGCGAGCAGCACCGGGTGCCGGATCAGGGCCGGGTAGCTGGCATAGCGAGCCGGTACCAACTCGCGCAGCCACTTGGCGGCCGAGCGCTCCCAGTCGTAACTGCCGGGGGCCTTGACCTGGCACGGCCAGTCCGGGCCGATGCGGGTGGTGGTCCGCGTGGAGGTCAGGGGCATGGTCATCGCTTCCGGTGTGCGGCGTCGTGCGGGTGGTCCGACGGGTGGGCGGCCCCGGCCTAGGGGATGGCCGGGGCCGCGAACGGGCGTTCGCGCAGGCGATGCCCGGCCCGGACACCCTCGGCGCCGACGCGGGTAGGAGACGGCGGCTTCGGGTGTCCGTCGGTGTGGAACGCGTCCCGGTGCGGGCTGGGGCACGATCCGTGAGCAGTATTTATATATGCCGTCTGCTTTGCAAGACGTATGAAAACATTCATACGTGATATGTCACAGAAGGGCCCCTGTGTTCCGATCTGCCCTGATTGTCGAGTGTCCGGAAGTGTGATCAGCGGGTGTATGGAAGCCCTGATCAGCGGGTGTCCGGACGTGGTGGTCAGTCCCGCAGGAAGAACTGGTGCTGATCGGAGATCTGCTCGTACTCCTCCAGCCGAGCCTGCGTGCGCTCCGGGTCGGCGTCGGTCATCGCCTGGAGCAGCGCGGCGGCCATCACACCCGGGGCCGCGTAGGAGTCGAAGACCAGACGGGAGCCCGTGCCGACGGCGAACACGGCGTCCGCCTCGTCGGCCACCGGCCCGAGAGCCAGGTCGGTGATCAGCGCGACCTTCAATCCGGCGCTGCGCGCGACGCGTACCGCGGTCAGGGTCTCCTGGGCGTGCCGGGGCATGGAGAACGCCAGCACCCAGGTGCCGCCCGCCTCCCGCGACTGGAGCAGCGCGTCGTAGGCGACGCTGCCACCCCCCGTCACCAGCCGTACGTCGGGATGGACGCGGCGCGCCGCGTACGCGAAGTACTCCGCCAGGGACGCCGAGATGCGCGTACCCAGCACGGTCAGCGGGGTCGACCGGGACAACTCGCGGCCCACGCCGATCACCCGGTCGGGATCGACGAAGTCCCGCCGCAGGTTCTCCAGGTTCTCGATCTCGGCGTCCACGGCCGCCTGGAGTTCGTTGCTCCCGTTCTCCTCGGCCGCCGCGGGCCCGCCGGCGAGGGTGCCGAGCGCGATCGCCTGGAGTTTCTCCCGCAGCGCGGGGTATCCGCTGAAGCCGACGGCCGCGGCGAACCGCGTCACCGAGGGCTGGCTGACGCCGGCGCGCTCCGCGAGATCGGTGATCGACAGGAACGCCGCCTCGGTGATGTGTTCGATCAGGTACTGGGCGATCCGCCGCTGTCCGGGGGACAGCCGGGGCCGGTCGAAGAGTGTCCTGAGCTGGGACGTCGGGGAGGCCTCCGCCTCCGGTGCGGTCTTTCCCGAGGTGATCGAGGATGACTGTGCGCGTGCCTGTTGCGGCGATGGCACCGGTGCGCCTCCTTTGTCTCCCACGGACGTTCAACATAGCCCACCCACCGCGGTGACCAGGGCTTGTGCGGCGTCATCAGGCCGCGACGAATAGGGCGGATACACGCGTGCACGCCGGGAACCCGCCCGGAGGGCCGGGCGGCATCAAGAGTCGTACCGGTCGAGAGCACGGAGCGGCACCGGGCGACACCAAGGAGGAGACGATGAGCGCGATCAGCGCGCTGGAACAGGCCCTGGAAAGCAGGTGGGAGGCGCTGTGGGCACGGGTCGTCGACAAGGACCCGGTCGAACTCCTCGACGCGTTGCGGCGCGAGTGCGACAACAACGTGGTCGTGTGCAGCGAGTCCCGGGTGGTGGTCCCCAACGCCTACGACGTCGAACTCGCCGACTGCGTGCACGACGAGATCACCCGCCGGGGCAGCAGCGTCGGCCAGGAGCTCACCGACGCCCTGATGCGGCACGCCGAGCAGAAGGGCTATGAATGGGCCGGCCCGCTCACCGTGCACATCACGAGGTCTCAGGCCGTGCCCAACGGCCGCTACCACGTGGCCAGCAGGGTGATGACCCACGTGAGCGCCGAGGGATTCCAGCATGTGACGCACTAGAAGCGTCACCGCCGGTAGATCGTGATCGAGTGACCGACCTCGTCGATCCGGCGACTGCTGTCGATCAACTCGGCGAGCCTGCCGGTCGCCTTGGCGACCGAGGAGTCGGACACGACCAACAGCCCGCGCACCGTACGCACGGGCACCCGTCGTGGATCGGCCGCGTCGATGCCGTAGTACGACGGCACACCACTGCCCTTGTACACGAGCCAGATCCGCTCGCCCCGGTACCGTTCGCGCAGCCGGTCGGCCAGCCGGCCCAGGTCCTGACCCCAGTCGACGTTGGAGTCGTGCAGGCGCAGCCGGGTCTTCGCCGGACCACCGAACGCCTCGTTGGAGTACGGCAGATAGTAGGGGTACGTCCGCAGTGAGCTCACCGCGACGAACAGCACCAGCGCCCCCGTCAGGGCGGGCGCCCACCGCCACCGCACGGCGACCACACAACTCGCGGCCACCGCCAGGAACATCGGCAGGAAGACGACGTAACGGGTGCCGAAGTCGCGGGCCCCCGTCATGGCCGTGGCCAGCAGCACGGCCGAGGGCACCAGCAGGTACGGCGCCGCGGGCCGCAGCCGGGGCACCACGCACACCACGACGGCACCGGCGGCCCACAGGGCCAGCAGGCCGAGCGGGGTCTTCACCAGCAGCGCGGCCGGCAGGTAGTACCAGAGGGCCCCGGTGTACACCGTGCCGAAGAGGAAGCCCTCCCACGGGTGGTTCTCCAGACCGAACTGGATGCGCATCCCGTCCCGGTACGACTCCGGGAACGGCATCAAGTCGACCAGCAGCCCGCGCTTCCCGTGCACCACGGGCACGGACTGGACGGGCGACCAGCGCAGCCGGGGATCGACGGCCAGGTACGTCGCCCAGACCACGGCGACCGCGACCAGCGCCACCACGGCGGCGCCCACGGCCGCCCTCAGCAGCGCCCGGCGACGGCCCGAGGCCCGGCCCGCCGGAGAGGACCAGACCGACACCCCGGCCAGGACCAGCAGCACCGGAATCGCCGCCAGCGTGCTCATCTTCGTGGCCAGGGCCGCGCCGAGCGCCACCCCGGCGAGCGGCAGGAACAGCAGGGGACGCCGACGCGCCCGCCACAGCAGCCACACCGAGGTCAGCAGGAACCCGGCCGCCGGGACGTCCAGGGTGGCCAGCGAACCGTGCGCGACGACGTCGGGGGAGAAGGCGTACAGGGCGAGCGCGACCAACCCGGCCACCGGACCGGCGAGTTCGCGGGCGAAGGCGAGGACGACCAGACCGAACAGCAGGGCCAGCACGATGACCGGGAGGCGGGCCCACAGCATCAGCCGCCAGGGGTCGTTCCCGGACTCGTACAACAGACGCTGTCCGAGCAGGCCCTGATTGGCGGTGAAAGACGGATCGACGTGCGGGTCGGCGATCGCAACACCGACGGCGATGACCAGCTTGCCGAGCGGCGGATGCTCCGGGTTGTGGAGCAGGCGGTGTTCGTGCAGGTACTCGGCGGCGGTGCCGACATACACCGGTTCGTCGATGGTCGGGGTCTGCTGCACGGCGGTCGTCACCATCGCGACGGCCATCTGGCCCAGCAGCAGCACCACCAGGAACGGCACCAGCCACCGCCTGGCGGGCCGCCCCGCAGGCTGTTCGCCGGACGCGCCGACAGCCGTCTTCTGGTCCAGGACCGTGTGCGTCACGCGCGCCATCATCCGCCCCGCGGCGACACCGGGCGGGCGGTGGCGGGAGCCATCGAGCGGCGTGTCATGCGCCTACTCTGCACCAGCTCCCGCCACCCGGGGCGTCACCGCTTCAGGAGTCGTACCGACAGACCTTCCGCCGTGTAGACGGGTACGGCCCGCAGGCGCTCCGAGTTCAGCTCGACGCGGTCGAACTGCCCGCGCAGCACCGGGGCACCGAGTACGCGGACCGTACGGCCCGCGGCCGGCGGCCGCTCGGCGTCCAGCCGCAGCACCAGTGTGCTGCCCCGGCCCAGCACTGCCCGCCGCGTCACCTCCAGGACCGGCTCCTGGCCCGAGCGCAGCGTCACCTCCAGCGTGCCGGACTCCTGGGTGTAGGTGCCGTGGACCTGCAGCGATGTGCCGAGCTGGAGAGTGCCGTCCTGCACCCGCACGTCGCCGTGGCCGAGCGCGTGCGCCGACCCCGCGACGAGGACACCGTCCGCCACCACGGTGCCGCCCGTGTACCGGTTGTGGCCCGTCAGGGTCAGCGTGCCGGTGCCGCGCTTGGTCAGGCCGCCCGGCCCGTCGATGTCGTTGCGCCAGCTGTCCGCGGCCTGGAAGCCGCCGGCCGCCGCGTCGAGCGTGACGCTCACGTCGGACTCGAAGGAGCCGTAACCGTCGGCCGCGGCGAACAGGTTCAGCCGGCCCCACTGCTCGAAGCCGTCCAAGAGGACGTACCCGGAGGGCAGCGCGGTACTGCGCAGCACCGCACGCCGCTGGGCCGCGGTCAGGTACGGCAGTCGCGTCTCCAGCAGCACCTCCGCGCCCTTCGGCACGGTCAGCGGCTTGTTGTGGCCGCGCCGGGTGAGCACATACGTCAACCGGGGCGTGACGGCACGGGCGTTGTTCTCCCGGTCGGCGTACGCGTCGGAGCCGTCCGAGTGGGCGTACGCGTACAGCGTGTCCGCCGTCGTGCCGGTCTCCTTCTGGAAGTACGCCAGGGCCTGGGCGCGTGCCGCGGCCTTGAGGTCGGCGTTCGCGGGGTCGGCCAGGGTGGCGGCGGCCAGGGCGGTGGCCATGATCCGGCCGCCCAGGACGTCGACCGTCGAGTGCATGCCCGACATGATCCGGGTGTGGCTCAACTCCAAGGCGCGCGTCACCAGTTCCTGGAAGCGCTCCGGCACCGCGTACGCGTAGGCCAGCGCCGCCAGGTGGAAGGCGTTGGTGTGGCCGCTGGGGAAGCCGCCGTCGTCCACCGGGGAGGTGCTGCGCTGACGCAGCAGCTGCGGTGCCACGATCACCTCGGAGTCGTAGACGGGGTAGCCGAGCGCGTCGGTCCTGCCGGTGTCGACGACCTCGCTGTCCTCGTTCATGCGCCACGGACGCGGGTACTGGAAGGCGTACTTGCCGGGGTTGCCGGAGGCGAACGGGCC
Organism: Streptomyces sp. NPDC005263; assembly: GCF_042872365.1. Lineage (NCBI taxonomy): Bacteria > Bacillati > Actinomycetota > Actinomycetes > Kitasatosporales > Streptomycetaceae > Streptomyces > Streptomyces sp. NPDC005263. The sequence goes on along the minus strand of NZ_JBIAKJ010000005.1, from coordinate 625,716 downwards.
ACGCACCGTGTCGACCAGTTCGGCCACCTTGCCGAGCGCTGAGTCGTGCGAGCCCGCGCCGAGCGCGGAGCCCGCCGGGGCGCCGGCCGGTACCGCGTCGTCGATCTTGGTGGGCGGTGTGCCGTCGGGCGCGCCGGTGATCGACGTGACCGCCTTGGCGCCCGTCCGGTACAGGTCGGCCAGCGGTCCCAGGCCCGCGATCATCGCGTAACTCTGGTGCTGGCGGTCGTAGAGGAACGCCTCCTTGGCCTGCGCCTCGGTGCGCGCCGAGGTGATGCGGGCGCAGTAGCGCATGTTGGCCCGCAGCACCTCCGGCATCAGCGGCGTGCCGGTGTTCCAGGCGCCGCCGGTCTTCCACACGTCGGCCATGCCGCCGAGGACGCGGACCACGGCATTGGTCTCGGGCGTCAGGTTCGCCATGACGTTGGTCTTGTAGTCGTCCACGAACGCGAGGGCGCCGGCCGCGGCCTTCGCGTCCGCGGCGGCCAGCCAGGTCACGAGGGTGGGCGCGGCCAGCACACCGGCCGAGGCACCCAGGGAGGTTTTCAGGAACCCCCTCCGGTTCACGGCGGGTTCACGGACCGACGAGGGGGAGCGGCGCCCGGCTGATGACGGCATACGTCTGCCTCTCTTGAGTTCTTCGGCCGTACGGCCGCGGAAGGAGGTGGAGCGATCGAACGTGACTCATGGTGCGGCACGTGACGTACGCGTCGAACGCGCTTTCCCGAGTCCGGTGAGCGAAGATCTACGGGCGAGTCGTGTCGGATCAGGGGGGATCCGGCGTCCGCCACATGTCATACGAGTGAACGGGCCATCGCCACCGCTCCGTCGACCGGCGCCGCGTCCAGGGGCCTCGGACGGGCCCCGGGCACACTCTCGGCCAGGGATGTCACGAAGGCTTCGTACAGGGCGGGTTGGGCGAGCACGGTGCTGCCGGCGACCACCACGTCCTCGACCGGGACACCGCGGTCGGCGAGCCGTCGGACCAGCGCGGCCAGGCAGCGGCCGCCCTCGGTGATCACCGTACGGGCGAGGGAGGAACCCGCCTCGGCGGCGGTGAAGACCACGGGTGCGTGCCGGCCCCACTCGGCGGACACGTCGGTGGCCCGCTCCAGGGCGGCGCCGAGTGCCGGCACCTCGTCGACACCGAACGCGGCGACCAGGCACTCGGCGAGCGCGTCGGGGGCCTCGCCGCGGTCGTGGGCCGCCCAGACGGCCCGTACGGCCTCGCGCACGAGACCCGCCGAGCCGCCCTCGTCCCCGAGCACCGCGCCCCAGCCGCCGACCTGGACGGAGGTGTGGTCGGCGAGGCGGCCGACCGCGACGGAACCGGTGCCGGCGACCAGGCCGACACCCCGCTCGAGGCCGGCGGCGGGTACGAGGAGCTCGGCGTCGCCCATGACGAGCGCGGGCGCGTCGAAGTGCAGATGGAGCGCGGTGCGTATCTGCAGGCACTGCCGTGGCGTCTCACAGGCGTGGCCGCCCACGGCGACGGCGGACGGGCGCGCGCCCGTCGGCAGAGCCCCGGCGACCAGTGCCGCGATCCAGGCGGCCGCGGCCACGGGGTCGTGCGGCCGCCAGCCGCTGCTCGGGCGGACATGGTCGGCGACCAGGTCGTCCCCCGCGAAGGCGCGGAGGTGTGTCTTGGTGCCGCCCACGTCGATACCGACCACGAGAGGGCAGGAGGGAAGAGCGTCCGGCACGGATCCTCTTTCGTCGTTGCGCATGGCTGCGACGGCGGGCGAACCGTACCTGGAACATAGGGAGTTGCTGAACTAGGGAAGCCCCGGGACGGGCTTCTGACGGGCACGGCAGGCGAGTACCGTGACGTTCGTTAGGAAGTTAACTAACGAAGTACAGTGCGTGTCAAGAGGCGTCCCGCACTGAGCCCCGCAGCGCCCCACACCGGGCCCGGCGGGGTGGGGACCGCGGACGCCAGGGCATCCCGTCGCCGCATCCCGGAACACGATCGCACCGGGAGCGCGGCCCATGACCCGTGTGGGAGAACTGTGGAACACGACGTGGCGAGAGCCCCTCGCCTGACCGAGAGCGCGAGCGCGGTGTTCGCCGTGCTGGCCGACGCGGGCACCGCGACCCGCCCGCAGCTCGCGACCCTGGCGGGTCTGTCCAAGCCGACGGTGTCCTCCGCCGTCGCGGAGCTGGAGAACGCCCGGCTCGCCGCCCACTCCGGCACCTCCTCCAGCGGCACCGGCCGTTCCGCGGCCGTCTACCGTCTGGGCCCGGCCGCCGGGGCCGTCCTCGCCGTGGACCTCGGCCCCGCCTTCACGCGGGTACGCGGCTGCGCCCTGGACGGCACTCTGCTCGCCCAGGCCACCGGCTCCCGGGAGGAGGCCGCCGACGTGGTGCGCCAGGCCCTCGACGCGCTGCCCGAGGGCGCCCCGCTGCGCACCATCGTGGTCGCCGTCGGTGATGTCACCGCGCCGCAGGAGCGGGGGAGCGGCATGCGTCCGGCGACCGCCAAGGCGGGCCCCGTGTTCGACGCCATGGCCGTCGCGCTGCCGCCGGGCGTACCCATCCACCTCGAGAACAACGTCAACTGCGCCGCGCTCGCGGAACTGCACGAGGGTGCCGCCCGCGGCCGTGACACCTTCGGCTACCTGCGGATCGGCGTCGGCATCGGCCTGGGCATCGTGGTCGGCGGCCGGGTGCTGCGCGGAGCCAACGGCGCGGCCGGTGAGCTGGCCCGACTGCCCTACCCGTGGGACGACGGCCGCGAACCGCGTCAGGAGGCGCTGGAGGACTACATCGGCGCCCGCTCGCTCCTGCGGCGGACGGCCGAGGCCTGGCAGGACGCCGACGGCCCGTGCCCCCGTACCGCCGAGCGGCTCTTCGCCCTCGCCGGGGAGGGCCGGGCCGCGGCCCGTGCCGTCGTCGGCCGGCACGCCGTGGACGTGGGCCGCCTCGCCGCCGCCGTGACCGCCGTGCTCGACCCGGGACTGGTCGTGCTGGGCGGCAGCACCGGCGCGGACCCGCAGCTCCTGCCCGGTGTGCGGGCCGAACTGTCACGGCTGAGCTGGCCCACCGAGGTGGTCAGCAGCACGGTCGGTGACCTGGGCACGGTGGTGGGTGCCGCCCGGCTCGCGGTCGCCCGGGGAGTCCAAACCGTGACCGAAGCCGCGGGGACTAAGCATTGACGGCCTCCGACTCGGTCTGCCAATGTCCGGACAAGCGCTTTCTAAGTCGGTCGGGACACCGGCTTGGGGTGAGCGTCCCGACCGTACGTGAGGTACGGCAGCCACGCGAGGGCGTGTTCGCGAGGCCACGGCCGTGAGGGCCGGGGATCCCACCCGCAGAGGCGACGCGGCCGGGCGAGGCCGTGCCCCCGGAAAGCGAAACTTCCTGCACAACGCACCCGTGCCGCCTCGGCTGGCGCCGTGCTCCGTCCCCTACGACGAAAAAGGATCGAACATGACCAGTGTGGGTGTGCGGCGCTCCCGCCGACTCGGCCGCGGCGGCATACGCCGCCTGGTTCCCCTCGCTGCCGTGGCCACGGCAGGTGCCCTTCTGCTCTCCGCCTGCGGGTCGTCCGACTCCGGCGGAACCTCCAAGTCGCTGACGTTCTGGATCTCCACGGTTCCGGGGCAGGACGCGGGCTGGAAGAAGCTGGTGTCGCAGTACAAGAAGGAGGCCGGCGTCTCCGTCAAGCTCGTCAACATCCCCTACGACGGCTACTCGACGAAGCTGCACAACGCCGCGCAGGCGAACTCCCTGCCCGACGTGGCGGCCGTGCCGGCACTGGACCCGATCTGGTCGAACAAGCTGCTCGACCTCGGCTCCATCGCCAACAAGAAGAGCAACAACATCAACGCCAACTTCCTCGCGAAGGACTCGTCCGGGAAGGTGCTGTCCATCCCCTCGGACATCACCGCGTCCGGCCTGTTCATCAACAAGTCGTTGTTCAAGAAGGCCGGCGTCTCCTTCCCGACCTCGCCCCAGAAGACCTGGACCTGGGACGACTTCATCAAGGCGGCGAACAAGGTCCGCGAGAAGACCGGCGCCAAGTACTCCCTGACCTTCGACCAGTCCCCCTCCCGGCTGCGCGCCATGGTGTACGAGATGGGCGGGAAGTACGTCCACGCGGACTCCTCCGGCAAGTTCTCGGTGGACAGCGCGACCAAGAAGGCCGTGAACACCTTCATCGGGTGGAACGACAACAAGACCATGCCGAAGTCGGTGTGGACCAGCGGCGCCGACCCGTCCGCCATGTTCCAGAGCGGTGACGTGGTCGCCTACTGGTCCGGCGTGTGGCAGGTCGCCGCCTTCGCCGACAGCATCAAGAAGTTCGACTGGGCCAGCGTCCCGACGCCCGCCCAGCCGGTGCAGGCCAGCGACGTCAACAGCGGCGGCATGATGGTCGGCTTCAACAACAACGGTGCCGCCGCCACCGCCGCGCAGAAGTTCCTGTCCTGGATCTACGAGCCGGACCACTACCGCGAGCTGTGCGAGGCCTCCGGGTTCCTGCCGGTCGAGAACGATCTGAACCCGAAGTATCCCTTCACCTCCGAGGCGGCACAGGCGGCGTTCAAGCTGTACAACGAGGAGATCCCGCTCTACGCCCCGATCTCCGGCTACTTCAACAGCGCGCAGACGAAGTGGGTGCTGAAGGGCAAGAGCCTCCCCGACGACCCGACCAAGGCGGAGCTCGGCAAGGCGATCAACGGCCAGCAGTCGGCCGGCAAGGCCCTGGACAACATCGTGTCCGTCTACAACCAGCAGGTCGGCGGCTGATCGTAGCCCGCGGGCCCGGGCGGCGGAGTCGAGACACCGTCGCCCGGCCCCGGCGCCCATGTGACGCCGGGCTCATGGCGTGAGCCCAGAGGAATCCATTCCACCAGCACGGAGTCAGGAAGATGACAAAACGCGCCTCGGACGTGTCTGTGAGCCCGCCGAGTCCGCCCAGGAGACGCAGTAAGTACACCCTTGCGCCGCTCGTCCTGATCGCGGCCAATGTCGTGCTCTTCGCGCTGTTCTTCGTCTGGCCGGCGGTGATCGGGCTCGTCTACTCCTTCACGAACTACACGGGCGTGGGGGTGTTCCAGTGGGTCGGGCTGGACAACTACCACAACCTGTTCGGGGACTCCACGTTCTACGACGCGCTGTCCCGGACCGTGCTGTACACCGTCCTCTTCGTCCCGCTGAACTTCGTGGTCTCGCTGCTCGCCGCCAACCTGGTGGTGAGCAAGCACGCCAAGGGCTCGTCGGTCGCCCGCGTCATCTTCTTCATCCCGTGGCTGCTGTCGCCCATCGTCGTGGGTGTCCTGTGGCGGTGGATGTTCGGCGAGAACTTCGGACTGGTCAACTACGTCATCGAGAAGTTCGGCGGAGACGCCGTTCCGTGGCAGTCGAACGCGGACCTCTCGTTGCTCGTGGTGGTGATGGCGGCGGCCTGGGCCTGGACGGGATTCACGATGCTGCTGTTCATCGCGGCGATCAAGAACGTACCGGTGTCGTACTACGAGGCCGCCTCGCTCGACGGCGCCGGCCCCTGGCGCCAGTTCTTCAGCATCACCCTGCCGAGCATCGCGCCCACCTCGTTCATCGTGATCCTGCTCAACACGATCAACTCGATGAAGGAGTACCCGGTGTTCGTCGCCCTCAACAACGGCGGACCCGGCACCTCGAACAACCTGCTCGTCCAGTACATCTACGAGACCGGCTTCAAACGGGGCCAGATCGGCTACGCGAGCGCCGCGTCGTTCGTGCTCATGCTCATCCTGATGGCCGTCGCGGTCGTCCAGCTGATGGTGAACCGGCGGGTGGAGAACCGATGACAACCACAGACATCCCGCGCCCGGCCGACGTCGGCTCCGGACGGAGAGTCTCCAAGAAGCGGCCCCGCAAGACGGCCACCGGTGGGCTCCGGCAGGCGGTGTCCGCGACGACACTGCTGTGGATCATGGCGTGCCTGTACGGCTTTCCGGTGCTGTGGTTCGTCCTCAGCTCCCTCAAGCCGGCCAGCGACCTGTTCTCCTATCCGCTGACGCTGGTCCCGCACAACCCCACCCTGACGGGATTCAGGGCAGCGTGGGACAGCGCCAACTTCTCCCAGTACTTCATCAACACGGCCATCGTGTGCGTGATCACGACGATCCTCACGGTGGGTGTCAGCTGCTGCACCGGGTACGCGCTGGCCAAGTACGACAACAGATGGCTCAAGGCGTTCTTCCTCTGCATCCTGGCCACCACGATGCTGCCGGGCGAGGTCATGCTCGCCCCGGAGTTCCTGGTGGTCCGCAACCTCGGCCTCTACAACTCGTTCGCCGGCATCATCCTCCCGGCCGTGCTCACCGCGACCGGATGCTTCATGTTCCGCCAGTTCTTCCTGACGGTCCCCGACGAACTCGTGGAAGCCGCCCGCATCGACGGCGCCCGCGAACTGTCGATCTTCCTGCGGATCATGGTGCCGCTCTCCCGGCCGATCATGCTGACCCTCGCCATCCTGTCCTTCCAGTGGCGGTGGAACGACTACATCTGGCCGCTTCTGATGCTGAACGACCCCAACAAGTTCACCGTGCAGATCGGCATCCAGAGCATCGTCGGCGCGCAGAACATCAACTGGTCGGTACTGCTGGGCGCCTCGGTCATCTCCATGATCCCGCTGATCGCCATCTTCCTGGTCTTCCAGCGCTACGTCATGGGCGCCGACATCAACGCCGGACTCAAGGACTGATCGTGCCCACCCAGCTCGACCCCGAGTTCGTCCGGTCGGTGGCCCGCGCCGCCGACCGGCTGGCCGTCCCGCTCACGGCCGACCCCGACGAGGAACCCGCCGGTGTGCCGCACCGTGGTCTGGCGCGGCGGGTGAAGACCCTGGTCGCGGCCTACCGCTCCCCGGACTCCGCCCTGCACGGCAGCGGGCAGGCCGTCGCCGCCGCGACGACCCACCTCCGCGCCCTGCGGGCCGTGCAGACCGGCACCGGCCTCTTCGCGGGCGGCGACAACGTGCAGTCGCCGCCGGACTCCGCGTTCACCGTCAACGACGTGTGCGACGCGCACGTCCTGGCCGCCGGCGCGGGACCGGAACTGCGCGAGGTCACGGCCACGCTCGCCGAGATCGCCGGCGCCGCCACCGGCAGCCTCCTGACCGGCGGGGTGCACACCCCGAACCACCGCTGGGAGCTGTCCGCGGCGCTGGCCCGGCTGCACCGGTCGTTCCCCGACGACCGGCTCCTCGACCGCATCGAGGAGTGGCTCTCCGAGGGCGTCGACATCGACGCGGAGGGCCTGTACTCGGAACGCAGCGCCAACTACGCGGCCCACGTGTCCAACCCGTCGCTGCTGCTGCTGGCCGGCGTCCTCGGCCGCGACGACCTGCTGGCCGCCGTCGAACGCAACCTCGCCACCACCCTGGACCTCATCAGGCCGGACGGCACGGTGGAGACGCTCCTCTCGCGACGGCAGGACCAGAACCAGCCGTTCCCGCTGGCGCCCTACCTGCCGCACTACCGGCTGCTCGCGGTCCGCACCGGCCGGGGCGACTTCAGCCGGGCGGCGCGGCTGGCTGCCGCCGGCGGCATCGACGACCCCGACCTGCTCGCCGAGACCCTCCTCACCCCGGACCTGTGCCGCGTCCTGCCGACGCCGGCCGCGGAGACGCTCCCGCGCGACCGGTACCTCACCACCGCGCGCCTCGCCGCACACGCCTCGGCCACCGCGCACACGGTGGTCTACGGCGGCTCCGACGTGCCCGAGCACCGGCGCATCCGCTCGGGCCTCGCCTGCAATCCCACCTTCCTGCGCCTGTTCGCCGGCGACGCCGTCCTCGACGCGGTCCGTCTCTCGCGGGGGTTCTTCGACCTGGGCCCGTTCCGCGCCGCCGACACGCACCAGCTCGCCGACAGCCGGTACCGGCTCACCGAAACCCTCACAGCCGCCTACTACCAGCCGCTCACGCCGGAGCTGCGACGGGACGACGGCGCCTACCGGATGGCGGACGAGGGCCGCTTCTCGGCCGCGATGGCCTTCGCGGACCGGCCCCGGGACGAGGTCTCGCACACGACCCGCGTCGAGGTGGACCTGAGGGAGGACGGTGCCGACCTGCGGATCGACATCAGCGGACCACGAGTGCCCTGGGCGCTCGAACTGACCTTCCGGCCGGGCGGCGCGCTGGAGGGCGCCGTACCGATCGGCGACGGACGCTGGTGCCTGACGACCGGACCGATGACCTACCGGGTCGGCGACGACGAGATCCGGGTCGAGGCCGGCGTCGAGGCAGGCGAACCGCTCGCCGGGCCGGACCGGAGCGACGTACTGCGGTACGACCCGGGTCAGGACTACACCGTGGTGGGCGGCACCGATGCGACGACCGGGAACCGCGTCTACATCGGCGGACAGGGCCCGCACACACTGACCCTCGCACTGCGTGCCCACCGGCCCGCACCTGTCAGGTGACCCCGCCGCACCACGCCATGGCCACGCCCAGGAAGAGCTGATCCCCGTGCACCGCACGCCCCTCCGTGCACCTCACGCACCAGCGCGGCCCGCGGCACGACCTGCCGGACAGCCACGGGACGTACGACGCGGTCCTCGCCGACGTCGTCGAGCGGGCCCTGGAACGGAGACGCCCCCGCGCAGCCGGAGTTGACGCGGCGCCAGGCCATCGGCTGAGGGGCGCGGCTCGTGCCCTACCCCTCAGTGAGTCAGCCCGAGCGCTCGCCAGCCCCCGGTCCACCGCCAGCACCGGGATCGCGTTCCCCACCGGGGCACCCTGCGAGTTCGCGCACCACCAGGTCCGCCCGCTCCCGGGTCGCCGCGACCAGTTCGGCGTTGGGCTGGTCCGAGCGCTGCACCCAGGCCACCGCCTCCTCGTGGCTCTTGCCGAACTCCTCGTGCCGGGCCACCAGTCGGCTCAGACGCTCCTGCTCGTCGACCTCACAGAACCACACCTCGTCCAGCTCGGCCTCCACCCGTGCCCAGGCGCCCGTGCCCAGCAGCAGGTAGTTCCCCTCCGTCACGACCAGCCGGGCGGTCGGCGGCACCGGGATCGCCCCCGCGACCGGCTGCTCCAGCACCCGCTCGAAACCGGGCGCGTACACGATCTCACCCTCCGGCTCCCGCTCGTGAAGCCGCCGCAGCAGCGCCGCGTACCCCGCCGCGTCGAAGGTGCCGGGTGCCCCCTTGCGGTCCCGCAGGCCGAGCCGGTCCAGTTCGACGTCGGCCAGGTGGAAGCCGTCCATGGGAACATGCGCCACCCACGGGTCACCGGACGAGTTCAGCGCCCGTACGAGCTGCTCGGCGAGCGTCGTCTTGCCCGCGCCCGGACTGCCGGCGATGCCCAGGAGCGCACGCCGGCCGGGGCGCGTGAGGGCGCGGGCCCGGGTGAGGAGGTCGTCGAAGGTCAGCGTCACAGAGCAGAGTCTGTCATCCGGCGCGGGGCGCGAATCCGCCGTGAGTGCCTCCGATGTGGCGTGCGCCACTCACTGGAGACGGTTTCGCGGGGAACCGTGTCCTTATGACGGAGCTCGGTCTACCCGAAGACATTCTGGCCTGCCTCTTCGACCTCGACGGCGTTGTCACCAGGACGGCCGTGGTGCACGCGGCCGCCTGGAAGGAGATGTTCGACGCGTTCCTGCGCGAACGCGAGGGCGAGCACTTCCGGCCGTTCGACGACAAGGACTACGACGAGTACGTCGACGGCCGCCCCCGCGCCGACGGCGTCCGCGCCTTCCTCGCCTCCCGCGGCATCGACCTGCCCGACGGCACCGCGGACGACCCGCCCGACGCACCGACCGTGCACGGACTCGGCAACCGCAAGAACGACCTGGTCCTGGAGAAGATCCGCACCGACGGCGTGGAGGCCTACGACGGCACCCTGCGCTACATCGCCGCGGTGCGCGCCCGGGGCCTGCGCACCGCGATCGTCTCCTCCAGCGCCAACTGCCGTGACGTGCTGCGCGCGATCGACGCCGAGGACCTCTTCGACGTACGCGTCGACGGTGTCGTCGCCGCCGAGCGCGCGCTGCCGGGCAAGCCGCGCCCCGACACCTTCCTGGCCGCCGCGCGGGACCTGGGCGTGGACGCCGCGCACTCCGCCGTCTTCGAGGACGCCCAGGCCGGCATGGACGCGGGCCGCTCGGGCCACTTCGGCTACGTCGTCGGTGTCGACCGGGTCGGACAGACCGACGCCCTGTACGCGCACGGCGCCGACGTGGTCGTCAAGGACCTCGCCGAACTGGGGGGCGACGCGTGATCAGCAACCGGTCCTACACCGTCGAGCCCTGGGCGGTCCGCGAGACCCACCTCAACCTCGACGTGCTCGCCCAGAGCGAGTCCGTGTTCGCGCTGTCCAACGGCCATGTCGGCTGGCGCGGCAACCTCGACGAGGGCGAACCGCACGGCCTGCCCGGCTCCTACCTCAACGGTGTGCACGAACTGCACCCGCTGCCCTACGCCGAGGCCGGCTACGGCTACCCCGAGTCCGGGCAGACCGTCATCAACGTCACCAACGGCAAGGTGCTGCGGCTGCTGGTCGACGACGAGCCCTTCGACCTGCGCTACGGCCGCCTCGTCAGCCACGAGCGCACCCTGGACCTGCGCCGGGGCGTGCTGGAGCGGACCTGCGAGTGGGTCTCGCCGGCCGGTTCCCGGGTCCGGGTGCGCTCGACGCGCCTCGTCTCCCTGACCCAGCGGGCGATCGCCGCGGTGGCGTACGAGGTGGAGCCCGTCGACAGCCGCACCCGGGTGGTCATCCAGTCGGAACTCGTCGCCAACGAGAGCCTGCCCGAGCCGAACGGCGACCCGCGTGCCGCCCGCGCCCTGAAGTCGCCGCTGGAGCCGGAGGAGGACTTCGCCTCCGGCTCCCGGCTGCGCCTGGTGCACCGCACCCGCCGCAGCGGCTTCCGGGTCGCCGTGGCGGCCGACCACGTCGTCGACGGCCCCGAGCGGACCACCACCGGCAGCGAGAGCAACGTGGACGTGTCCCGGCTGACCGTCACCTCCGTCCTTGAACCCGGACAGCGGCTGCGGGTCGAGAAGGTCGTCGCCCACGGCTGGTCCGGCGCCCGCTCCCGGCCCGCGATGAGCGACCAGGTCGAGGCGGCGCTGGCAGCGGCGGCGCACAGCGGCTGGCAGGGACTGCTGGACGAACAACGGGAGTACCTCGACGACTTCTGGGCCCGTGCCGACGTCGAGGTCGACGGCGACGAGGAGATCCAGCAGGCCGTCCGCTTCGCCCTCTTCCACGTGCTCCAGGCCGGCGCCCGCGCCGAGCAACGGGCCATCCCCGCCAAGGGACTGACCGGATCCGGCTACGACGGCCACGCCTTCTGGGACACCGAGACCTTCGTCCTGCCCCTGCTCACCTACACCGCCCCCGACTCCGTCGCCGAGGCGTTGCGCTGGCGGCAGCAGACCCTGCCCGCCGCCCGGGAACGCGCGGCCCAACTCGGCCTCGGCGGCGCCGCGTTCCCCTGGCGGACCATCGAGGGGTCGGAAGGGTCCGCGTACTGGCCCGCCGGTACGGCCGCCTTCCACGTCAACGCCGCCATCGCGGACGCGGTCGTGCGCTACACGGAGGCCACCGGCGACACCCGCTTCGAACGCGACACCGGCGTCGAACTCCTGGTGGAGACCGCGCGGTTGTGGCGCTCGCTCGGCCATCACGACCACCACGGCGTCTTCCACATCGACGGCGTCACCGGCCCCGACGAGTACAGCGCGGTCGCCGACGACAACCTGTACACCAACCTGATGGCCCGGGCGAACCTGCTGGCCGCCGCCGACGTCTGCGAACGCCACCCCGAACAGGCCGCCGCTCTCGGCGTCGACGACGAGGAGAGCGCCACCTGGCGGGACGCCGCCGAGGCCGTGCACGTCCCCTACAACGACGAACTCGGCGTCCACGAACAGCACGCCGGCTTCACCCGCTACCAGCGCTGGGACTTCGCCGGCACGAGCGCCGACCAGTACCCCCTGCTGCTGCACTTCCCCTACTTCGACCTCTACCGCAAGCAGGTCGTCAAACAGGCGGACCTGGTGCTGGCGATGTACATGTGCAGCGGTTTCTTCGAGAAGTACTGCGACGAGGAGCAGATCGCCCGCAACTTCGCCTACTACGAGCCGCTGACCGTACGGGACTCCTCGCTCTCGGCGTGCTGTCAGGCCGTCGTCGCCGCCCAGGCCGGACATCTCGGCCTCGCCTACGACTACACCGCCGAGGCGGCGCTGATGGACCTCGCCGACCTGGAACAGAACACCCAGGACGGACTGCACGTCGCGTCCCTGGCCGGTACCTGGACGGCCCTGGTCGCCGGGTTCGGCGGCCTGCGCCGGGACGGCACGTCACTCAGGTTCGCCCCGCGCCTGCCGGACCGGCTCAGCCGTCTCGCCTTCACCCTCCAGATCCTCGGCAGGCGGCTGCGCGTGGAGATCGGGCCGGACAAGGCCACGTACACCCTGGTGGCCGGCGAGCCCCTGACGATCCGCCACCACGGTGGGGCCCTGACCGTGAACGGCGACGGCCCCGTGGTCCGCGCGATACCGGCCCACAAGCCCCGCCCGGCCCCGGAGCAGCCACCGCACCGCCGCCCCGACGTCCGGCGATGAACCCTGGCGCGGGCACCGCCGACCGCGCCCGCCCCAGGCCGACGACTTCCGGAGGAGGCGTCAGGCACCTGGCCGAATACCACCCTGCACATCCATGGGCCGCGGGTTAGTTTAGCCATGATTTTTAACGCTTGTTCGAACCCGCCTTCGGCTTGACGGGCTGCGAGGCCTGGACGTCCTACGAGACGTAGGAGTGAGGGTGGACGATGACGCACGGCACGAACGCCATGCTCGTCGGTGTGAGACGAGGCGACCCGGCGGCCGTGCCCGGCGCGTTCTGGCGCCGACGTGACAGCCGATTACTCGCGGCCGTCGCCGGCGCCTTCACCCTCGCCCAACTGCTCCTCGTCGGCCCCGGACTGGGCCTCGGCTGGGACGAGACGGTGTATGTCAGCCAGGTCGGCGCCCAGGCCCCGGCGTCCTTCTTCAGCGCACCGCGCGCCCGGGGCATATCCCTGCTGGTGGCGCCGATCGCGTCCTGGTCGACCTCCACCGAACTGCTGCGCGTCTACCTCGCGCTGCTGTCCGGCCTCGGCCTCTACCTGGCGCTGCGGGTCTGGCGCGGACTGTTCAGGACCCGGGTCCTGGCCCTGGCCGGGGCGCTCTTCGCCACCCTGTGGGTGACCCTGTACTACGGCCCCACGGCCATGCCCAACCTGTGGGTCGCCCTCGGCGCCCTGATCACCGTCGGCTGCTTCCTGCGCGCCCGCGCGGACCGTCCCGACCGGCGCGCTCTGTGGGGCGTCGCGGCGGGCGCCATGCTGATGGCGTGGATGCGGCCGACCGACGCCGTGTGGGTCACCCTGCCGCTCATCGTCCTGGTGGCGGCGGCCCGTCTGTGGCGCCCCGCGCTCGCGCTCCTCGGCGGGCTCGCCGCGGGCGCGGCGGAGTGGGTGATCGAGGCGTTCGTCAGCTACGGGGGCCTGGGCCGGCGGCTGTCCGAGGGCTCCGACATACAGGGCGGCCTCGGCCTGTACTTCGCCGTCGACGACCAGTTACGCAGCCTGGGCGGACGGGGCCTGTGCCGTCCCTGCAGCGGCCCGCTGCCCCATCCGGCGGTGATGGCCTGGTGGTTCGTCCTCCCGCTGCTCGCCGTCGTCGGACTGGTGATCGCGGTGCGGGCCCGGCGTGCCGGGCCCACCCTGGTGCCGCTGGCCTGCGCCGCGACGGCCGCCGTGCCGTACCTGTTCATGATCGGTTACGCCGCTCCGCGTTTCCTGCTGCCCGCCTACGCCCTGCTCGCGATCCCCGTCGCCGACGCGCTTCTCCACCTGGTCACCGGGCCGAACGGCCGATGGCGCCCGGTGGCCGCCGCCGTGGTCGCGCTGGGGCTGGCGGGACACCTGGCGGTGCAGTACACCGTCCTGGAGCGCACCGTGGACCGTACCGCTGCCGACCGCCGTGTCTGGGCCCGCACCGCCGACGAACTGCACCGCCTGGGCATCCGTCCGCCCTGCCTGCTCACCGGGCACGAGGCCCTCCCCGTCGCCTACTACACCGGCTGCTCATCGGCGGCGACCAGTGGCCCCAACGCCAACAGCACCGAGGCGGACATCCGGCGCACCGCCCGCCGTATCCCGACCGCCACCCTCATCCGACCCGACGGCACCCCACCGCCGTACGCCCGCGACTGGAAGGCCCACCACTCCCCGGGGCCCGACCTCCGCCTCGCGCCGCCCCCGGCCGACGAAGGGCACCGGTGACGTCCGACGCGAGGCGCTGTGCGGCGCACCGGCGTTTCCGGTCCGCACGCACCTGGTAGGACTCACGTTGTCGGTACGCGGACGAGACGAGGGGGGACGGCCATGACGTGGAACGAGGACGGCGGGCGCTTACCAAAGGAGTTCTTCACCCCGGGGACGTCGTCGTTCACCGACTTCCTGGCGGCACACCGCCCCGGACTCCTGAGCACCCGCCGTGTCCTGCCGGACGGCGTGGCCGCCGCACCCGACCAGGTCCCGCACGGCACCACCATCCTCGCCCTCACCTTCCGGGACGGGGTGCTGATCGCCGGAGACCGACGGGCGACCATGGGCAACCTGATCGCCCAGCGCGACCTGGAGAAGGTGCACCCCGCCGACGAGCACACGGCCGTCGCCTTCGCCGGAACCGTCGGCCTCGCGGTGGACCTGGTGAAGCTCTACCAGGTCGAGCTGACGCACTTCGAGAAGATCGAGGGCGTCGCCATGACGCTCGACGGCAAGGCGCGCCGCCTGGCCGGCATGATCCGGCAGAACCTCGGCCAGGCCATGCAGGGCCTCGCCGTCGTACCGCTGCTCATCGGTTACGACGCCGCCGCACCCGAGGGCCGCGAGGGCCGCATCTTCAGCTTCGACGTCGCCGGCGGGCTGTACGAGAAGACGGACTTCCACGCCGAGGGCTCCGGATCGCCCTACGCCCGGGGCGCCTTGAAGAAACTGTTCCGTCCGGGCATGGACCGGCGCGAGGCCGCCCTGGCGGCGCTCCAGGCCCTGTACGACGCGGCCGACGACGACTCCGCCACCGGCGGCCCGGACCTGAACCGCCGGATCTTCCCCATCGTCTCCGTCATCACCGAGGACGGCTTCGAGCGGCTGCCCGAACCGGAGACAGAAGCGCTGAGCCGCGACATGGTCGAGCAGCGCGGCAACCGGCCCGACGGACCCAACGCGGCGCCCTGACACGGGCCGTGACAGGCGGCTTTCCTCCCTCGTGGGGAAGATCTGCCACGGGCTTTTACCGCACACGGCTTGTAGCCCCCGAAGGATGCCACCAGGCTGCTGGACGCGGCCGTAGGACCCGACGGCAAGGATCCACCTCCCGAGGACGGCCGCCCCTGACCCCGCTCCGTTCCTCCTCCCCGCGACCGCCCCCGAGAGGGGCCCGGCCCGGCGCCGCGTCCGTGGCTCCATGACGCGGCAGGAGTGGGTCAGGGCGGGTCGAACAGCGGCCTCGCGACAAGGGGAAAGCCCCGGCGCGGGAAAACGGGAAACGATCACACCACTGGCCTAGCGGCAGAACGATTCGCCAGGTGAACGGCACGGCGAATGATCACATCGTGGGCCGCGGGACGACGATCCTGGGGCGGAAATCCACCGAATCGGCAGACCGGGCTCCGGCCCGCTGCCTCCCCTGCCCAAGGAGATTCCCTTGCGTGTTCCTCGTATGGTGACCAGCGCCCTCGGTTCGGCCGCCCTCGTGCTCGCCACGATGGGCGCGGTGACCACCGCCGCGGGCCCGGCGGCCGCCGACCCGTGCGGTTTCTACGAGACCGGCTCGGACGCCTACTACAACCACTGCACCTCCGACGGCTCACGGGTCGTCATCAAGGTGGAGGTCGCCTGGGCGCCCGACTACGAGCGGTGCGTCGCGCCCGGCACGACCTGGCTGGGCGGGGCGAGCAAGATCGACGGCGCCTACTACGTCGGCCGTACCTGCTGACCGGTGCGCACCGTGCTCCGTACCGTCCTTCCCGCACGGTACGGAGCACCCCACCACTACGAAGGCCCCCTGCGCCGGGCACGCGGCTCAGGCCCGCAGCCGGAACTCCTTGCGCCACTTGACCAGTTGCTTCTCCGCGTCGCCGGTGTACGACCACGGGGTCCGGGTGGCGCGCCGGTCCAGCATCCGCAGCAACGAGGCGGCGACGTCGTGGACCCCCGCGTGACAGGCCGCGTGGGTCAGGTAGTTGACGTCACGCAACTCGGCCGGTGCCACCTCGCTCTCCGTCCGGCCCACGATCCAGGCCTGCCAGGTGCGCCACACATCACTGACGGCCCCGTCGTTCCTCCAGTGCTGCGCGAGGCTCACGGACGTCCGCCCGTCCTGCGCGGCGTCCTGGGCGAACCGGAACTCCTCGACCCGGGCGTACTGCACCAGCACCGGCAGCGCGGAACCGGCCGGGGCCACTCCCGCCGCGTCGCGGGCGAAGTCGTACATGAGGCCGTGTGTGCCGTGCCAGCGCGACGAGTAGTAGTGCAGGATCTGCAGGTGGCCCTCCACGTTGTACGGGTCGCGCCCGAGCAACTCGTCCCACCAGCGCTCCAGTTCCTGCACCCGCACCCCCGCCGGGTACAGCCGGGCCACCGAGATCAGGGAGACCCACGGCGTGGGGTCCTCCGGGTAGGCCTCCGCGGCCTGCAGGCAGGCCATCACCGCGCCGTCGATGCGGTGCTGGTCGATCGGCGCGCCCCGGCCGGCGGCGATCGCCAGGCTGAACGCCCGGGCCGTCTCGGTGGCCGCGCGCAGCACCAGCGCGTCCCCGCGACGCGGCTCGGCGGCCACCCACGACTCCACCGACGAACTGCTCACGCAGGCCTGGGCGAGCAGCCGCACCCGGTGGCCCCGGGACGGCCAGTCGGGGCCGGTGGTGTACAGCAGTTCACGCAGTCCCTGCCAGCGGCCGATGACGATGTCGTGGCGCGCCGAGGTGAGGGCCGTGTCTCCACAGTCGGGGTCGAAGTGGGGAGCGAAACGGTCTCGCGCCATCGGGGTCTCCCTCAGAAGTCGGTGGGCAGACCCTCGTGGAACGGGGTGCGCGGACCTGCGGCTTCCTCGAGGACGTAGTCCGTCTCGACGGCACGGGAGGCGTCCAGCTTCGCGGGCCGGTAGTAGTCGCTGCCCTGCCGCCAGTACCAGAACATCGGGATCAGGCCGACCGCGAGACCGCCGATCCCGATCGTGATCGCGGCCGAGCTCAGCTCACCCAGCGACTCGACGAACACCCAGAACATGAACAGGGCACCCAGCAGCGGCCACAGCCCGCCGAAGACGAAGTTGGACACCGACGTCAGCAGCATCCTGCGGTAGGCGACGACCACGGCGAGCCCGGCGAGCCCGTAGTACACGGCGATCTGCAGGCCGATCGCCGAGATGGCGTCGGTGAGGATGTCACCGACCGAGCCCAGGGAGTTGGAGGCGATGAGCATCCCCAGCGCCACCGTGCCGACGACCACGATCGCGACCCACGGGGTGTTCCAGCGGGAGTGGACCCGGCCCAGCGCCGACGGCATCGTCCGGTCGCGGCCCATCGCGAACAGCGAACGGGTGACCTGGATGAGGGTGGTCTCCAGCGTCGCGATGGTGGACAGCATCACCGCCACGATGAGCAGTTTGCCGCCCCAGCCGGGCCAGATCTCGTCCCCGAGGACCGAGAGCACGTTGGCGTCGTTCGCCTCGATCTGCTTGGCGGAGAGGATCATGTTCACCGCGATGGTGAACGCCTCGAACAGCAGGAAGACGATGCCGACGCCGATCAGGCCCGCGAGTCCCGTCGTACGACGGCTGTTGCGGGTCTCCTCGCTCAGGTTGCTGGTGACGTCCCAGCCCCAGTAGTAGAAGGCGGCGATGAGCGCGCCGGACGCGAAGCCCCCCATGCCGTCGAAGTGGCTGAACCCGAGCCAGGACCAGTCGAAGGCGAGGGCGTTGCCGCTGTGGAAGAGGGCGAGGACCACGAAGAGCGCCAGGATCGACAGTTCGACACCGGACATGACGAGCTGGGCGCGCACGGTCAGCCGGGCACCGCCGAGCACCACGAGCACCATGACCACGAACCACAGCCCGCCCACCGCCGTGGACAGTCCGGTGTTGTCGGCGAGCCCGTCGTCGAACAGGGCCAGCGTCATCGAACCGGCGGGCAGTGAACCGGCCACCATGAAGATGGTCGCCGAGATCACCAGCGCCCAGCCGCTGATGAAGCCCAGAAAGGGGTGGAGAGTGCGCCCCACCCAGGAGTAGCTGGCGCCCGCGTTCACATCGATCCGGCCGAGGTAGCTGAACGCCAGCGCGATGCCCAGCATCGGTATCGCGCAGTACAGCAGGGCGGCCGGACTGGCCAGGCCCACGGCGCCGACCAGCACCGCGGTGGTCGCGGCCAGCGAGTACGCCGGCGCGCTGCCCGCCACCGCCATCACAACGGTGTCGAACGTCCCGAGGGCGTTGGCCTGCAGCCCTCTGCCCCTCATATTGCTCATGGTTGCGCTGCTCTCCGTCGTGCGCGACGCGAGGCCACCAGGCCCGGCGACGTAGTGGGTGAGGCGGGACCCGTCCAGAACCGGAGAGGGGTGGCCTCGGGGCACGGGCGGCGCAAAGCGGGTGGCGGACATCGGCTCTGCCTCCGCGGCGTCGGCCGGTCACACCGTGTGTTCGAGTGATGATAGCGGCACATATTTAACATTCAAGGTTGACTGGGGAGTAACCTCCCGAGAGCCCCCTGGGCCACTTCCGTCCCACGTTCGGGATTGGGCTCCGCGTACCGGGAAACGCGTGCAGGGCACCGGAGCCAAGCCGGTCGCGCAGCGAACGAAGGAGGCAGCCCCATGGGCACGCAGCCGATGGCGGACGACGCGTACCAGCCCACCGGAACCAACGAGGAGCAGGAGGACGCGGGCCCGCTCGATCTCCAGGACGCGCTCGACGAGCGCACCTACGACGAGACCCTCGACGAGGGCTACTCCCCGCCGGAGAAACCGCTCGGCGTCACCAAGTACGGCACCACGGCCGCCGAACAGCACGACGGGGAGAGTCTCGACCAGCGACTGTCCCAGGAGGTTCCGGACGCCGCGGAGACCATGGGGGACGGGGTCGGCGACATCCCCGGCGGCGAGGGCGAACCGGTCGACCGCGAGGTGGGCGCCGACCGCGCGGGCCGGCTCGTCGCCCCGGACGAGGGCGCCCACCCCGACACCACCAAGGAGGCTGTCGCCTCCGACGTGGGCATCGACGCGGGAGCCGCCGGGGCGGAAGAGGCCGCCGTCCATGTCGTCGAGGACGAGGAAACTGCCGGGGACGACATGGACGACATGGACGGCATGGACGACCTGGAATACGTGAGCGACGAGGAGAACTGAGCGGGGCGGGGCGCTCAGTCCCCGATACGGTCGATCAGGCGGAGTTTGTTGGTGGCGTCCAGGGCGGCGACCTTGTAGGACTCCGCGAGCGTCGGGTAGTTGAACACCGCGTCGACCAGGTAGTCGACGGTGCCGCCGCAGCCCATCACCGACTGTCCGATGTGGATGAGTTCGGTGGCGCCGGTGCCGAAGCAGTGCACCCCGAGCAGGGTCCGGTCCTCGGGCGAGACCAGCAGCTTCAGCATGCCGTGCGAGTCGCCCATGATCTGCCCGCGGGCCAGTTCCCGGTAACGGGAGATGCCGACCTCGAACGGCACCCGGTCCTCGGTGAGCTGATCCTCGGTCCGGCCCACGAAGCTGATCTCGGGGATGGTGTAGATGCCGATCGGCTGGAGGTTGTGCATCCGCGGGGCCGGCTCCCCGCACGCGTGGTACGCCGCCGCCCGGCCCTGCTCCATCGAGGTCGCCGCCAGCGCCGGGAAACCGATGACGTCGCCCACGGCGTAGATGTGCGCCGCCTCGGTGCGGTAGTGCTCGTCCACCGTGATCCGGCCGCGGGCGTCCGCCGACAGCCCCGCCTTGTCGAGGTCGAGGTCGTCGGTGAGGCCCTGGCGGCCCGCCGAGTACATCACGGCGTCGGCGGGGATCTTCTTGCCGCTCTCCAGCACGGTCAGCGTGCCCCGGGGATGACGCTCGACGGCCGCCACCGTCTCCCCGAAACGGAACGTCACCGCCAGGTCCCGCAGCTGGTACTTGAGCGACTCGATCACCTCGACGTCGCACATGTCGAGCATGCCGGCCCGCCGTTCGACCACGGTGACCTTGCTGCCGAGCGCGGCGAACATCGACGCGTACTCCATGCCGATGACCCCGGCGCCGACGATCACCATGGAGCGCGGCACCCGTTCGATCGCGAGCACGTTGTCCGAGTCCATGATGGTCCGCCCGTCGAACTCGACGCTGTCCGGGCGTGCGGGGCGGGTGCCGGTGGCGATGACGAAGTGGTCGGCGCTGATCAGGCGTTCCTGGCCGGTGACCTCGCGCAGGGCGACGGTGTGGTCGTCGACGAAGCGGGCGGTCCCGGCGTACAGGGCGATGTCGTTGCGGGACAGCTGGCTGCGGATGACATCGACCTCGCGGCTGACCACGTGCTGGGTGCGGGCGGTCAGGTCGGCGACGGTGATGTCCTCCTTCAACCGGTAGCTCTGCCCGTACAGATCGCGCTGGCTGAGACCGGTGAGGTACAACACCGCCTCGCGCAGGGTCTTGGAGGGGATGGTGCCGGTGTGGATGGAGACCCCGCCGACCATGTCGGGGCGGTCGACGACGGCGACCCGGCGGCCCAGTTTGGCCGCGGCGATGGCGGCCTTCTGACCACCGGGTCCGGATCCGATGACGAGCATGTCGAAGTCGGGCACCCTCAGGAGTCTGTCAGTCCCGGCGCCCCCTTCGATAGGGCGGAGGGACAAACGACGACCCCGAGTCCCGGGCCGGGCCCGCCGGGCCCGCGGCGGCACACGCCACCGCGTCGCGGTCCGCTACGGCAGCAGCTTGTCGAGCGCGGCAGGGCCCTCCGCCGCCAGCTTGCGCCTGGCCCATTCGAGGTTGTGCGGGGTGAGGTCCATACCGGACGCGAGCACCACGTCCTCGGGGGACACGTCGGTGCCGGTACGGGCGTGCAGCAGGGCGTCCGGGGTGGTGCGGTCCTCGGACGGGTCGGACGCGTCGGGCTGTGACGTCGGCATGATGTCTGCTCCTCGGATCCGGATCGTTCCTCGACCCCGGTTTCCCTCACCGGGCCCGATATCACCATTCAACGCCCGGGCGCCCCGTGCATCCCGAGGGAGCCCGCGGCACCCGGCCCGGCCCTCGGGCGCCCGACATGCCCGGACGATCACTCGGGCGTCTAATGGGGATGACCGAAGACCCGGCCGGCAGAAGAGGCCCGTGCATGCCAGCAACCAGGACAACCGAAGAGGGGGAAGCGGACAGCGTGGCTCCGGGGGGTCTGCGGCGGCTGGGGGAGTGGTGCGCGCGGCACTTCGTGGTCGTGATCATCGCCTGGCTGGTGGCCGTCGTCGCCCTCCAGGTGGTCAGCAGAGCCGTCGGCGGGACCTACGAGGACAACTTCCAGCTGTCGGGCGTGCAGTCCACGGAAGGCCTGGACGTGCTGAAGGAGCACGACCCGCAGGCCGGGGGCTACAGCAGCCAGATCGTCCTGCACGACGACCAGCAGCCCGTGAGCGCGCTGAGTTCGCAGCTGTCCACGACCGTCGGTGACCTCGAGAAGCTCCCGCATGTGCTCTCGGCCCAGAACCCGCTCTCCGTGACGTCGTCGAAGGTCGGCCCGGTGTCGAGCGACGGCCGGACCGCCTATGTCACCGTCCGCTTCGATGTGCAGCCCTCCACCCTCGGCGACGACTACCTGACCGGCGTCGACAACGCCGTCCAGCCGCTGCGGGCGGCCGGCGCCGAGGTCGAGTACGGCGGTTCGCTCGGCGAGCTCGCCCGTCCGGACGCGGACGACCGGGTCAGCGAACTGATCGGCTTCGCGGTCGCCGTCGTCGTCCTGCTCATCGGCTTCGGCAGCGTCATCGCGGCCGGACTGCCCCTGCTCACCGCCCTGATCAGCGTGGTCGTCGGGCTCGCCTGCCTGGGGCTGCTGGCCGCCGCCTTCACCTTCGCGACCGTCTCGCCGACCCTCGCCACCATGATCGGTCTGGGCGTCGGCATCGACTACGCCCTCTTCCTGATCACCCGGCACCGGCAGAACGTGATGAACGGCGCCGATCCCGCCGAGGCCGCCGGGCTCGCCGCCGCCACCAGCGGCCGTGCCGTGCTCGTCTCCGGCACCACCGTGATCATCGCCCTCATGGGCCTGTACACGTCCGGGGTGTCCTTCATCGGCAAACTCGGACTCGCCGCCGCCGTCACCGTCGTCACCGCCGTCGTCGGCGCCCTCACCCTCGTGCCGGCCCTCCTCGGGCTCATCGGCAGACACATCGACCGCTACCACGTCCGCGAGCCGGTCGCCGAGACCGACGCCGAACCGGGATCCGCCCCGCACGGCACCTGGCACCGTTACGCCAAACGCGTCGAGCGCAGGCCCTGGGAGTACCTCGGCGCCGGTGTGGTCGTCATCGCGATCCTCGCGATCCCGGTCTTCTCCATCCAGCTCGGCCACATCGGCGACGGCGCCGACCCGACCTCCTTCACCGACCGGCGGGCCTACGACCTGATGACCGACGCCTTCGGGCCCGGCTCCAACGGCCCCCTCACCGTCGTCATCGACCAGACGTCCGTCCCGTCCGACAAACGCTCCGCCCTCGCCTCCCAGGCCGGGAAGACCCTGAGCACGGTGCCCGGCGCGGGCACCGTCACCCCGCTGATGCCCACCAGCGACGGCGACCTGCTGCTCGCCACCGTCTACTCCGAGGTCTCCCCGCAGAACGCCGACACCACCGACCTGACCAACCGCCTCGTCGACCACACCCTCCCCGACGCGGTCTCCGGCTACGACGCCAAGGGCTACGTCACCGGCACCACGGCCGCCCAGGTCGACTTCCGTGACATCGTCGCCAGCCGGCTGCCCCTGATCATCGCCGTCGTCGTCGCGCTCGCCTTCCTGATCATCCTCGCCGTGTTCCGCGGCCTGCTCGTCGCGGTCAAGGCCGCCGTCCTCAACGTCCTGTCGATCACCGCCTCGTACGGCGTCGTCGTCGCCGTCTTCCAATGGGGCTGGGGCGGGCCCGCGCTGGGCGTGCACGGCAAGGTGCCCATCGAGAGCTATGTGCCGATGATGATGTTCGCGATCATCTTCGGGCTCAGCATGGACTACGAGATCTTCCTGCTCTCCCGCGTCCACGAGGTCTGGCTGCGCACCGGGGACGCCAAGGACTCCGTCGCGCACGCCCTGGAGATCACCGCCCGAGTGATCACCTGCGCGGCCCTGATCATGGTGAGCGTGTTCGCGGCGTTCATCATCAGCGACAACATCGTCGTGAAGATGCTGGGGCTGGGCCTGGCCGTCAGCGTGCTGATCGACGCCACCGTGGTCAGGCTGCTCATGGTGCCCGCCGTCATGACCCTGCTGGGACCGCACGCCTGGTGGACACCGCGGTGGCTGGACCGGATCCTCCCGCACATCGACGCCGAGGGGGCGGGCCGACAGGGGTGACCGTCAGGAGCCCGGGGGCCCGGGCACGAGGACGAGCATCGTGACGTCGTCCTGGAGGGTCCTGCCGTGCCTCAGGACGTCCGTCCAGACCTGGCGGGCCAGCGCGGCCGGGTCCTCAGCGGCGAAGCCGCAGAGCCGGTCGGTGAGCGGGTAGAACGCCCCGGCCGCGTCCCTCGCCTCGGTGACCCCGTCGGAGGCGAGGAACAGCAGGTCCCCGGATTCCAGCGGCACGGTGAGACCGACGGGCGGCCCCCCGTCGGGCAGCCCGAGACCGAGCGGCGGCTGCGGGGCGAGCTCGATCTCGACCAGCCGGCCACGGCGCAGCAGCAACGGCCCGGACTGGCCGCACGCCACGATCCGTACCGCCCGCGTGTCCGCGGCGAAGTCCAGCAGCACCGCCGTCGCGAACAGCTCCGAGTGCGGCGTCCGGGCGGAGTCCAGCAGCAGCCGCCGGTCCAGCCGGGCCGCCACCGACTCCGGGTCCGGCTGGTCCAGCACCGCCTCCCGGAACGCCCCCAGCAACGAGGCGACCGTCGCCACCGCCGACAGTCCGTGCCCCTGCACATCGCCCATCACGGCCCGCACCCCGAACGGCCCCTGCCGTACGTCGAAGAAGTCGCCCCCGACCAGCGTCCCGCGCTGCGCGGCCCGGTACAGGCCCGCACACCGCACCGACCCCACCCGCGGCGGCAGCGGCGGCATGACGGCGAGCTGCGCCGCCTCGGCGACGGCACGCTCGGTGAGCAGCTGGGCGTCCCGACGACTGCGGACGAACGACACGAACACGCTCAGCGCGGCGACGAAGCCGACGGTCAGCACATCGGTGTCGCCGGGATCGTTCAGATGGAACGCGGGAATGTTCAGCACCGCCAGCACCAGCCCGCCGAGCACCGCGGTCGCCACGGGCCCGTAGGACAGGACCGCCAGCGGCGGGATGGCACCCAGCAGGAAACCGATGTCGAGGGGGTCGGGGCTGATCAGGGTCGCCGCGCACACACCGACGAGCAGGGCGGCCGGCAGCGCCCGCACCCAGCCCGGCGGCGGCGCGCCGCCCCGCAGCCAGCCCTGCGGGCCCCGCTCCGGGCGTGACCGCCCACCGCGCACTCTGCTCACACCCCCTACGCTGCTACGACGCCCCTCGCGCCGCATGCCGGGGCGCCGGCAGGACCAGAGGGTCAGCCGTGTCCCGATGGGCCCTGTCCTGCCCTCGCAGGTTCAGCGCGCGGTAATTCGGCTGCATGGGCCGCTGGGGCCCTGTACGGTGAGGCTCACGCCCGAGCGAAGGAAGGAGGCGAGTGCCGTGAAGTCCACAACCACCCAGCGCTCCCTTCCCGTTGCCCCGGCGTGCCACATCTGACCGGGAGCGCTCCGCGCAGTACGCATCCCGGAGGAACACGTGACCGATCTGGTCATCCGCGCGCTCGACGAGCGTGACGCCCCCCTTTTCGACACCATGCCGGACCCGCTGAACGCCCGCGAGGGACACCGGCTCACCCGGCACCGCCCCGACTGGAAGCGGGTCGCCCTGCGCGACGGTGAGGTCGTGGCGCGCGGCGCCTGGTGGGGCGGCCCCGACGACACCGAGCCCCTCAACATCAACTGGTTCGACGTGGCCGAAGGCGAGGAGGAGGCGGGCGCCGAACTCCTGCGCACCGCCCCCTGGCAGGTCGAACTCGAAATGAGCCTGCCCCCGGGCTGGCGCGAGGACCCCGTGTCGCGTGCCGCGACCGAGAGCCGCGTCACCGCCCTACGCGGCGCCGGATACGAGCTCTTCGTGGAACGCTTCCTGTACCGGTGGACCTCGGAGTGCGGGCTGCCGGATCGGCCCGGACGCCTGGAGTTCCGGTCCGAACCGGACGACGAGGTGTTCCGCGACCTCCTGCGCCGCATCCACTCCGTCACCCTGGACGCCCACGCCCTGAAGGCCATAGAGGAGGGCGGCCTCGACCGGGCCGCCCAGGAGGAACTCGACTTCTTCCACTGGTGCCCGTCGCCCCGGGAGTGGTGGCAGATCGCGTACACGCCCGAGGGGCAGCCGGTCGGCATCCACATCCCGGCGCACAACCCCTCGGGCCCCTGCGTCGGCTTCATCGGGGTCCTGCCCGACCATCGGGGACACGGCTACTCCTACGACCTCGTCGCGGAGTGCACCCATTTCCTGGTCGAGCGGGGCGCGGAGTTCGTCGCCGCCGCCACTGATCAGGGGAACTTCCCGATGGCCGCCAACTTCAGCAAGGCCGGCTATCCCGTCGTACGGGAACGCGTGCAGTACCTCCCTGGCCGCACCGGCTGAGACGGCCGCCCGGCACCGACAGGCGGCCCGGTCCGTCTGTCAGTGCCGGGTGGCATGCCGGCCGCCGGTGCGCCGGTGCGGCTCCCGTCAGGTTCAGGCCTCGTCGAGCAGGGCCTCGGCCGCCGCCAGGATCTCGGTGACCCGCAGACCGAACCTGGCGTCACACGCGTGCGGGCGACCCGTGCGGGCGGCTTCCAGCAAGGCGTCCGCGGCCCGGGCGACGGCCGGCCCCAACCCCTCGGAGCTCTCCGGAAGGGCAGTCACACCCGCCTCGCCCCGCAGCTCGACCGCGGTGCCCGCCGCCGCGGTCGGCGCCGTGAGGCTCAGGGTCAGGGTGCTCGACGCGCCACCGGCATGGTGCAGCACCAGATGCGCGGTGTCCCCGGGGCCGGGCGCGGCCGCCGCCACCCGCCGGACATCGCCGAGCACCGGAAGCAGCACGGACAGGGCGTGCGGTCCCACGTCCCACAGGGCGCCCTTCTCGCGCCGCCAAGGCGAGTCGGCGAACGGGCTGTCGCTCGTGAACACCGAGCCCAGCCACTGCGCCCGCGCGGTGAACCAGCCCTCCACGCCCGCCTGTTCGGTGATCCACGCCTCGGTCTCGGCCAGAAAGCGGGAGGTGAAGAAGACGACCGAGGCGACGCCCGCGTCCTCGACGGCGTCGACCACCGCCCGCCCCTGCTCGACCGTCATGGCGAGCGGCTTGTCCAGCAGCAGATGACAGCCCGCCCGCGCGGCCCGCGCCGCGAGCGGCGCCTGCACGTCCGGCGGCAGCGCGACGGCCACGGCCTCCACGTCGGCGAACAGCGCGTCCACGTCGTCGTACGCCCGTACCCCGTGCACGTCGGCGAGTTCCTTGGCCGGGTCCGGGTGGCGGCCCCACACCCCGACGAAGTCCAGCCCCGGGTGTTCGCTCAGGGCGGGGGCGTGAGCCATCCGGGCCCAGGGGCCGGTGCCGAGCAGTCCTATGCGCATACCGCTTGCCTCTCCACGCCGATACGACCTCGTGATGACCGGCGCGGGTGGGGGACCGGTCGGGGCGAGCGTTTCACATCGCTGGTGGTGCCGCGCAAGACCTTTCGGCCCCTGACCTCGGGATCCCGGAACGCCGGGTCACCGGGCGGGGCGCACCGCGGTCCGGGCGGCCGCCGGGATTCAGCGGCCCGGGTGCTGAATCCGTTCTCGATCCTCTATTGGACCGTCGGGGTGCGGGCCAGCGAGGCTGGAGCGTGTCCGTCGTGGTGGGCGCCCCGCCCGGGTTTCGTCGGACGCCGTCGGTATTGCCGGACAGCCGAGAGAGGTCACGAGGTCATGCACACCCGCCGTATCGGTGATGTCGAAGTGAGCGCGATCGGCCTGGGCGCCATGCCCATGTCCATCGAGGGACGACCGGACGAGACCCGTTCCCTCGCCGCGATCCACGCCGCACTCGACGCCGGCGTCACCCTCGTCGACACCGCGGACGCCTACCACCGGGACGCCGACGAGGTCGGCCACAACGAGACCCTGATCGCCAAGGCACTCGCCTCCCACGACCGCGGCCGGGATGTCCTGGTCGCGACGAAGGGCGGCCATCTGCGCCCCGGCGACGGGAGCTGGACCCTCGACGGCAGCCCCGAGCACCTCAGGGCCGCCTGCGAGGCCTCGCTGCGGCGGCTCGGCGTGGAAGCCGTCGGGCTCTACCAGTTCCACCGCCCGGACCCGAAGGTGCCCTACGCGGACTCGGTGGGCGCGATCCGTGACCTGCTCGACGAGGGCAAGATCCGCATGGCCGGCATATCCAACGCCGACCCGGACCAGATCCGTCAGGCGAACGAGATCCTCGGCGGCCGGCTGGTCTCGGTACAGAACCAGTTCTCCCCGGCCTTCCGCTCCAGCGAGCCGGAACTGCGCCTGTGCGACGAACTGGGCATCGCCTTCCTGCCCTGGAGCCCGCTCGGCGGTATCTCCCGGGCCGGCGAACTCGGCTCCGCCCACGCCCCGTTCGACCGGATCGCGACAGCCCACGGAGTGAGCCCGCAGCGGGTCTGCCTGGCCTGGATGCTCGCCAAGTCGCCGGTGGTGGTACCGATCCCGGGCGCGAGCCGGCCCGAGACGGTCCGCGACTCGGCCGCGGCCACCGACCTCGTGCTCACCCCCGAGGAACTCGCGGAACTCGACGCCGCCTGACCCCGCCCGGTTCTGCGTCGCGGCCGCCGCGGGCCCGGACCGGCATCGGCCGACATTCGGCCCCCGGTGTCTGCCACCTGACTAGGATGGACTCCCTGTCCTGCCAGGCCAGTTGGCGCGGCACGAAGCTGGGGGAAAGATGCAGACCGGTAAGCAACTGTCCACGTCGATCGACGCCGCCGTACCCACGGCCGCGCGGATGTACGACCACTATCTGGGCGGCAAGGACAACTACGCGGCGGACCGGGCGGCGTGCGAGGAACTCGACAAGGTCGTCCCCAGCACCCGCCGGCTGGCCGTGAACAACAGGCGCTTCCTGCAACGTGTGGTGAAGGTGCTGGCGGCCGACCACGGCATCCGGCAGTTCCTCGACCACGGCTCAGGCCTGCCCACCCAGGACAACGTCCACCAGGTCGCCCAGCGCATCGATCCGGGCACGCACGTCGTCTACGTGGACAACGACCCCATGGTGCTGGTCCACGGCCGGGCCCTGCTGGAGCAGGACGAGCGCACCGCCGTCATCCACGCGGACATGCGGGAGACCGACGAGATCTTCTCGCACCCCGACACCCGGCGTCTGATCGACTTCAGTCAGCCGGTCGCGGTGCTGTTCAACTCGGTCATGCACTGCATCCCCGACAGCGACACGGACGGGCCCCTCGCGGTGGTCCGCCGGGTCACCGAACGGCTGGCGCCCGGCAGCTTCATGGTGATGTGCCAGCTGGTCAGCGAGGACCCCGAGGTCCGCACGTTCGTCACCGACTTCATGGACCAGGCCACCCAGGGCCACTGGGGCCGGGTGCGCCAGGAGAAGGAGGTCGCCGAGTGGTTCGAGGGCACGGAGATCCTCGACCCGGGCCTGGTGGAGGTCTCCACCTGGCGGCCCGACTCCGAGGTGGCCCCCCGTCAACTCTCCCACGAGTGGATCGAGTTCGGCGGCGTCGCCCGCATCGTCTGACCCGACGCCGCCCCCCCAGCGGTCCGTCGGTGCCCTGGCGCCACGACGCCCCGTCACGCGACCTTCTCGGTCCCGTGACGGGGCGTTCCAGGTGCCTGGCGCGGGAGCCGGCGGCGCGACGCTCAGCCGTAGCGCTGCTCCCTGGTCTCCCGCAGCAGCCGCAACGAGTCCCGGGGTTCGAGGGCGTCGTCGGCCAGCCGGTCCAGGGCGAGCCGGTACTCCTCCGTCTCGTCGCGGTCCTCCAGGAAGTTGGCGCTCTTGATGTGCTCCAGATACACCACGTCGGGCAGGTCGAGACCGCCGAAACGCAGATAGGTGATCGGGATGGCCGGGGCGGACGCGTTCGTCACGTCCAACGGCACGATCTGCACCGTCACCTGGGGGCGCTGGGCCATCGTGATCAGATGGTCGAGCTGGTCCCGCATCACCTCACGACTGCCCAGAACCCGCAGCAGCACCGACTCGTCGAGGATCGCCCACAACTGCGGAGCCTCCGCACGCTCCAGCAACTGCGCCCGCCGGGTGCGCAGTTCGACCCGGCGCCGCACCTCGCTCTCGGGCGCCGAGGGCAGCCCCCGCTCCACCACGGCCCGGGTGTAGTCGGGCGTCTGCAGCAGCCCGGGCACGTACTGGATCTCGAAGGTACGGATCGCGGCCGCCGCCTCCTGGAGGCCCACCAGACGGTCGAACCACTCGGGCATCAACCGCTTGTCGTAGCGCTGCCACCAGCCCGGCTCACCCGCGCGCTGGAGCAGTTTGAGGAGCACCGACGCCTCGTAGTCGTCGGTGCCGAACAGCTCCAGCAGGGCACGGACGTCGGTCTCGGCCGGAGGCCGCCTGCCCTTGCCCGACTCGATGCGTGACAGTTTCGCCGGACTGAACTTCAGGGCTCGCGCCGCCTGTTCCTGCGTGAGCCCCGCGTCCTCGCGGAAACCCGCCAACTGCACACCCACCAGCATCTTCAGCAGGGTCGGAGCCGGCTCGGGCCGGTCCAGGTAGGGCTGTAGGCGGGAGACGCGGTGCGACTCGGGGGACATCCTGGCTCCCATTAAACCGGCACAGAGACGACTCAGACTATCGCACTGCGTAGTGTCGCACCGTATCTCCACGCAGACGTACGGAAGTTGACCGCCCGGCTCACAGCAGGTGGTCGAACTCGCCCTCCTTCGCTCCGGCGACGAACGCCGCCACCTCGGCCGGCGTGTAGATCAACGCCGGGCCGTCGGGGTCACGGGAGTTGCGCATCGCGACCTCCCCGTCGAGCAGCGTGGCCACTTCCACGCAGTTGCCCTCGGCGTTGCTGTGCCGGCTCTTGATCCAGCGGGCGTCCAGCGAACTCGCCCGCACTCCGTTCCGCACTGGTGGCACCGCACTCTCCTTGGTGTTCACGTCTCCGCCGGGCGCAGCGCCCGGCCGTCCGGGTGCACGGACGGGTTCCCCCGGTCCCTCCAGTCCCACCTGAATTCGTGCAATTTCTCGTGCAATTGCACGAGGATGCTTTCTGCGTGGATAATAGCCAGGGCGTCAACCCCTCGGATGACGCCCCCTCTTGACGTCGCATCAGGGAGATGCCGTGCCGTCACCTGCGAACCACGTGCTCCGGCAGCCGGGCCAGGCCGTGCCCGGCACAGGGGGAGCGCCCCTCGTCGGCGGTCTCCCGTCACAGCGGCGTCCGGCGGGCCTCGGCAGGCCGTCGTCCCCGGGTACGGCGACTGAGAGGCGGAACACCCCTGGCCAGACGCCCCGGAGTGACGCCCCGGACGCCGTCGCACTGCGCATCGGATGCAGCGCCGAGGGATTCGCCCTGGCCCGGGCGTTCACCCGGGACACCCTGTGCCGCTGGTCGCTCGGTCACCGCGGCGACGACGCCGCCCTCGTGATCACCGAGCTCGCGGCCAACGCCGTGGCGCACGCGGTACCCCGAGCCCCGGTGGGCGA
The DNA here is from genome assembly GCF_042872365.1 of Streptomyces sp. NPDC005263. Classification (NCBI taxonomy): domain Bacteria; kingdom Bacillati; phylum Actinomycetota; class Actinomycetes; order Kitasatosporales; family Streptomycetaceae; genus Streptomyces; species Streptomyces sp. NPDC005263. Next base: position 594,790 of record NZ_JBIAKJ010000005.1, on the reverse strand, counting down.
GGCGGAGGTGTGGCTGGGGATCGTGCCCGGCCCCGGCCTCGCCGACGTACTGCTCACCGTCACCGACTGCGGAGAGGATCCGCCCGAGTGCACGGCCACCGACGGCTCCGCCCTCCTGGACCACGGACGGGGCCTGTTCATCGTCGACGCCCTGGCCGAGGAATGGGGCTGGACCCTGAAGCCCCCGGCCGGCAAGACCGTCTGGGCCAGGCTGTCGACCCGCCCTCCCATCTGACATGACCGTCGCGGAAAGGCCCACGCCATGCGCACCGCTCCGAAGCACCAGCAGAGCACCGAGCGCACAGACCCCCACGAGCCGCCCTCCGGGGTGGCCAGGACCGCGCCCCTGACGGCTGTGGACCGGGTGCCGTGGGGCGAGATCCAGGACTCCACCGGTAGCGCCGCCGCCATCCCCCTGCTGCTCAGCACCGTGGCCTGCGGCGACCCGGAGACGGCCCGAGCCGCCCTCACCGAACTGCGCCGACGCGTCTGCCAGTACGGCTTCGTCGTGGAACAGGCGACGGCCGCCACGGTCCCCTTCCTGTGGGAACTCGCCCAACTGCCCCAGGTCACCTGCCGCGCCGAGATCATCGAGCTGCTCAGGAACATCGCCGCCGCCCGGCAGTGGGAGAACACGGCCGCGGTCTACCCGAAGCTGCTCAACCACCGTGAGAACCACGTCGTGTGGGAGCGCGAGGCGCGGCAGGCGGTCCGCGACCGGCGCGGCGCCCTGCGGGGGCTGATGGCCGAGGCGGACACCGAGATCGCCCGCGCGACCACGGAACTCGCCCGCACCCTGGGGGAGTGAGCCCCGGCCCGGCGCCCGCACAGCGGCGGCTCGCCCGCCGGCGCACGAGGGGCGCATGACGACAGCGGGTGCGTACGCCGGGCAGGAAGTAATGCTATTGCGCCAATTGTGCGCGGTACGGCACCGGAAGTGAATGGTCCGCCACCATTCGGGCATACGGAGCGCAAAACTCGAGAGAGGGGCGCTACGTGCTCGTTCCGGACCCCAAGGTCGTCAGAAAGCTGCTGACTCGGTACGCATCGCTGCGGATCGCCCAGGCGGAGAGGGCCCAGGCGCACAGGGACAGGGAGGCGATCGCACGTGAACTGGACGACGTCACCTACACGCTCTGTGTGATGGTGGGAGCCACCAACATCCACGAGGCGGTCGCCAAGGCGGACGCCCTGCTCATCGCCGCCGGACGCACGGCACCGGACGCGACGGATGCGGACGGGGAGGAAGACGGGCTGCGGCTGGCGGTGTGACACCGTGCCGTCCCGCAGCCGCTCCCCCGGGACAGGTCCCGGGGGAGCGGCTGCGGGACGGGGGCCCACCGGCCCCATGGGTTCGTGATTTCCATCGCCCTGACCGCGGCGCGGGGCCGGAATCCTGGTGGCCTTCGTGCTGCTCCGCCAGAGCCGACTCCTTGGGCGGATGGACGCAGACGGGACCGCCGAGCGCCGTAACCTGATCCAACTCGCCATGTGTGGCGGCCTGTTCACTCTGCTGTGAGCGACCGTCACCGGCCGGACGACCGTCCGGCCGGGCCCGCGACCGGCTTCCGAGCGATCACCGCCGTTCCTACCCGGCGTCAAGTCCTCCACCGGAATTCGCCTTCCGGTGGGTGAGGGCGCCTACACTCGGCACTCGTGCCCGTGCTGATGGGCAGTGACTCGAAAGGCGCGTTGACGGGTGTTCCAGGATTCCCCCATCTACGACCGACTCGTCGCGGAGCGTGGCGACGTCCCCGCTCAGACACGCAGGGAGGCCGAGCGCGTGGCCAGGGAACTGGAGTACGCCATGCGCCCGCTGCAGTCCTTCGGCGCCGGACCCGGCTCCCATCCCGGCCTGCCCACCGACCGTCCGGCGTCCCCCGGCGCGGGCTGGCAGCGGGCGGCGCTGCCCGGCCCACGCCCCTACTGACCCCGGACGCCCGGCCCGGACCTCAACGCACCGCCCGGTCCGTTCCGTTGACCCGGCCCGGTCGATCCGGCTCGGGATCCGTCAGCCACTCCGCGACGCTCCGCGCGATCGGCTGGCCGGTGTCCACCTCCACGAAGCCGAACTGTCCCGACTGATTGCACTCCAGGAACCACCAGGTGCCGTCCGCGTCCTCGGCGAAGTCGAAGGCGCCGTAGGCCAGTTCCGCGTCCCGGAGATACGCCCGGACGGTGTCGGCGACGCGCGGCGGAACGTCGGTCGGGCACCAGGACGCGGTGTTCACCGCGAACCGCACATCGACCTCGTCCGGATCCGCGTCGGCGGCGGTCGGCTTCCGGGCGGCCAGCATCCGCTCGCCCACCACCGTGAGGCGGATGTCGGCCCGTTTGGCGATCCGCCGTTGCAGCAGCGTCGGACCGTAGGCGACGGCGGAGAAGTCGGTGTCCGGGGCGACCCTGCTGGTCGGCACCGCGCGGGGCGGATCCTGCGGATGGGCGCCCGAGACCGGCTTGACCACCAGATCCGGGTAGCGCTCCGCGAACTCCCGAGCCGCCTGCGGGAACGTCGTGATGAGCGTGGCCGGCACGGGCAGCCCCGAACGCTGGGCGAGCCGCAGCTGCCAGGGCTTGTGCCGGGCCCGGCGGGCCGCGTCGGGATGGTTCATCCAGCGGGCGTCACTGCTCCGCAGCATGCCGTACAGCGCCTGCGTCGACTCCTCGGTCAGCCAGGAGGAGGGCGCGGCGGCCCGCACGGCCGGGACTCCGGGCCTGCGCACCCAGACGGAACGCAGCCCGCCGATGCTCACCAGGCGGCCCGCGGCCGAGAGATGGCCGCGGAACGCCCCGTGCACGTACTCACCGGACAGGGCGACCTCACCGGTCAGGTCGGCGGGGTCGAGCCGGACCACCGGGACCCCCGTGGCGTTGAGGTGCACGACCACCATGTCCGCGGTCACGTCCTCTTCACTGGTCAGAATCAACACGGTCATATGTCGCGGCTCGTGTTCAGTCGTCGAAGTGCGTCTTGGAGCCCGCGGTGGACGTGGTGGTCCCCAACTCCCTGATCAGGCTGTGGTCGCGGGCGGCGATCCGCCCGTCGAAGAGTACGTTCAACTGCCGCCCGGAGTCGTAGACGTACGGAGTGGTGGCTTCCAACTCCGGTGCCGGGCGTGCGTAGTTGAGCGCGAACGGTTGCATCGTCTCTCCCCTTAGCGGTGCTGCTCGATCGAACGGCGGTAGCCTCCGCAGCCCCCCATGGCTGCCGACTTCTACGGGCTCCCAGAGACTTATACGAGTCGAACGGGTGATTGGTTTCCTTACGCTGCGTGATCACAGTCGCTTCGGCGCGCCGGGATCGCTCCCCTCGGGGGAGGCACGAAGGGTGCGCAGCGCCAGAAGCAGTACGCCGATGTCATCCAGATACACCGGGTCGGGCAGCAGGTCCGTCGGCAGCACGAAGTACAGCAACGCGCCCCAGAAGACCCAGCGCGGTCCCGTCGGAAGACCCGCGCGCCGCAGACTGCGCCGGGCCCGCACCAGCCGCACCAGCAGGGCGATCGCGACCGCCAGCACCAGGGCCGCGAGGATCGCGACGGCGACGAACACTCCGGTGGTCGTGTCCACGGGCGGTCCTCCTCGTCGGGGCGGGCCGCGTCCACGGCCGCCACTTCTCGGATTCCCGCTACCGGCGACGGTATTGCCCGCCGACCGCGTGCCGCTGGGGCGAGGGGCGCGCGACCGGGGCGCGTACGCCCGCCGACGCCCCGCTCCCACCACTGGGTCACCCGGGTGGCACGCAGCCGCGGGGGAGCCTAGAAATGGTCGACGTACCACCGCGTGTCGTACGTCGGGGCGTCGACCGCGGGAACACCCTGCCCCTGGAGCTCAGCATGACCACCGGCCCTGCATCACCTGAGTCGAACCCCGCCGACATACACGCCCTGCTGACCCGGCCGCCGGTCGAGGCGGGCCCTGTGTCGCTCGGACTCGGCGCGGTCCCCGTGCGCCCCGTCGGCATCGCCGCCAGCCGCCTTGGGCCGACGGCTCCGCCGTCCCCCCAGGCCCGGCTCGCCGTCGTGGTCCTGGCGGTGTGCGGGGCGCTCAGTTTCCCGCTGTACCGCAACGGCGCGTCCGCACGGGTCTACGGCCTCGCCCTCGCGGTGTCGGTCCTGTGCGTGTTCCTGGCGCTGGTGCTGGCGGTACGGTCCACCGTCCCGACGCTCGCCGCGGCCGTCGTGGTCCCGGCGGCGGTGGCGGCCGGTCAGCTGTTCGAGGGCACGCTGGTGCACTCGGCCGGGCTGTCACGGGCGCTGGACCTCGCCCTCGCGCCGTCCTGGCTCGCCGGTACGGCCGGGGTCGTCGCGTCCCTGACGGCGCTGGCCTCCCTGGTCGCCCGCCTGACATGGCAGTCGCCGCGCGGCACGACCGCCCGGCCGACGGCCGACGCCACCCGCTCCGCGGACTGACCACCCTTCGTCCACCGCCCTGGGGGGTGGTCGCAAGGTCCCGCCCGCCCCCTAGGGGGTGTCCCTCGTCCGCGGGGTGCCCTTGAAACGCTCCAGGGTGCGGGTCAGCTGCTGGAGCGGGGAGGCGGTGGGCGCGGCGGACGGCTGCGGCGGCTCGGGGAGGGCGGCCGCGGTCTCGCGGTACGCGGTCAGCGCCTCGTGGGCCCGTTCGGCTGCCTCCCGGTACAGGTCCCGGGACTTCGTCATGGAGTCCAGCGCCTCGGCGTACATGGCGACGAGTGCCCGCTCGCGGACGAGCTCCTCCTCCAGGGTCAGCAGGTGCCACTGCTCCCGCAGCGCGGTCACCGCGTCCTCGCCCCCGTCCGGCAGGGCTCTCGGCTCCGCGGCGAACCGGGTGAGCGCGTCGACCAGGTCCGAGGGCTCGGAGCCGTCGAGGAAGACACTGCGTACGGCGAACTCGTCCTGGTCGCGGGCGACCTTGCCCGGTGCCGCGGGAAGGATCACGGCGCCGCCCCGCGGCACCTGCACGCCGGTCTCCTTCAGGGCCCAGTTCACGGCCCGCAGCTGCTGCGGCGCGGCGCGGTGCTCGACCACCCGGTGCCGCAGGCTCTGCGGGAGCAGCGGGGTCAGGGCCCGTCGGCCGCGGTCGTCCGGGGTCATCGCCTCGTGCACCACGACGTGGATGTTCCAGCTGCCGCGCACCGCGTCCCGGAACAGCCGGCGCATGGCCTTGTCGTCCTCGGGGAGGCGGTTGACGTCCCGCAGACGCAGCCCGGTGGGGATGTCGTGGTCCCAGTCGGCGTCCGGGGCGTCCGGCCAGAACACGATGGCGGGTGAGGGCCATTGCTGGTCCCACGGCTGTTCCGCCTCCGCCGCCAGTACCCACTCCGCTCCGCGGTCCGCTTCGGTGTGCGCTTCGGTGTCCGCGACGCGCACAACCGTCAGTCGGGCCCGGACCGTCACCCCGTCGGGGACCCGCCAACGGGCTTCGAAGACCGCCTTCGGGGCGTCCTCGGCCTCGGGGGGCTCCAGGAAGTCGTCGATGGTGCCCGCGTCCTTGCGCCGCTGCAGAGTGCGGCAGACGACGTCCAGCGGGTCGGATCCGGTGTGGCGGCCGCGGGCCAGCCACACCGTCGGAGGGTGGGTGGGACGGGCGGCGGGGGAGATCGGCATGAGTCCATCTGGTGGCGGAGGGGCACGTGCGCCTTTCAGTATCGTCGCACGCCCGCTTCGACGATCACCGGGGGTCCCCGAGGCGGACCGGCGCGCTCAGCCGGCCTGGGGCGACTGCTGCGACGACGTCGCTGCGTCGGAGAGCTCGGCGGTCACGTCGGCCGTCTGGGCCGAGGGCGGCGGCTCCACGTTCACCCGGGTACCGAAGTCGTCGAATCGCAGGGTCGTCGTGCTGGTCACCCGGGTGTCCTCGCGGTCCGTCGGCGAGCTGTCCCGCAGCGGCCGCAGGGCGAGGCGCACGGTCTCCTGCCGCAGCCGCCCCTTCTCGTCGAGCCACAGGTCCACCGGAACCGACGACGTACCCAGCTGCCTGCGCAGTTCCCGTGCCTGACCGCTGTCGCCCCGCGCCAGTGTCGACACATCGATGTTCACCCGGTAGTGGGTGGTGCGGGTGCCGTTCAGGGTCCGGGTGCCGATCCTGGTCACCTTGCCGGAGCCGAGCTTCTCGACGTATCCGAACGGCTCCACCGGGTCGCTCGCCCGCGCGTCACCGGATCCGGAGCGTGCCAGCCGGGCCGGGTCGATCTTCATCCAGGTCTTGCCCTCGGGCAGCGGCCCCCGCTGCCCGGCGGGTGGCTTCTGGTACACGATGCCGTCGACGACCCGCTGCTCGATCCGGCTGCCCTGAGAGACGAGGGTCATCCGGCTGTCGCCCTTGGCCAGGTCCACCGCACCGGTGCCCTGGGCGGTGACGCTCTGACCGTCGGCCACCGCCTTGGTGGAGACGGTCAGCTTGGCCGTGTCCGCCGCCCTGGTCCTGTCGTAGGCCGCACGGACGACGCGCGAGTCGTCCGTCTTCTCCGGCCCGCTCGACGGACTGCCCGCCGCGTCGGCCGTGTCGCCCGTACCGCCGCAACCGGCCGCCCCCGCGACGAGCATCACCACGGCGACGGCACTTCCCACACGCGTCCTGGACACCGCACACACCCTCTCAAGTCGGGAGGTGACGCTTTGACGTGTGTGCCGGTTGCCCTGTCGGCCGGGCGCCATGCGACCTGTTTCGGTCATGTGCGGCCGGGCCCCGCGCGCGGCCCCTGCGCGGCCGCCCGCACCCGGGGCGCGTGCCGTGCGAGCGGGGTGCGTGACAGCCACTCCGGTCGGTGGGCGCTCACTCCTGCCCCGCACGAGGCGGCCCCCGCACAATGGCTCCCCTGGACAGGGCCCGCCCACCATCCGCATTGGGGCGGGCCCTGTTCGCCCGGGCTCACGCGTTCCTACGCGCCGCTCTCCCGGAGCATGTCCTCACGCTCGACGATCTTCACGCGCTCACGGCCCTGCGGCTCGCCCAGCGCCTTCTCGGCGGCGTCCAGCCGGTACCAGCCCTCCCAGGTGGTGAAGCGGACCTCGCGCTCGGTGAGGAACGCCTCCACGGCCTCCGGAGCGGGCGACGACGGCGTGTGCAGACGGCCGCTCGTGAAGTCGTCCAGCAGGTTGGCCACGGTCTCATTGGCGTCACCCTTGGTGTGCCCGATCAGACCCACCGGCCCGCGCCGGATCCAGCCGGTGACGTACGTCGACTGGAGGTGCTCGCCGCTCTCCTGGACGACCCTGCCGCCCTGGTCCGGGACCGTGCCCGAGTCGATGTCCCAGGGGAGCTTGGGCAGTTTGTCGGAGAGGTAGCCGACCGCGCGGTAGACCGCGCTGACGTCCCAGTCCTTGAACTCGCCGGTGCCCTTGACGTTGCCGGTGCCGTCGAGGGCGGTGCGCTCGGTGCGCAGGCCGACGACCTCGCCGTTCTCGCCGAGGATCTCCGACGGCGACTCGAAGAAGTGCAGGAACAGCTTGTGCGGCCGGTCGCCGACGTCGCGGATGGCCCACTTCTCCAGGGTCTTGGCGACCATGTCGGCCTGCTTGTTGGCGCGTCGGGCCTCGATCGAGCCCTCGTCGTAGTCGATGTCCTCGGGGTCGACGATCACCTCGATGTTGGGGGAGTGGTCCAGCTCCCTCAGCTCCATCGGGCTGAACTTCGCCTGCGCCGGGCCACGGCGCCCGAACACGTGGACCTCCAGGGCCTTGTTGGCCTTGAGCCCCTCGTGGACGTTCGGCGGGATCTCCGTCGGCAGCAGCTCGTCCGCGGTCTTGGCGAGGATGCGCGCCACGTCGAGCGCGACGTTCCCGACGCCGAGGACGGCGACCTTCTCCGCCTCCAGCGGCCAGGTGCGCGGCACGTCCGGGTGACCGTCGTACCAGGAGACGAAGTCCGCGGCGCCGTACGAGCCGTCGAGCTCGATGCCCGGTATCGACAGCTCGCGGTCGGCCGTCGCGCCCGTGGAGAAGACCACGGCGTCGTAGAACGCGCGCAGGTCGTCCAGGCTGATGTCGGTCGGGTAGTCGACGTTGCCGAAGAGACGGATCTGCGGCTTGTCGAGCACCTGGTGGAGGGCGGTGATGATGCCCTTGATGCGCGGGTGGTCGGGAGCGACGCCGTAACGGATCAGCCCGAACGGGGCCGGCATCCGCTCGAAGAGGTCGATGGACACCCCGGGTTCGGCGGCCACTTCGGACTTGAGCAGTGCGTCGGCGGCGTAGATCCCGGCGGGGCCGGCTCCGACGATTGCTACCCGCAGGGGGCGGGGCATGATCAGTTCCCTTCGAGTGACGACAGATCGACTCGAGGTGAAGCCTAAATTAAGGCAAGCCTTAGTTGGTACGGGGGTCCCGTCTATGAGCTCATAAGGCTGATTTATGAGGGAGAGGGCAGGTTCTGCTCGGACCAGATGACCTTGCCCGCGGGCGTGTAGCGGGTGCCCCAGCGCTCCGTGAGCTGCGCCACCAGGAAGAGTCCGCGTCCGCCCTCGTCCGTCATGGCCGCGTACCGCAGATGGGGTGAGGTGTTGCTGCTGTCGAAGACCTCGCAGATCAGGGTGCGGTCGTACAGCACCCGGACCTGGATGGGGTCGGCGCCGTAGCGGATCGCGTTGGTGACGAGCTCGCTCAGGATCAGCTCCGTGGTGAACGTCAGCTCGTCCAGGCCCCATTGGGTCAGTCGGCGGCTCACCGAGGCGCGCACCTCCGACACGGCCGCCGGGTCGGCCGGCACCTGCCACTCGGCGATCCGGTCGGCGGCCAGGGCCCGGGTGCGCGCCACGAGCAGGGCGATGTCGTCGCTGGGTTTGGCCGGCAACCGGGAGTCGAGGACGGTGCGGCAGGTGTCCTCGGGAGATTGGCCGGCCTGCTCCAGCGCGCCCCGCAGCAGTTCGAGGCCCTCGTCTATGTCGTGCTCCCGGTCCTCGACCAGCCCGTCCGTGTAGAGCACCAGCCGGCTGCCCTCGGGCAGTTCGAGGTCGACCGTCTCGAACGGCAGGCCGCCGAGCCCGAGCGGCGGACCGGCCGGCACGTCCGGGAACTCCACGCGGCCGTCGGGGTGGATCAGGGCGGGCGGCGGATGGCCCGCGCGGGCGACCGTGCACAGCCGGGACACCGGGTCGTAGACGGCGTACAGGCAGGTCGCGCCGGTCACCGGGGCGCTGGTGTCACCCGCCTGGGTCTCGTCCTGGTCGATGCGGGACACCAACTCGTCGAGGAGGGAGAGCAGTTCCTCGGGGGACAGGTCCAGAGCGGAGAAGTTGTGCACCGCCGTGCGCAGCCGCCCCATGGTGGCCGCCGCGTGCAGCCCGTGCCCGACGACGTCCCCCACCACCAGCGCCACCCGGGCACCGGACAGCGGCAGGACGTCGAACCAGTCGCCGCCCACACCCGCCTGCGCGGGCAGATAGCGGTAGGCGATCTCCAGGGCGTTCTGCTCGGGCAGGGTGCGCGGCAGCAGACTGCGCTGCAGCGTCACCGCCATGCTGTGCTCGCGCGTGTAGCGGCGCGCGTTGTCGATGGAGACGGCCGCCCTGGCCACCAACTCCTCGGCGAGCGCCACTTCCTCCGCGTCGAACGGCTGGGGCTTCTCGGACCGCCAGAAACTCGCCACCCCCAGCACCAGACTGCCCGTCCGCAACGGCACCGTGATCAGCGAGTGTATGCCGAACTGCACCACCTGGGCGGAGCGTTCGAGGTCCTGTGCCCGCCAGCCCGGGGCCTCACTGAGCCGCGGCTCGACCACGGCCTGCCCGGTACCGAGGCAGCGGGCCTGCGGGGAGGAGTCGACGAGGCGGATCTCCTCACCCACCGGATACAGCGGGACGTCCTTGCGGATCCCGCTCAGCGCCGTACGGCTCAGTCGGCGCGCGGCGTCCGGCTGCCCCCCGCTCAGGACCGTGTCGAACAGGTCCACGGTGGCGTAGTCCGCGAACCGTGGCACGGCCAGTTCCGCGAGTTCCTCGGCGGTACGGGTCACGTCCAGGCTGGTTCCGATCGCCGCCCCGGCGTCGTACAGCATGTTGAGGCGCTCCCGTGCCGCCTCGGCACGACCGGAGAGCGCGCGCAGTTCCGTGGAGTCACGCAGGGTGGCGACGGTGCCGGGCGGCCCGCCCTGGCTGTCCGTGGTCCGTTGGTTGATCGCCAGCAGCCGGTCCTTGACCAGGTGCACCTCGTCGGTGGCGACCCCTCCGGACGCCAGCAGACCGGACGTGTCCGGCGGCAGACCGAGGTCTCGCACATGCCGGCCCTCGGCGTCGGCGGGCAGGTCCAGCAGCCGGTGCGCCTCGTCGTTGGCGAGCAGCAGGGTGCCCTCGTCGCCGACGATCAGCACGCCCTCCCGTACGGCGTGCAACACCGCGTCGTGGTGCTCGTACATCCGCGTCATCTCGTGCGGGCCCAGGCCGTGCGTCTGCCGCAGCAGACGGCGGCTCACCAGCGCGGTGCCCGCGGTGGCCAGGGCGAGGCCCGCCGCGGCGGCGGCCAGCACCAGCGGCATCTGCCGGTTGGCGGCCCCGCCCACGTTGGCGGTCGTGATACCCGCCGACACCAGGCCCACGATCCTGCCGTCGTCGGCCCTGACCGGCACCACGGCCTGCACCAGCGGTCCGAGGGTGCCGTCGATCTTCTCGGTGACGGTCCGTCCGGCCAGCGCCGGGGCGATGGTGCCGACGAACTTCTTGCCGATGCGATCCGGCTTGGGATGCGTGTAGCGGACACCGTCGGTGTTCATGACGACGATGAAGTCCACCTTCGTCGCCAGCCGGGCCGCCTCCGCCCGTGGTTGCAGAACCGCCGTCGGGTCGGAACTTTGCAGCGCCGCGACGGTGCCGGGGGCGTTCGCGAAGGTCTCGGCGACCGCGACCGAGCGGTTGCGCGCCTCGGTGGTGCTGTCGCGGCGGGCCTGCAGCACCAGCGCGAGGACCGCGGACACCACCAGCAGCAGCACGATCACCACTTGCAGGACGAAGACCTGTCCGGCGACGCTGCGGCCGCTCAGCGCCGCCCGCAGTCCCGACGCCGGTCCCCGCCGTTCTCCGTCGGCGCCCCGCGGCCCGGCGGGCGGGCTGCCCGGCGCCGGCCGCGCCCGGTGCTTGTGCGCTCCCTCAGTGCGGTCGGGCGCGTCGGGGGAGCGCGGACCGCTGGGACGACGGGTCGGCCGGGCCCCGGAGCGACCGAAGAGTCGGACCATGTGCCCATGTCTACACTGCCGCGCCGTGCGAGGCGAGAGGCACCCCACGGTGTGACAGGCCCAGCTCCCGTCGCGAGCAGCAGCCCGCGCAGGTCAGCCGCCGACGCGCGGCCGCACGGACGGGGCCGGCGTCGGCACCTCGACAGCACGGCCCGTGCCCGCGGCCCGGAAGGGCGCGCCGCGTTCTTCGGGCAGCGCGGCGTGACACATCTCGCTCCGCGTTCCGTTTGCGTCCGCCATGAGTGAGCAGCCGATCTTGTGGCACCCCTGGCCGGCGGAAAGGAACCCACGATGGCGGCCGACGAACCCGATACCCAGCAGATCGCTGCCGATCCGGCGGCGGTCAAACGTCACCGCACCCTGTTCAGGGCCGTACGACGGCGCAGGAACCCGCCGCTGCGGCGGACGGACATCACGGTGACCGACGAGGCGGCGGTGAAACGCGCCGTGAAGGCGGCGTCGCTGGGCAACGCCATGGAGTGGTTCGACTTCGGCATCTACAGCTATCTCGCCGTCACCCTCGGCCATGTCTTCTTCCCGTCCGGGAACGACACCGTCCAACTGCTGTCCTCGTTCGCGACGTTCGCGGTCTCCTTCCTGGTCCGCCCGCTCGGCGGCATGGTCTTCGGACCGATGGGGGACCGGGTCGGCCGTAAGAAGGTCCTGGCCCTGACCATGATCCTGATGGCGGTCGGTACCTTCGCCATCGGCCTGATCCCGTCGTACGAGACGATCGGTTTCTGGGCCCCGGCCCTGCTGATCCTCTTCCGACTGGTCCAGGGCTTCTCCACCGGCGGCGAGTACGGCGGAGCATCCACCTTCATCGCCGAGTACGCGCCGGACCGCCGCCGCGGTTTCTTCGGCAGCTTCCTGGAACTCGGCACGCTCGCCGGATACGTCGGCGCGGCGGGCCTGGTGACCGCGCTGACCGCGGCGCTCGGCGACAGCGGGATGGAGACCTGGGGCTGGCGTGTGCCGTTCCTGGTGGCCGGGCCGATCGGACTGGTCGGCCTGTATCTGCGGCTGCGGCTGGACGAGACGCCCGCCTTCCAGAAACTGGAGGACGAGTCCGTCCACCGGGCCTCCGAGGCCGCTTCCACCGTGGAGACCACGGGCAAGGGCGACCTCGCGGCCGTCTTCCGGGAGCAGTGGCCGACACTGATCCTGTGCATCTGCCTGGTCGGCGCCTACAACATCACCGACTACATGCTCCTGTCGTACATGCCGACGTACCTGTCGGACGAGATGGGCTACTCCGAGGCGCACGGCCTGCTCATCCTCATCGCCACGATGGTGGTGCTGATGCTGCTGGTGAACCAGGTGGGTACGCTCTCCGACCGGCTGGGCCGCAAGCCCCTGCTGATGGCCGGGATGCTCGGCTTCCTGGTCCTGTCCGTCCCGGCGTTCCTGCTGGTCGGACAGGGCAGCCTGGTGGCCGTGTCGTGCGGCATGCTGATGCTGGGCCTGTCGCTGGTGTGCCTGCTCGGCACGATGTCCGCGGCGCTGCCCGCCCTCTTCCCGACCCAGGTGCGTTACGGCGCCCTGTCCGTCGGCTACAACCTCTCCGCCTCCCTGTTCGGCGGCACCACCCCGCTGGTGATCACCGCGCTGATCTCCGCCACCGGCAGCGAACTGATGCCCGCCTTCTACGCGATGGCCGCTGCCCTGGTCGGCACGGTCTCCGTCGCCTTCATGAAGGAGACGGCCCGCAAGCCGCTGGCGGGCTCCCCGCCCGCGGTCGCGACACCTGAGGAGGCGGCCGACCTGGTGGAGAGCCGGGCACCGGCACCGCGGTTCTGAACCCGGTCAGGGACGAGCGTCACCGGGTGACGCCGGGACCACCCGGAACGGCGGCGGGAGCAGGCGGATCGCGCCTGCCCAGCCGCCGTCGGCCGTTGTGCCGCAGCCAGGCGCCCCCGGGCAGCGTCGACGCCGTCCTGTCCCGCACCACGCACGAGGGAGCCCGCCCCGCAAGCCGGGACGGGCTCCGGAGTGCGAAATTGACCCGGATGGCGCTCTCGCCGGGAGACGTGGCGCCCGGCGGGGTCTCCTTGAGGGGCAGCCGTCGAAGGAGGTGTCCCATGTACGAGATGTGCGTAGGCCCGGAGGCCGGGACGGGGGCGCTGGTGTGGCACGTGCTGGAGCGGCACCGGGGCAGCAGTCTGTGTGGCGTCGACCTGACCACCGGGCCAGGCGCCCGACCGTCCGGAGGGACCGCGACCGACCGCCACTGTCTGCCCTGCATGGCGCGCTTCCAGGAAAGCCTGGAATCGACGGGCGGCGGTCACTCGCGCTGAACCGAGAACCGGCGGACAGCGGCCGGTGGCCCCGCCTCGGCAGCGGCTGAGGCAACGGGCTGGTTACGGTGCCCTCAAACCTTGATGGCCACCCGGTGAGGTCTTCATGATGAAGGTATGACGACTGGCTCGCGGGCCATGACCCGACTGGCGGACTGGCCGGACCTCGTGGAGGCCCGGCCCAGTTGCGGCACGGGTCGTGCGCTGCGCTGCGACGGTGCCGAGATCGCACACTTCCATTCCGGCCGGAAGGCCGACGTGCATCTGTCGGCACCGGCCATCTGGCGCCTGAGGGCCGATCTGAAGGGCTCGACCGCCCTGCGGCTGGTGCCGGGCTCCGCCTGGGTGACCGTCCGCCTGGAGTGCGAGTCGGACATCGACCTGCTGTTGACGCTGGTGAGCGTCGCTCTCAAGGCGCACCAGGGGAGCGTGCCGGGTGACCCGGCCCCGGTCGCGCGCTGCAACGAACTGCGCGGTGCCGCGATCGCGCGGTGAACGACCGGTGACGTCCCGTCAGCCGTGGAAGTTCACATAGCCGTTGCGGTCGGGGTCGGAGCCGCTCTTGGTGTACGCGTGCACGTCGGCCCGGCTGCCGGACGGCTTGTAGAAGTAGATCGTGTCCTTGTCGTTGTTCCAGATGAAGTTGCAGTTCTGGCGGTAGACGACGTTGTTCGCGTCGGAGTCGGTGCCCCTGCCGCCGCGCAGCTTCACATAGTCGCCCGGCTGCAGCGAGTGACTGTTGGTGAAGGTGAAGTGGTTCCCGGCGGAGTCCTTGACGACATAGCCCTTGAGGTTGACGGTCGTCGAGGACGAGTAGTTCTTGATCGTCAGGTACTCGTTCTTGGTGTTGCCGGTGGCGCAGTTGTTGGAGTCCGAGCCGGGAGCGTCGTACTGAACGCCCTTGAGCTTCAGGGCCGACGAGTACTCGGCGGCCTGGGCCGGCGCGGCCGCCACGGCGGCTATCAGACCGGCGGCGGCGGTGGTGGCTGCCAGGACATGGCGCTTACGCATGGGAAATCCCCCCAGTGGTGCGAGTGGAGCGCCAGGAGCCTATCTCTTTTATGAAAAACATATGGAGTGATCGTGTGGAAAGTGTGAAGTGGGCTGATCGGCGCGGTGCTGGATACCCGTGACCGCGAGGAAGACCCGGCAGTGGAGAGGGCCGGCAGCGGAGAGGAGCCCGGGTGGGCACGGAGACGACGGCGGGCGGCCAGGGCGACAACCCGGCGGACACGACCGCGGGAGCCGACCCGAGAAGGTGGAAGGCCCTGTGGGTGACCCTGGTGGCCGGCTTCATGAGCCTGCTGGACGTGACGATCGTCGCGGTCGCCCTGCCGTCCATGCAACGGGACCTGCATGCCTCGGCACCCGCCATCCAGTGGGTCGTCTCGGGCTACGCCCTGACGTTCGCCCTCGTCCTGGTGACCGCCGGACGCGTCGGCGACGCGATCGGCAGGCGTCGCATCTTCCTGCTGGCGCTGACGGCGTTCGTGGTGTGCAGCGCCGCGGCGGGCGCGGCCCCCACGATCGAGCTGCTGGTCGTGGCCCGGCTCGCCCAGGGCCTCGCCGCGGGCTGCCTCGCCCCGCAGAACTCCGCCCTCATCCAGCAGATGTTCCGGGGCGCCGAACGCGGCCGGGCCTTCGGCCTGTTCGGCGCCACCGTCGGAGTCTCCAGCGCCGTCGGCCCGGTGGTGGGCGGACTGATCCTCATGCTCGCCGGCGGTCCGCAGGGATGGCGTTGGATCTTCTACGTCAACATCCCCGTCGGCGCGCTCGCACTCGTCCTGGGACTGCGGCTGCTGCCGAGGGTCGCCCCCGGCCGCCGTGAACGGCTCGACCTGCCGGGCGTCGCCCTGCTCGGCTGCGGAGTCCTGTCGCTGATGCTGCCGCTGGTGCTGGCCGAGTCCGGCGGCGTCCGACGGCTGTGGTGGCTCTTCCTGGTCGGCGCGGCGCTCCTGTTCGCCTTCGCCCGCTGGGAACGGCGCGTCGCCACGCGCGGCGGGCAGCCGCTGCTGGATCCGGAACTGGCCACCGCCACCCGCGGCTACGCGACCGGCGCCGCCATCGCGACCCTCTACTTCGTCGGCTTCAGCGGCGTATGGCTGGTGTTCGCCCTCTACTTCCAGAACGGCGAGGGGTACTCGCCGCTGCGCTCCGGGCTGGCCGTGACCCCGTTCGCCCTCGGATCGGCGCTGGCCGCACTCGTGGCCGGCCGGCTGGTGGAGCGGCTGGGCCGGCTGCTGACCGTGTGCGGCCTGGCCGCCGTGGTTCTCGGGCTGGGCGGCGCCGTCCTGAGTCTGGGCCTGGCTCCCGCCGGCCTCGCGGTGTGGCTCGCGGCGCCCGCCCTGTTCGTCGGCGGCCTGGGCAGCGGTTGCGTCATCTCGCCCAACGTCACCATGACCCTGCGCGATGTCCCGGTACGGATGGCGGGCGCGGCGGGAGGCGCGTTGCAGACCGGACAGAGGCTCGGCGGAGCCGTCGGTACGGCCGCCCTGCCAGGCCTGTTCTACGTGGTGCTCGGCGCCCACGGCCACGACTACCGGTCGGCGGTCGCGACCGCCGTGGGCTGCGGCATCGCGCCGGTCCTCGGCGCGCTCGCGTTGGCCGTGCGCGACTGGCTACGGGACCGCAGGGCGGCCCGGGAACCGTGCCCGCCGGAGGTGTCCCACAGCCCCGTGCACGCGAGCCAGGGCTGACCTCGGGCCCGCACGGGTACGGCGGTAGGGTCCCCGGCATGGTTCATGCGGACGTGGGAATCGTGCATCCCGGCTCCATGGGAGCGCAGGTGGCCGCGCAGGCCGTGGCGGCCGGGGCCAGGGTCTGGTGGTCGGCACAGGAACGGTCGGACGCCACCCGGCAGCGGGCCGCCGCCCTGGGACTGACGGCGGTCCCGAGCATGACGGAGCTGGCCTCCGAGTGCGCGGTGATCCTCAGCGTGTGCCCGCCGGCCGCGGCCCTGGACGTCGCCCGCCAGGTCGCGGCGACCGGCTTCGACGGCGTCTACGCCGACGCCAACGCGATCAGCCCCCGCCACATGGAACAGATCACCCGGGTGATGCGGGAGAACGGGGCGACGGTGGCCGACGGCGGCATCACCGGCCCCCCTCCCCGCGAGGCCGGCACCACCCGGCTGTATCTGTCCGGCGACGACCCGGCGGTGGAGACGGTGCGGGCCCTGTTCGCCGGCACCGCGCTGACCCCGGTCGTGCTGGCCGGGCCGGCCGGCCGCGCGTCGGCGCTCAAGCTGGCCTTCGCCGCCTACAACAAGATCTCGTACGCGCTCGCCGCCGAGGCCAGCGCCCTCGCCGCCGACCACGGTGTCCTCGACGACCTCCGCGACCTCGCCGCGCACCTGCTGCCCGGCACTCCGCTGGCCCACCCGGAGCGGTTGGTGAGCGCGGGGGCCAAGGCCTGGCGGTGGGAGCCGGAGATGCGGGAGATCGCCGAGGCCTGGCGCGGCAGCGGCCTGCCGGGTTCCTTCGCGGACGCGGCGGCGCACACCTTCGACCAGTGGCGGGACCACAAGGACGACCGGACCGTGACGGGAGACCGGCTGATCTCCGACCTCATGGGCCGGCCGGCGGACGAGCCGTGACGGGCGGCCGACCGGCGGCGGGCCACGGACGGTCCGGTCAGCTCCACAGCGGATACGTCACCACGGGCGCCAGCCGCTCCGGCCTGCCCTCGGGGTAGGTGAGAGTCATGCGGGCGAACCGCCGCACATCGGGGTGCCGGGCCCAGCGCTCGGCGCGGTCGAGCCGGACGACGACCGGATACGAGTGGAACCTGCCCGCCGCGCAGTAGGGATCGCAGTCGTTGACGAGGTTGCGGCCCCTGGCCACCGCCGAGTGGGCGTCCCAGCGCGACCAGCGCAGCGCGGTGAGACGGCTGTTGCCGTCACCGCAGGCGAGCAGGAAGCGGGCCGGGCGTACGTGCGGCTTCCAGAGGCAGTCGACCAGCACGGGCGCCGCCGCCCGTCGTGTCAGGTCCGGCGCCGTCGGCGGCGCCTTCTCGGGCGCGGCGGAGGCCGTCCCCATCACCGCCGCCAACGCCAGGGCGGCAAGCAGCGTGGCCGCCTTGGTCAGCCCGTGTGCGCGCATCGCCGCTCCCCGCCGCTCATCTCCGCGTCCGCCTGATCCGACGGTACCGACCGTACGACCGTGACCGGGACCGCACCACTCGAACGGACCAACGGCAAGAGCTCCGCCGTACCGCGACTGGCGCGGTACGGCGGAGCTCTCTCGCGGAGATTACGGGGCGGTCCTAGTGGTCCGCCGCCTCGTCGGTCACGTCCGTGACCGTCCAGCGCTGGTTGGAGCCGGAGTTGGGCTGCCACGTCGTGACCGGGGCGCCCTCGTTGGTGGCCTGGCCGCCGACCTCCAGCACCCGTCCGGTGCCCGCGTTGACCAGGGTCCAGGTGTGGTCACCGGTGGTCGACATGATCCACTCGGTGGCCGGGTCACGCTCGCCGGTGTCCGGCTCGACGACGGGCACATTGTCGCGGACGGCGAGGCGCTTGCCCTCGGCCGGGTTGGCGAGGACGTACCGCTGACGGTTGCCGGTCTTGCCGTGGCGGGCGTCCAGCTGCCACTCCTGCGTGACGGTGCCGTTCGCCGCACCGATGACCAGGCTCGTCCCGTTCGCCGCGACCGTCACCGCCTTGCCGCTCTGCACACCGGTCAGGGTGTAGGAGTGGCCCTTGGTGAACAGGCCCGCGTTCTTCGCGACGCCGGAGACGCCCTTGACGGCGAAGGAGGTCACGGACTGCGCGGGGACGGTGTAGGTGGCCCTGCCGTCCACGACCTCGACCGGGGCCTGCCGCTGGAGCTTGCCGTCGGCGCTGGTCACCGTCGGCGTGACGGTCGCGTTGCCCTTGATCGTGCGGAACTTCGACAGGTCGATGGTGACCGTACGGGGCGCGGTGGTGGAGTTGACGTGGACGAGCGTGGCGCCCTTGCCGTCCTTGGTCACGGCGGCGGCGCTGGAGGTGTCGTCCACCTTGATCAGCTTGTCGCCGGGCTTGATGAAGTGCGTGAAGTTACGAGCGGTGTCGAACTTGGTGTTGGTGTAGATCGGGCAGGACGTCAGGGTGTCCTTCGCGGTGCAGCTGAACGGGAGCTGGATGCTGCCCCAGTTGCCGCCCTTGGCGGACTCGCCGCCCGGCTTCATGTTGTCGTAGTCCTCGACCGGCTGCCAGAACACCCAGGCCGTGGGCTCCAGTTCGCGCAGGTCGTTGACGATCTGCTGGGCGAGTCCGAGACCCGGCCGCATGTCGGTGAAGCTCTGGCCGTCGCCCCAGTCGCCCTCGACCTCGCTCATCCACAGCGGCTTGTCGGCCGCCTTGGCCAGGTCCCGCACGGTGGTGCGCTGCCCGGTGCCGTAGGTGTGGACGTTCATCTGGTCGACGAGGTCGCGTGACGCCTGCGAGTAGGTGTTCCAGTTCTGCGCGAAGATCGACGGGTTGGTCTCGTCCATCGCCGAGATCTCCGACTTGACCTTCGCCTTCTTCAGCGCGGGCGCCAGCGCGGCGAGGACCTTCTGCTGCAGCTCGGGGCCGATGTGCGCGCCCTCCTGGCGGCCGCCGACCGGCTCACCGTCCGCGCCCAGCTTGGTGCCCCAGTAGCCGGTGTTGGGCTCGTTGAACGGGTCGACGGTGTCGACCTTGATGCCCTCCGCCTTCTCCAGCCGCTTGGTCGCGCCCGCCAGGTAGGCGGCGAAGTCGTCGACCGAGTCGGCCTTCAGCTGGTCCTTGTTGGCGTCGAAACCGCCGGAGACATAGCCGCTCTCCGTCATGAACCAGGGCGGCGAGTTGCTGAAGGTCTCCCAGTGCGTGATGTCCTTCTTGATGCGGTCCACCCACCACCGCTGGGTGGCGTCGGCGTTGTTGTTCCAGTCGGCCGGATCGTCGGCGCTCCACCAGTCGGTGTCCTCGCGGGTGGTGCCCGCGGGCGCCTTCCACCAGCCCTCGACGGCGCCGCCGGCCCGCAGGTAGTCCTTGACGTCGGGGGCGTTGCCGCCGCCGATGTTGTACCGGGCGATGTTCAGCGCCAGGCCGTCGTCGCCGAAGAGAAGCCTCGCGAGCTTCTCGCGTATCGCCGGCGGGTAGTCGCCGGTGGCGTTGGCGAACCAGACCAGGCTGGTGCCCCAGCCCTCGAACTTCTGCTGCTTGTACGACGGGTCCGGCTGCACGGTGACGGAGGCGGTGGCCTCGGTCTGTGCCTGCGCGGGAACGCTGAGCAGAGCGGCCCCGGTGACCAGGGCCGTCAGGGCGGCGGCTGAGAGGGACCGTCTGCTGCGGGTACGGCGTGCCATCTGTGCTCCCCACTGGATTGTGGTCGCTGTGATGACCCCTCCCGCCACGGAGCGGGAGGGGACTGCCCTCGGACGGTGAATGCCGTTCGAGGAGTCATGGGTGCGGGTGCGGTGCGGTTCCGGGGGGCGCCTCAGTCGGCGGGCTGTCGCAGTACGGCGACGCCCCTGGGGCCGAGGACGAGTGTGCCGTCCGCGTCGGCGCCGCCGACGAGGATCTCGCCGGGGAAAGCGGCCACCGGCACCGTGTCGTCGGTGCGGTTGACCAGGAACAGGAACCGGCTGTCGGTTCCGCGGCGCACGGTCAGTTCGACCAGGCCCCGCACCTCCACGGGCAGTTCGCTGGTCACACCGGCCGGCCCGAGCAGACGCGGCAGCAGGGCGGTCAGACCGCTCACGCCGAGCCGCGTGGACACGTAGGCGGCCGAACCGCCGCCCGTCGTACGCCGGGTGACGGCGGGGCCACCGGCCTGCGGGCCGGTGCGGTAGCGGGCCAGGACCTCGGTCCGGGGGTCGGTGACCGTGATCCGGTCGGTCCACAGGCTGCCGGTGCTCGCGTCGTCCAGTTCGACGGTGTCCCCGTCGAGCAGCGGCCCGAACTCCTCGATGCGCAGACCGAGCAGGTCGCGCAGGGCTCCCGGGTAGCCGCCCAGCCAGACGTGGTCGTTCTCGTCGACGACCGCGGAGAAGTACGTGGTGATCAGGTGGCCGCCCTGCTCGGCGTACCGGGTGAGCTCCTTGGCGAGGTCGGAGGGCACCAGGTGCAGCACCGGGGCGATCAGCACCTGGTGGCGGGACAGGTCGGCGCGGGTGGTGATCAGGTCGGCGCGGACGCCGAGGGCCAGCAGCGCCGAGTACCAGTCGAGCGCCTCCTGCCGGTAGTCGAGCAGGGAGGTGGGGTGGGAGTCCTGCTCGCTCGCCCACCACGACTCCCAGTCGTAGACGATCCCCACCCGGGCCGGCTCCCGCTCGGATCCGGCGACCGGGGCGAGCGCGGCGAGGGTGGCGCCGAGGGCGGTCACCGCCCGGAAAAGGTCGCTGTCCTCACCGGCGTGCGGGACCATCGCCGAGTGGTACTTCTCGGCGCCGGCCGCCGACTGCCGCCACTGGAAGAAGCACACCGCGTCGGCGCCGTGCGCGACATGGAGCAGCGAGTCCCGGGCCAGGTCGCCGGGCCGCTTGGCCACGTTGACGGGCTGCCAGTTGACGGCGCTGGTGGAGTGCTCCATCAGGAACCAGGGCCGGCCGCCCGCGATACCGCTGGTGAGGTTCGCCGAGAAGGACAGCTCGTCGCGGGCCTGGGGACCGGGGTGGACGTAGTGGTCGTTGGAGACGAAGTCGATCTCCTCGGCCCAGTCCGGGTAGTTCATGCCCTTGGTGCCGGGCGTCACCATGAAGTTCGTGGTGACGGGCACGTCCGGCGTGATCTCGCGCAGGAGGTCCCGTTCCGCGCGCAGGTGATCCTTGAGCGCGTCCGAGGAGAACCGCTTGAAGTCCAGCTGCTGGGTCGGGTTGGGGTGCGAGGCGGCGAGCCTCGGCGGCAGGATCTGCTGCCAGTCGCTGTAGCGCTGCGACCAGAACGCCGTCCCCCAGGCGTGGTTGAGCGCCTCGAGCGTGCCGTAGCGGGCGCGCAGCCAGCCGCGGAAGGCGCGGGCCGCGTCGTCGGAGTAGTCGTAGATGTTGTGGCAGCCCAGCTCGTTGGAGACGTGCCAGGCGACCAGCGCGGGATGGTCGCGGTACCGGTTCGCCAACTCCCGGACCAGCCGCAGGGCGTGCTCGCGGAAGACCGGGGAGGTGGGCCGCCAGTGCTGGCGGGCGCCCGGCCACACGGTCTCGCCGTTCGCCGTGACCGGCAGGATCTCCGGGTGGGCCGTGCTGAGCCAGGGCGGCGGGGAGGCGGTGGCGGTGGCCAGGTCGACCCCGATGCCGCCGGCGTGCAGCAGGTCCATGACCTCGTCGAGCCACCCGAAGTCCCACTCGTCGGGGCCCGGCTGGATCCGGGCCCACGAGAAGATCCCCACGGACACGATGGTGACGCCGGCCTCCCGCATCAGCCGGACGTCCTCCTCCCACACGTCCCGGGGCCACTGCTCGGGGTTGTAGTCGGCGCCGTAGCCGAGACGGGGGACAAGGTCACCGTCCGCCCCGCGCGGGCGGGACAGGAGGGTGGAGATCATGGCGGTCCTTCCGGATGTGGTGCACGGGAGCGGCGCGGTGTGTCACCGCGCCGCCCGGCGTTTGCTGCTTTCCTGACTGCTTCTCGACTACTTGACGGTGAAGCCCTGCTCCTTGCCGTACTTGATCGAGGCGTCCTGCCAGGCCTTCAGGCCTGCCGACAGCTGGGTGCCGGAGATGTAGGCCTTGCCGACGGTGTCGTTGAAGATCGAGTTGGCGTACTGCTGGAAGGGCAGGTACGACCAGTCGTCGGCGACGTTGGCGGCGGACTCGGCGAAGATCTTGTTGGCCTGCTGGCCGCCGAAGTAGTCGAACTTGGTGTTCTGGAACTCGGTGGACTGAAGCTCCGCGGTGGTCGCCGGGAAGGCGCCCTGCTTGACGCGGGTCTGCACGCCGTCCTCGGCGTTGGCGTACTTGACGAAGGCGTAGGCGAGTTCCTTGTTCTTGCCCAGCGAGGGCAGGGTCAGGGAGCTGCCGCCGTTCTCGGTGCTCGCCTTGTCGCCCGTGGTCCAGGTCGGCATCGGGGCCGCGCGCCAGTCACCCTTGGCGTTCGGCACGCCGGTGACGAAGTTGGCGGGCATCCAGGCGCCGCTGGGCAGGGTGGCGAGGGTGCCGTCGCCCAGACCCTTGTACCAGTCGTCGGTCCAGCCGTTGATGGGCGCGAGGAGCTTCTCGTCGATCAGCTTCTGCCAGGTGTCGGTGTACTTCTTGGCACCCGCGTCAGCGAAGTTGATCTTCACGTCGGTGCCGTCGACCTTGTAGGGGCGCGAGCCGGCCTGCCACAGCAGACTGGTGGTGAGGCCCGCGTCGCCGGCATCGGCGGCGATGAAGACCTTGGGGTCGGCCTTGTGCAGCTTGCGGGCCGCCTCGACGTACTCGTCCCAGGTGGTCGGCACCGCGACCTTGTACTTGTCGAAGATCTTCTTGTTGTAGAACAGCGCCATCGGGCCGGCGTCCATCGGCAGGCCGTAGACGGCCTTGTCCTCGCTCACAGCGTTCCACGGACCCGGGCTGTACTTGGACGCGAGCTTGTCGGCGCCGAAGGGAGCCAGGTCGGTGAGGCCCTTGGTGAGGGCGTACTGGCCCAGGGCGAAGTACTCGACCTGGGCGACGTCGGGCACGCCCTTCTCGGCCGATATGGCGTTCGACAGGGCGGTGTAGTGCTTGTCGCCGGACCGCTCGCTCACAAGATTGATCTTGACCTTGGGGTACTTCTTCTCGAAGTCGGCCGCCACTGACTTCAGCGTGGGCTCCCAGGCCCAGACGTTGACCGTGCCGCCCTTCTTCAGGGCCGCCTGGATGTCTCCGGCGGAGACCGCCTTCTGGCCCGAGTCGTCGTCGGAGCCGCCGCACGCGGTGGCCCCCAGGGCGAGGGTGGAGAGGAGGGCGAGGCCGCGCAGCAGGCGGCCGGTCGTTCTGCGCATCGAGATGCTTCCACTTCTTCGTGGGTGGGACAGGTGGAGGGTGGTGGGGGTCAACGTGGGGCTGAGGGGCGGCCGGAGGGCCGCGGGGGTCACTCCTTGACACTTCCGGCCGCGAGACCCGACTGCCAGTACTTCTGCAGCAGCAGGAAAGCGGCGATCAGTGGCACGATGGTCAGCAGCGAACCGGTGATCACCAGGTTGTAGATCACTTCGCCGCCGATCGTCTCGGCCTGGGAGTTCCAGACGCTCAGACCCAGGGTCAGCGGATACCAGTCCGAGTCCTTGAGCATGATCAGCGGAAGGAAGTAGTTGTTCCAGGTCGCGACCGTGGTGAACAGCAGCACGGTCACGATGCCGGGGGCGAGCAGCGGCAGGGACACCGTGAAGAAGGTGCGCGCCTCGCCGGCCCCGTCGATGCGGGCCGCCTCGAGGAGTTCGGTGGGGATGGCCTCGGTGGCGAACACCCACATCAGGTACAGGCCGAACGGCGAGACCAGCGAGGGGATGATCACCGCCCACGGGGTGTCGGTCAGGCCCATCTTGCTGAACATCAGGAAGGTGGGTACCGCCAGAGCCGTACCGGGGACGGCCACCGCGCCGATGACCATCGCGAAGATGCCGCGCTTGCCGGGGAAGTCGAACTTCGCCAGCGCGTAGCCGCCGAGGACCGCGAGCAGGGTCGCCCCGCCTGCGCCCAGCACGACGTACAAGAGGGTGTTCAGCAGCCAGCGCGTGAACACGCCGTCGTCGTACGTGAACGTGTCCCGGATGTTGTCCCACAGAGCGAACTCGTGGGCGAACCACAGCCCGGACGAATCGGCCAGGCCCGTCTGGGTCTTGGTGGCGTTGATGGCCAGCCAGATCAGCGGGACCACGGTGTAGATGACCAGCAGGGAGATCATGACCGTCAGCAGCACGCTGCGCTTGGGTCGGCTGACGGAGTGCCGGCGCGGACCGCGCAGCCGCGGCGCGTTCTTGCCGGGGCCGCCGGTCTCGGCGGGTGCGGCGGGGGAGGCGGTGGTGACAGAGGTGCTCATCGGGTCACGCTCCCTTGCGCATGCCGCGCAGCTGCACGGCATAGGCGATCACCATCGTGATCAGACCCATGATGATGGCCACCGTCGCGGAGTAGTTGTGCTGCTGGCCGTTGAAGGACAGCGAGTACGTGTAGAAGTTCGGGGTGTAGTCCGTCGTGATGGCGTTGCGGGCCAGCTTCCGCAGGATGTTCGGCTCGTTGAAGAGCTGGAAGCTGCCGATGATCGAGAAGATCGTCGCGATCACGAGGGCGCCCCGGATCGCGGGCAGCTTGATCGCGGTGATGACCCGGAACTGTCCGGCACCGTCGATCTCCGCCGCCTCGTACAGCGAGTGCGGGATGACACGCAGCGCCGAGTAGAAGATCAGCATGTTGTAGCCGACGAACTCCCAGGTGACGATATTGCCGATCGACGCAAGCACCAGGTCGGGCGAGAGCGGGTCGGGCAGGGTGACGTCGAACGCCTGGTTGATGTCGCCCACCAGCCCGTACTCCGTGCCGTACATGAAGCCCCACATCAGGGTGGCGACGACGGCGGGCACCGCGTACGGCAGGAAGATCGCGATACGGAAGAAGCTCTTGCCGTAGAGCCGCCCGCTGTCCAGCGCCAGGGCCACCAGCAGGGCGATGCCGAGCATGATCGGCACCTGCACGCACAGGAACAGCGAGACCCGCCCGAGCGACTCCCAGAACTGGTCGTCCTGCAGGGCTGCCTTGTAGTTGTCCAGCCCGACGAAGGTGTTTCCACCGATCAACTGGTTGCGGTAAAGGCTCAGATAGATCGAGTACGCGATCGGAGCCAGGAACACGAGGGCGAACACGGCCACGAAGGGACCGATGAAACCCCATCCCGTCCAGGAGCGGCGGTCCCTCTTCGCCGGAGGTGGTGCCGACCGCGGTTCCGCGGCCGCCGGCGGTTGCAGCGTCGTCATGTCGTTCCTCGCTCGTTCACGTCCTGGAGCCCGGTGGTGCGGCCGGGACATCCGTCGCCGGTGGCGCTCCACCGCGATGTTTACGCAAACATCGGCCATCACGAGGATGCGGTGTGCTGTTATGTTTACGTAAACATCCGATGGCGGCATGTCTACACTGCCCCGTTGACGGGGGTCAAGGTCCCCTGGTGAAACGGTGATGTGAGCAGCGGTGGAGAGGTGGCGGACGGCGAGTGGACACGGCTGACAGAACCCCGGCGAAGGGGCCCGGGCCGCATGCGGCCGACGGGCCCGTGGACGTGACCGGCGACGGTCCCATGCGCGCCCCCGGCCGCACCCGGGGCGGCGGACGGGCCAGCGCCTCCATGGCGGACGTGGCCCGGCTGGCGGGTGTCTCGTCGCAGACCGTGTCCCGGGTGTCCAACGGCTACGCGGGCGTCAACGAGGAGACCCGCGGGCAGGTGCTCGCCGCGATGAAGGAACTCGGGTACCGGCCCAACAGCGCGGCCCGCGCGCTCAAACGCGGTGAGTTCCGCACCATCGGCGTCATCACCTTCTCGCTGTCCACCACCGGCAACGTGCGCACCCTGGAGGCGATCGCCAACTCCGCGGCGCACCGGGGGTACGCGGTGACGCTGCTCCCGGTCGCCGTCCCCACCGAGGACGAGGTACGGGGCGCCTTCAGCCGGCTGGAGGAGCTCGCCGTCGACGCGGTGATCGTGATCATGGAGGTCCATCTGCTGGACGCGGCGACCGTCACGCTGCCGCCGCACGTCCAGGTCGTCGTGGCGGACTCCGACGCCGGTGACCGCTACACGGTGGTGGACACCGATCAGGCCGGCGGCAGCCGGGCGGCCGTGCGTCATCTCCTGGACCTGGGACACCGGACCGTATGGCATCTGGGCGGTCCCGAGGGCTCGTTCGCCGCCCAGCGTCGCGCCGACGCCTGGCGGGCCGCCCTCGCCGAGGCCGGCCGCAGCGCGCCGCCGCTGGTGCGGGGCGACTGGTCGGCGGCGTCCGGCTACGAGGTCGGACTCCAACTCGCCGCGCGCGAGGAGTGCACCGCCGTCTTCGCGGCCAACGACCAGATGGCCCTGGGACTGCTGCGTGCCCTCCACGAACGCGGGCGGCGGGTGCCCGAGGACGTCAGTGTGATCGGCTTCGACGACATCGCCGAGGCGAGTTCGTTCCTGCCGCCGCTGACCACCCTCCACCAGGACTTCGCCGAGGTGGGCCGCCTCTGTGTGGAGGCGGTGCTGCGGAAGATGCGCCAGGAAGGACCGGAGCGGGGTACGACGCTGGTGCCGACCCGGCTGGTGCAGCGGGCGAGCACGGCGCCGCCGCCGGACCGCCCCGGGGCGCGCTGACGTCGCGGAGGGCGCGGGGTTCTCGTCCCGGACGTCAGGGGCCCGGGCGGGCGACCGCTCGGCCGTCCGTCGCGGAGGTGTCGAAGGGGCGTCTCGACCTGGAGACGACGGCGGGCGCCTGGTCACGCGCCGGAACCGGGCAGCCGTCAGACGGTGGTGTGCAGTTGGTATACGTTGAACGCCCGCTGGATGACCGGCTGTGCCACGTTCCGCACCCGCACGCCGCCCGCCGTCATCCCGTGCTCGGTGCCCGCGTGGGCGTGGCCGTGGACGGCGAGGTCGGCGCCCGCCGTGTCGATCGCCTCGGCCAGCAGGTAGCTGCCGAGGAACGGAAAGATCTCCGGGGGCTCCCCGGCGAGTGTGTCGGCGACGGGGGAGAAGTGGGTGAGCGCCACCCGCACCTCGCACTCCTGATCCCCGAGCTCTTCCAGGGCGCCGCGCAGACTGTCGGCGCTGCGCCGGGTGGTGCGGACGAACTCCTTCATCAGCGGCTCACCGAACTCCCCGGCGCAGCGCCCCACGAACCCGCCCCCGAAGCCCTTCGTCCCGGCGATCCCGACACGCGCCGGGCCGCACTCCACGACTGTGCCCTCACCCTCCAGCACCCGCACGCCGGCCTCCTGGAGGATGCCCATGACCTTCTCGGGCTGCTCGTCGTGGTGGTCGTGGTTGCCGAGCACAGCGACGACCGGGACCGGCAGCCCCCGTACCTCCTGGGCCACCACCCGCGCCTCCTCCGGAGTGCCGTGCCGGGTGAGGTCCCCGGCCAGCAGCAGCAGGTCGGCGCAGTCGGGCAGGGTCTCGAAGGCGGGACGCAGCAGACCCTGGGTGTCGGGCCCCATGTGGATGTCCCCCACGGCGGCGACGCGGATCATGACAGTTCCTCCGCATGGTCGGGGGAGGCGGCCTCGGCCACCACGACGTCCGTGTGCACCGCGAGCCCGGCCAGCTCCTCGTGGACGGTCCGCAGCAGCGTCTCGCGGCACTGCGCGGAGGGCACCGTGCCGGTGACCACGACCGCCCCGGCCCGCACCTCCGCCCGTACGCCCAGCTCGCCGAGTTCCTCGGCGGCGAGACGGTCGTGCAGGTGGGCGACCCGGTATTCGACGTTCTCGGCGCTTCCGCCCGGGTCGCCGGGGCGGGGTGCGGCGGGCTCGCTCATCGCTGCTCCTTCGCCGGCCGGGGTTCGATGACCTCCAGCCGTTCCAGGAAGTAGAAGAACGCGTCGGGCATCGGGGCGTCGCCGCACGCCTCGCGCACCGCGTCCCAGTCGACCTTCTCGCGCAGGGTGCGGGCGATCGGGAGGACCGCCCCGAAGTCGCAGTGGTGCTCGGAGAAGGCGGCCAGCAGACTGTGCACCAGGTCGGTCGGCGACAGCACCGGCATGAAGACCGAGTCCACCGACAGTTCCCGCGTCCGCTCCAGCAGCTCCGTGGTGACCGGCTGGTGCGCCAACTCGAAGATCAGGTCGACCTGCTGGCCCAGGCAGTCGGCCTTCAGCAGCCAGTCCTCCGGCGGGGTGAACACCTGGACTCCGGACTCGCGCAGGCTCTCGGCGACGGCCTGGGCGTCCTCGGGGCGGATGGCGAAGTCGACGTCGTGCTGGAGGTTCTGGGCGCCGCCGTGGGCGTACACGGCGACACTTCCCGCCAGCGCGAACGGATGACCCTTCCGTTTCAGGATCGTGCCGACCTGTTTGGCGGCCTGCAGGATCGCCTGATTACGGTCCAGGGGTAGATCGCCCGTGAGCACCCTGTTCTGGGGGACGAGCTCGGGATCCCCTGTCGCCGGCCGCAGCTCGGCGACGCCGGCGCGCTGGTCGAGAGTGTTGTCGTCGGCGTGCGGCGCCATCGCTGCCCCTTTCCTGGTCGTCCTGTCACCCGGCCCCGCTCCGGGGGGCCGCAGGCGAGGACCGTGACGGCGAGCCCCGGGTACCCGGGGCTCCGCCTTCGACACGGGCACCGCGCGCGGGATACCGGAGCCGGCCTCTCGCGCGGTGGATCAGGGCACCCGGCGCCATGAACAGCGGAAACGAGCGTCGGGCGGCCCGGGGCACGGTGGACCTTTCCGGTCGTGGCACAAGCGTGCGGGGCGCGGCCCGTCCGGTCGCGCCCCGCAGGTGCCGGCTCCCGCGCCGGTGGATCAGGCGGGCAGTTTGGCGCGCACCCGCCCGGCCGCGGCGGCGGGTCCCGCGGTGGCGCGGACCGAGCGGCGCACCAGGTGGGCCTCACGGCGCAGGTCGTGGGCGGAGTGACGGCCGCGCCACCACAGGGAGGGCCGACCGGCCGTGTCGTCGGCCGCGATCAGCAGACCGCCCAGCATCGAGAGGTTCTTCAGGAAGTGGATGCGCTGCTGGGCGCGCTCCTCGGGGTCCTCCGTCTCCCAGAAGCGGTGGCCCGCCAGCGTGGTGGGCACGAGGGTGGCGGCGATGGCCAGGGCCGCCGGCCGGGGGACACGTCCCATGCCGAGCAGGACGCCCGCCACCACCTGAACGGCACCGCTGAGCCGTACCGCCTGGTCCGTGCGGTCGGGCAGAGCGGAGACGCGTTCGGTGAGAGGGCGTACGACGGGCTCGGCGGCCTCGGCCACCTCCTCGGGGGCACGAACGGAGTTCAGACCGCCGGCGACGAACATGGAAGCGAGCAGGGGGCGGCCGGCCAGGCGTAGGAGACTCATGAGCCCTCCTCGGAGGTTCGAAAGCAAGGACAGAAAGGTGTGGGGCCCGGGTTCCCCACCCCGGCCGCGCTCATTCGACGCACCGCCCGCCGTGACCAAACCACCGCCGCGCCGATCACCCGCCGTCGGGAGGAACCGGCCGCTGGGTGTCCTCTCCGGAGGGGTACTCCTCCGCGAGCTCCCGGACGCCGAGATCCGTGGAGGCGAGGACGGCGCGTCGCCACCGTGCCTTGAGCGCGGCGTCCCCGAGGTCGTCCAGGAGCATCACGAGGGCACGCATGGCGAGGACGTCGGTCACCTTGTCGACCAGGGTGCGTTCCACCAACGGGGCCAGGTCGTCGTGCACGGCGACCGACCCGGCGAGCGTGCTGAGGACCTCACGGCCCCAGAGACCGGGCTTGTTGACGCTCAGGCAGCACTCGTACACCTCGGGGAGCAGGTGGTGGACCACGTCGGGACGATCCGTGCCCACGTCACGCAGCAGGTCCAGGACCGCCAGGGACCCCCGGCCGGAGCGCAGGGACTCCCGGAGCACGGGGACGACGTCGGATCCGAGGAGCCGTTCCCTGGCCGCCGCACGGTCCTGTTCCACTTCGCGCAGTCTCTCCTCGGCGACGAAACGGAGGTGATCCGCTTCGAGATAGGCGCGCCACAGGCGTTCCCCGCCGCTCTCGGCACCGCTCCCGAACCAACCCACGGCCCCTCCCGTCTCCGCCGACCGGGAGAGAGTAGCCGTCAGGCTCGTCGCTCGTCCTCGCGTGCTCGGTCCATGTGCCGCAGACGACGGATCCGGCTCTGGCCGAACCGACTGATCCGGATCAACTGGGCCGTGCGGACGGCCGGATGGCCCTCCCTCTCGTCCCCGAAGGGCCGCCCCCGACAGTCGGCGACATACCCACTGACGGGTGCGGCCGTCCGAGTTCGTTCACTCCCACGGATCAGTCGGCCGAGGCACCGGAGCCCTTCTGCGGGTCAGATGGAGAGCGTGCGAATATCCATCACCGCGGCCCTGAGCCGCTCACGTCTGCTCGTGGCCGCCACTGTGCTCGCCGCCGCGTGCGTCCAACTGGCCCCGGCCGCGGTCTCCGCGGCCCCGGATCCCTCGCCCGTCCGCGGCTCCGCCTTCATGGGCATGGGGGTCGCGGCCCACGACGGCCGCGACGGTCTGCCCCTAGGTACCCGCGCCACCCAGACAGAGGGTGTGGACGTGGCCAGCTACCAGGGCAACGTGTCCTGGTCGACCCTCTGGACCAGCGGAGTGCGCTGGGCCTACGCCAAGGCGACTGAGGGGACGTACTACCGCAACCCCTACTTCAGTCAGCAGTACGCCGGCTCCTACAACCAGGGAATGATCCACGGGGCGTACCACTTCGCGACCCCGGACACCACCGGCGGTGCCACCCAGGCCGACTACTTCGTCGACCACGGCGGCAAGTGGTCCCAGGACGACAAGACCCTGCCCGGCGCACTCGACATCGAGTGGAACCCGTACGGCGACTCCTGCTACGGCAAGTCACCGAGCGCGATGGTCACCTGGATCCGCAACTTCCTGGACCGGTACAAGGCCCGAACCGGCCGGTCCGCCGTGATCTACACGGCCACCACCTGGTGGAGCCAATGCACCGGCAACTACGGCGGGTTCGCCGCCAACCCGCTGTGGATCGCCCGCTACGCCTCGACCGCGGGCACCCTGCCGGCAGGCTGGACCAAGTACACGATGTGGCAGTACACCTCCTCCGGGCCGACGGTCGGCGACCACGACAGGTTCAACGGCTCGGCCGACAAGCTCCGGGCGCTCGCCCATGGCTGATCACCCAGCCCCCACCTTCGAGGAGGTGGTGGAGAAACAGCGTGCGGCGAACCAGGCACACAACCGGGTCGAAGAGCTGCGGCACTCCCTCGGTCCGCCCGCCGAGCACAAGTGGACCAAGCAGCAGACCGTCACCTACGAGACCGCCTGGCGCGCCTGGCGCGACCTCGACCGTGAAGCCCAGTCCACGCTGGCCGAGTACGCCTCGGAACGGGGCCGGTCGCGACAGGAGGTGCAGGCGGACGTGGAGACGACGGTGCGCAGCCGGGACGGCGAATAGCCGGGCGGCACGAGGACGGGGCGGCAGCCCCCGGACGGCACATGAGCCGACCGGGAACTGCCGCCCCGTCCTCGTTGCCGAACCGGCAACTTCATTTGCCGGAGGGGCCGTTACGGCGGAGGCTTCCTTGCGAGACGACCAGCAGTGTTCCGCCCAGGAGGCGCCATGACCCACATCCACCCGACACCGGCCGCCGAGTTCTGGGAGGCCCGCTATCAGGGCGGCGACCGTATCTGGAGCGGTCGGCCCAACGCGCTGCTCGTGCGTGAGGTGACCGGCCTGACGCCGGGCACCGCGCTCGACCTGGGGTGCGGCGAGGGAGCGGACGCGGTGTGGCTGGCCTCGCGCGGCTGGCGGGTCACCGGAGCCGACATCTCCCGTACGGCTCTGGAACGCGCGGCCGGGCACGCCGCCGACGCAGGAGTGGCCGACCGTGTCCGGTGGGAGCGGCACGAGTTGGGCGTGACGTTCCCGGAAGGGTCCTTCGACCTGGTCAGCGCGCAGTTCCTGCAGTCCCCGGTGCCCCTGGACCAGGACCGGGTGCTGCGGCGGGCCGCCGCCGCGGTGGCGCCCGGCGGCACGCTCCTGATCGTCATGCACGGGGGCTGGCCGTCGTGGCAGGACGAACCGCCCTTCGACGTGGAGTTCCCGACGCTGACGGGCGTGCGGGCGGCGCTCGCGCTCCCGGAGGGGGAGTGGTCCTTCACGACCATGGAGAAGGTGCGCAAGCCGAGCGTCTCCCCCGAGGGGATCGAAGGCTTCCGCGAGGACAACGTGTGGCGGATCCAGCGCGCCGGTCACTGACGACCGGCGCCGCCCGCGCTCACCCCGCTCAGATCTCACCCGGTTCCACGCCCGTGCCCGCCCCCGTCACCTCACCGAACCCTGCACCGAGGTCCTCGCCCAGGACCTCCAGCGACATCTCCCGCACCACCTCCAGCGCCGCCGCACGGTCGTGAGGCACCAGACCGATGCGGGTGCGCCGGTCGAGCAGGTCGGCCGGGTCGAGCGCCCCCTCGTGGCGTACCGCCCACAGGAGTTCGGCGCGGGTGACGGGGTGCCCCGGCACCACGGGCTCCCGTAGCCGGGCGTCGCTCTCCCCGAGCGCGTGCACGGCCGCGGCCTCGGTGCCGTAGCGCCGGACCAGGCGCTGTGGCGCCCGCACGCCGCCGAGGGTGTGCGGTGACGCGGCGCCGACGAGCGGCAGCGAGGCGGTGGGGGACGGGCCGGCCATGAGGCGGCGGGCGGCGACGGCGGCGTCGACGGCGTCCTCGGCCATCCGGCGGTAGGTGGTGAGCTTGCCGCCGACCACGGTGACCACGCCGTCCGGCGCGGTCAGCACCGCGTGCCGGCGGGAGATGTCGGCGGTCCCGGCCGCCGTACCGGAGTCCGCCGACGTGTCCAGCAGCGGGCGCAGACCGGCGAACGCCCCTACGACGTCCTCGCGGTGGACGGGCACGTCCAGCACGGAGCCGAGGACGTCGAGCAGGAACCCGATGTCGGACTCCGGGGCCTCGGGCACGTCCGGGACCCCGCCCTCCACGGGTTCGTCGGTGAGCCCGACGTAGACCCGGCCGTCGCCCTGCGGCAGGACCAGGACGAAGCGGTTGCTCTCGCCGGGAACCGGGATGTGCAGCCCCGCGGGCAGTGGGCCGAGGTGCTCCGAGCGCAGGACCAGATGGGTGCCGCGGGACGGTCGTATCCGGATGCCGTCGACCAGGTCCGACGCCCACACACCGGAGGCGTTGATCACCGCCCGTGCCCGGATGTGCCCTTCCCGGCCGGTGAGTTCGTCCCGTACCCGGGCGCCGGAGCCGGTGAGTTCCAGGGCGCGGA
Organism: Streptomyces sp. NPDC005263; assembly: GCF_042872365.1. Classification (NCBI taxonomy): domain Bacteria; kingdom Bacillati; phylum Actinomycetota; class Actinomycetes; order Kitasatosporales; family Streptomycetaceae; genus Streptomyces; species Streptomyces sp. NPDC005263. Next base: position 561,506 of record NZ_JBIAKJ010000005.1, on the reverse strand, counting down.
CCCGGGTCAGGATCAGGGCGCCGTGCGCGGCGGCCGTGCGGGCAAGCGCGGTCACCAGCCGGGCGTCGTCGGTGAGCCGGCCGTCCCAGGACAGCAGGCCGCCGCGCAGGCCGTCGGCGCGCAGTGCCGGAGCCAGGTGGCGGGTCTCCACCGCGGACAGCCGACGCGGCGCGGGCAGAGTGGCCCGGGCCGTGCGGGCCGTCAGACGCAGGGCGTCCCCGGCGCGGAGCCCCGCCCATGCCAGGGCCGCCCGACGGCGCGAGAGAAGCGCGGTCAGCGGCAGCACGAACGGCTGGGCGCCGACCAGGTGGGGCGCGGTGCGCTCCATCAGGACCCCGCGTTCGACGGCGCTCTCGTGGGCCACGTCCCATTGCGCGGAGGCCAGGTACCGCAGACCGCCGTGGATGAGTTTGGAGCTCCAGCGGGACGTGCCGAACGCGAGGTCGTGCGCGTCCACGGCGACGACGCTCAGCCCGCGGGCCGCGGCGTCCAGAGCGGCACCGGCTCCGGTGGCGCCCAGACCGACGACCAGGACGTCCACCACCGGCCCGTCGACGGTGGCGGCCAGCTCCCGCGCCCGCCGGGCGGCACAGAGCGACGACGACGCCGACGACGGGGACCCTGGCGACGCCGATCCTGACGACGGGGACCATGACGACGGAGACACTGGCCGGGCCGCCGGGCCGCCGGTCCGGCTCATGGTGTGAGGGTCCTCTCCAGGATGGTCCGCAGCTCCCCGAGGAAGGCCGCGCCGGTCAGCTCGGGGTCGTCCTCGTCGGTCATGGTCCGCAGGGACAGGGTGAAGGACTGCACGAGCAGCAGCAGGGAGCGCGCCTGCCGTTCGACGTGGCCGGGGCGCACCGACCCGTCGGCGTGCCCCTCCCGCAGCGCCTCCGCCAACAGCCCCAGCAGCGCCGACTGGCTCGCCCCGCGCCGGTCCAGCACGTAGGGGAGGAGCAGTTCGGGATCGACGTCGACGATCTTGCGGAACAGCGGGTGGCCGCGGAAGGCGTCCACCCCGGTCACCAGTCCGTCGACGATCAGGTCCCGGGTCCGCGCGCCGGGGTGGCGTTCGGGCATGGCCCGGGTGGCCACGTCGACCCACTCCCGGGTCATCAGGTCGCCGACCAGGGTGCGTACGTCGGGCCAGCGCCGGTACAGCGTCATCCGGGAGACCCCGGCGCGGCGGGCCACGTCGGTGAGGGTGGTGCGGCGGACGCCGACGGCCAGCACGCAGTCGCGCACCGCGTCGAGGACCGCGTCATCCGAGCTGTTGTGACGAATAGGCGTCATGTGTAACAGTGTAACCACCCCGCAGGTGCCTCGAGGCTCCGAACGGCACATCCCGAATCAACCGGTGAGGACGACAGTCATGGACATGCTGTGGAGCGGCTGGGGCGACCCGGCCAGGGCCCAGCCCCTCCCGGAGCCGGTGATCGGGCTGTTGCGCGACCTGCTCGGGGTCAAGCCGCGCGCCACCGAACCGGTCCCGATGGCGGACATTCCCGTCCCCCCGTCATCCCTGGACGCCGTCGCCCACCAGGCCCTGGCCACCGCCGTCGGCGGCGCGGAGCACGTGCGCACCGACGCTCCGACCCGGATCCGGCACACCCGCGGCAAGTCCACCCCCGACCTGCTGCGGATACGGGACGGCGACGTCGCGGACCTCCCGGCGGCCGTCGTCCTCCCGGCGCGGCACGACGAGGTGCTCGCCGTACTGCGGACATGCACCGAACACGGCTTGGCGGTGGTCCCTTTCGGCGGCGGCACCTCCGTGGTCGGCGGCCTCGCCCCCGGAACGAGGGGCACCTTCGTCGCCCTGGACCTGCGCCGCATGGACCGGCTGCTCGCCCTCGACCCGGTCTCCCGCACCGCGACCCTGCAACCCGGCCTGCGGACCCCGCAGGCCGAGGCGCTCCTGGCCGAACACGGTTTCACCCTCGGCCACTTCCCGCAGTCCTACGAGTGGGCCACCCTCGGCGGTTACGCCGCCACCCGCTCCAGCGGACAGGCGTCCGCGGGCTACGGCCGTTTCGACGAGATGGTGCTCGGACTTACCCTCGCCACCCCCGAAGGCACCCTGGAGGCGGGCCGCGCCCCCCGCTCGGCCGCCGGCCCCGACCTGCGCCAGCTGATCCTCGGGTCCGAGGGCGCGTTCGGTGTCATCACGTCCGTGACCGTCCGGATCCGCCCCGTCCCGCAGATCCGTCACTACGAGGGCTGGCGGTTCGCCTCCTTCGAGGAGGGCGCCGCCGCACTGCGCCGACTCGCCCAGGACGGGCCGCGCCCGACGGTCCTGCGGCTGTCCGACGAGACGGAGACGCTGATCGGCCTTGCCCACCCCGAGGCCATCGGGTCCTCGCCGGCACCGCGGACCGACGGCTGCACGGCCGTCGTCGGCTTCGAGGGCACCCGGGAGGACACCGCGTACCAGCGGGACCGGGCCGCCGCCCTGCTGAGTGCCCACGGCGGAACCTCCCTGGGCGAGGAACCGGGGCGGCGCTGGGCCCACGGCCGCTACTCGGCCCCCTACCTGCGCGACGCCCTCCTCGACGCCGGAGCCTTCGCGGAGACATTGGAGACGGCGGCCTTCTGGTCCCGCGTCCCCGCGCTGTACGCCGCCGTCCGTGAGGCGCTCACCGGCACCCTCACCGACGCCGGTACCCCGCCCCTGGTCATGTGCCACATCTCGCACGTGTACGAGAACGGGGCCTCGCTCTACTTCACCGTGGTCTCCGCCCAGGGCGACGATCCGGTGGCGCACTGGGCCCGGGCCAAGCGCGCCGCGGGCGACGCGATCCTCGCCGCGGGCGGCACGATCAGCCACCACCACGGTGTGGGCACCGACCACCGGGACTGGTACGTCCGGGAGGCGGGCGAGCTCGGCATCCAAGCCCTGCGCGCGGTCAAACGGCGCCTCGACCCCGCCGGACTGCTCAACCCCGGGGTCCTGCTGCCCGCGGACTGACCCTCGCCCGCTACTGTCCGGCCCTCCGGCCCGCCCGGCCGCCCCCCGGCCCCGGCAGGTCCGCACGTCCGGTCATCCTGATACCCGTCCTGCTGTCCTGCCGTTATTCCCCCCTTCCCCCTTCCCCCTTGCCGTCAGCCCCGGAGGCACCCCGATGCGACAGTTCACCGCCGTCGTCAACCCCACCGCGGGTGGATCCACCGGCGCCGCGGCCCTGCTCGCGGTGGCGCGGCTGCTGCGGGAGGCGGGGGCGGAACTGGAGACCGAGTACAGCCGCAGCCTCGCCCACGCCCAGGACATCGCCCGGCAGGCGGGGGAGCGGGGGCGGGTGGTCCTCGCCGTCGGCGGTGACGGCATCACCGGCCGCGTCGGCGGAGCCCTCAGCGGCACCGGCACGCTGTTCGGGCTCGTTCCGGCCGGCCGTGGCAACGACTTCGCGCGGGCGCTGGGACTGCCCGCCGACCCGGTCGGCCTGGCCCGGATCCTGCTGCACCACGAGCCACGCCCGGTCGACGCCATCGAGGTCAGCTCGGCCGTCCACGACCGCACGGTGGTGCTCGGCAGTGTGTACGCGGGAGTGGACGCGCTGGCCAACCGGCACGCCAACCGCGCCGGGCTCCTGCGCGGCACCGCCTCCTACTACGCGGGCGGACTGCGAGCGGTCGCCACCTGGCGACCGGTGCGCTACCGGGTCACCGTCGACGGCGAGGAACATCCGCACACCGGTTACACGGTCGTGGCCGCCAACTCCGGCTACTACGGGTCGGGCCGCCTCGTCGCCCCCGACGCCCGCCTCGACGACGGCTTGCTGGACGTCGTGATGATCCGCGAGGCACCACGCCTGCTGTTCTTCGCCCTGATGAACGACCTCAGGTCCGGAGCCCACGTCCACCGCCCCGAGGTACGCGTCCTGCGAGGCCGGGAGATCCGCTTCGAGGCCGACCGCACCGTGCCCTACGGCGCCGACGGCGAGGTCGAGGCCCAGCTGCCGGTGACGGCCAGAGTGCTGCCCGGAGCGCTCCAGGTGTTGTCCTGACCCTGACCGGTAAACACGGCACATCGGATGGCCGAACGCAATTCTCCGCACGGTTTGGGAATTGCCGAGGCGGCTACCCGAAGGACGACACCGAAGTCGAGATGGCTTGGAGTGAGACAACGTGACCGGAGACCAGAAGGCCAAGGGGAAGAAGGAACAGGCCAAGGGAAAGGCCAAGGAGACGATCGGCCGCGCCGTGGGCAATGAGCGCATGGAGGCCGAGGGCCGCGCCGAACAGTCGAAGGGCGACGCACGTCAGGCCAAGGAGAAGGCGAAGGACGCCTTCAAGCACTGAGCTTTGCGAGCACCGGGAAGTCGGCGGCCGGACATCAGGAAAGCAGCGGCGGGATCCGCGTTCATCGGGCGGGGTCCCGCCCTTTCTGTGTAATCCGGTGACAAAGGGCGGCCGGATGAGCTGAATTCCTGTGAGCACCGCCTGAGCGGGCCGCGGCCCCGGCCCTACCGTCCCGCTATGAAGACGAGTCGCAGCAGAAAAGGAACGTGGCGACGTGCCGCGCTGGCGGTACTGCTGACCGCGGGAACGCTGACAGCCGTCGCTCCCGGGGCCCAGGCACAGGCCGCGCGGACTGAGTCGCCGGTGACGACCTCGGCGCCGGCGGACGGGGTGGTCGAGTCGGTGGTACGGGTCAAGGTGCCGCTTCCGGCGTCCTTCGGGGCGCGACCGGCGGCGTGCGACTGGCTGTCGTACCTGCGCTACCGCTCCTCCGCCGGACCGGCCGCCTCCGCCGACGCCGACCGGGTCCTCCTCGCCCAGCCGGGCATCCTGGAAGGCGCCGGAGCGTTCGACAGCGTCGCCCGCAACACCGTGGCACGCGCCGCCGAGCAGGGCAGCCACATCGAGTTCTGGGCCCTGGACCGGCGCTCCAACTGCCTGGAGGACCGCACCGGCATCGCCTCCGGCGACCAGCACACCTCCGTCGACTACTACTACCGCGGCAAACAGGTCGCCGGCCGTACCTTCGACGGCTACGTCGGCAACGACCGCCTCGGCTGGATGGCGAAGCTCGGCATCGCACAGACCGTCCGTGACGAGTACGACCTGCTGGCCGCCGAACTCCCCGACCAGGAAGTGCGCAGGAACAAGGTGCTGTGCGGCGGGCACTCGCTGGGCGGAGTGATCACCGGGTACTTCGCGACCGCCGACTTCGACGGCGACCGGGCCACCACCGCCGACGCCGGACACAACCAGTGCGCCGGCTACTTCGCCCTCGACACCACCGTCTCCACGTCCCTCGGCGACCTCAGCGGCAGCATCCCCGACGACACCAACCTGCCCGACATCGGCCTCGGCTACGGCGTGGTGCAGGCGGGCCTGGACAGCGGGGTGCTCTCCCGCACCCTGTCCGCGCCGGTCCTGCTCAACCCCGAGACCATGACCCTGCTCGCCATCGCGGGACTCGGCGCGGTCGACGCCCCCGACGGTGAGGCCGACCTGCCCCGCTATCTGCCCGTCAACGTCAACATCGAGGCCACCAACCGCTTCCTGTTCTCCAAGGACACCGCCACCTTCCTCAGCGGCACGCCCGCCGTGAAGGACTTCCGCCTCACCAACGCGGCCGTCCTGGGTGCGCTGATGGACGACAACTCCGTCCCCCTGGCGTTCCTGCAGAGCAGCGTCGGGCTCTTCGACGGCGGACCGATCGCCGACAAGAACTTCCCCGTCGCCAACGGCAGCGCCGCACAACCGGCCCTCTTCGGCACCGAGTACAAGGCCATCCCCGACCGGCCGCACGGCCCGCTGTACACCTGGCGGAACTACGACCGGGTCGGCGACCCCGACGACCCCGGACACCGGTCGGCGGACGGCACCCCCTTCACCGGCGCGGGCAAGGAGGTCACCGACATCCGGGAGCTGGCCCGCAGTCTCGCGCAGCAGCCGCTGGACTTCACCGAGCAGTACTTCCCGACCAAGCTGGTCACCGACCTCCAACTGTGGACCTCGCCGCAGGTGAAGGGGCTGGTCGTGCATCCCGAGGGGCTCACCGCCAACCCGACGCTCACCGTGCTCGCGGGCGACGGGCTGCTGTCGGGCCGGGTCCCGGCCGACCTGCATCCGGTGATCGCCGACGGCTACCAGCACCTCGACGTGCTGACCGCGGCGCCCGTCCAGAACAACGGACAGCCCGAGCCCACCTCCACCAACCTCGCGCGGTTCGCGCGCTCACCCCGATAGGAGACCGCACGCACGGGGGCCCGGGAGGTGATCACCTCCCGGGCCCCCGTGCGTGCGGCTCGGAACGAACGGTCCGGCTCAGAGGCGGCCGGCGGCGAAGGAAGCCGCCGCGTCCGCGTTCGCGGTGTAGCCGAGGTGCGCCCCCACGTCACCCCCTCCGTTCTCACAGACGGGGTCGCCCTTGGCGCAGAAGTCGATGGTGCGGCTCTGGTAGGTCCCGGTGACGCTCTTGCCTATCGCCCGGATCGGGTTGCCGAACAGCAGCACCGAGGAGACCTTCGGTTCGAGGGCGGCGGGGAGGGTGGCGACGATCGGGCTGCCGACCACCGCGCCCGCGCTGCTGATACCGATCGAGTTGTCGACGACGTTCGCGCCCTGCGAATAGCCCACCAGAATGAAACGCTGGTTCGGGCATGCGGCGGCCTGACTCCTGACATGGTTCACGAGGTCCGAGTTGCCCTGCGCCGCCGAGGTCAGGGAAAGGTCCGCCGGATAGTTCACCTTGTAGCTGGAGAGGGTCTTTCCGGTGATTTTCTTCTGGAGGGCGGAATACACCGGGTCGCCGACGATGAAACCGAGCGTGCCCGGTTCGAAGGTGCCGCGGGCCGCCACGACGTCGATGTCGGTGCAGGCCGCGGCCGTTGCTGTGGGGGCCGACAGGGTGGCCAGTCCGGCCCCGCCGACCAGGGAGAGAGCGGCGAGGCACAAGCGAATACGCATGGGGGAATCCTCTGCGTGCGGGGCGCTTGACGCGCCTGCGAAAAGGAACGGTCCCGAACGTATTCGCTTTTCCCGGCGGACTGTTATGCAGCGGATTATGGAATTACGGCGTCTTTTTGTGCCCGCATGAGTATCGTTCCCGGGGGTTTTTCATCGGCTCTCCGCCCCCTGATTCCGCAACTCCTCGGCGCGCAGCGCCAGCACCAGGTCCAGCCGGGTCTCGGGCTCGTGCAGCGCCTGGCCGAAGAGCTTCTCCAGCTGCCGGAGCCGGTAGCGGACCGTCTGCGGGTGCACGTGCAGCCGTGCGGCGACGTCGGGGACGTTGCTGCCGCTGAGCAGCCAGGCCAGCAGTGTCTCGGCGAGCCGGGGACGCTGCCCCGCCGACACGGAGTCGAGCGGGGTGAGGACCCGCGCCTGCACCTGCGCCAGCAGCGGCTCGTCGCCGTACAGCAACAGCGTCGAGAGGTGGTCGTCGCACCGCACCACCCCCTGCCGGGGCAGGATCCCACGGCCCATCAGCCCGAGGGCCCGGCTGGCCCAGCGCAGCGACCGCGGCGCGTCGGTGAGCGCGACCGTCGGCCCGATCGCGGCCGGCCGGCCGCGCAGGGCGAGAGCGAACGCCCGCCCGAACCGGCCGGAGCCGTCCGGATCGGGCACCAGCATGCGCGGCGGCCGGGAGGCCATGTCCACCAGCGCGCCCGCCGCGGCGAGCGGACGGTCCTCCTCGCGCTGCTCCGGGCAGGCCGCGAGCGCGACGACGGCGATCTGCCGCGGCACCGACCAGCGCGCGCCGTGCGCCAGATCGTGCACCGCCTCCAGCGACACCGGACCGTCCCCCAGCAACAGGTCGAGCAGGCGTTTTCGACGCCGCTCCAGCTCGTCCGTGCTGCGCAGCCGGGCCTCCGCGTAGCCGGCGGCCGCCGCCTCGGCGACCTCGTGCACGGTCCGGAAGGCGAGTTCGCCGAGGGTGGCCACGGCCGTCGAGTCCAGCCCGAGTTCCTCCGCCGTACGTCCCATCAGCCGCCAGGCGTGCAGCCCGCCGACCCGCAGCGCGGACTGCAGCGCGTCCAGGCTGCGGCCCTCCAGGGCTTCGCCGCGCCCGAGTTCGTAGTACGTCGCGGCGATCGCGTCGCCTCGTCCGCGTGGATCGGCGATGTGGTCGACGTACAGGGTCAGCGCCTGCACCACCCCGGATCTCAGGTTCTCCCGGTAGGTCCCGTCGGCGGGCCGGGCGTACTGGGGAACCTGCCGTCTGACCTCCTCCTCCACTTCGTCGGCGACCGACTCCAGTTGGTCGCGCAGTACTTTGGCCAGTTCGGGCGGTACCGGTGCGGGTCCGGGGCCGGTCAGATCGCCGTGGGGGGCGGGAACAGCCATCGCGGACACTCCTTTCACCCGGAAGCGGCTCACCCGTGGGGTGTTTCCCATGAGGTGAGGGGGACGTCCCGTGTTGGACGGACGGTCCCTGCGCTCCGTTCCGTGCCCCCATGGCTCCGACATCACTCGGGCAGCCCCAGCGCACGGGCGAGCATCGGCCACGACGCGGCGAACTCCGGCTTCCAGTACGCCCAGTCGTGCCCTCCGCCGTTGTAGAAGTGCGTCGTCACCGAGATGCCGAGCAGGGCCAGCGCGCCGGTGAACAGATGCGCGGAGGGCCACAGCGCACTCTCCAGCACCCCGGGCAGCGGGTCACCGCCGCCGCCCCCGATCCCGCTGCCGTTGGAGACGTACAGGGCGGTGCCGCGCAGGCCCTGGGCACGGGCGCGCGGGTTGAAGTCCCGCCAGGTGAGGAGGTTCAGGATCGGATTGCCCCAGAGCGAGGCGGGCGCCAGGTTCTCGCGGGCCACGATGGTGTCCATGAGGGGCGGCACGCCGGGAGCGGTGGTGTCGAGGATGCCGCTGTAGGAGGCCGCCGCGCCGAACGCGCCGGGATGCCGGGCCGCGTGCGCCATCGCCCCGTACCCGCCGGTCGAGACCCCGGCCACCGCCCGGACCCCCGAGGCCCGGTAGTCGCGGCGCAGCAGTGCGGGCACCTCCTCCAGCTGGAAGGTCTCGTAGTCGGGCCCGTTGCGCCAGGCGGTCGGGATCCCGGTGGGACCGGCGTCCGGCATCGCCACGATCAGCTCGCGGCCCTGGGTGAACGCCTCGATGTCGGTCTCCCGGGTCCAGGAGGTGTAGTCGTCGTGCGCGCCGTGCAGCAGGTACAGGACCGGATACGTGCGGTTCGGCTGACTGGCGAAGGACGACGGCAGGATCAGCCGGACGGGCGCGCTGCGGCCCAGCGCCGCGGAGGGCACGGACACGTCCAGGGTGCGCGGCCCGATCCGGGTCGCGGCCCGGGCGCGCCCGGCTGCGAACAGGACGGTCAGCCCGGCGGCGGCCGCCGCTCTGGTGACGGTGCGTCGGGACACGGGGGTGGAGTGGGGGGACATGGCGGCTCCTAGATTTCCGGCTCGGGGTTCCCGTCGCGGCCGGGCCGCTCGGGGTCCGGTTCAGTGGGTCGGCTCGGCGAGCACCCGCCGCAGGTGTACGGCGATCTCGTCGACCTGCGGCGGATCGAGCAGTGACAGATGGTGTCCGGGTACCGGGACCACCTCCAGACGCGGGCACACCTCGTCCCAGCCCAGCGCCTCGTCCGCGCGTTCGTACGCCGGGTCGCGCACGGTGTGCGGTGCCGCGTCGAGGGCCCGGTACAGCAGCACCCGCCCGTCGTACCGGCCCGGCCGGTGGGCCTCGCCGATCCGCAGGTCCAGATAGGAGGACCGCTGGTGCTCCAGCGCGGCGGGCGGCACGTCGGCGACCTCGCGCACGGCCCGCAGCACGGTGTCGATGCGCTCGCCGTCGTCGTCCACGGCCACCAGGTCGTCGTACGGCAGCGTCAGCGGGACGCCGTAGGTGTCGCCGATGTACCGGGCGAACCCGGTGAGGTGGGCGCGGATCCGGTCGGCCGGGGTGTGGCCGGGCCGGGGGAGGGGCCGTACGGAGTCGATGAGCACCACCAGGTCCACGGCGCGTCCGGCGGCGGTCAGCTGCCGTGCGGTCTCCTGGGCGACGAAGCCGCCGAAGGACCAACCGCCCAGCAGACAGGGGCCGTCGGGATGCGCGGCGGCGACGGCCTCGGCACACCGGCGTGCCTTGTCCGCCACCGTGCCTGCACCCTCCTGCCGCTCCAGCCCGTACACCGGCCGGTCGTCCCCGAGCCGTTCGACGAGTCGCCGGTAGACGTCGGTCGAGCCGCCCGCGGCGTGGAAGAGGAAGAGGGGAGGCCGAGAGCCGGTGCCGCGCAGCACCTTCAACGGGGAGTCCCCGCCCGTCGCCGAACGCGCCGCCGACCCCGAGGGCGCCGTACCCGAAGCCCCCGAAGGAGACGCGGCCGACGGCGGGAGGCTGCGCCGGATCCGCTCGGCCGCCTCCGCGACGGTTCCGGAGGCGAGCAGGTCACGCAGCGGCAGCTCGACCCCGAACTCGCACTGCAGGGCCGCCCGGATCCGGACCGCCATGAGCGAGTCCAGTCCGAGGTCCGCCCACGCCGTGCCGGGTGTGACGCGCGCCGACGGGTGCCCGGTGACGGCGGCGACGTGATGCCTCAGACGGTCCACTACGGAAGCGGAACGGGAGTCGGAACGGGAGTCGGAATGGGCGTCGGCATCAGATCCGGGCCCGGCCCCGGGCACCGTCGCACCCCGCGCCGGAGGCGGCGCGTCGGTCGGCTCGCTGCGACGGTCCCGGACGCCGTCCGTCCACCAGTGCCGCACATGCCGCCACCGCGGGGCGGGCACGTCGACCACCCGGCCGGACGGCACCGGCAGCCGCAGCCCCGCGGTGTACAGGGCGCCGAGCTGTGCGGTGAACGCGGCCGAGTCGTCGCCGCCCCGGCGCAGGGTGCCGATGACGAACGCGTCCGCGACGGTGTCGGCGACGGCCTGCCCGAGGACCGGGTGGGGGGAGATCTCGACGAACGCGGTGTGACCGTCCTGCGCGGCCGCCGCCACCGCCCGGTCCAGACGCACTGGCCGTCGCAGGTTGGCGGCCCAGTGGGCGGCGTCGAAACGGGAGACGCCGCGCGGGTCGTCGAGGACGGTGGAGTAGACGGGAACGCGCGGCGCCCGTCCCCGCAGCCCGGCCAGGGCCTCCGTCAGCTCCGGCAGCAGCGCGTCGACCTGCGGTGAGTGCCCCGCGCCGACCACCCGCATGACCCGGGCGGCCCGGCCCCGCTCCTCCAGCCGCCGCACGAACGCGGCCACGTCCGGCTCCCGCCCGGTCACGACCTTCTGCCGGGGCGAGGAGTGCACGGCGACATGCACGCCCGGGAAGTCCCGGCGCAGTCCGTCCAGTTCGTCGTCGGGTACGTCGACCACGGCCATCGCGCCCCCGCTCAGCCCACTGAGCAGCCGGGCGCGTACGGCGACGATCCGGGCCGCGTCCGGCACGTCCAGGGCGCCCGCGCACACGGCGGCGGCCACCTCGCCCAGGGAATGGCCGATCACGGCCACGGGCTCCACGCCCCGGGAACGCCACAACTCGGCGAGCGCCACCTGAAGCCCGAACAGGACCGGCTGAGCCACCTCCAGCCGGTCGAGATCACCGCCGGTCGCCAGGTGGTCGTAGAGCGACAGCCCGCACTCCGCGGCGAGCTGCGGGTCCAGTTTCTCCACGGCGGCGGCGAAGGCGGGTTCCTCCGCCAGCAGTCGCCGTCCCATGCCGGCCCACTGGCTGCCGTACCCGGAGAACACCCACACCGGGCCGCGCCCGACGCGGTCGCGCTCGCCTGTGACGACCCGCGCGTGGGACCGCTGACGTGCCAACGCGCCCAGCGCGTCCGCGAGTTCGGCCCGGTCACGGGCGGTCACGGTGGCGCGCGCCCGCCCGCGGCCGGTGCGTCCGGTGAGGGTGCGGGCCAGGTCGGCGAGGCGAGCGGTGGAGCCCTCGGGGGTGTGCAGCCAGTCGGAGATCCGGCTCGCGGTGTCGCGGACCCGTTCGAAGTCCACGTCCGACAGCGGGAAAAGCTGGGCGACGGGCTCCCCGCCCGCGTCCGGAACCAGGGCCCCGGGCCGCCATTCCTCCAGTACGGCATGGGCGTTGGTGCCGCCGAACCCGAAGCCGGAGACACCGGCCGTGGCCGTGCCGCCGTAGCGGGGCCACGGCTCGGGCTCCGTGACCACCCGCAGCCGTTCCTCGCCCAGGGCGCTGCCGTCCGCGCAGTGCAGGGACGGCGGGATGCGGTCGTGGTGGAGGGCCAGCACCGTCTTCACCAGGCCCGCGATGCCCGCCGCTGACTCCAGATGGCCGAGGTTTCCCTTCACCGAGCCGACCAGCAGCGGCTGGTCGGGGTCGCGGCCTGGGCCGAGCACCGCGTCGAGCGCGCCGGCCTCGATCGGGTCGCCGAGCGGGGTGCCGGTGCCGTGCGCCTCGACGTAGTCGACGGACGCCGCGGCGAGACCGGCCCGCGCGTACGCGGTGTTCAACACGGCCCGCTGGGCGGCCGGGTTGGGTGCCATCAGGCCGCCGGAACGGCCGTCGGAGTTGACGGCCGTGGCGCGGATGACGGCCAGCACGCGGTCGCCGTCCCGCTCGGCGTCCGACAGCCGCTTCAGCAGGACGGCCGCGCAGCCCTCGCCGCGGCCGATGCCGTCGGCGGCGGCCGAGAACGGCTTGCACCGGCCGTCCGGCGCCAGCGCGCCCGCCCGTTGGAACGCCAGGGTGACCGTCGGGGACAGCAGCAGGTTGACGCCGGCCGCGATCGCCGTGTCGCTCTCGCCGGTGCGCAGGCTGACGCAGGCGTGGTGCACGGCGACCAGCGAGGAGGAGCAGGCGGTGTCCACGGCCATGCTCGGACCCCGGGTGTCCAGGACGTAGGCCAGCCGCCCCGCCGCCACGCTGAGGGCCGCGCCGGCCGGCGCCCAGGGATCGACGGCGGCCGGGTCGGCGCCGGTGAGCTGCCCGTACTCCGGAGCGGAGATCCCGACGAAGACACCGGTGGCGGTACCGGCGAGGGACGCGGCCGGGACGGCCGCGTGGGCGAGCGCCTCGTGGACCACCTCCAGGAGGATCCGCTGCTGAGGGTCCATCACGGCGGCCTCACGCGGGGTGATGTGGAAGAAGTCCGCGTCGAACCCGGCGATCTCGTCGAGATAGCCGCCGTACGCGGGCACGTCGGCGGGCGGGAACGGGGTGAAGTCGCGCCACCGGTCCTCGGGCACCCGGCGGATCGCGTCGGTGCCCTCGTCCAGCAGCCGCCAGTAGTCGGCGGGCCCGTGCACCGCGCCGGGCAGCCGGCAGCCGACCCCGACGACCGCGACGGGCTCGTAGGGCTGGTAGGGCTCGCCGGACCGGCCGGGCGCCGACCGGTCCTCGACGGGGACCGGATCATCCTCCGCCTCGCCGCACAGCCGCGCCACCAGGGCGTCACCGGTGGGTGTCTCCCACAGCAGCGTCGACGGCAGTTCGCGGCCCAGCAGATACGACAGTTCCCCGGCCAGGGCGACCGCGTCCCGGGAGGACATGCCGAGGTCCGCGAGTGGCCGGTCCATCGCGACCGACCCGACCGGCGTGTCGTTCCAGGCGGCCACCCGCTCGGCGATCAGGCGGCGCAGCGCGGCCTCGCCGACGGCCCTCATCGCGCGTCCTCCGGCGCCCCGCCGGCCTCGGTGAAGGCGCCCGTGAGATAGCGCGCCCGGGTCAACGCCCGGGACACCTTCCCGCTGGACGTCCGGGGCACCGCCCCCGGCGGCACGAGGACGACGTCGGCGAGGCGCAGCCCGTGCCGGGTGGACACCGCCCCGCGCACCGCCCGCACCAGGGCCGGTACGTCGATCTCGGACACGCGGGTGGACCGGGTGTGCTCGGCCACCACCACGACCCGCTCGCCGGTCGGTCCGGGGACGGAGAAGGCGGCGAGCCGGTCCCGGCGCACGGCCGGATGCGTGTCCTGGACGGTGGCCTCGATGTCCTGCGGATAGTGGTTGCGCCCGTCGACGACGATGAGGTCCTTCAGCCGCCCGGTGACGACCAGCCGGCCGTCCAGAACCGTCCCCAGATCGCCCGTGCGCAACCACCGGCCCCCTCCGGCCGCGGGGTCCGCGGACCCGGTCCGCTCGGCAGGGTCGGCCGGCCCGGTGCCGAACACGCGGCGGCTCTCGGTGGCCCGGTTCCAGTAGCCGCGGCCGATGTTGGGGCCCTGCACCCGGATCTCCCCGATCTCCCCCTCGGACAGGACCGTGCCGGTCTCCGGGTCGGTGACGCGCAGCCGTTGGCCCGCCGGGGTGCCGCAGCCCGCGAGCAGGACGGCCGTCGGGTCGTCGGGGCGGGCGGGCAGGGCCTTTCCGGAGGCGAGGGCGTCCCGGTCGAGCGCGAACCGGCGCACCGGCTCACCGGGCCGGGCGGCGCTGACGAACACGGTCGCCTCGGCCAGCCCGTACGACGGGCAGTGGACGTCCGCGGGAAGTCCCTGCGCGGCGAACGCGGCGTGGAAGCGGTCGACGGTGGCGGGGCGCACCGGCTCGCTCCCGTTGATCAGCGCGGCGACCCCGCCCAGCCGCAGTTCGGCCTTCTGCTCAGGGGTGACGGCCGAGGCGCAGTAGTCGTAGGCGAAGTTGGGTGCGGCGCTGATCGCCTGCGGATGCGCGGCGAGCAGTCGCAGCCAGCGCGCCGGCTGGTGCAGGAACGCGGCCGGGTCCATCAGCACCGAGGGCACCCCGCGGGCGACGGGAGCGGCGACGCTCAGCACCAGCCCCATGTCGTGGTACAGCGGCAGCCAGCCCACGCAGGTCACCGGACGCGTGTCGGCCCCGTAGGCGGTCAGTGCCTGCCAGGCGTTGGCGACGACGTTCCCGTGGGTGATCTCCACGCCTGCCGGCGCCCGGGTCGACCCCGAGGTGTACTGCAGGTAGGCGATCGCGTCCTCGTCCACCGTGACCGGACGCCAGTCCCCGGCGGCGGAGTCGGGCACGTCGTCCACGGCGACGACCCGTACCGCGGCGCGGTCGCAGAAGTCCCGCACCTCCGCGCGGACGTGGCTGGTGGTCACCACGACGGTGGGCGTGGCGTCGGCCAGCACCCCCGACAGCCGGTCGGCGTGCCCCGGCAGGCTCGGCGGATACAGCGGTACGGCGACCAGCCCGGCCGCCAGCGTCGCCAGGAACCCGGTGACGTACTCCGTGCCCTGGGGGCACAGCAGCGCGACCCGTGCCCCGGGTTCGGCCTCGGCGGCGAGATGGGCGGCCACCGCCCGTACCCGCGTGTCCAGGCGCCGCCAGGTCAGGGTGCGGTGGACGCCGCGCGAGTGCGGGTCGGGATGGTCGACGAAGGTGAACGCCCGGCGGTCGGGCGTGGTCTCGGCCCAGTGCCACACGTACTCCGGCAGGGTCCGGCACGGGGGCGCGAGCGGGGGGCGGCGGCTGTCCATGGGTGGCGTGGCTCCTCACGACGCGGGGGGCGGCTCGCGGGTGACGCGGGTCGGTCGGGCGGGGCGGGTCGGGCAGGTGGGCCGGTCAGAGCGGGATGTTGCCGTGCCGGCGCTGCGGCATCGGCGCGCGTTTGCCGTGCAGGGTGCGCAGGGCCCGGCAGACCTGGTCGCGGGTCTCGCGCGGCGCGATGACCGCGTCGACGTACCCGCGTTCGGCGGCGAGGTAGGGGGTGCCGTGGGTGCTCTCGTAGGCGGCCACCAGCCGCGCGCGCAGTGCCTCGGGATCGTCGGCGGCGGCGAGTTCGCGCCGGTGCAGGAGGCCCACCGCGCCCTCGGCTCCCATCACGGCGATCCGGGCGGTGGGCCAGGCGAGATTGACGTCGGCGCCCAGGTGCTTGGAGCCCATCACGGCGTACCCGCCGCCGTAGGCCTTGCGCACCACCACGGTGACCTTGGGGACGGTCGCCTCGGCATACGCGTACAGCAGCTTGGCGCCACGCCGGATGATGCCGCCCCGCTCCTGCCGGACGCCCGACAGATAGCCGGGGACGTCGGCGAAGGTCAGCAGTGGGATCTGGAAGGCGTCGCAGAACCGCACGAACCGCGCGGCCTTCTCGGAGGCGTCGATGTCGAGGACACCGGCCGCGTGCAGCGGCTGGTTGGCGACGACCCCGACCGAACGCCCCTCCACGCGGGCCAGGGCGCAGATGATGTTCGGTGCGAACAGCTCCTGCACGTCGAGGAGTTCACCGTCGTCGACGACCGCCCGCAGCACGTCGCGCATGTCGTACGCCTGACCGAGCCGGTCGGGAACGACCTCGTCGAGCGGCACACCGTCGGCGCTCGGCGGTGCCGGGGTGTACTCGGGGGGCCGCTCCAGGTTGTTGGGGGGCAGGTACGACAGCAGGTCGCGCACGGTGTCGAGGGCGTCCTCCTCGTCGGCGGCGAGGAAGTGGGCGTTGCCGTTGACGGTGTTGCTGGTGTGCGCGCCGCCCAGTTCCTCGGCGGTGGCGCGTTCACCGGTGACCGTCTCGATGACGTCGGGTCCGGTGACGAACATGTGCGACGCGCCGTCCACCATCACCGTGAAGTCGGTGATCGCGGGGGAGTAGGCGGCCCCGCCGGCGCACGGCCCGAGCACGACCGAGATCTGCGGGATCACCCCGGACGCGCGCACGTTGCGGTGGACCAGTTCGGCGTAGCGGGCGAGGGAGGCGACGCCCTCCTGGATGCGGGCGCCGCCGCCGTCGTTGAGTCCGACGACGGGGCAGCCGGTCTTCAGGGCGAGGTCCATCAGGGCGATGGTCTTCTCGCCGAAGGCCTCTCCCATGCTGCCGCCGAAGACGCCGGAGTCCTGCGCGAACACACAGACCGGGCGGCCGTCGACGGTGCCGGTCCCGGTGACCACGCCGTCGCCGTGGGGCCGCCGGGCCCCGTCCCCGGCGGACCGGGCCCGGACGAACAGCCCGGTCTCGGTGAACGAACCGGTGTCCACCAGCCGGTCGATCCGCTCCCGGGCGTCGAACTCCCCCCGTCTTCTGGCCCCGCCCGGGGACACCGCCCGCGTCCGACGCCGCTCCAGGTCGGCGATGCGGTCGGCGGTGCCGTCGGGCACGTACGGCGCGGTCTGCCTTGCCTCGGACGTTGTCGCCTCAGTCGTCACAGCCACCTCCGAAGTGGCCTTCGAATATGGCAGCGCCTGGGGCGAGGACCGGGGGGATCGGGGCGGCGTTTGCCGGAGGTGAGTGCTGAAGGGCGAGGCTTCGTCCGGGCGTGACAAGCGACGTCCAGGCATCGCGCAGTCGGTGATCGAGCGATGGGCGTTCTCGAAACTTTCGGTCCGGAGAGCGAACGTCTCTCCCGATCGGCCTTCTTGAGACAACTGAGAATGGCCCGTGCGCGAGGCGTTGACGGTGCGAGGACCCGGTCGTAACGTCTCCCGCACCCTTCGGAACCAGGTTCGAAAGTTTCGAAATGTCATGACCTCAACAACGAGACAGAAGGGGGACGAGATGGTCACCCGCAAGTCCATCGGCGCCCTGGGTCTGGCCGGCCTGCTCGCCGCCACCGGTGTCGCCGCCCTGTCCGGGACCGCGGACGCCGCCAGCACCCTGGGCTCCGCGGCGGCCGGCAAGGGCCGCTACTTCGGTGCCGCGGTCGCCGCGAACCACCTGGGCGAGTCGGCGTACGCCGCCACGCTGGACACCGAGTTCAGCTCCGTGACACCCGAGAACGAGATGAAGTGGGACGCCGTCGAGGGCACCCGGGGCTCCTTCTCCTTCGGCTCGGCCGATCAGATCGTCAGCCACGCGCAGAGCAAGGGCATGAAGATCCGCGGTCACACCCTGGTGTGGCACTCCCAACTCCCCGGCTGGGTCGGCACGCTCGGCGCCGCCGACCTCAGAACGGCGATGAACAACCACATCACCCAGGTCATGCAGCACTACAAGGGCAAGATCTACTCCTGGGACGTCGTCAACGAGGCCTTCCAGGACGGCGGCAGCGGCGCCCGGCGCAGCTCGCCCTTCCAGGACAAGCTCGGCAACGGCTTCATCGAGGAGGCGTTCCGCACCGCGCGCGCCGCGGACCCGGCCGCCAAGCTCTGCTACAACGACTACAACACCGACGGTGTCAACGCGAAGAGCAACGCGGTCTACAACCTGGTCAGGGACTTCAAGGCGCGCGGCGTCCCGATCGACTGCGTGGGCTTCCAGTCCCACTTCAACAGCGCCTCCCCGGTGCCCGCCGACTACCGGGCCAACCTCCAGCGCTTCGCCGACCTCGGCGTCGACGTCCAGATCACCGAGCTGGACATCGAGGGCTCCGGCACCGCCCAGGCCAACAGCTACAGCAACGTCGTCAACGCCTGCCTGGCCGTGTCGCGCTGTACCGGCATCACGGTGTGGGGCGTCACCGACAAGTACTCCTGGCGTTCCAGTGGCACACCGCTGCTGTTCGACGGCAACTACACCAAGAAGCCCGCCTACACGTCCGTCCTCACGGCGCTCGGCGGCTCGGGTTCGGGTGGCGGTGGCGGTACGGCGGCGTGCACCGTCTCCTACAGCAAGCAGGAGGAGTGGAGCGACCGCTACAACGGCAAGGTGACCGTCACGGCGGGCGGTTCGGCGATCAGTACCTGGACGACGACGGTCACCGTGACCTCGCCGCAGAAGATCTCCACCACCTGGAACGGCACGCCCACCTGGGACGGCACGGGCAACACCATGACCATGAAGCCCAACGGCAACGGCTCGCTGGCCGCCGGGGCGTCGACCAGCTTCGGCTTCACGGTGATGAAGAACGGCAGCACGGCGACTCCGGCACTGGGGTCGTGCTCAGCGTCCTGACCTGCCGCGGGCGGGAACACGAGAGGGGGCGCCACGACCCTGTGACGCGCCCTCTCGTGGTCCGCGACGCCTCCCGCAGCCACATGACCCTGCACGCCGCCCAAGGCCGTCACCCGCACCGTCCGTCACACCGGTTCGTGCGACACCCGCAGCGGCTCGAACGAGATCCGGGTCCGTGCCCCGACCCATCCCACCTCGACCTCGGCCCCGTCCACCGTCACGGACCTGACGGCCCGAGCGGGGTCACCCGCTGCCGCCCCGCCGGTCAGCAGCGCGACACAGACGTGCACCGTGGTGCCCCCGGCCCGGCCCACCAGCCGCGGCACCCGCGCCCAGGGCGTGTACGCGGTGCCCTGCGGGGCACGGGCGGGCTCGGCGGGACCGCTCCACCCGTACGGGCCGTGCAGGGCCGACACCAGGTCCTCCTCGGGGCCGGTGGCCCACCCGGTCTGCGTCAGGAGGGTTCCGGCCGGAGCCCCGACCACCCGGTGCACCCGCAGTTCGTACGGCCCGTGCGCCACCGTCACGCTCTCCACCCGCAGCCCCGGCACCATGGGCGGCCCCCCGGCGAACACGGGCTGGTGCCAGGACGCCGCCCAGCCCCACCCGTCGCCCTGCCCCGCACCGAGCGGACGGATCCGCCGCCGCACGCTGCGCCGGCCGGCCACCTCAAGCGACAGATGGTTGTCGGCGACGTTCCCGGTCGCGGTCGGCCCCGTGCGGGTCGAGTAGGCCTGGCGCCCGTAGTGCGGATCGTCGGCTCCGGGGTCCTCGCCCTCGTGCGGGCGCACATGATCGCTGCCGTGGTTGTGCAGTCGTACGATCCCGTCCGCGCGGGTCGCCTGTACGAGCAGACCCGGCGCCGGCAGGGCGAGCACCCGGTCGGCCTCCTCGACCGGCGCGGCCTCCTCGCGGGCCGTCCACAGCGGATGGTCCGCGGGCGCCAGCAGCGACACGAACGCCTTTGACGCCCAGTAGGGGGAGGCGGGACCCGAGTACGACTGCAGCGTCGCCTCGTGCGGACCGAACCAGCCCAGGCTCAGCAGACCGTCGTCGGTCAGCGCGCCGCGCTCCAGGAAGTACCGCAGGCTGCCGCTCGCCAACCGGCGGGAGGTCCCGGGGGAGAGCGGGGTGTCCCCGGTCAGGGCGCCCAGGCCGACGGCGGCCGAGGCGGCGAACCGGTAGGTCAGGGAACGGCCGAAGTGCGGCGGCGCCCCGTCCGCGCCGAACATCAGCGCGAAACCGGCCAGGTGGGCGCGCAGCCGGGGGCCGTACCGCGCGGACAGTTCGGTGTCGCCGCCCAGGTGTGCGTCGAGCACCGGATACAGGTGCAGCGCCCAGCCGTTGTAGTGGTCGAAGGCCCGCCCGTCGCCGTCGGCGTACCAGCCCTCGCCCCGGTACCAGGTCTCCATCAGCTCCAGGGCGCGTGCCCGTACGGCCGCCGTCTCGGCGTCGCCCCGGCCGACCGACTCCAGGAACCCGGCCACCGTGAAGGGGAACAGGTACCAGTTGTTCGGCGCCGGAGTGTGCCGCAGCGCCCCACGCAGCCACTCCTCGGCCCGGTCCCGTACGTCGTCGTCGAGGTGCTTCCACAGCCACGGTGCCGTCAGCCGCAGCCCGATCGCCACCGACGCCGACTCGACCATGGGCTGGCCCTGCACATGGTGGTCGAGGATCAGCGGCCAGGACTCGGTGTCCTCGCGGCCGGGGGTGCGGGTGCCGGCGGCGAGGCCGCGCGCGTAGCGGTCCAGCCAGCCGTGCGGATCGTCGCCGCCGGCCCCCGCCACCCGGAAGGCGGCGGCGAGGAACGTCCGGGCGTAGCCCTCGAGACCGTCGGAGCGCACCCCCGAACGTGAGGGCCGGCCGGGCAGGTCGAGCAGCGCGCCGCCGGGGGTGCTCCAGCGCCATGCCGCCGTCAGCAGCCCATCGGCCACCGCTTCCCAGTGGCCTCGGGTGTAGCCGGTGTACGGGCTGGACGCGCGGTCCTCCGCGGGCAGTTCGAACGGGATGCTCATGCCAGGAAGGCCAGCCTTTCGCGTTGTACCGGATGCCGGAACCCGGCGCCGGAGGCCCACCGTTCGATCTCGGCGAGCGTGTGGTCGGCCAGCCGACGCCACTCGTTGCCCTCGGAGCCGGCCAGGTGAGGGGTGAGGAGCGCGTTCTCGCAGTCCCACAACGGGTGGTCGGGCGGGAGCACTTCGGGATCGGTGACGTCCAGGACGGCCCGGACGCGGCCCGCCAGGACGGCGTCGGTGAGCGCCTCCTGGTCGACGACGGCACCCCGCGAGGTGTTGATCAGCACCGCCCCCGCCCGCATGGAGTCGATCAGCTCACGGCTCACCAGTTGGCGGGTCGCGGGCAGCAGGGGAGTGTGCACGCTGACGGTGTCGCAGCGGGCGAACAGCTCCGCCAACCCCACGGGCCGGACACCGAGTTCGGCGGCGTCGGCATCGGAGACGTAGGGGTCGTACAGCAGGACCTCGACGTCGAGCGGACGCAGCAGCTCGACGACCCGGCGGCCCACGAGTGAGGCCGACAGAATGCCCACCGTGCGGCGGTGGTTGCCGACCTCGCGGGGGGTGCGCAGCCAGTTCGCGCGCCGCTTCGAGGCGGTGAAGTCGCGGGCCCGTTCCAGGACGTGCTTGCCGGTGAGCAGGATCATCGCGAGGGTGTACTCGGCCACCGGCACGGCGTTGGCCGCGGCGGCGGACGACACCTCGATGCCGCGTTCCCAGCACGCGTCGGTGACATGGCCGCGCACGCTGCCCGCGGTGTGCGCCACGGCCCGCAACCGGGGCGCGGCGCGCAGCACCGACGCGTCCAACGGCGGACAGCCCCAGCCGGTGACCAGCAGATCCACGTCGGCGAGCACCTGGCGGGCGCGCGGTGTGCTCAGGTCGTCGAGGACCGGGAGCGGGGCGAGATCACAGATCCGGGCGAGGGCGTCGAGTGACTCTGCGTCGAGGACGGCCCCGGCGGCGTCCTGGGACATCGCCAGGGCGGCGCGCGGGCGGAATCCCGGCCCCGGCGCGCTCACTTGACTGCTCCGGCGGTCAGCCCGCCGCGCCAGAAGCGCTGGAGCAGGATGAACGCGAGGACGAGCGGCAGGACGGCGAGCAGCGAGCCCATGATCACCACCGGGTAGTACTCGGGCGACACCGTCGCCGAACTGTTCCACTGGTACAGGCCGAGACTGACGGGATACAGGTCCTGGTCGGACAGCATCACCATGGGCAGGAAGAAGTTGTTCCAGATCGCGGTCAGCTGGAACAGGAACACGGTCACCAGCCCGGGCCCCAGCATCCGCAGCGCCACCCGCACATAGGCGGTCAGCTCGCCCGCGCCGTCCATGCGGGCCGCCTCCAGCACCTCGTCGGGGACGTAGCCCTGGCTGAAGATCCGGCCGAGGTAGACGCCGAACGGGTTGAACAGGACCGGGATGAACACCGCCCAGAAGGTGTTGACCAGCCCTGCCTGCGACGCCAGCAGGTACAGCGGCAGCGCCAGCACGGTCTGCGGCACCATCACCGCCGCCAGCACCAGACCGAACAGCTTCTCCTTGTGGCGGAAGCGGTACTTGTCGAAGGCGTAGCCGCAGGCGACGCTCACCAGCGCGCCGACCCCCGCGCCCAGCACCGCGTACAGCAGGCTGTTGAGGTACCAGCGCCCGTACTGGCCGCCGTCCATCGCGAACAGGTCGCGCAGGTTCTGCGCGAAGGAGAAGTCGCCCAGCGACAGCAGGTCGCTGCCGAACAGCGCGTCCCGGTCCTTCGACGCGGCGAGCACCAGCCACAGCGCGGGCAGCAGGGTGTACAGGACGGAGACGAGGACGACGGCGTTGACCGTCGTACGGCCGAGCAGCCGCGGGCGCAGCAGGGTGCTGTCGGTGGCGCTCATCGGACCTCCTGGGCGTCGGCACGGCTGGTCCAGCGGGTGACGCCATAGGACAGGGCGATCGTGCACAGCAGCAGGACCACCGAGGCGGCGGCCGCCAGGCTGTAGTTGTTGCGGGTGAACGCCGCGTCGTAGATGTACATGCTCGGCGAGAACCGGGAGTTGATCATCGGGGAGGACTGGCTGAGCAGCATCGGCTCGGTGAACAGCTGCAACGCCCAGATGAGGGTGAACATGGCGACCATCACGATCGAGGCCCGCACCAGCGGCGTCTTGACCTGCAACGCCGTACGCACCGGCCCGGCACCGTCGACCACGGACGCCTCGATCACCTCACGGGGCACGGCCTGCAGAGCGGCGTAGAAGACCACCATGTTGTAGCCGAGGTTGCTCCACAGGGCGATGTTCACGATGGACGGGATCACGGTGTGCACGCCGAGGAAGTCGATCGTGATGTCCGCGCGGGCGAACAGGTCGATGACCGGGCTGATTCCGGGTGTGTACAGGTACAGCCAGATCAGGGCGGCGATGATGCCGGGCACCGCGTGCGGCAGGAACAGCGCCAGCTGCGCCCAGGCACGCAGCTTCACGACACCGGAGTCCAGCAGCAGGGCCAGGGCGAGCGCGCCGACCACCATGAGCGGGATGTAGATCAGGCAGTACAGGGCGACGGTGCCGAGACCGCCGAGGAAGGTCGGGTCGGTCAGGACCGCCGCGTAGCTGCGCAGCCCCACGAAGACGGTGCGTTCGGGGCCGAAGCCGAGACCGGGCTGGTCGTCGCTGAAGAAGCTCAGGTAGACGGCGGTACCGACGGGGACCAGGAAGACGATGACCAGCAGGGCGAAGAAGGGCGTCATCAGCACGCCGCAGGCGGTGAGTTGGCGACGGCGGGCAGCCTTGCGGGCGCGCCGGTCGGCGGCCGGCGCGGCGCTCGGTGGCGCGGTGGCGGGAAGCGTGTGCTGGGTGGTCGCGGTCATGGGGGAGTTCACCTGCCTTTCGGGCGGCTCAGGTGCTGTGCTGGGTGGTGGACAGGCCCAGGGCCTTCAGGTCGGGCATGGTGCCGTCCTGGGCCGCGCGCACGGAGTCGATGAGGGAGCCCTGGCCGCTGCTCACGCGGGCGAAGTTGTCCTGCATGACCTTCAGCGTCGCGGTCATCCGCGGCCCCCACACCCAGCCGTCCCGGATCTTCTCGGCCTCCTGCTGGAAGAGCCTGTAGATGTCCTGGCCGCCGTAGTAGGAGCGGTCGAACGCCTTGCGGCCGACGGCGACCAGCGCGCCGGCCGCCGGGTACTGGCTGCTGGCTCCGCTGGACAGCCTGGCGCGCAGGGAGTCCGGGTGGGACACCTGCCACTCGATGAACTCCATCGCGGCCTCGGGCACCTGGCTGTCCTTGGTGATGGCGAACGTGGAGCCGCCGTGGGTGCCGATGTGCGGGCGCCCGGAGTCCCACTGCGGCAGCGGCGCGATCCGCCACTGGCCCTTCTGCTCCGGGCGCGCGTTCATCTGCGCGCCGGCGTCCCAGGCGCCGCTGAGCCGGGTGAGCACCAGCCCTTCCGCGAGTTGCGCGTCGTACTGTCTGCTGTCCACGGCGTTCATGAACACGTCGTCGTGGTCGATGAGTTGTTGCCAGTACGCGGCCACCCGCCGGGTGGGCGCGTCGGCGAGGGAGACGTTCCAGGCGCCCTTGCCGGTGTCGAACCACTGCGCGCCCGCCTGCCAGGACCAGGCGGCGAAATGAGGCCCCCCGTCCGTGGGCAGGAGCACCAGTCGCCGGTCGGGCGTCTTGCGGTGCACCGTACGGGCCAGCTCGGCGAACTCGTCCCAGCTGCCGGGGACGCGCAGGCCGAAACGGTCGAACAGGTCGGTGCGGTAGTGCATCACCATCGGTTCGACGTCCAGCGGGACGCTGAACACCCGTCCCTGGAAGGTGGTCAGCCCGAGCGCCTGCGGCAGCAGCTTGCGCCGCAGCGTGTCGCTGACCAGGTCGGTGATGTCGCGGGCGACGCCGTCGATGGCGAAGCCGGGGATCTGCGGGTACTCGATGGTGGCGACGTCGGGGGCGTTGCCGGCCCGGGCCGCGTTGCTGAGCTTCGCGTAGCCGCCCTGGGTTCCGGAGGGGATCTGCTGGAAGTCGACCTGGACGCTGGAGTGGGTCTTGTTGAAGGCGTCGACCACTTCCTGGCTGCCGCGCAGGGCGGACCAGAACGTGACGCGCGTTGTCTTGCCGGTGCTGCGCGACGAGGAATCCGACGTCCCGCTGCAGGCGCTCACGGCTCCTGACAGCGGTACGGCGGCCGTCGCGGCGAGCACGGATCGGCGACTGGGCCGACCGAGCATGGTGCCTCCCGCGGCTCTGCGTGAACGGTGGGACACGGCGGTTCGGGATAGGCGGTTCGGGATACGGCGGTTCGGGACACGGGAATCCTCATCGCGCCGACCGTAAACGGTCAATAGATCGATCAGATGAAAATCAAAGCGGTCAAACGCTCATTCCTGCGGAGCGATCGGCTGCCTCGTCGAACCCCGCACCGTGAGCGACGGCAGCAACTCGACGCGGCGCACCGGCGACCCGGGGCCGCGCCCGCTCTTCAGACGCTGTGCCAACAGCTCCGCGGCCACCCGCCCGACCTCGGCCTTGGGCGGGGCCACGGCGGTGAGCGGGATGGTGCCGAGCCCGGCGAGCACGTCGTCGTAGGCGACCACCGAACAGTCCTCCGGCACGCGCACGCCGTTCTCCGTCAACCGCTGGACGGTCATCAGCGCGTCCACGTCGCTGTGCAGCACCGCCGCCGTCGCGCCGAGCTCGCGCAGCAGCGTGGGAACGTCCGCCGTCTCCCGCGCCGTGTACGGCCCGTCCTTGCCGACCCCAGGAGAACTCAGCGCCCACGCCCACTCCTCGACCAGCGGATGCGCCCCGGCTATCTCGGTGAACGCGGCCCGCAGGCTGCGCGCGGTGGGACTGTCGTCCCGGGTCGCGAACACGATCCGCCGGTGGCCGAGCGCCACCAGGTGCTCCACCGCGAGATGCGCGCCGTACCAGTGGTCCGAACACACCGAGTCCAGGGAGTGCAGGGCGCCGCCCGCCCGTGGCCGCCGCTCCATCAGCACCGCCGGCACCTCCAGCGCGGCGAGCCATCCGTGGTCGGCCTCCTCGGCGTCGCGGGTGCGCCACCGGGGCGCCAGCAGCAGACCCCGCGCGCCGGCCGCGAGCGCCCGCTCCGCCAACGGGCGTTCCGCTCCGGCGGTCTGCGGCGCGATGTGCAGCGCGATGCGCAGGCCCGCCTCCGCGAGCACCGTGCGGGCGCCGTGCAGGGTCTCGTACAGGTACGAGTGCCGCTCCGGTACGACCACGGCCACCGTGTCGCCGTCCGGGTCCGGGGTGTCGATGTCGGCGCCGGTCCTGGTGCCGGTGCCGGTGCCGGTGCCGCTGCCGGGCGACTGCTGTGCGGCCCCGGTCGAGTGGACCACGCCGTGTCCGCGCCGCAGCCTGCCCGCACGGGCCAACTCCTCGACGTCCCGGCGCATCGTCACCACCGACACCCGCAGCTCGGCGGCGAGATCGCTGACCCGCGCGCTGCCCCGACCCTCCACCGCGGCCACGATCCGCTGATGCCTGAGATCGACCGGCTCCCGCACGAGGCCTCCCGAGCGCTTGAATGTTCGTTTGAGCGATGCGCGCCATCATAACGATCGTCCCCAGAAACGGAGCCCCTCGTACGTCACGAGCCCGGCCACGGCCGCGTGACGTTTCTGCGGTGAATGCGCTACGCCGGGCGAGTGAGCGTGACCGTTCCGAACGCGCGCCCGGCGGCCGGTCCCGTGAATCATCTGGCGTCGGCATCAGCCACGACACCGGGCACCGCAGCCCGAGGAGGAGCCCAGCCTTGACGTACGGGAGCACGCTGCGCCACCGGATCGCCGCACCGGGGACCACCCCGCTGATCGGCGTCCACGACATGTACTCCGCGTCCCTCGCGGCGCGGCACTACGACGGGATGTTCGTCTCCGGGTTCGGTTTCGCCGCGTCCCACTACGGCCTGCCGGACATCGGGTTCCTCGCCTGGCCGGACATGGTGGCGTTCGTCCAGCGGCTGCGCGGCGCCTTCCCGCGGCACGACCTGCTGGTCGACATCGACGACGGCTATGTCGACACCGAGGTGGCCTGCCATGTGGTGGAGAACCTGGAACGGATCGGGGCTTCCGGGGTGATCCTGGAGGACCAGAAGCGCCCGCGCCGCTGCGGGCACGCCGACGGCAAACAGGTGCTGCCGCTGGAGGAGTACCTGGACAAGCTGGCGGCGGTCCTGGCCACCCGCCGTGACCTGGTGGTCGTCGCCCGCACGGACGCCACCGAGGAGGAGGACATCCTGCTGCGGGCGAAGTCCCTGGCCGCGACCGCCGCCGACGTGGTGCTGGTGGACGGGGTCCGCAGCGTGGAGTGGATCCGCCGGATCCGTGACGTGGTCGGCGACAAGCCCTTGCTGTTCAACCAGATCGCGGGCGGCCGGTCGCCCCGCCTCTCGCTGTCCGAGCTGGCCGAACTGGGCGTCGACGTGGCGATCTACAGCACGCCGTGTCTGTTCGCGGCGCACGAGGCGATCGACGCGGCGCTCACCGAACTGAAGGCGGCCGACGGCAGGCTCGCGCCGGTGACGGAGGCAGGGGGCGTGGGGGTCGCCGAGTCCACGGCGCTGCTGGAGCGCAACCTGGCCCGCACCTGCGGTGACGGCGGTGACAGTGGCGACGGCGGTGCCGCCACGGCCCGGTGACGGGACGGCAGCGCAGGTCGACGAGTGCGGAGGACCGCGGCCGCGAGCGATGACGCGGCCGCGCCCGGTTGGCCCAGCGGGCCGTGTGACCGCCGAGTTCTCAGCCCTGGCCTGCGGGCCGACCCGCACCTGAGGTTCTACGACGGGCGGCGCGGCGGTGTACGGGGCGAGCCCGGGAGGCGGACGGCGCGCTCAAGCCCGTCTGATCAGCGCCCCGTTGCGCCGGGCGGCTCCCCCATGTCGTCCGATACGCGGAACCGGCGGACGCCTGACATCATCCGCCCGGGTTGCGGCAAAGGCTCTGGTTCGAGGCGTTTTCCCTTTGAGACCAAGGAGACGTGTATGCCCCCCAGACACATCGCGGCGACCTGCGCCGCCGTGACCGCGCTCGGCGCGTTGGTGCTGACGGCACTGCCCGAGGCGTCGGCCGCCGCATCCCCCGTACCGGTGGACGCGCCCTCGGCCGCGCGGACGCTCGGCGCCGACACGCCGGCGCCCGCGATGCTGCGCGCGATGCAGCGCGACCTGAAACTGACCGAGGCTCAGGCCAGGACGCGGCTGGAGAACGAGGCCGAGGCCGGCAGCCGGGCCGGGCGGCTGCAGATCGCCCTGGGCAAGCGCTTCGCGGGGGCCTGGGTGCAGGGCCCGACCTCCGCCGACCTCACCGTCGCGACCACCGACGCCGCGGACGCCCCCGCCATCGCGGCCGGCGGAGCGAAGGCCGCGGTCGTCAGACACACCCTGGCGGACCTCAAGGCCGCCAAGTCGAAGCTGGACCGCGCCGCGACCGCGGCCACCGCCCTCGCGGCCCCGGTCCGCTACATCGACGTGCGCAAAAACCGCGTGACGGTCCAGGCCACCAGCCGGGCCGCCGGGGACGCTCTCGTCACCGCCGCCAGGATCGACGGCACGCTGGCGAAGGTGAAGGTGTCGGCGGACCGTCCGCGGACCCTGCACGACATCCGGGGCGGCGACGCCTACTACATCGAGGACATCGCCCGCTGCTCCGTCGGCTTCGCCGTCACCAAGGCGCAGAAGCAGGGCTTCGTCAGTGCCGGGCACTGCGGCGACGCGGGGGACTCCACCACCGGCTTCAACCAGGTGGCCCAGGGCGTCTTCCAGGCCTCCGTCTTCCCCGGCCACGACATGTCGTGGGTCGCCGCCAACAGCAACTGGACCGCCACGCCCTACGTCAAGGGCGAGGGCGGCCAGAACGTCCAGGTCGCCGGTTCGGCGCAGGCCCTGGTCGGCGCCGCGGTCTGCCGCTCCGGATCGACCACCGGCTGGCACTGCGGCACCATCCAGCAGCACGACACCAGCGTCACCTACTCCGAGGGCACCATCGACGGAGTCACGCGTACGACGGTGTGTGCCGAACCGGGCGACTCGGGCGGCTCCTACCTCTCCGGCGCGCAGGCGCAGGGCGTCCTCTCGGGCGGTTCCGGCGACTGCACGAGGGGCGGCACCACCTTCTACCAGCCGGTCAACCCGGTGCTGAGCACCTACGGACTCGTCCTGAAGACGAACGCGGCGCAGGCCGAGACCCCCGGGACCCCCGCCCCGACCGGTTCGTGGGTCAGCGGCCGGGTCTATGACACCGGAGCACGGGTGACGTACGACGGTGTCACCTATGTGTGTCTGCAGGCGCACCAGGCGCAGGGAGTGCTGCGGCCCGCCGCCACGCCCGCTCTGTGGCAGCGCGCCTGACCCTTCCGGGAACGACTGAGCGGTGAGCCGCCCTCACGGGCGGCTCACCGCTCAGCGCATATCGGTCGCGGCCGGCGGGACGTCAGTACCAGTTCGTGTACACCGCGTCGTGGCCGTCACACGCGAGCAGGGCCCGCGAGACGCGCCCGTTGAGGTTGTTGCCGATCTTCGTGTACGCGTAGGTGATGCCGGAGTCGACGGTCTCGGAGACCCAGCCGTCCACCCGCCCGGTGCCGGAGTTCGACCGCTGCAGAACAGCGGCGCAGTTGGGGCGGGAGTTCTCGATCCTCGCGAAGGACCCGCACGAGGAGGAGTAGAAGTACTTCAGCGTCATGCCCTCCCAGGAGCGCGTGGCACCGACCTGCTGGAACGTGCCCGCGCAGCTGGAGATGGTGGGGTACTGGCCCTCCATCGCGTACGCCCCGTAGTTGCCGCCCTGGAACGAAGCGGCCTGGGCGGAGACCTGAGTGAGCGCCATCACCGCGGCGGCGCCCCCCGCGGCCAGCAGAGTCGAGAGTGATCGGCGGCTCATGAGCCCTCTTTCCCGTGTCGGCGGAGTGCTGATCGAGCGGTGTACGGCCGGCTGCGCGCCGCCCGGCCACCCCTCGTCCGGCGACCCTAGAAGACCGGAACGGCGACCGGTGCCTGACAGATGTCAGGGTGCGCTCGGGTGTCCGCCCGCGTCAGACGAGGTGGGCGAAGACCACCAGGTTGTCGGTGTAGTCGCGGACCGAGCGGTCGTAGTCACCCGCGCAGGTGATGAGCCGGACCTCGGCCCGTGGGGTGTCGTTGTACACACGCTGGTCGGGAAAGTCGTTCTTGGCGAACGTCTGCGCGCTGTCGACCACGAAGTGTGCCGTGCGCCCATCCGCGCGCAGGACCCGGAAGGTGTCACCCTTCTTCAGCTCACCGAGGCCGGCGAAGACCGCCGGGGAGGTGGCCGTGTCGACGTGCCCGGCGATGATGGCGGTGCCGGCTTCCCCGGGGGAGGTCCCCTGGGCGTGCCAGCCCACCAGGTTGGTGTCGGCGGCGGGCGGGGCCTGGAGCTGCCCGGTCGGTTCGATGGCGAGGTCGGTGAAGGGGGCGTCCACCCAGATCTTCGGGATGATCAGGCGCACCGGCCTCGACCGCGGCAGACTCTTGCCCGCCTGGGACGCGGTGGGCGCGGCCGACGGGTCGGCGGGCGCCGTCGACGGGTCGGCGGGGGCGGCGGCCTGCGCCCCCTGCGGTGGGCGGGCGGCCACCGACGACGGGTCTTGTCCGCCGAACAGGTTCACCGCCAGGAGCAGGGCGGCCACGGCACAGATCATCGCCAGGCCGAGGCGGGACCCCTGCTCGGGCGGTACCGGCTCGCTGACGGTAGGGGAAGAAGGACCGGCTGCCATCGGGCAGCACCTCACTCTCGGGCACGGCAGCACAGCGGGGGGTGGGGACGCGAACGCGAGCCGGGCCCCCGCCGACCGGTGCTGGGGGCGGCGGTGGGCCCGGCTGCTATCGCGTCAGGCATGATCAGGCAGCGGTTCCGGCCGACCTGCGCCGCGCCGCGTACAGCCCGGTCGCGGCGACACCCAGCACGGCCATACCGGCGCCGGTCATGCCCGGCGTGGCGAGGGCGCCGCCACCGGTGTGCACGCCGCCGTGGGGCTTCCCGTGGTGCTCACCGGAGGAGTCCTTCTCGTACCCGCCGGACGACTCCTTCTCGTACCCGCCGGACGACTCCTTCTTGTATCCGCCGTCCTTTTCCTTGTCCTTGTCCTTGTACGTCTCCGGGTCGTACTTGGGGTCCTTGGCGGTGCCCCAGTCGTCCTCGTTCACCGTGGTCAGCGCACCGCCACCGGTGTGCATCCCGCCGTGCGGCGACTTGTGGCCGTGGTCCTTGCCGTGCTCCTTGCCCCAGTCGTCCTCGTTCACCGTGGTCAGCGCACCGCCACCGGTGTGCATCCCGCCGTGCGGCGACTTGTCGCCGTGGTCCTTGCCGTGCTCCTTCTCCTTGCTGTACGACGAGTCCTCGTGGCCCGGGTCTTGGTCGGCCGCGTAGGCGCCGGGTGCGGTGATCGCGAGAACGGCGGAGGCGGCCGCGGTGGCCAGGAGCATCCGTGTGGAGCGCATCCGGGATTCCTTCCGTCTCGGCCTGGGCAGCTGGCGTCGCGTCAGCTGGACTGACCCGGCCTCGACATGATCCACCGTCAGTCACACCCGGGGATCCCACCACTCAAGGCGCTCAGTCGGGCGACCCGGCGGGGCGGGAGGTCCCCCGTACGGCCCCGAGGCGGGGTGCTCCGAACGGCGTGGTGCCCCTTCCGCGGCGGCGGAGGCGATCACGTCTCAGAGTCCTGGCTTCCGGCCCGCACTCTGGCATCGCTATCATCCGATAAAGAACCATTTGGGGATTTTGCCCCAAGGGGTCGACATCCTCCCGGAGCGATCATGTCCCGCAAGCGCCCCACGGACGACGGCGACGAGCTGCTGACCAGGCTCGGATCGCTGACCGCGCAGGCGCGCGAACGCGCGGAACTACAGCGCTCCCAGGTCGAACTGGCCATCGCCCTGCAGAGCGGCATGCTGCCGGCGGACATGCCCGCGGCCCCGCGCTACCACCTCGCCGTGCGCTACGCACCGGCCTACCACGGCCTCAATGTGGGCGGGGACTGGTACGACGCCTTCACGATGCCCGACGGCCGCGTCGGGCTGTCGATCGGCGACGTCCAGGGGCACAACATCGAGGCCGCCGCGTTCATGGGTCAGGTACGGGTCGGGCTGCGGGCGCTCGCGTCCGTCACGAGCGAGCCCGGCGAGCTCCTCGCCAAGACGAACGACCTGCTCCTGGCCCTTGGCACCGAACTGTTCGCGACCTGCACGTTCATGCGGCTCGACCCGTCCACCGGCGTGCTGGAGAGCGCCCGGGCCGGGCACATCCCCTCTGTCTGGGCCACCGCGGACGGGAAGTCAGGCATCGTCGACGGCGAAGGGGGACCGCCGCTCGGCATCCAGGCGGGACTGACCTACCCGGTGGCCCGGCACCGGCTCACCACGGGCGGAGTGATCGTCCTGCTCACGGACGGCGTGGTGGAAGGCCCCCTGATGGAGGTCGACGAGGGGCTCGACCAGGTGGTCCGGCTGGCGGGCGTCGCCGTGGTGGCGGGCATGGGGGTGGACGCGCTCGCCGCCGCCGTGATCAAGGGAGCCGACCGAGTGGGCCACGAGGACGACGCCGCGGTGCTGGTCCTCGGCTACGACGGGCCCGAGGTTCAGCCAGAGGGCGGCAGCGCGCGCCCCACGTCTCGCCGGGACGGCGCTACCGGTGTCTGATGGCTGGTGTGGTGGGCACCGAGGATCTGCGCCGCACCGGCGTCTTCGCCCTCCAGACGCTGGCAGTCGCCGGCGGCTACTACGCGGCAGGGCTGCTCGGACTGTTGCGGGACCTGGTCGTCGAGGGCGCGGTGTTCACGCCCATCTGGCCGCCCACGGGTGTCGCGGTGGCCTGCCTGCTGATCCTCGGGCCCCGTGTCCTGCCCGGCATCGCGCTGGGTGTCCTCCTCGTCATCCTGCACATCACCGCGTTCCGGCCCGACGTGCTCGCCAACCTGGCGGGCAACACCCTCGCTCCCCTGTGCGCGTACCTCCTGCTGCGCCGGGTGGGCTTCCGCATCGATCTCAGCCGGTTGCGGGACGGCCTCGCCCTGGTGTTCCTGGGGGCGCTGGCCAGCATGCTGATCAGCTCCACGGTGGGCGTCGGCATCCTCGTGGTCACCGGCCGGCTGGACGCCGGGAGCTTCTGGCCGGTCTGGCTCGCGTGGTGGGTGGGCGACGCGATGGGCGTCCTGATCGTCACCCCGCTCCTGCTGTTGCTGTACCGGGCCCGCCTGCCGCTGCCCATGGGCCGGTGGAAGGAGGCCCTGGCGCTGACCGCCATCACCTGCGTCGTCGTACCGACGGCCACCCGTGACGAGGCCAGCCTCCTGTTCCTCGTCTATCCGCTGCTGATCTGGGCCGCGCTGCGCTTCCTCCTGGTCGGGAGCATGCTCTGCGCCCTCTTCACGTCCGTCATGGCCACCGTCGCCGCGACGGACGTGATCGGCCCCTTCGCCGGGCTGTCCAGCATCGACGTGATGATCAAACTGCAGGCGTTCAACGGCACCATGGCCATGATCGCCCTGCTCCTGTCGGCCGTCATCACCGAGCAACGCAACACCAGACGCTCGGTGGAACAAGCCTGCCAGGAAC
The DNA here is from genome assembly GCF_042872365.1 of Streptomyces sp. NPDC005263. Taxonomy (NCBI): domain Bacteria; kingdom Bacillati; phylum Actinomycetota; class Actinomycetes; order Kitasatosporales; family Streptomycetaceae; genus Streptomyces; species Streptomyces sp. NPDC005263. The sequence continues at coordinate 528,243 of NZ_JBIAKJ010000005.1, read as the reverse complement.
TGGTCGAGGTCCTGGAACACCTCACCGCCGGCGACACACCACGCGCCCAGCCGACTAGAGACATGGACGGCGGGTACCGCCCCGACCGGGCGGCCCGTGACCATGGTGAGGGCGATGGGCCGCCGGGTGAGACGGGTGGTGGCGGTCTGCCGGGCCGCCCGGCCGGTGAGGGTGGCGGTGGTGATCTGCACGACCGGCCGCCCAGGGACATGAGTGACGGCGACCTGCCCGGCCCGCCGCCCGGAGACACCGACGGCGGTGACCGGCCCGACAGGCCCTGACGCGGGTGCGGTCCAGGTGGGATCCGCGATCTGTCCGACTCAGCGCCTCAGCGCCTTGCGCAACGCGGGCTTCGAGGCGCGGGCCCAGGCCTTCGGCAGTTCCCGCTGCCGCTCACCGGCCACCGTCTGCTCCCGCCCGTACAGAAGGCCCCAGGTGAAGCTCGCCTCACCGGACGTTCCCGCCGCCGCCGCCATCCGGCGCAGCTCGGCCCGGGCCACCACGCTGTCCTGGTGGTCGCCGAGCACCTTCTGCACGCTCTTGACGCGCTTGCCGAGGCGCTGGACGGGCTTGCCGAGCGAGACGCGGGCCGGCTCCGTGACGTACCGGGCCTTCTTGGCCGCCTTGCGTGCCTGGTGCAGGGCCACGTCCCGGTCCGGGCCGGGGGGCGTCTCCAGGGCGATGCCGACCCGGTCGGCGAACCGGTCGTACTCCTTGAGGACCGCCTTGGCCATCACGTCCTTCGGCTTCCCGGCGGCCTTGCGGCGCAGCGGGGGCCGCGCGACCAGACCGGCCAGCGAGTCCAGCAGGGCCAGATAGCGGGGCGACGCCAAGGCGTCCTGGGTACGCGTCCGGGCCTCGGAGCTCTTGGTGACGTGCCACGCCTGGAGCCGGGCGGTGACGGGTCCCAGGACCAGTTCCCGCGGCAGCGCCCCGAGCCCGGCGTCGAGCCGTTCCTGAAGCACCTCGTGGTCGCGCTCCACGCCCAGTTCACCGGCCAGCCACTTCAGCTCCCCGCGCACGGGGTCGGTCGCCGCGCGGTCCAGGACCGAACGGTACGAGCGAAGCACACTCCGCAGCCGACGACAGGCGACCCGCATCCTGTGCACGGAGTCCGGCAGGTTCCGGCGGACCGCGGGGTCGAGTTCGACCAGGGTCCGCACCTGCTTCTCCACATACGCGAGGACCAGATCGCCGGCCGAGCCCGCGACCACGTCCTCGGCCCGCGCGTCCGGCAGCCGCGGCGCGCCCACCGCCGTCTCCTCCAGGGCGCGGGCGAGCTTGGACGGACCGGGCAGCCGCTTGACGTCGGCCTCGCGCAGCACCTTGTCCACGGCCCGCAGCAGCTGAGGGTCGGCGCTCTCGGAGAGCTCGACCTCCAGCTCCGTCCACGAGGCCCGCGTGGCCCCGGCGAGCAGTGACTCCGCCTCGACCGCGTCGATGCTCAGTTCGCCCAGCACGGTGCCCCCGGCGTCCACGAACTCGCGCCGGTGACGTTCGGTGCGCAGGCGGACCACCGGCCTCAGTTCCGCACCCCGGGTACGGGAGAGCACCAGGTCACGCAGGTCGTCCGGGACCGTGTCGGACAGGGGGGCGCGCAGTTCCTCGCGGCTGTCGCCGGACAGCGGCAGCTTGAGGTGCCAGCCGGCGTCGGCGCCGCCCGTCCGGTGGCGCAGCGTGGCCGAGGCGTCGACCAGCCGCAGGTCCACGGTGTCGTAGTACACGGCGTCGAGGTCGTCGGTGCCGCGGTCCACCACGGACGCGATGGCGTCCACCTTGGTGAGGTCGGGCAGCCAGGACGTGTCCTCCGCCGCCGGAGCCTCGTACTTTCGTTCCGTCTCTCGTGTCGACTGGGCCATGTGGTTCCGCGTACACATCTCAGCCCGAATCAAACCCGCGGAGGCACTTCCGCTGTTCCCGCCGGGAACCCGAGGCGGACTCGCGGAACACTGCCGTGACGAGGAAGGATAGGGGCTTCACCGTAGGCCGAACGATCTGTGGGAGCGGGCATGCAGCACGAGCGAGCGGGCAAGCAGGCCGGTCCGGAGGACCTCGTCGACGTCGCCCGACTGGTCACCGCGTACTACGCGTTGCACCCCGACCCGACCGAACCGGGGCAACGGGTCGCGTTCGGGACGTCCGGGCACCGCGGGTCGTCCCTGGCGACCGCGTTCAACGAGGCGCACATCGCCGCGACCAGCCAGGCCATCTGCGAGTACCGCGCCGACCAGGGCACCGACGGCCCCCTGTTCCTGGGGGCCGACACGCACGCCCTGTCGGAGCCGGCGAGGGTCACCGCCCTCGAGGTCTTCGCGGCCAACGAGGTCACCGTGCTCATCGACAGCGCGGACGGTTACACACCCACCCCGGCCGTCTCGCACGCCATCCTCACCCACAACCGCGGGCGGACCTCGGGCCTCGCGGACGGCGTCGTCGTCACCCCGTCGCACAACCCGCCCGCCGACGGAGGGTTCAAGTACAACCCGCCGAACGGCGGCCCGGCCGCCTCCGGGGCGACGACCTGGATCCAGGACCGCGCCAACGAGATCATCGCGGCCGGCCTCAAGGACGTCCGGCGCATCCCTTACACCCGGGCGCTCACCGCCGAGGGCACGGGGCGCTACGACTTCCTCGGCACGTACGTGGCCGACCTGCCCAGCGTCCTGGACCTGGACGCGATCCGCTCGGCGGGCGTCCGTATCGGCGCCGACCCGCTGGGCGGGGCCTCGGTCGCCTACTGGGGCCGGATCGCCGAGCAGCACGGGCTCGACCTCACCGTGGTCAACCCGCTCGCCGACCCGACCTGGCGGTTCATGACGCTGGACTGGGACGGCAAGATCCGCATGGACTGCTCGTCGCCGTACGCCATGGCCTCCCTCATCGAGCAACGCGACCGCTTCCAGATCGCCACCGGCAACGACGCCGACGCCGACCGGCACGGCATCGTCACGCCCGACGCGGGGCTGATGAACCCCAACCACTACCTGGCCGCGGCCATCTCCTACCTCTTCGCGCACCGCGAGGGGTGGCCCGCCGCAGCGGGCATCGGCAAGACGCTGGTGTCGTCCGGGATGATCGACCGGGTCGCCGCCGACCTGGGACGCCGGCTGGTCGAGGTGCCGGTCGGGTTCAAGTGGTTCGTGGACGGACTGGTCGACGGATCGCTCGGGTTCGGCGGCGAGGAGTCGGCCGGCGCGTCGTTCCTGCGCCGGGACGGCTCGGTGTGGACCACCGACAAGGACGGCATCATCCTCGCGCTGCTGGCCGGCGAGATCACGGCGGTCACCGGGAAGACACCGTCGGAGCACTACTCCGCACTGACAGCCCGCTTCGGCGAGCCCGCGTACGCCCGCATCGACGCGCCCGCCACCCGCGAGGAGAAGGCCCTGCTCGGCAAGCTCTCGCCCGCCCAGGTCAGCGCGGACACCCTGGCCGGCGACGCGGTGACCGCCGTACTCACCGAGGCCCCCGGCAACCGGGCGCCGATCGGCGGTATCAAGGTCACCACGGCCAACGCCTGGTTCGCGGCCCGCCCTTCGGGCACCGAGGACGTCTACAAGATCTACGCCGAGTCGTTCCTCGGCCCCGACCACCTCGCCCAGGTGCAGGAGGAGGCCAAGGCGGTGGTCCGTACGGCACTGGGCGGCTGAGGCGACGAGCGAGCGTGACCGGGCAGTACTCGACCTGGTCGACGGTGTGGCCGTCATCAGCCCGGATGAGGGGGGCCGACGGAACTCGCCGACCTGCGGCGATTTCGCCTGGGTCGCGTCGGCTCGTCAAGGGCGCCTTCGGCGTCACTCATGAGGGGGTCAGGAGACCCTGGGCGATGGACTCCGCGATGCTCTTCAGGGTGACGGCTCGGGGCCGGTGGGCAGGAGGTCAAGCACCATGGCCACAGCCTCTTCGGCGGTCTCGACGTCGCCGATCACGGCGGAAGTACTGCCTCGGCGCACCTTGAACCGTCCGTTGTCCAGGGGCTCGATCGATCCGGCCTGCACATTCCAGGGGTAGCTGGTGGAGCTGCTGAAGAGCAGGGCGAAGTGGCTGGTGAACGGACACAGCCGTCGGAGTCGTGGTTGAGCGGCGGCAGCCTCCCACAGCGCAACGGTGTCCGGATACGGGCGCCCGGGCGAGCGGACCCTGTGTACGGCGTGTCTCCACTGCCAGCTGAGTCGTAGGGACTGCCAATGGGCCTCGACAACGTCAGCCGGCCCGCGACTGCGTGCCGCGGCCATGTCTGGCAGAACCGGCCTTGGAGGCAGGGGCACTTGTTGATCGCGGGTCTCGTCATTCGCGTCCACTGTCATAGTGTCGCGGCCGTTGCCTGAAATCGGTGGGAGCGAGGCGGTGACGTTCTCGTCCACCGGCCGCCCCGCGTACGGGGCGATGTGATCTGGATCATAGGCTCGGAGTGCATCGTAGTGCCGGTCCCACGGCCTTTCCCTGGATGTAGAGGGTTGACCGGAACGGGGACGGTGCGGATGGAGCAGAGTCGAGCCGAGGGGTTCGACGGGTTCGTGGCGGCCCGCTGGTCGGCGTTGCTGAACCTCGCCCGTCTCCTCGTGGGAGGCGATCGGCACCGTGCCGAGGACCTGCTCCAAGAGGCCCTGGTCAAGCTCTGGTTCGTCTGGCCCAAGATCGCCGACGAGGCGCCGGAGGCGTACCTGCGCAAGGTGCTGGCGCGAGCGGCGGCACGCTCGGCGAGGCGGCTCTGGTGGGGCGAGCGCCCCGTGGAGCAGCTGCCCGACCTGGCGACGACGGGGGACGTCTCCGCCGCGGTGGTGGAGCGCTCCCGGCTGGAAGCCGCGCTGGCCCAGTTGCCGCCGCGGCAGCGGGCCGCGGTGGTGCTGCGTTACTACCAGGACCTGTCGGAGAAGCAGGTCGCGGAGGTGTTGGGGTGCCCGGTGGGCACGGCCCGATCCCACGCGTCACGCGGCGTGGCCCGGCTGCGTCGGATCCTGGCCGATGTCATCGAGCCGGTGGGGTGAAGGGGAGGCCATGGATCACTTCGAGCGGGAGTTGTCGCGGATGATGCGCGACACCCAGGAACACGCCCCCTTCGAGCCGCGGCACCGAGACCGCCTGCGGTCCGGAGTGCGGTCCCGGCGGCGCGCGCGGGTGGCGCAGCGGGCCGTGGGGTGCGCCCTGGCCGTCGCCGGACTCGGCATCGGCTTCTTCCTGCTGCCCCGCGACCCCGTCGAGAACAGGCCCCAGGCTCCCCTTCCGCGGCCCGTGACGAGCCCGGCCGGGCCGACCACGACTCCGACCCGGACTCCGGACGCGCCCGCGTCCCGGTCCGTGACCGCCCCGCCCCCCACCGCGACCGCCGACCCGACCATCGAGGGGACCGTCGGCCCGTCGGAGACGCCGACGACGACCGGCGATCCCGACGGGCTGCCCTCCGGCCCGAACGTCTCGTCGACCACCTCCCCGCCGCCGACCTCGAGTTCGGGGGCGACACACACTCCGTCCGCACCGACGACCATGCCGTCGACCAACGATCCGTCGGCGACCTGGGGCTCGGCCGACACCGGATAACCGGCCCGGCCGACACCGGCCGGCCAACCTCCACGCATTCCCTCAACGGCAACGACAAGCCGAGACCGGCACCTCGTAACTCCTGACCCCTGCCCGCCGGTCGCACCATCGCCGCGAGTGACCTCGGCATGCCCTGCGACAGAACACAGACACGGACACATCGTGACAAATATCGGGACGGCCGCGCTGAAGGGCCACTCCATGGATCATCCGGATCATCCGGGGGACTCCGCGACCGACTGCCCGCTGGACCAACTGCCGCTCCGCACACCGGTGTCGGCGCATCACCGGGATCCCGTTCTGGACGTGGTGGTCCCGGTGTTCAACGAGGAGGCGGAACTGGAGCCGAGCGTGCGGCGGCTCCACGCGCATCTGCGCGAGACCTTCCCGTACCCGTTCCGGATCACCGTCGCGGACAACGCCAGCACCGACGACACCCCACGGATCGCGGCCCGGCTGGCCGCCGAGTTACCGGAAGCGCGGTCGCTGCGGCTGGCCGAGAAGGGGCGAGGCGGCGCGCTGCACGCGGCGTGGTCCACCTCGCGGGCACCGGTACTCGCCTACGTGGACGTGGACCTGTCGACCGACCTGACGGCGCTGCTGCCGCTGGTCGCCCCGCTGATCTCCGGCCACTCCGACATCGCGATCGGCACCCGCCTGGCCCGCGGTGCCCGCGTGGTGCGGGGCCCGAAGCGCGAGGTCATCTCCCGTTGCTACAACGTCCTGTTGCGCTCCACCCTCGCCGTGGGGTTCTCCGACGCGCAGTGCGGATTCAAGGCGGTACGACGTGATGTCGCCGAGCGGCTGCTGCCCCTGGTGCAGGACTCGGGGTGGTTCTTCGACACCGAACTGCTGGTGATAGCGGAGCGGGCCGGGTTGCGCATCCACGAGGTGCCGGTCGACTGGGTGGACGATCCCGACAGCCGGGTCGACATCCTGTCCACGGCGCTGGCGGACCTGCGGGGCATCGCCAGGATGGGCCGGTCCCTGGCCCGGGGCACACTGCCCACGGCCGGGCTGCGGCGAGGCGGCGTCGACCACTCGGCCGGCGGTCTGCCCGGCCAACTGCTGCGCTTCGCGGCGGTGGGAGCCGTGAGCACCGTCGGATACGTGCTGCTGTACGCGCTGTTGCGCCCGCCGACCGGATCGCAGGCCGCCAACGCGCTGGCCCTGTTGATCTGCGCGGTCGCCAACACGGCCGCGAACCGTCGGCTCACCTTCGGGCTGCGCGGCCGGGGCGGCGCGCTGCGCCACCAGGCAAAGGGCCTGCTGGTGTTCGTGGTCGGTCTGACACTCACCAGCGGATCTCTGGCCGTGCTGCACCAGGTGGCACCGAGACCCGCGCGGCCCACCGAGATCGGGGTGCTCGTCGCCGCCAACCTGGGCGCGACACTCCTGCGCTTCCTGCTCTTCCGGGCCTGGGTGTTCCCGGTCCGCCGCCGCGGGACGGGATCCACTGCCGCATGAACCACACGATGCCGACACCCGCGGTCATCCCCGGGCCCGACCCCACCGAGTCCGCCGTCCTGGGCCCGAGCCCCGTCCCCGACCCGAGCCGCACCCCGTATCGCTGGTGGAGGCACGCCTGGCGGGGGCGCCTGAGACGCTGGGCCGCCCACCACGGTCCCGTACTGGCCCTCTACGGCGTACTGAAGCTCATCGGCTTCTCCGTCTTCATGTACCTGCTCAACTCCTCGGGGGAGTACCGGAAAAGGGACCCGCGTTTCGGCGGCGGCGCCCATGCCTGGGACGTGCTGGCGAGCTGGGACGGCTGGTGGTACCAGCAGATCGCCGCCCACGGGTACGACCCCGCTCTCGTTCCGGTCGCCGGCGCCAAGGGACTCATCACCCTCGAGGGCAACTCGGCCGCGTTCTTCCCGCTCTACCCGGCGACCATGCGGATCGTCTCCGAAGGCACGGGGCTCGGTCTGTACGGCTCCGGCATGCTCGTCTCGGTCGTCGCCTCGTTCGTGGCCGCCCTCGGCATCTACGCCGTCACCGCCCGGTTCGGTGGCCGCCGGGCCGGGCTGGCCGCGGCCGGACTGTGGGCCGTCTGGCCCGGCTCGGGCATGGAGTGGGCGGCCTACTCGGAGTCCCTCTACGTCGCCCTCGCCGTCTGGGCCTGCCACGCCGTGATGAGCGACCGCTGGCTCACCGCCGGCATCCTCACCTTCGCCGCCGGCCTCAACCGCCCCACCTCCGTCGCGCTCATCGCCGCGCTCACCGTCGCCGGGCTGCTGGCGCTGCACCGCCGTCACGACGACATCGCCCGCCCATGGACCGCGATCCTGATCGCGCCGCTCGGACTCGTCGGCTACCTGCTCTGGGTCGGCAACCGGATGGGCGACCTCAGTGGCTACTTCAAGCTCCAGAAGGGGGCCTGGGCGCACACCTTCGACTACGGCGAACAAACCGTCGACGTGTTCACCTCCATGGCCGTGGGCCGCTTCGACTACCTCTTCGCGTACCCCCTGGAGGACACCATCGGCGCGGGCGTGGTCCTCCTGGCGGTGCTGCTGATCCCGCTGCTGATCCGCCTGCGCCCACCGGCCGTCCTGCCCGTCTACACGCTCCTCACCCTCGCCTTGGTCCTGGGCAGCCAGCAGATATTCGGCAACGTCTCCCGCTACCTGCTCCCGCTCTTCCCTCTCTTCATCCCCGTGGCCGTCAAGTTGCGCGGCCTCGGTCTGCCCACGCTGTTCACCTTGCTCGGCATCACAGCGGTCGCGTCGGGCTCGTACGCGGGATACGTGCTCTTCGAAGTGGGGGTCCCGTAGGCCCCCTCGCCCCGCCCGCTACCCCTCGTGAACCGGTTGCATGGTCATGACGTCCGCGTCCCAGTCCAGGAGCCGGGCCAGGTCGTCGTCGCCGGGCCGGGACGGGGGCGCTCCACCGACGGGGCGGGTGTGGGTGCCGCGGGAGATGTTCCCGCTGACGGTGGTGTTGTGCTCGGTGCGCGGGCGGCGCAGCGACTCGTAGTGGGAGAGCGCGGTCTCGGTGTCGGGGGCGTCGCGCAGGGATTTCGCGAGGACGACGGCGTCCTCCAGCGCCATGGACGCGCCCTGCCCGGTCGCGGGGGAGGCCGCGTGGGCCGCGTCGCCGATGAGCAGGGTGCGGGCGGTGCGCCAGGGGGTGCCCGGGGGCAGCTCGGTGGCGTTGGTGACCATGATGTCGTCGGTGGTGGCCGCCACGGCGTCCGCGGCGACGGGGGCGTCCTCGCGCAGCAACGGCACGAGCAGGTCGCGCCAGCCGGCGGGGGTGCCCCGGGCGATCTCGTCCATGGGCAGGGGATCACCGGGGACACGCGCGAACCAGTAGCTCTCGCCGTCGGGCGACACCGCGCAGCCGAAGCCGCCCGGGCCGCCTCGCACCATGGTGATGCAGGCGTCCGGGCCGGGCAGCGCGGTGGCGCCGGTGTAGCCGTAGAAGACGCGTTGGCCCGCGTGACGCGGGCGGGTGGCGGGCGCGACCGCCCGGCGCACGGTGGAGTGGAGACCGTCGGCGCCGACGAGCAGGTCCGCGGTCGCGGTGCCGCCGTCGGCGAAGTGAGCGGTGACGCCGCCGGGGCCGTCCTGGACGGAGGTGAGCCGGGCGCCGTGGCGGATGTCGACGCCGCGGCGTGCGGCCTCCGCCTGCAGGGCCGTGGTGAGCTCGCCGCGGCGCAGGCACCGGTAGCGCAGCAGGGGGTCGGCGGCCTCGCCGAGCGGAACGTGCGCCACCGCTGTGCCCGCGCCGTCGAGGACGCGCATCGAGGTCAGCGGAAAGCCGACGGCGGTGACGGCGGCGGAGGCGTCGAGCTCCGCGAGGGCGCGCATGCCGTTGCTCGCGAGGGTGAGGAACGCGCCGATGTCCTCGGCCGAGTCGGGGTGCGCCTCGTACACGACGACGTCGATACCCGCCTTGCGCAGGGCCACGGCCGCCGCCGTACCCGCGATTCCGCCGCCGATGACCAGTACGCGCGCCACACCACACCCCGTTCGTGCCCGGTTCGGCCGCCGCGGCCGCGCCTTCGGGTGGGAAACGTCCGGGCGGCGGTGACGGTTCCGGTCGAACGGGTGGGCGACCGCGGGACGATCGGACGGCGTGCCTCAGTCGTGGGACCGCGGCTGCCCGCCGCGGGAGGGGCACAGCGAGGGGTCCTCGTCGAGGCACCGCCGGAGATGGGGCAGCATGCCGCGCTCCAACAGGGCCTGCCGCCACTCCAGCCAGGTCTGCTCGCGCCGGGCGGCCGGTGCGCGACCGGCACGTCGGCGCACCATCCCGCGCATCGGTGCCACGAGCGCGAGGAGCGTGCTCAGGGCGGCCAGGAGAGCGAGCGCCCAGCCGGCGGTGGTGAGTGAACTCGGCAGTGGGCCGCGTACGTCGACCAGGTGGAGCAGGTGGCCGAGCACGATCAGGACGGCGGCGGAGGTGCAGGCCAGCAGGGGCGTGAGAACGGCCGGCGCCGACAGCGGTCCCCCCTCGGCCCGCCGACCCGGCCCGGTGTCCGAGGTGTGCCGCCGCACCCCGGCCCCCGTCGCCGCCGCGTCCAGGTCGAGGCACGCGAGATACGCGCGGTACTCGGCGCGCGCCGGGGCGGCTATCTCCCCGGCGTCCGCGAGTGCGCGGACCCGCAGGCGCCGGGCGGCCAGGCCGGCCGGGTCGGCGCGCAGGGCGCTGCGGATGTCGGGGGTGTTCAGTGCCAGGTGCAGCACCGCCTCGAAGTCCGCGCGGTGCTCGGGGCGGAGGCCGGACGGTCCGCTCACATGGTCTCCTCAGGGGTGGGGTGCCGACGGTGGTGGACGCGGCGGGCCGGGCCCGCTCCCGAGAGCCGACCCGGCCCACCCGCGGCCTCGGACGTTGACGCCGAAGTCGGCGGCGATCCCGGTCGGCCCGGAAGCGTAACCCTGCCCGACCGCGCGGAACTTCCACTCGGCACCGTTGCGAGGTTGTCGTGTAAGACGACGTTCCGCGAGCGCGTCACCGTCCTCGGACCAGCCCCGCCAGATAGCGCCACAGCGACGAACGCGGCCGTTCGGCGCCGTCGACGGTCGGCGGGTGACCGGGCGGGGGAGGGACGACGGGCGTTCCGGCCGCCTCCGTCTCGGGGCGGGCGGGCGTGTCGGCGAGCGTGTAGCGGACCGGGAGTGAGCGCAGGCCGCGCATGAACGGGGAGGAACGCCAGGGAAGTTGGTCGACCGGCAGCGACAGCTCCAGCCCGGACAGCCGCTCGAGCAGGCGGCTCACACCGATCGACGCCGTGGTGGTCGCCAGTTCCCTCGCCGGGCACTGACGGGGCCCGGCGCCCCAGGCCAGGTGCGCCCGGGTGCTGATCGTCCGGGCGGGGCAGACCCCCTCGGAGAACGCCGGGTCCGCGTGCGCGGCGCCCACGGACACCCACACCGGATCGCCCGCGGCGATGGTGTAGTCGCCCAGCCGGGTGTCGGTCAGCGGGAACCGCGGCACGAAGTTGACCAGCGGGGGCTTCTGCATCACCACCCGGTTCATGGTCTCCCTGATCATTCCCGCCGACAGGCTGTCGCGCGCCGAACCGTTTCCGCTGATCACCTCGACGACCGCGTTGGAGATCAGGATGCCGACGTGGTCCGAGGTCATGCCGAGCAGCATCATCAGTTCGCGGGACAGCTCCTCGACGCCGAGGCCGGGGTGGGCCGCGAGGAGGTAGGAGGGGAAGTCCTCGCCCGGCTCCTTCATCTTCCACGCCCCCAGCTCGGCCAGGGCGGCCAGCAGCCGCTCCAGCGCGGGCCCGGCGTCCGGACCGGCGTCCAGCACCCGCCACATGTCCATCAGTACGTCGTCGTGCTGCGAGCCGGGGAAGCCGAGCAGATGACTGGCGACCATGAGGGGCAAGGGCCGCGAGAACTGGGCGGAGAGATCCGCCCAGCCGCTGCGGCCTCCCTGGGAGAACAGGGTGATGAGCTCGTCCGCGTCGCGGGCGACCTTCGCCCGGAGCTGCCGGGCCTGGGGCTGCCGGGGGTCCTGGAACGGCCTGAGCGCGGCGTCCCACGCGCCGCGCAGGCTCGGGTAGTCCGCGCCGCCCTGGATCAGTATGTGGTTGACGTCGAGCGACGGGGCCAGCGGCCAGTCCTCGGGCAGCCGGCCCTCCCGCCGCGCCCGCCAGTTCTCCAGCCCCTTCGGCCAGGCGCTGTCGTTCTGCAGGACCTCCAGGGACTCCTTGTAGCCCAGCACCAGCCAGACGGGCACTCCCAGCAGGTCCACCGGCGCGACCGGACCGTGCGTCCGACGCAGCCGCTCGTAGACGAGCGCCGGGCGGGTCTCGTAGTCCCGGGTCATGAGCGGCTCCAGGCTCATCGCCTCCAGCGGCTCGTGACGGGCTGCCGACCCGTCGCTCAGTTGGGACCCCATGGCTTCCTTTCCTCTGTCAGCGCTGACCCTGTCACGGAGCGCTGTGTGGACATGACGATCTGACAGAGTAAAGATGATCGACTCCGGCGTGCCTACAGCGGGGGCGGACCTCTCCGAAGGCGGCGCCGACCATCGTCGGACGCAGGCCCTGTAGGGACCCCGTGAGCAGCGCGTTCCCCGCTTCCCGAAGGGCACGTCTTGCCTGCTCGGCGTGGCGGGCGCACGCTGGATCCATGGGTGCGCACGAGGGCCCTACGCTGATCACGTCCGTCCAGCGGGCCTTCCGGCTGCTGGAGGCCGTGGGCGCGCACGAGAACGGCGCGCCGGCCAAACAGCTGGCGCGCGAGACCGGTCTGCCCCTGGCCACCGCCTATCACCTGCTGCGGACGCTGGTCCACGACGGCTATGTGCGCAAGCTCGCCGACGGCGGGTTCGTCCTCGGGGACAAGGTCCAGACCCTGCACAGCACGGGCCGGGGACAGGCGCTGCTCAGCCGGGTGCGCCCGACGCTCGCCGCGCTGCGGGACGAGATCACGGCCGCCGCGTACCTCACCTTCTACGAGGACGGCGAGATCCGGGTCGCGGAGATCGTCGACGGTCCACGGACCCCTCGCGTCGATCTCTGGGTGGGGTTCGAGGACGCGGGGCACGCCACCGCGCTGGGCAAGGCCGTGCTGCGAGAACTCGACGAGGAGGCCCGCAAGGACTACCTCTCCCGGCACCACCTCGCCGACCTCACCCCGCAGACCATCACCAGCCTGCCTGAGCTGCTGCGCCGACTCGACTCCTCGCCGGTGACCCCGGCCGTCACGGACCTGGAGGAGTACGCCCTCGGCACGGTCTGCGTCGCCGTACCCGTGTACAGCGGGGACGTGCTCGGCTCGCTCGGCGTCTCGCTGCCGGCCGGCCGGCTCTCCCGGCTGCGGGAGGTCCAGGAGCGTCTGCTCCCCACCGCGTCCCGCGTGACCAGGAGCCTCTCGCTCACTATCTGAAAACCCGCTTCTTGTGACCATCGGGCCGAATCCGTTTCCTGGAGAAAGCAGACATTTAGGAGTCTGCCCCGTGTACAGGTGAGGACAGCGGACAAGACATGAGCCAGGCCCGAGACCATGGTGGCGACCAGCGGCCGACGCGGTGGACCAGAGACCGGGTGGCCGGACCCGGGGCCCCGTCCCGCAGGCGGGCCGCCGCTCAGCTGGCCGCCGGGACTCCGGTACTGCCCGTGCTGATCGTTTCCGTCATCGTCCTCGCCGACCTTCTCGGCGGAGCGGGGATGATCTGGCTGCACCTGCTCGCGGCCGGTCCCGCACTGGCCGCCACCACCAACGGGCCCCGCGGAGTCCTCTGCGTCGGCGCCCTCGCCGTCACGCTCGGCGCGACGCTGGGATCCTGGGAGGGTGTCCCGGCACGCGAGCTGGTGGCCGTCCTGTCCGCGCTGGCGGCCGTCACCCTGGCGAGCGGCCTGGCGAGTGCGCTGCGTGGCCGCCGGGAACGGGTCCTCGCCGCCGTCCGCTCGGTCGCGGAGACCGCCCAGCACGCCCTGCTCAAGCCCGTACCGGCGACCGTCGGCCCCTTCCAGGCGGCCGTGCGCTACAGCGCCGCGGCGGCCGAGGCCCGCATCGGCGGGGATCTCTACGCGCTGATACCCACCCCGTACGGCGTCCGGCTGATCGTCGGCGACGTGCGCGGCAAGGGACTGCCCGCTGTGGGGACCGCCGCGCTGGTGCTCGGTGTCTTCCGGGAGGCCGCCCATGACGAGCCCGACCTCCTCGCCGTCGTCGACAGGATCGAACGCAGCCTGGCGCGCAACCTCGGCTGCGACGACTTCGTCACCGCCGTGGTCGCCGGACACCCGAGGCCGGGGCAGCTGGAGCTGGTGAACTGCGGCCACGCGCCTCCGCTGCTGGTGCGCGAGTCCGGCCACGTCGAGGCCGTGGAGCCCCCGCGTCCGGCCCCGCCGCTCGGGCTGCGCGCCCTCGCGGGTCAGGGCCCCGCCCTCCAGGTGCTGCCGTTCGCCGATCGGGACCAGCTGCTGCTGTACACCGACGGAGTCACCGAGGCCCGCGACCGGGGTCGTGCGTTCTACCCGCTCCGCGAGGGGCTGGCGCGCCACCTGTCCGACGAGCCGGAACGCACCCTCACCGCGCTCCACGACGAACTGCTGGACCATGTGGGCGGCCGACTGCACGACGACGCTGCGCTGCTGCTGATCCGCAAGCCGGCCGTGGCCGAACCGGCGGCCCCCCAACCGACCGCTGTATGACACCCGTTGGCCGTGGTGCCCATGGTGTCCCTGTTGCAGACTGGCCGCATGACACGCATGAGGAGGGCCGCCGCGACGCTGGCGGCCACGGCAGCCGTGCTGCTCGCCATACCCCCCACCGCCTCTGCCACCCCCGTCCCGCACGGAACGCTCGTCCGGGAGAACTTCGACCGGCTTCCCCTCGGCCCGGTCACCGAGGGCCGCGGCTGGACCACCGACACCTCCGACGGTTCGCTGACCGTCGAACCCTCCACCACCGGCCACGGCCGTGAACTGCGGCTGCGCACGGAAGGCAACGGTCGCGCCTTCCTGGTCCTGTCCGACCTCGCACCCGCCGGCAACAGCTTCTGGGCCCGGCTCCGGCTGCGGGTCGACCGGTTCCCCACCGCCCCCGACTGGGCGCACTGGACCATCGCGGAGGCCTCCGGCTCCGACGCCCCCACGCTGGTACGCCCGTTGGGCGGCCAGTACGTACCCACCGAGCAGGCCGACTTCTGGGGCGTCGGCTCGGACCTGGGCCCCACCGGGGACTGGACCGCCTGGAAGACCTCCGCTCCCGCCGTCGCCGGTGGATGGCAGTGCGTCGAGTTCCACCTGGACGCCACCGACAACCGCGTCACCGTCTACCTGGACGGCGAGGAGCAGTCCGAGCTGACGGTTTCCACGAAGAACCACGGCGGCATGGCTGACGACTTCCGCTTCCCCCGCTTCGACACGCTCAAGCTGGGATGGCAGCTGTACCAGGCCGATCCCACTCCCTCCTCCTACGACGTCCGCATGGACGACGTGGCGCTGAGCGGCAGGCGCGTGGGCGGGTGCGCCTCATGACGGGCCGGGTCTCCCGCAGATCAGTGCTCGGCGGGATCGTCGGCGGCCTCGCCCTGACGTCCGCGGCGCCCGGCCCGGCCACCGCGTCCGGGCGGGACCGAGAGCCGTACCTTCCGCTGGCCGTGGGCGCCGGGGGCGGTCCGGCCGGGACGGACCAGGTGCATGTCCTCAAGGTCGGCCCCGACACGGCGCACACGATCCTGGTGCTGGTCCCCGGCATGTTCGGGGCCGCGAACGACTTCCGGCTGCTCGCCCGCGACCTCGTGCGGGCCGTGCCCGGGGTGCAGGTGTGGGCGTACGACCGACGCGAGGAGAACCTGGCCGACCGTACCGGCTTCGCCACCCCCGACCCGGCCGCGTACTACCTCGACGGCCACTACCGCTCCCAGGACCCCGCCGGCTCCGCCTTCGTCGCACGCTGGGGCCTGGCCCGGACCCTGGAGGACCTGCGCACGGTCGTACGGTCCGCCGCCCACGGAGGTCGGCGCCGGGTGGTGCTCGGCGGCCACTCCTGGGGTGCCACCACCGCGATGACGTACGCCGCCTGGGACTTCGACGGCCACCCCGGGTACCGGGACCTCGCGGCCCTGGTGCTCGTCGACGGCGGGGTGCGCGGAGCGTTCGACGGGACGGGGGAGCCCGTCCACAACTCACCGGACGAAGTACGGGAGCGGCTGGCCGCCATCGACGGCGGAGCCGTCTTCGACATGACCCTCAGCGCCGTCGGGCTGGGCTCCCGGGCGGAGAGCACCCAGATCTGGTACCAGCTCGCCGGCTGGTACGCACACCGCGATCCGCAGGGCCGCTCGGTCCTGCAACCCCGGATGCCGGGCGCCCTGCGCCCGCCGGTGCCCGTCACCAACGCCGCACTGCTTGGCACCCTGGTGGAGACGACGTTCGGCTGGCCCAACGACATCAGCGTGCACTCCGGGCACCTCGCCGACAGCGGTGAGGTACGCCGCTGGATCGACACCGGCATCACCCCGGTCAGCCGCGTCGCGACGGTGTACGCGGGCGGCCCCGAGCCCGCCGTGTGGGAGTGGTACTGGCCGGCCCGGCTGTCGGTGGACCTCGACGTCGTCGACGCCTACGCCGACACCGAACTGGCCCGCTCACTGGGTCTGCGTCTGCTCCACACCACGGACCTGGACATCCCGCTCTACGCCTTCCAGACGAGCTACGCCCAGGGAACGATCGTGTCGGCGGCGCGCGAGGTCGTCGCCGACTCCCGTATCCCGTACGGGACGTACGAGACGGACAACGGCATGAACCACCTGGACCCGCTGTTCGCCGCCCCCGCGCACAACACCCTGGCCCGCACCCTCGCACCGTTCCTCGCCCAACTGAGGTAGGTCACCACGCATCAGCGGGGCATCGCACGGATGCCCCGCTGATGACATGGACCGGCTACTCCCCGGACGGGGCCGTCAGCGGGACGCCCGCAGCCACCGGCGTACCGAAGTTCGGTGTGCCGTCGGCGTTCCAGGTGAACTTCTGCGCCCTGGTCGAGCGGTTCATGTCGCAGCCGCCGTTCGCGGAGCTGTTGGCGTGGTAGACCATCCAGTCCTCGGTCCCGTCGGGCGACGTGAAGAAGCCGTTGTGGCCGGGCCCGTACACGCCGTTGGACCGCTGGAAGACCGGGTTCGGGGACTTGACCCAGGAGGAGGAGTTGAGCGGGTCACCGCCGTTGTACGTCAGCATCCCCAGCTTGTAGTCGGGCGTGGAGCAGTGGCTCGCGGAGTACACGATGAAGGTCCTGCCGCCCCGTTGGAGCACCTCGGCGCCCTCGTTGACCGCGCCGCCCACCGTCTCCCAGCTGTAGGTGGGCGTGGACAGCACACGCCGGGTGCCGCTCGCGGTCCACGGGTTGGAGAGCGGCCTGATGAACATGGGCTGCGAGCCGTTGTAGTAGGTGCCCAGCAGGTACAGCTTGCCGCCCAGTTGGAGGATGCTCGGGTCCAGCTCCCAGGTGTTGTCCTGGGTCGGGTCGAGCAGGTCGGCCTTGAAGGTGTAGGGCCCCATCGGGTCCAGTCCGGCGCTCTCCAGCACATGGATCCGCTGGGTGCCCAGGTCGTACGGTTCCCGTCCGGCCGTGTAGTAGAAGTACCACCGCTTCCCGTTCGGGCCGTCGAGCAGGTGGAACTCCGGGGCCCACATCGTGCCCGCCCCGTTGGGCCGGGTCAGGTTGAAGATCACCTGTGCGTCGGCCGTGGCGAGCCCCGCCAGGGTCCGGGACTTGCGCATGGTGACCGTCGAGTTCCAGGTCGTGGTGGCGAGGTAGTAGTACCCGTCGTAGTACGTGAGCCAGGGGTCGGGCCCGCGCTGGGCGATCGGGTTGGTGAACGTGCGCGGGTTCGTGCCGCCGCCGGTGAAGCCGGGCAGCCGCCACACCCTGCCGTTCGCGGCGGCGCACGGCAGTTGCACCAGGCCGGTGTCGGAGGCCGAGGAGCCACCGCTCGGGCTGACGCACTTGCCGGAGCCGGCGGACACCAGGTTGAAGGTCTTGTCGGTGCCGCTCACCGTCACCGGGACCAGGCGCCACTGCTGGTTCGTCTCGCCGTGGCAGGGCCACTGGATGATCGTGGCGTTGTCCGCGGTGGACGCGCCGGAGACGTCGACGCACTGACCGGACTGGGTGGTGACGGTGTAGGTGTCACTGGTCCCCGGGACCGGGGTGAAGCCGAGGTTCTGGTTCGCGCCCCCGCCGCAGGAGAAGGCGCGCAGCTGTGTTCCGTTGGTCGACGAACTGTTCGGCAGGTCGAGGCAGTTGCCGCCGTTCTGGTTCACCCCGGTCGAGGTGAACGTGACGGCTGCGGCAGCGGGTGAGGGCGCCACCAGGAAGGCGACCACCACGGTGAGGACGCCTATGAGCGCGGACACACATCTGGAACGGGTCACGGTCCGTACACCTTTGCTTCGAGGAGGCCGACGGAGTTGGTGCCGTTGCTGGTGAGCTGCACCCGTAGTCGGGTGGTGTTCGTCGCGGTGAAGGTGACGGTGTTGTACTGGTTCCTGGCCAGTGGGTAGCCGCTCGCGCCGGGCACGTCGACGTAGGCACTGCCGTTCCAGTACTGGAGTTTCCACGAGGACGGCATGTCGATGCCCTCGTCGTCGTCGAAGAAGTACACCTCGGCCTTGTTGATCGTCTTCGCCGACGGCCAGGTCAGCTCGGCCCACTGCTGTCCGCTCTCCGGCCAGGTGCCCCAGCGCGGGTTCACGGTGTCGTTGGACGAGGGCGGGTCGATGCCGTCGTTGACCGCGCTGACGCTCTCCCAGGAGGAGGTGTACGACGCCGACGCCGTCGCGGAGGTCGCCTGGTTGGCCGGTTGCTGGGGTGGCTGGACGCCGCCCCGGTTGTACACCTTGACCTCGGTGAGGCCGGTCTTGGCGCCGGACGCGTTGGTGGCCAGGACCCGTATCCGTTGGGCGCTGAGCGCGGGGAAGCGCACCACGTTGTAGTTGGCCCTCGGCGCCGCCGGGCTCTTGGTCTGGCTCGGGGCGTTCACCCACGAACCGCCGTCGTAGTACTGGATGGTGTACGCGGACGGCGCCCGGTAGGTCGTACTGGCCGGGCGGCTGTCCTTGAAGTACAGGCGCACCTCGTCGAGCGTGCGGGCGGTGCCGAAGTTCAGCTCGTACCAGTCCTGGCTGTTGGGGGAGCCGCCGGCGCCCCAGAACGGCTCGTTGGTGGGGTAGCCGTCGACCGCGCCGGACACGCTGCTGCCGGAGCCGGTGTAGGACGCGGACGCCGTCGCTCCGGAGGCGAGGTTGGTCAGGTCGGCGGTCAGGTCGACGCCCGCCTTGGCGAACATGTCGACCATCCGGGGGCTGTTCTGCACCACCTGGTTGGGGGCCCTGAGTCCGGGGACGGCCGTGTGGTGGGTGACCGTGCCGCTCGTGGTGACGTCTCCGGTGGCCGGGTCCCACGTGAAGGGGACCAGGGAGTTGACGGTGGCGACCCGGTTGCCGTTGACGTAGATCGAGTAGCCCTCCGGGACACCGGGGTAGCGCACCACACCGTCGGCCGGGTCGTCCCAGACGAGGGACAGGTCGGCGCCCCGGTAGCGCAGGTTGTTGACGGTGAAGTGGTCCCAGCCGATGTCGATGGGGGAGAGCTCCACCTTGGCGTCGTTGCGCGGCCGCAGCCCCGCCACGTCCTCGATGACGGTCCAGTTGCTGCTGCCCAGGATGTTGTGGTGGATCCACGACCGGTAGTCGATGCCGCTGCCGTTCCAGTCGGCCCAGAACTCGTTGGCGTCGGGCCACTGGGTGTTGCCGCCGACGTACTGCGCCCAGGCGTTCCAGTAGAGCAGCTTCTTGTAGTCGGTCGCCTTCATCCAGGAGTTGGGGTAGTTGCGCAGCACCGAGGAGTACAGCCGGAACTGCACGGTGGAGTTGATGGTGGAGAAGTTGTTGGAACCCGGGTTCCCCGCGTCGGCCGCCGCCTTCTTGTCGACCTGGTTGGCGGTATAGAAGGGGAAGACGGGGTACTGGGCCGGGTCGTCGAACAGACGCAGCGCCTGCTTGTACGTCGCGGTGTTGGGGACGGCCCCGACGGAGAACGGGTAGTAGTTGTTGATCTCCTTCCAGGGCACCCACTCGTTGGTCGACTTCAGCCGGTGCTCGAACAGCTGCCGGTTCGGGTTCCACAGCACGTTGACGATGGCGTCCTTGATCTGCGTCGCCAGTGTCCGCATCTCGGTGGCCTTGGCCGTGTTGCCGGTCGCCTCGTAGGCCTGCGCGGCGGCGAGGGCGCCGCTGTACTGGTAGGCGGACTCGGCGCGGTCCATGTTTCCGGGCTTCCAGTGGAAGGAGACCGCGTCGGCGTCGTTGCCGGTCAGGGCGCCCCAGTCGTACTCGATCAGCTTGTTGTTGTCGTGGTCGTAGTAGGCGAGTTGGCCCTTGACGTCACCCTCGGCGTACTTGGCCAGGTTGCCCGCGATGGCCGGCTGGCCCCCGTGGATCTGGTAGCTCTTCCAGGCCGCCTCGGCGATGTACTGGGTGTAGCTGTTGGACCAGTTCTCCGGGTCACCCGGGTTGTCGAGGAAACGCCCGCCCTTCGACGTCTGGCCCACGCTGAGCCAGTCGCCGTACGCGTAGGCCGGGTTGCGCAGGTACTTCAGGTCGTCGATGTGCATGGGCTGGGTGAGCGCGATCGCGTTGTTGTAGCCGAGGACGCCTTCGGTCGAGGTCGGGAACTGGAAGGTCTGCCCGGGGATGTCGGCGTCGAGGTTGTTGAAGCGCATCAGCCACCAGCGGTAGTAGATGTTCTTCTTGATCGCGGGCTCGGGCACGTCGATGTAGGGCACGTTCTGCGCCCACCACAGGTTGTAGGCCTTGACGTGGGTCGCGAACGCGGTCGCGGGGGAGTAGCCCGCGTAGGCGTTGTACTCGGTGAGGGACTCGGGGATCTCGTCGGTGACGAAGCCCATCACCACCTTGGTGGTCACCGTGGCTCCGGCCGCGATCGTCACGGACCGGTCGAGGCCGCCGCTGGAGACACTGAAACCGTCGCCGGTGAGCCGGGGCCGGAGGGTGGTGAGGTTGTTCTTGGCGCTCACCTGCCCGGTGAGTTCACTGCCGGAGCCGGTGGTGGCGTACGGGGAGGTCGCCCGTAGTTGCAGCGTGGTGGAGCTCGTGCCGTTGTTCTTGATCGCCAGGTTGGTCACCGCGACGTTGTTGTCCGTGACGAACTTCGTCTGGTTGACCGTGATCGAGCCGCTGGTGTGGACGCTCTTCCAGTGGC
The DNA here is from genome assembly GCF_042872365.1 of Streptomyces sp. NPDC005263. Classification (NCBI taxonomy): domain Bacteria; kingdom Bacillati; phylum Actinomycetota; class Actinomycetes; order Kitasatosporales; family Streptomycetaceae; genus Streptomyces; species Streptomyces sp. NPDC005263. Next base: position 507,502 of record NZ_JBIAKJ010000005.1, on the reverse strand, counting down.
TGGGCGCCTGCCAGCGCTGGGAGACCTGCTCGGTGAAGGTGCCCGGACTGATCGCGACGGTGTAGGCACTGTTGTCGTTGACGCTCTCCCAGTAGGCGACCTTGCCGCCGAACCCGAGCTTGGAGGGGTCGTGCTCCTTCATGAAGAGGGCCCGACCGCGGCTCATCAGCCAGGGACCGGCCGGGTCGTTGCCGGAGCGGGCCAGCAGACGGTCCATCCAGAAGTCGGTTCCCGAACTCTCCGCGTCGTAGATGGTCCGCATCATGTCGCCCGGCGTGTAGTCGACCGGCGGGGCCGGGATCGCCGGGCCGGTGAAGGTGGGGAACCCGATGGTCTGGGCGGCCGCGGCCGGGGTCGCGGTGACGACGGAACAGACGCTGAGCACCAGGGCGACGAGGAGACACCTCGTGCGTCGGCGCCGTGACGGTAAGGCGTGCGGTCTTCTCATCGGATGCTCCCTGTCCCGTTGACAAGCGCTTGCTCGCGATGATGCCGACGTGCGTGGTCCGCAGAGCACGGAAACGGACCTGAAAGGTTTTCGCAACGTAGGAGCGAGCTGATGGAGTGTCAAGAGGGGTGTGGTTCACCGATGTTGAACCGCCTTGGCGGGCGCCCGTTCAGGACAGGGCCGCCGTGGACCCCCGGATCACCACCCGGCAGGGCAGGGTCTCGATCCCCGGCCGCCGGGCTCCGCCGATCGCGGTGAACAGGGCGTGCGCGGCCGCCCGCCCGACCTGTTCGAGGTTCATGTCGACGCTGGTCAGCGGTGGCCGGGAGGAGGAGGTCAGGACCTGCCAGTTGTCGAAGCCCATGACCGCGACGTCCTCGGGCACCCGCTGGCCGCGCTCGCGCAGCACGTCCATGACACCGCGGGCGATCTGGTCGCTGCCGCACAGCACGGCGTCCACGTCCGGATGCCCGTCGAGCAGCATCGCGGTGGCCGCCCGCCCCCACCCCTCCGACCACGCCCCGAACCGCGGTTCGCCGACCAGGGCCAGGCCGGCGTCGGCGAGCGCGGCCCGGGCACCCGAGGCCCGGTCCTGCGCCGCGGAGTACCCGGGATCGCCGGTGATGTGGGCGATCCGGGTCCGGCCGCAGGCGAGCAGGTGGTCCACCGCGATCCGGCCCGCACCGACGTTGTCCGGCACGATGGACAGGTCCTCCGGGTCCTGTGACGGGGCGTAGGCGTAGACGACGGGAACCGGCAGCTCCCGGCCCAGTGAGCGCCGGGGATCGGTCCGGCTGCCCACGACGATCAGGCCGTCGACCCGCCGCCCGAGCAGCGCGCGCACATGGTGCTGTTCGCGGATCGCGTCGCCGCGCGCGTCGCAGAGGAACACCGCGACCTCGCCCGCCCCGAAGGCGTCCTCGGCGCCCATGAGGATCGGAATGCTGAACCGGCCCTCCAGGTCGCTGGTGAGCAGACCGACGGTGCCCGTGCGCCCGGCCAGCAGACCGCGGGCCACCTGGTTGGGCCGGAACGACAGCCGCTCCGCCGCCTCGATCACCCGCTGTCTGGTCTCCGCGCGCACCTGGCTGCGGCCGTTGAGGGCCTTGGACGCCGTGGCGACGGACACGCCCGCCAGCCGGGCGACCTCGACGAGCGTGGCGGGCTGCGGACGGGCCGGGCCGGTGGCCTGTGACATGGTCGCTCTCCTGTCTCGCGCGGCGCTGCCGACGCCGTCGAGGGCGGCACGCCATGCGTAAAACAGTACGCGAAAGACTTTCGGTCAGGATGCCCGCACGGGTTTCGGTGATCCGTCCACCATCCGGTCCCTGCAAGGGGATTGACGGGTACTGAGCAGAGTTCTAGCGTCGCAGAAAGCCTTTTCGGTCCTTTCCGTCTCTCGGTTCAGTGCCACCGCATCCACCGTCCCGGCCGGCCGGCCCGTTCGTGGCCCGCCGCAATTCAAGGGGGATCGATCATGGGGAGCACGGTCGGACCACATGGGCGGCCGCGCCGCTTCGTCACCGGCGTTGTCGCACTGCTCGCCGCCGCGAGTCTGGTCACGGCCTGCGGGTCGGACGAGGACGGCGCGGGCGGGGGAGGCGGTGGAGGGGCCGACGCGAAGGGGGTCGACGACGGCGCCACACTCACGATGTGGACGCGCGCGGCGACCCGCCCGCAGAGCGAGGCCCTGGTCAAGGCGTACAACGCGAGCCACAAGAACAAGGTCGAACTGACCGTCGTACCGACCGACGACTACCAGGCCAAGGTCGGTGCCGCCGCCGGATCCAAGGACCTGCCCGACCTGTTCGCCTCCGACGTGGTGTTCGTCCCGAACTACACCTCCAGCGGGCTCTTCGCCGACCTCACCGAACGCGTCGACGCCCTGCCCTTCGCCAAGGACCTGGCGCAGTCGCACATCAAGGCCGGCACGTACGAGGGCAAGAAGTACGTCGTCCCGCACACCCTCGACCTGTCGGTGCTCTTCTACAACAAAGAGCTCTACCGGCGGGCGAAACTCGACCCGGAGAAGCCGCCCACCACCCTGAAGGAGTGGGACAGCCAGGCGCGGGCGGTGGACGCGCTGGGAGGCGTCGACGGCACCTTCTTCGGCGGGAACTGCGGCGGCTGCGGCGTGTTCACCTGGTGGCCCTCCATCTGGGCCGCGGGCGAGGACGTGCTGAACGAGGAGGGAACCGAGGCACAGCTCGCCTCCGCCACCGCGAAGAAGGTCTACGACACCTATCGCGGGTGGGTGAAGGACGACATCGTCGCCCCCGGCGCGAAGGACGAGACCGGCGTGACCTGGACCGGCGTCTTCCCCAAGGGCAAGGTCGGCGTCATGCCCATGCCGTCGACCACCCTGGGGCTGATGCCCAAGGACCTCGACTTCGGGGTCGCGCCCATCCCCGGGCCCGACGGCGGCAAGTCCACCTTCGTCGGCGGTGACGCCATCGGCATCTCCGCCACCAGCAAGTCCACCGACCAGGCCTGGAACTTCCTCGCCTGGTCCCTGGGCGACAAGGCGCAGGTCGACGTGGTCGCCGCGCACAAGGACGTGGTGGCCCGCACCGACCTCGCGTCCAACAAGTACTCCAAGGCGGACCCCCGACTGGTGACCATCAACCAGCTGGTGGCGGACGGCCGCACCCCGTACGCGATGAAGTTCGGCCAGACCTTCAACGACCCCAACGGGCCCTGGCTGACCCTGATGCGCGACGCCGCCTTCGGCGACGGGAGCTCCGTGGACAAGGACAACGAGGCGGTCTCCGCGTCACTGGCGGACTAGGGGGTTTTCGAACGTCCCACACAGCATCCACGGCGCCCGGCACGCACCCTGGCGGCGTCCGGCCGCCCGGCGCGCGCGCACCCGGCACTTCCTCCGCACCTCACACGGCAAAGGAGAGACATGCAGGTGAAGGTGGCCGACGAGACAGCGGCGACCGAACACCGGACCCGGCCGGAACACCGGGTCCGTCCGCCCCGCGCGGCCGCGCCCCGGTGGCGGTCCCGCAAGGCCAAGGGTCTCGCGTACGCCGCCCCCACGGCCGTGTTCGTCACCGTCTTCTTCCTGCTCCCGCTGCTGCTCGTCGGGCAGATGTCGCTCAGCGACTGGCCCCTGCTGGCCGGTGACCGGGGCGTCAACGCCCCCGAGAACTACACCGACGCGACCGACAGCACCTTGTTCTGGCCCGCGGTCCGCTTCACGCTCCTCTACACGGCGATCGTCACGGTCGCCCTGCTCGGCCTGGCACTTCTGCTCGCCCTGCTCGTGCAGGAGTCCCGCCCCGGCGCGGGCTTCTTCCGCACGGTCTACTTCCTGCCCGGCGCCCTCGGACTCGCCTCCGCCTCACTGCTGTTCTGGGGCCTGTACAGCCCCACCACCGGACCGCTCAGCCGCGCCCTGGACAAGCTCGGCCTCGTCGACGACCCGGTGTCCTTCCTCGGCACCCCGACGGCCGCCCTGCTGTCGACGGTCTTCCTCATCGTCTGGAAGTTCGCCGGCTTCTACATGCTGATCCTGCTCGTGGGCATCCAGCGCATCCCCCACGAGGTGTACGAGGCGGCCCGGATGGACGGCGCGAGCCGCGGCCAGATCTTCCGCTCCATCACCCTGCCGCTGCTGCGCCCTTCCATCGCGCTGAGCCTGCTGCTGTGCGTGACCGGATCCCTGCTCGCCTTCGACCAGTTCTTCATCCTCACCAAGGGCGGACCGGACAACAGCACCGTCACCATCGTCCAGTTGATCTATCGGGAGGCCTTCCAACGGCTGAACCTGGGCACCGCCGCCGCGCTGTCGATCATCGTGCTGGCCGTGCTGCTCCTGCTCAACGCCCTCCAGTTCCGCGGTCTGCGCCGCGCCGACGAGTCATGACCCCCACGGTCGTGAGGCCCCGTCAGGAAACCCACGCCACGAGAAGGGACACCACGGTGCTCACCCGCGCCCTCGGCCGGACGCCGTACTACGTCGTCGCCGGAGGTCTGGCCGTCATCTTCCTGTTCCCGCTGCTGTGGAACGCCTGGTCCTCGGTCAGCGGACAGCCGGGCACCGCGCAGGAATCCGGCTACGGCCTCGGCAACTACCGGACACTGCTCGACTACGACGCCGGACTGTGGCGCTACCTCCTCAACAGCACCGTCGTCTCGACGCTGACCGTCCTGCTCACCCTCGGGGTGTCACTGCTGGGCGGCTACGCCTTCGCCCGCTTCGACTTCCCCGGCAAGAACCTGCTGTTCCTGCTCACCCTGGCCATCCTCATGGTCCCGTACGCCACCCTCCTCATCCCGCTCTACGTGCTGCTCGGCAGGCTCCATCTGCAGAACTCGCTGATCGGGCTGAGCCTGGTGCTGGCCATGTTCCAACTGCCGTTCGCCACCTTCATGATGCGGATCTCCTTCGAGGCGGTCCCGCGTGAACTGGAGGAGTCGGCGCTCGTCGACGGCTGCGGCACGGCCGGGGCGCTGCGCCGGATCCTCCTCCCGGCGGTGCGGCCGGGACTTATCACCGTGGGACTGTTCGCCTTCCTCGCGGCCTGGAACGACTTCATCGCCCCGCTGATCCTCATCTCCGACAGCGAGAAGGCGCCCCTGCCGCTGGCCGTCGCCAATCTGCGGCAGCAGAGCATGGGGGCCGTCGACTACGGCGCCACCGAGGCGGGCGTGGTGGTGCTGGCCGTGCCCTGTCTGCTCCTCTTCCTGCTGCTGCAACGGCACTACATACGGGGCTTCATGTCCGGCGCGCTCAAGGGCTGACAGCCAACGAACGCGCCGACGCGCCTACGCCGAACCACAGACCGAACCGCGCACACGGAACGGCCCGCACCGCCGACCGAAGGGACAACCGAAGGCATGAACTGGTGAGGGAGAACACGGCGCGGTCGTCCGTACTGCCGGTGGCCCCGACCCGCGGCCGGCTGCGACCGCTCGGCCTCGACGAGGTCCGGATCACCGGGGGCTTCTGGGCCGGGCGCCGGCACACCAACGCGATCGCGACCATCGGCCACTGCCGCGACTGGATGGAACGGGTCGGCTGGACCGGGAACTTCCGGGCCGCCGCCGAGGGGCGGGTCCACCGGGACCGGCGGGGACGGGAGTTCGCCGACTCCGAGCTCTACAAACTCCTCGAAGCGATGGCCTGGCAGTCCGCCACCGGCCCCGCCCTCGACACCGACATCGCCGCACTCTCCGACGTCATCGCACCCGCCCAGGAGGCGGACGGCTATTTGAACACCGCCTACGGCCACCCCGGCCAGCAGCCCCGGTACAGCGACCTCGAATGGGGTCACGAACTGTACTGCCAAGGGCACCTGATCCAGGCGGGCGTGGCCCAGACGCGGGCCCGGGGCGAGGGCGAGCTGGCGAAGATCGCCCGACGGGCGGCCGACCACGTCTGTGCCACCTTCGGCCGGGGCGGCATCGAGGGCGTCTGCGGACACCCGGAGATCGAGCCGGCCCTGGTCGAACTGGCCAGGGCGACGGGGGAGCAGCGCTACCTCGACCAGGCCGCGCTGTTCGTCGACCGGCGTGGCCACCGCACCCTCGCCGACATCGAGTTCGGCCGCGCCTACTACCAGGACGACCTGCCGCTGCGCGAGGCGACGGCGCTGCGCGGGCACGCCGTCCGCGCTCTCTACCTCGCCTGCGGCGCGGTCGACGTGGCGGTGGAGACCGGCGACGACGACCTGCTCGCCGCGGTGGTACGGCAGTGGGAGGCCGCGGTCGCCCGGCGGACGTACCTGACCGGCGGCATGGGCTCGCACCATCGGGACGAGTCCTTCGGCGACGACTTCGTGCTGCCACCGGACCGTGCCTACTCGGAGACCTGCGCCGGTGTCGCCTCCGTCATGCTCAGCTGGCGGCTGCTGCTGGCCACCGGCGAGCCGCGCTTCGCCGACCTCGCCGAGCGGACCCTGTTCAACGTGGTCGCGACCTCACCGTCGGCGGACGGCCGGTCCTTCTTCTACGCCAACACCCTGCACCGGCGCCACCGCGGTGCCGTACCCGCGGCGCACGCCCCGAGCGCGCGGGCCGAGTCGAGTCTGCGCGCGCCCTGGTTCGCGGTGTCCTGCTGCCCGACCAATGTGGCGCGGACCCTGGCCCAACTGCCCGCGTATCTGGCGACGGCCGACGAGAACGGCGTGCAGGTGCACCAGTACGCCGACGCGGAGATCGCCACCTCGCTCGCCGGCGGGCACCACGTCGCCCTGCGGATCCGCACCGACTACCCGGCCGGCGGCACCGTGACCGTGCGGATCGGCCGGTCCACCAACCGCCCGTGGACCCTGTCGTTGCGGGTGCCCGACTGGACCGCGGGCGACACCGCGTGGCTGGTCGACCCGGACGGGCGGCGCCGCGCGGTCGCCCCGGGCACGGCCGAGACCACCCGGGTCTTCCGGCCCGGCGACGAGATACGCCTCGAACTGCCCGTACGGCCGCGCTGGATCCGCGCCGACCCGCGGGTGGACGCGGTGCGCGGGGCGGTGGCCGTGCAGCGCGGCCCCCTGGTGTACTGCGCCGAGTCCGTCGACCTGCCCGACGGGCACGAGGTCGACGCCGTCCGGGTGGACCCGTCCGCGGAGCCGGAGGACGGGCCGGACGGCGGGGGCGCCACCGTCCTCGTACCCGGTGAACTCGCCCAACCCGGTGCACCGCACGACCCCGCATGGCCGTACCGGCCCCTCGACCGAGCCACCCCTCCCACCGCCGAGCCCCGCACCATCGTCCTGGGCCCCTACCACTCCTGGGCGAACCGTGGGCCCACCACCATGCGCGTGTGGCTGCCGACGACAGAGGGTCGGCCGGATTCCACCGGAGCACAGCCGCAGGCCGCACCACGACCGAAGTCCACCGGAACACACCCGAAGGCCACCGGGAGGTAACCGTGCACGGACAACGAAGACGGCACCGCCGCGGCGCCCTGGCCGGAGCACTGGTCCTCGGGCTGCTGGCGCCGCTGGCCGCCACCGCACCCGCGTCGGCGGACAACGCGGACATCGGCTACCCGGTCTACTCCGGGTCCGCGCACCCCGTGCCGAAGCTGCCGGCCGGCTTCACCACCCACCGCACGCTGCGTACCCAGTACGAGGCCGACCGGAAGACGGGCGACGGCACCGACTTCTGGATGGACCGCATGCTGGCCCGCAAGGGTGCGGACCCGGCGGGTGACTGGCTGTTCACGCGCGGACGGGCGGTGTTCATGAAGGAACACGATCCCGCCCGGCTCGGGTTCGCCGGCAAGGTCGCCTACTGGGAGAGCATCGAAAACCGGTCGGCGTACACCGTGAACCTGTCCGTGGACGGCGAGGACCTGACCCTCCGCGAGGACACCGACGCCCGCACCCAGACCCCCAGTTACTGGCGTGGCGAGTTCACCCACGACGCCACCGGCCTGAAGGTGACGCAGACCAAGTTCATCACCGACGCGAACGTGGCGGTGACCGACCTGACCGTCGCCAACACGGGTGCGACGAGTCGGAAGGTGACCCTGCGTGCCTCGTCCCCGTACACCACGACCGCCGAAGGGCGCGAACTCACCGGCACGGTCGCCGCGAAGAACAACCTCACCACCGTCTTCCCCCGGCTCAGCGGCGACGGCATGGCACCCGACGGCGAAGCCCTGACCCGGACCCTCACCGTCCCCGCGGGCCGCGCGCGCACCACGAAGGTCCAGCTGGGCTTCGTCACCGAGGAGATCGCCCGCTCCCGTTCCGCGTACGACGTGATGCGTACGGCGGCCCCGGCCGCCGCCTTCCGCGCACAGGTGCAGACGTACAACCGGTGGTGGGCCGAGAACCTGCCCTACCTCGACGTCCCGGACGACAACATCGAGAAGACGCTCTACTACCGCTGGTGGCTGCTGCGTTACAACTTCCTCGACGCCGACATCCCGGGCAACGACTACCAGTTCCCCACCTCGATGGAGGGCGTCCTGGGCTACAACAACGCCATCGCCCTGACCACCGGCATGTTCGTCGACGACCTCAAGTACCTGCGCGATCCGAGCTACTCCTACGGACCCTGGGTGTCCGCCGGAGAGGTGTCGAAGAACGGCAAGTACACGGACAACCCGGGGGACCCGGAGAACTGGTCCAACAGCTACACCCAGTACATCTCCGAGGCCGCCTGGCGCTCCTACCAGGTGCACGGCGGCCCGGACGGCGTGGTGCGCAACCTCGCGCGGTACGCCGAGAAGGACGTCCGCGGTCAGCTGGAGAGCTACGACCACGACGGCAACGGGCTGATCGAGTACGACTGGGGCGCGATGACCGGCAACGACGCCGACGCGGTGTCGTTCGACTGGAAGCCGGGCACCATGGACCGCGCCGAGTCGGCGTACGTGTACAGCAACGCCACCGCGGCCGCCCGCGCCTACGACCTGCTCGGTGAGAAGGGCAAGGCCGACGAGATGCGCGGGGTCGCCCAGCGCGTCAAGGACGCTGTCCTCACGTACCTCTGGGACCCCGAGGACAAGCTGGTCAAGCACCGGCACGTGGCCAGCGACACCCTGGTGCCCTGGAAGGAGATCAACAACTACTACCCGTACAGCGTGGGCCTGATGCCCACACCGGACGAGGACCCCCAGTACCTGGAGGCCCTGCGGCTGTGGGCGGACGACAAGCAGTACCCCGTCTTCCCGTTCTTCACGGCGAACCAGGCCGACAAGGCCCAGGCGGCGGAGCAGGGGCACCCGGGCAGCAACAACTTCTCCGTCATCAACTCCACCGTCACCTTCCGCTTCCTCTCCTCCGTGCTGCGCAAGTACCCGAACCAATACATCGACCGCACCTGGTACAAGAAGCTGCTGTCCTGGAACGCCTGGGCCCAGTACGTCGACGGCGACAACCGGTGGCCCGACCAGAACGAGTTCTGGTCGGACGGCAGCGCCGACCCGCAGAAGATCGGCTACCGTTCCTGGATCCACCACACCATCCTCGGCACCACCAACTGGACGGTGATCGAGGACGCGATGGGCTTCCGGCCCCGCGACGACCGCAGGATCGAGCTGTCGCCGATCGACGTCGACTGGCCCCACTTCGCCGTCACCGACATCAACTACCGCGGCACCGACGTGGCCGTGCTGTGGGACAAGCCCGGTGACGGCAGACGGCCGTACGGCCGCCAGGTCCCCGAGGGCTACTCCCTCTACCTCGACGGGAAACTCGCCCTCACCGCCGACCGCCTCACCCACCTCGTGTACGACCCCGTCACCCGCAGGGTGACCTTCCCCGACGGGGGCGGGGCCAAGGCCCGCACCACCGGCCTTCGTACGGCCCTCGCCGCGCCGCAGGACGTCGAGTACGGCCCGAAGGACCGCGTCACCGACCTCTTCGCCAAGGCCGGGCGGGACCTGAACGATGTGGCGAAGGAGAACCTCGCCGCCCGTGCGACCGTCCGCGCCTCCTACGAGGCGGCGGGCCACCCGGTGGCCGGCGCCGTCGACGGCTTCACCATCAACGAGCCCTTCTGGGGTGCCCGCGGCTCGGGCAACGCCGAGGACTGGTACGAGCTGGACTTCGGGCGACCGCGCGGCGTGGACGACGTCAGGCTCCACTTCTACAGCGACAAACGGCCGGACGGTTACGCCGAGCCCGCGCTCTACGCCGTGCGGTACCAGGACCGTGGCGGGCAGTGGCGGGACGTGGCCGGAGCGGTCAGGTCGCCGGTCTTTCCACGGGCCAACCTCAACCAGGTACGTTTCCCGAAGGTGACCACCCAGAAGCTACGGGTGCTGATGCGCCACCGGGACGGCCACACCAGCGGCCTGAAGGAGATCCAGGCCTTCGCCACCGGCGCCCGGCCCCCGGCGGCACGCAACCACGCGCCGTATGTCGAGGCGTGGCGTGACACCACCTACAGCCGTCCCGGTCAGGTCAGGCTCACGGGCGTCGTCAAGGACGACGGTCTCCCGCAGCGGAAGCTCACCGCCTCGTGGCAGGCGGTCGACGGCCCGGACGGCGGCACCGTCCTCTTCGGCACCCCGGGCGCCTCGACGACCGTCGCCCGGTTCACCGAGGCGGGCACCTACACGCTCCGGCTCACCGCGAGCGACGGCACGTCCGAGTCGTCGAAGACGGTCGTCGTCGAGGCGGCGGGGCTCTCGGACGGGCAGGTGAACGTGGCGCCGTCCGCCACGCCCACCGCGTCCTACACCTCGGGCTGGGAGTCGGTGGCCGCCCTCAACGACGGCCGGGAACCCGTCTCGTCCTCCGACGCGCCACGCTGGGGCAGCTGGCCCCAGAAGGGCACCCAGTGGGTGCAGTACACCTGGGACGACCCCGTCCGCGTGGACGGCTCCGACCTGTACTTCTTCCGCGACGCCCAGCCGGGCGCGGACGACGGCGTCGGCGTGCCGTCCTCCTGGGTCATCGAGTACCGCGACGGCGACACCTGGCGCGAGGTCGCCTCACCCAGCGGCTACGGCACGGCGGAGGACCGCTACAACCGGACCACCTTCACCCCCGTCACCACCACCGCTCTGCGGGCCAGGCTGACCGGACATCCCAACCTCGCCGTCGGCGTGCAGGAGTGGAAGGTGTACGCGCAGACGCCGGAGTCGGTGCGCGAGGTCCACGTCCCCACCCCGCGCGGCAGGATCCCGGAACTGCCGGGCCAGGTCACGCTGGTCTACCCGGACGGTTCGACGGCACGCTCGCCCGTCGCCTGGCCGACGCTCACCGCGGAGCAGGTCGCCGAGGGCGGCACCAGCGTACGGATCACCGGGCTCGCCGACCGGGCCGCGCAGCCCGTCACCGCGACCGTGTGGGTGCGCCAGAGCGACGCGGTCGAGATCACCAGCCTCGCCGAGGAGCGCCTCACCACCCGGACGGGTCGGGCGCCCACGCTTCCGCCGACCGTCGTCGCCACCTACAACGACGGATCCAAGGACAGCGGCGTCCCGGTCACCTGGGACCCGGTGGATCCGAACCGGTACGCGGAGCCCGGAACCTTCGAGGTGAAGGGAACGGTGTCGGGCACCACCTACCGCGCCACGGCCACCGTCACCGTGACCGCCGCCCCACCCGGATGACGAACCCCGATGACCGCCTCCCCCTGACCCTCGCCACGACCACGACCACGACCCCCACCGTGACCGAACCGGCGCCGTTCCACCGCCCATGCCCGCCGACGACCCACGATCGGAGCCCGAGCATGTCCCAAGTCCCCTCCCGACGCCGCGTGTTGAAGCTCGCCGCAGGGACCGCCGCCGCCACCCCGCTGGTGTACACGGCCACTCCGGCGCAGGCCGCCCCCACCGGCACAAACGCCGTCGAGGCACTCGCACGGGCCACCGCGGCCGAGCCACCCACACCGTCCACCTGGGCCGTGCGCCCCTTCGCCCTGGGCCAAGTCACCCTCGGCGACGGTGTCTTCCGCCGCAAGCGCGACCTGATGCTCGACTTCGCCAGGTCGTACCCCGCCGACCGCATCCTCGCCGTCTTCCGGGCCAACGCGGGGCTCGACACCCGAGGAGCCCGGCCGCCCGGCGGCTGGGAGACCTCCGACGGCAACCTGCGGGGCCACTTCGGCGGGCACTTCCTCACCTTGATCGCCCAGGCGTACGCCGACACCAGAGAGGCCGCCCTCAAGACGAAGCTCGACTACCTGGTCGGCGCGCTCGGCGAGTGCCAGCGGGCCCTGGCCGAGCACGGCTCACCGAAACCGAGCCACCCCGGCTTCCTGGCGGCGTACCCCGAGACCCAGTTCATCCTGCTGGAGAGCTACACGACATACCCCACCATCTGGGCGCCGTACTACACCTGCCACAAGATCATGCGCGGTCTCCTCGACGCGCACACCCTGGCCGGGAACGCCCAGGCCCTGACCATCGCCTCGGCGATGGGCGACTGGGTGCACAGCCGACTCGGCCGGCTGCCGAAGGCACAGCTGGAACGCATGTGGTCGATCTACATCGCCGGCGAGTACGGCGGCATGAACGAGGTACTGGCCGACCTGTACGCCCTCACCGGCAAGCAGGACCACCTCGCCGCCGCCCGCTGCTTCGACAACACCGCGCTGCTGGACGCCTGCGCCGAGGACACCGACATCCTCAACGGGCGCCACGCCAACCAGCACATCCCCCAATTCACCGGCTACCTGAGGCTGTTCGACCACACGGGGGAGGAGGAGTACGCCGCCGCGGCCCGCAACTTCTGGGGCATGGTCGTGGACCCCCGCATGTACAGCCTGGGCGGCACGGGCCAGGGCGAGATATTCAGGGCCCGAGGTGCCATCGCCGCCACGCTGGACGCCAACAACGCCGAGACTTGCGCCACGTACAACATGCTCAAGCTGAGCCGGCAACTGTTCTTCCACGAGCCCGACCCCGCCTACATGGACTACTACGAGCGGGGCCTGACCAACCACATCCTCGCCTCCCGGCGGGACGCCCCCAGCACGACCAGCCCGGAGGTGACGTACTTCGTGGGGATGGGCCCCGGGGTCGTGCGCGAGTACGACAACACCGGCACCTGCTGCGGCGGCACCGGCATGGAGAACCACACCAAGTACCAGGACTCGGTCTACTTCCGCTCCGCCGGCGGGGACGCCCTGTACGTCAACCTCTACCTCGCCTCGACCCTGCGGTGGCCGGAGCGCGGCCTCGTCATCGAGCAGGCGAGCACCTACCCGGCCGAGGGCGTGCGCACGCTGACGTTCCGTGAGGGCGGCGGACGGCTCGACCTGAAACTGCGGGTTCCGTCCTGGGCCACGGGAGGCTTCACCGTCACCGTCAACGGGGTCCGGCAGCCGGTCGAGGCGGTGCCCGGCAGCCATCTCACCCTGAGCAGGGACTGGCGGCGCGGTGACCGGGTGACGATCTCCGCTCCCTACCGCCTGCGCGTCGAGAGGGCGTTGGACGATCCCGCCGTCCAGTCGCTCTTCTACGGGCCGGTGCTGCTGGTCGCGCAGAGCGGGGAGACGACGTTCCGCTCGTTCTCCTTCTACCGGGACTTCACGCTCCGGGGCGATCTCGCCGACGCGATCGAGCCCGAGGGCCGGCCGTTGCACTTCACCACCCACGGCCTGACCCTCGCACCGTTCCACATCGCGGACGACACCCGCTACCACGCCTACTTCCGGCGCTCGGAACCCGTCGTCGTGTTCGGCGCGACCGACTCGGGAGTACCGAACCGGGCCCGCGGCGACGGCCTGACCTTCCTCGACGTGCTCTGGGCGCAGGCACCCTTCGCGACCTCCGGCCGTTTCGTCGCGGCGGTGCGCGCCCTCGCCGGCACATGGCTGTCCGAAGGGCGGTTCACACCCGCCGAACGGGACCGCGTGGTCGCGGCGGCGACCCGCGCGGACCTGCGGCGCTGAGGGGCCGGGGGCCCGACGGAACCCGCGGGGCCGCCGCGACCGGGGCGGCCGGGCCCCGCGGGCACCTGCCGACCGTGCATCGACGGTCAGACGGTGGCCCGTTGGCGTGTTATTCGGTGCGCAGGGCCGTTGCGGTTCGGGTCCTGGCGGCCCAGCCGGCGGGCAGGAGCGCACCCAGGGTGGCGATGAGCAGGCCGCCGAGTGCGAGCGGGAGCAGTTCGGGACCGTGGTAGACGGCGATGACGGACTCGGGGAGGCGCAGTCCCACGCTGTCGCCCATCGCGGGGAGGACCCAGCCGTGCAGGGCCATGCCGAGCGGAACGCCCAGCGCGCCCGCGACCAGTCCGGTCACCACGACCGAGGTGAGGACCATCGCGACGGTCTGCCGGGGGGTCATGCCGAGCGCCTTGTGGACACCGAGCTCCCGGACGCGCTCACGGGTGTCGAGCAGCACCCCGTTCAGCACGCCGAGCGCGGCGACGGCGACGAGCATCAGCGTGAGGATCGCGGACAGCGCGTTGAGCGTGACGACGATGTCGCCGCCCCCGTCGAGCCCGCCGACCTGAGCGGTGACCCCCAGGGGTGCCAGGTCCTTGTTCAACGCGTCGACGTAGCCGGGCACGTCGGTGCCCGACGTGACGGCGATGTGATGGCTCGTCTCCGTCAGGTCGGGATGTGCGGGCGTGAGGGCCGACGCGTCGGTGAAGACCTGCATGCCCTCGTTGCGGGGGTCGAGGACCTCACCGACGATGCGGACCGTGACCGGCTCGCCAAGGCCGTTCAGGGTGACGGTGTCGCCGACGCGGGTGCCGGTGGCGGCCAGGAAGGGAGTCGGAACCACGGCCTCGCCGGGCTTGCCGATCCAGCGGCCCGAGACCATCGTGTAGCCGCCCCAGGAGGCGTCGCCGGTGAAGGCGACCACGTCGATGGTGCCGGTCACGCCGGACACGGTCGCCCGTACCGTCGCCGCCCTGTAGTACCTCCCGGTTCCGGCGGCGGCCTCGACGGCCGCGGCGACCGCGGCGGGATCTGCCTCGGGCCGCTTCTCGGGGCCAGGATCTTGAGGGCCCCCCGGTCCGAAGTCCGGCAAGGGGGCGGGCACGACGACATCGGCCGCGTCGTGGGCCCTGGCCTTCATCACCTGGCCGAGCGAGGCGCCCAACCCCACGGTGAACGTGACGGCGGCGGCACCGAACAGGACCGCCGTGCCCATGGCCAGCGCGCGGCCGGGCCGCGCGAAGGGCCGGGCCAGGCCCAGGGCGACCGGCTGTGGCAACGGCAGCCGTCCGGCCAGCCGGGCCGCCCACCGGCCGCGCCCCGCCGAAGCGGTACGCCCGACGGCGAGCGCGTCGACCGTACGCAGCCGGCCTGCCCGCCAGGCACTCGCCCACGCGGTCGCCGCCACCAGGCCGAGCACCCCGGCGACCACCGCCAGATCGACCCAGGGGGCGACGCTCAGGGACGAGGTGCCGTAGACGTCTGCGGCCTCCGCCAGTACGGGGACGGCGAGCAGATGACCGGCGAGGACACCGAGGGCCGTACCGACGGCGGCCGGGATCAGCGCCTGGCCCACGTAGGCCCGCACGACCTGGGCCGGGGTGAAACCGACGGCCTTGAGGACGCCGATGCGGCGCGTTCCCGTGCCCACGGCCGACGCGACGACGTTGCCGACGATGAGCACCGACATGACCAGGCCCAGCGCGCCGAACGCCATGAGGAACGGCACGTAGAGGGCGGTGTCGCGCTCGGCGGTCTGCTTGGCGGTGAGCCATGACTGCTCCCCGACGGCCGTCCCCGGCGGCAGGGACCGGGTCACGGCCTTGCCGCCCGCGGTGATCCGCGCGGCGGTGCCCGCGTCGGTGAAGCGGTAGAGCATCTGGTAGCCGCCGCTGCCGGGCGCGGTGAGCGCCCGCATCTGGGAGGGAACCACCCAGGCGTCAGCGGTCCGCGTGACCGAGCGGGCCACCCCGACCACCGTCAGCGTCGGACCGCCGGACAGGTCCGGGAAGGTGATCTTCATGCCCATGGTCGGGAGGAGCGAGGAGTCGGCGGACAGCACGATCTCGCCGGGGTGCGTGGGCCACCGTCCGTCGAGCAGTGCCACCTCGTCCACGTCCCGCCCCGGATCGCCCCGGCCGACCACGGTCATCGGCCACCCGGGGCCCGGCCCGTCCGACCGCGGGGTGACTGTCGCCGTACGGAACGGCCCGGCCGCGGCGCTCACCTCTTCGGCGTCCGCGGACCTCGACAGCTGCCCGGCACTCACCTTGCCGGCGTCGAACTGCACGGACAGATGCGCGCCGTGCTGCCCCACGAAGGCGTCGTCGAAGGGCGCGCCGGACACCACGAGCAGTGTTCCGCCGAGGACGGAGGCGGCCACCGCCATCATCGTGGCGAGCCCGATCACCAGCGTCTGCACCCGGCGTCGTCCCACCCCCGAGCGCACCACCGTGCCGAGCGCGCTCATCGGACGGCCCCCGGGGCGACGGCCTGCGACCGGACGTCCTCGGTGATCCTGCCGTCGGCGATCCGGACCGTACGGTTCGTGCAGGAGTGGGCCAGAGCCAGATCGTGGGTGACCACGACGATGGTCTGGCCCTCGGCGTTGAGGTCGCTGAGCAGCCCGCTGACGTCCTGTCCGGCGGCCGTGTCCAGGGCCCCGGTCGGCTCGTCGGCCAGCAGCAGGGCGGGCCGGTTCATCAACGCCCGGGCCACCGCGACGCGTTGGCGCTCGCCGCCGGACAGCCGCCCCGGGTAGGCGCGGGCATGCCGACCGATGCCCAGCAGCTCCAGGAGTTCCGCGGCCCGGCGGTCCGTCTCGCCACGCGCCGTCCCCGCGAGGCGCGCGGGCAGGACGACATTGTCGGTGACGGTCAGATCGTCGAGCAGGTTGAAGAACTGGAAGACCATGCCGATCTTCGACCGCCGGTAGAGCGCAGATCCGGACTCGCCCAGCCGGTCCACCCGCACCCCGTCCACGGTGACGGTCCCCGCGTCGGGCCGGTCCAGGCCCGCGATCAGGTTGAGCAGCGTGGACTTGCCGCTGCCGGAAGGGCCGAGGACGGCGACCGCCTCGCCGGGCCGCACGGTCAGCGACGCCTCGTGCAGAGCGGGCGGGCCGTCGTCGTATCGGCGGCTCACCTCGCGCAGTTCGATCACCGGCACGGTCATGAAAGGCTCCTTGGCTACGGGCGGTTGGCTGCGTGAACGCTATGAGCGGGCCCGGCCCGCCCGCGTCCGCCGCTCGACCCCCTTGCGGTACCGCGCTGGGACGATCCCCGGGGACGTCATCCCTGCGATGTAGGCGGGTGATGTATCCGGTGCGCTGCGAATGACCACCGGGACGGACGCCGTGGGTCTGCGCGGCGGGGACAATGAACCGGTGATGGACGTACCTACGACGTCGGTGCGGCTGCGGGAGGCCGCCCGCCGGACGGTCCGCGACGCCCGGCTTCCCAGCGGCCCACCGCTGCGGCCCACCCGGCGCGCCTGGCAGTTCGACGCGCTGATGGCGCTGACCCTCGGGATCGCCACCGTCTACTACGGCATCGACAACGCCGGCAACGTCGTGCTGCGGGAGGTCGCACCCGGTGTGGAGGTGGCCGTCCCGCGCCCGTCCGGCCCCGGAGGACTGGCCTTCATGGTGACCCTCGCGGCCGTCGCCTCGGGTGCGGTGGCGCTGCGCCGCCGCTACCCGCTCGCCGTGCTGTGCGTCGTGACGGCCGCGACACTGGCGACACCGCACAGCGTGATGCGGCTGACCTTCTACGCGTTCGTCATCGCCGTCTACAGCGCCGCCGTGTACAGCCCCTACCGGGTGGCGACCCTGGCGGCGCTGCCGGTGTCGGTCGTTCTGGTCGGCACCTCGGGGAACTCGGTGACCCCGATCGTCCCCAACGAATACATCGCCCTGCTGATCCTGGTCCCGATGGCGGGGGCCGCCGTCGGCCTGCGTACCTGGAAACTGCGGACCGACGAGGGCCGCACCCGGCTCTCCGCGCTGGAACGCGAACAGACCGAGGCGCTGCGCCGGGCCGTGGATCACGAGCGGGCCAGGATCGCCCGCGAACTGCACGACGTCGTCACGCACAACGTCAGCGTGATGGTCATCCAGGCGGGCGCCGCCCGCAAGATCATGAAAACCTCCCCCGAGCAGGCCGGCGAGGCGCTGCTGGCCGTAGAGGCGGGCGGCCGGGCGGCCATGACCGAACTGCGCCACGTCATGGGACTGCTCACCATGGCCGACGACGAGGGTACGGACGGTGGAGACCTCGCCGACACGGCGGCGCAGCTGGCCCCGCAGCCCGGCCTGGATCAGCTGGAAACCCTGGTCGGACGGGTCCGCGGCACCGGACTGCCCGTCGACCTGACCGTGATCGGCCCGCCTCGCCCCCTCCCGCCCGGCCTCGAACTCGCGGCGTACCGCGTGGTCCAGGAAGCCCTGACCAACACCGTGAAGCACGCGCCCCGCGCCACCGCCGCCGTGACCGTCGATTACGGCCCGCAGCGGTTACGGGTGGAAGTCGTCGACACCGGTGGACACCCGGGTGCGGGTGCGGGTGCGGCAGCCGGAAGCGGCCGGGGCCTGATCGGCCTGCGCGAGCGCCTCGCCGTCCATGACGGAACGTTGACCACCGGGCGACGTCTGACCGGTGGCTACCGGGTGGAGGCCCTGATCCCCTTGGAGACACCGTGACCGAGCCGCTGCGTGTGCTCCTCGCCGACGACCAGACCCTGGTACGCACCGGATTCCGGTTGATCCTCGGCGCCGACGGCATCGACGTCGTCGCCGAGGCGACCAACGGAACCGAAGCGGTCGAAGCGGCCCGGCGCACACGTCCCGACGTGATCCTGATGGACGTCCGGATGCCCGAGACGGACGGCCTGGAGGCCACCCGCCGCATCCTCACCGGCGCCCCCGACGAACCCCGCGTCATCATCCTGACCACGTTCGACCTCGACCGGTACGTCTACGAGGCACTGTCCGCCGGGGCCAGCGGCTTCCTCCTCAAGGACGTCACCCCCGAGCATCTGACTGCGGCCGTCCGCACGGTCCGTACCGGCGACGCCCTCCTCGCGCCCGCCATCACACGGCGCCTCGTGGAGCGTTTTGCCGGAGGCGAACATCAGCGCGGTGCCGGAGGCGAACATCAGCGCGGTGCCGGAGGCGAACACCGACACAGCACCCCCCGCGGCGGCCACACCGCCCCCCTTCACCGCGACCTCGCCCCGCTCACCCCGCGCGAGCTGGAAGTCCTCGGTCTGCTCGCTCTGGGACTGAGCAACGCGGAACTCGCCACCCGCCTCCACCTGGCCGAGACGACCGTCAAGACACACGTCGCCCGCATCCTCGCCAAGCTCGGACTCCGTGACCGTGTCCAGGCCGTCATCGTCGCCTACGAGACCGGGCTGGTCAGCGCCGGAGCACGCGCGGCCGCCCAGCAGTCCACCGAGCAGAGGTAGTCGCCGAAGTGGTCGCGCCCGCAAGGGATGTGAGGCACGGATCTTGACCCTCGCCGGTTCCCGGGCTTAGCGTTCCCGCGTTCACGAAGGATTGAAACGATTCAATTCCACCGCTGGGGGCGACACATGCAGAACCACATCTCACGGCGTGGCGGGATATCACGGCGCACGGTCCTGGCCGCCTCGCTGGCCGCGGGCACCGTCACGGCCCTCGGAGCGACCGGCTCGCCGTCCGCCGCCGCCCTCCCCCTGACCGGCCGCCAGAACCTCACCGGCACCTGGTTCAGCACGCCCCCGCACTCCGTGCGCCCCAAGTTCCGCTGGTGGTGGCCGGACGGGCTGGTCGACCCGGCGGAGGTCGCCCGTGAGATCGACCAGATCGCGGACGCCGGTTTCGGCGGCGCCGAGATCGCCGCCGTCCACCACAGCATCAAGGACAAGGCCGTCCTGGACACCGCGCACCACGGCTGGGCCGGTACCCCCTGGCGCGACGGCGTCCAGGCCGCCCTGCGCCAAGCCGCCCGCCGCGGTCTGACCATCGACCTCACTCTCGGCCCCAGCTGGCCCGTCGCCGTCCCCGGCGTCACCCCCGACGACACCGCCGCCGCCCAGGAACTCGCCTACGGACGCGTCCCGGTGGCGGCGGGCGCCGGCTACCGGGGACCCGTTCCCGAGCCCGTGCACGAGGCCGCCTCCGGGGCCACCCGCCGCACCCTGCTCGCCGTGCAGGCCGCCCGCGTCGAGCCCGCCAACGGCACCCGCAAGGAGACCGGCCTCGACCTCGACAGCGTCCACGACCTCACCGCCACCGTCCGCGACGGGGCCCTGACCTGGACCGCCCCCGCCGACGGCGACTGGGTGCTGATCTCCTACTGGCAGCGCGGCACCGCCCAGCAGCCCGAGTCGGGCCCGCACTCCGCCCCGGCCGCCTACGTCGTCGACCACTTCAGCCCCGCCGGCACCGCCGCCGTCACCGACTTCTGGGAGCGGGCCGTGCTGACCGGCACCATGCGGCGGCTGCTCAAGGCGGCCGGCGGTGCCTTCTTCGAGGACTCGGTCGAGCTGGAGACCGACTCCCTGGTGTGGACCACCGCGCTGCCCGACGCCTTCGAACGACGCACGGGACGCCCCCTCCTGCCGTACCTGCCCGCCCTCGTCCTCGACAGGAGCAACCAGGTCTTCGCCTTCGAGGCTCAGCTCACCCGGCAGATCCGCCACGACTTCTGGGAGACCGTCTCCCATCTGTTCAACACCCACCACGTCACCGCCCTGCGGGACTGGGCGCACTCGCTCGGCATGTCACTGCGCGCCCAGCCCTACGGCCTGCAGACCGACGCCATCGCCTCCGCCGCGATCCTCGACATCTCCGAGGGCGAGTCGCTCGGCTTCAAGAACCTCGACGACTTCCGCTGCCTGGCCGGCGGACGGGACCTCGCAGGACACAGGGTGCTGTCCTGCGAAGCGGGCGCCTACAACGGCTCCGCGTACAGCACGACCTGGGACAGGTTCCTGCGCACCATGGGCGGCGCCTACGCGGCCGGAGTCAACCAGACGGTCGTGCACGGCTTCTCGTACGCCACCGCCCCCGGGGTGAGCTGGCCCGGCTTCGCCGCCTTCAGCCCGTACAACGGCGGGCCCGGGTACGGCGAGTCCTGGGGCCCAAGACAGCCGACCTGGCGGCACGTCCGGGACATCGCCGGCTACCTCGGCCGGGTGCACCAGGTTCTGCAGACCGGTACCCCGCGCGTCGACGTCGCCGTCTTCAGGCAGACCGGCTACACCGCCACCGGTATCGGCGCCTCCTGGTTCACCGCGACCGGCGTACCGCTCGGCTGGACCCACCAGTTCATCAGCCGCCCGCTCCTCGACCTGCCCGCGGCCCGCGTCGCCGGCGGACGCCTCGCTCCGGACGGCCCCGCCTACCAGGCCCTGTTCGTCGAGGGCGACTTCTTCTACGGCTCCACCCCGACCCTCGCCCTCACCGACGCCCGCAAGTTGCTGAAGCTGGCCCGGGCGGGACTCCCGATGGTCCTGCTCGGCGCCTTCGACCAGGCGCTCACCCCGGGCGTGCCCGGCCCGGACGAGACGGACCAGGTGCGTGACGTCCTCGCCCGGCTCCTCGCGCTGCCGCACGTCATCGCCGTCACCGACAAGGCCGCCGTCGGCGACGCCCTCACCGCCCTCGGCGTCACCTCGCACGTCCGCCACGCGACGCCGTCCACGCTCCTCAACGCCCACCGCGTCGACGGCGACACCGACTTCTACTACCTCTGCAACGGCAAGCACGCCGAGACCGTCAAGCCGCCCGTCACGACTGTCGACCACGACGTCACCCTGCGCCGCACCGGGCGCGGCGGCACCGTGCCCTACCGCCTCGACCCGTGGACCGGCGAAGTGACTCGCATGGGCCGCTACACGCGGGACGGCGACGACGTCACCGTCCGGGTCACCCTCGCCCCGGGCCAGGCGATGGTCGTCGCGCTCGGCCGCCCCGGCCTGTTCGGCGACCGCCATGGCGGCCACCCGCACGCCGTGGCCGGCGACGCCGACCGGGTCCTGTTCACCGACCGGGGCCTTGCCGTGCGCGTCGAGGCCGCCGGCACGTACACCACCCGGCTCTCCTCGGGCCGTACGGTGACCACCACCGTCCCCTCGGTCCCCGAGCCCGTCACCCCGGGACGCTGGCACCTCGACGTCGAGGACTGGCTCCCCGGAGCCGACCCGACCGGCACCGCCATCGTCCGCCGCACGCTCACCCTCGACGCCCTGCTGCCCTGGTCGCAGATCCCCGAACTGGCCGACTCCGCGGGCCTCGGCCGCTACCGGACCACCGTCGTCCTGGGCCCCGACTGGCCCTCGTCGTGCGGTGCGCTCCTCGAACTGGGGCAGGTCGGCGACACCTTCCGGGTCACCGTCAACGGCACCCGCCTGGCGCCGGCGGACCGGCTCCACCCGGTCGTCGACCTGGGCGGACACCTGCGGCGCGGCGACAACGTGATCGAGGTCGAGGTGGCGACCCCGCTCGTCAACCGCCTCCGGGCGGCCCAGCCGGCTGTCTTCGGCGCCGTCGCCCGCCAGGCGTACGGGCTCATGGGACCGGTCCGGCTGGTGCCGTACATCCAGCGGCCAGTGCGCTGACCGGCGCCCGCGAGCAGGTCAGGGCTTGATGCCCACCGCGGTCCACAGGCTGACCTCGGCGTCCGTGAGCGTCCGCGGGGCTTCGTCCCCGTCGGGCGCGTCCGGACGCCAGCGGTGGCCGACGGTGACCCCGGGGTCGAGGAGGGTGAGTCCGTCGAAGAAGCTCGCCACGTCGTCCCGCGAGCGGAACTGCACCGGCGTCCCGGCGGAGGTGTAGATGTCGGTGACCTTCTGCCAGGTGGCCGGGTCGAAGTCGGGCGTGCAGTGGCTGAGGGCCAGCGCGCTGCCCGACGGGAGGGCGTCCAGCAGCCGGCCGAGGATCCGGTGCGGTTCCTGGGCGTCGGTGACGAAGTGCATGAGGGCGTTCAGCGACAGGGCGACCGGCCGGCTCAGGTCCAGGACGTCGGACAACTCCGGGGCGTTGAGCAGCGCGTCGGGGTCGTTCACGTCCGCCTCGATGTACGTGGTGCGGCCCTGGGGGGTGCTGCGCATCAGGCGCTCGGCGTACTTGAGGACGAGCGGGTCGTTGTCGGCGTACACCACACGCGCGTCGGGGACCACGCTCTGCGCCACCTGGTGGAGGTTCGGCTCGGTGGGGATGCCGGTGCCGATGTCGAGCCACTGACGGATGCCGTGCTCCTGGGCCAGGACCCGGGTGGCGCGGTGCATGAAGGCCCGGTTCTCGCGGGCGCACACGAAGATGCCGGGGTAGACAGCGGCGACCGTCTCGGCCGCCTGCTTGTCGATGTCGAAGTGGTCCTTGCCGCCCAGGTAGTAGTCGTACATGCGGGCCGAGTGCGGCCTGCTGGTGTCTATGCCCCGTGCGGATCGGGTGTTGCTCATCCTGTCCCCTTCGAAGGTGTGCGTGGTGGATGCGGGGTGGGTCGGCGGCCGGGGCCGACGGGGTCGGTTCCCGCTCGCTGTTCGGTTCAGCGGGCCGTCAGATGGTCGGCGAGACCCCGCTTGATTCCCCGGACGAAGGCGCCGATCTCCTCCGGGGTGTAGATCAGCGCGGGGCCGGTGGGGTCGGTCGACTGGCGTAGCGCCACCCGGCCGTCGGCGAGTTGCTTGGTCTCCACGCACTGGCCCCCGTTGGGACCGCTCCAGGGGCACTCCCAGCCGTGCTCGCCGAGGTCGGAGGCGGGCATGCCGTTGTAGACACGGCCGTCGGCCATGGTCATGAGTACTCCTTGCGCATGCGGTTCAGCAGGGCCTTGCTCTCCGCTGAGGAGGTCAGCAGGGACATCCGGTTGTGCGCCTCGAGATGGGCCGAGACGTCGGAACGCTGGTCCAGGTACACGGAGGCGGACAGGATCTCGCTGTAGACGACGTCGGGCAGTTCGGGTTCCTCGAACCGGAAGTAGGTGAAGGGCGCGCACGCCCCGACATGCGCGCCCGCGGTGAACGGCACGACATCGACGCTGACATGGTCCAGCTCCGAGACCTCCAGGAGCCGGTCGATCTGCGCCCGCATGATCTCGGCGCCGCCCGCAACCCGGTGCAGGACGGCCTCCTCCATCACCACCCACAGCGTGGGCGCGTCGGGCTTCTCCAGCAGGCTCTGGCGGCGCAACCGCAGATCGACGCGCCGCTCCAGGTCCTCGTCGCTCTCGTTGGGGAACCCGCCGCGCAGCACGGCGCGCGCGTACCCGTACGTCTGCAGCAGCCCCGTCACGTACTGCGGCTCGTAGGTACGCAGGGTCCTGGCCCCGCTCTCCAGACTCACGTAGGCGGTGAACCAGCTCGGCACCACGTCGCGGTAGGCATGCCACCAGCCGGGCTCGTTGGCCCGCTCGGCCAGGTCGACGAACTCGTCGATCTCCTGCTGGTCGGCCCCGTAGGTCTGCAGCAGCTTCTCCACGTAGAGAGGCTTGAGGCCGACGTCCGCCTTTTCCAGACGGCGGATGGTCAACGACGTCACGCGCAGGGCTCTGGCCGCGTCGTCCAGGGACACCCCGGCGCCGAGCCGTCTCTCCTGGAGCCGTCGGCCCAGGATCATGCGGAGAACGGTCGGTGCGCTGGTGCCCGCGCCGGAACGAGCGTCGCTCACTCTGCGCCACCTCCTGATGCGTTGTCACTGCACGTAACCTGACGCTGACTTGATGACACGACCAGGCGGATACCGTCGCGCTGAAATTATCAGGGGGACGGTTGCAGTGTGAACTTGCCGCAGAGCATAGTTACTTCTGTGGCGATCCGGTCGACTGGGAGCGCGTCGCTGTCAACATAACGCGTCACCGCGCGGAGTTGGCATTTGTCGGCAATCCGGCCCTACCTGGCTGTTTTGGCGGGAACACCCCTCCCCGGCAGGTCCTGTCCCGGGCCCCGTCTCCCCACCGCGGCCCCCTGACGGAAGGCGACAAGCGTGTCCCCCCACACGACTTCCTCCCCCCAGCTCCTGGACGTCGCGAGCCCGGAGCGTACGCACTGGATCGAACTGCCCGCGCACCGCTCCAGCGTCTCGGCCGCCCGCCGTTCCGCGAACGCGCGCATGGACGACTGGCACCTGCCCGCCGAGATGACCGCGGAGGCGGTGCTGCTCGTGTCGGAGCTGGCCACCAACGCGGTGTGCCACACGCCCAGTGTGCGGATCCTGTGCGGGATCGGGCTCATCACGGACCAGTGTCTGCGGCTGGAGGTCCACGACCACGCCTACGCGGTCGACAGGCTGCCGCGCTGCGAACCGGGCCTCGAGGACGAGGGAGGCCGCGGTCTGTTCCTGGTCGAGGAGATCGCCCACACCTGGGGGATCGACCGATCCCGCCTCACCGGCGGCAACGCGGTGTGGGCGACCTTGCTCGTTCCTGACTCGACGTGACACCGACCGTCCTCACCGGACGGTCATGCTCGTGCCGAGGTCGGATCAGTGGGTGCCGATGGCGATGACGCCCACGGTCCTGGAAGCGGTGACGTTGTCGTAGACGACATCGCCGCCGGCCTTGTGCCAGATCTTCACACGGAAGCTGTCCGGGTCGTCGGTCGCGGTGACCCGGAAGCCGTAGCCGGCGGTGCCGCCGACCGTTCCGGAGCCCTGGTACACGGCCCGCGAGCCGGTGACCACGAGCCAGTCGGAGCCGGTGGAGCGGAACTTCAGCCGGGCCGGACCGAAGTCGAAGGTCACCCTTCCGATCGGGGCGACGGCTCCTGGCGTGTACGCCGCTGCGAAGGAGAAGGCGGCCTGGCCGGTCAGGGCGGGCTTCGCGGGGTAGGCGCCGGCCGGGGAGGTGAGGACGCCGACCCCGAGCGCGGGCCCGGCGGCGCGGTCGTACGCGATCACCTCGGGCAGGGTCCTGCCGGCCGAGTCCCCGTCGTCGTCGGTGACGGTGACCACGGGGCGACGGATGCCCGCCTCGGTGTAGGTGTGCTCGGCCCGGCAGCCGGTGGCGGTGACCGTGCCGGACCGCGGCCGGGTGCCGTCCTTCCAGTCGACCTCACAGGTGTGGGTGTCGTCCGCGCCCGCGTCGGTGAACTGGGCCGTGACGACGGTCCGCCCGCCGACCGGCACCGCGGACCGCGGACCCGTCGCCGAGGTGATGGCGGGCTTCGCGTTGGCGACCTCGACGGTCGCCGTGTCGCTGCCGCGGCCGCCGGTCAGGGTGACCTCGTAGGTGCCGTTGTCCGTACAGCTGATCGTGGTCCTGGCCATCCCCGGGTCGGCGAACGCGCAGGGCGCGCCCTTCTGGACCGACCACTTCGCGCTGCCCGCCCCGGACAGCGTGCCGTTCAGCGCGATCGCGTCGCCCTCGGTGCCGTCGGCGTCCGGTCCGGCGTGCACGACGGTGACCGGGTCGATGCCGGTGAGGGTGGGGACGACCTTCTTGATCAGGCCGTCGGCGTCGAACTCCAGCTTGTCGACGGTCGTTTCGCGGTGGGTGCCGTCGCCTGAGGGGATGGCGAAGCGGTGGTAGGCGATGTACCAGTCGTCGGTGTTCGGCACCTGGACGACCGAGTGGTGGCCGGGGCCCTTGATGCCGAGGGAGAGGTCCTTCTCCAGGATCACGCCCCGCTTGGTCCAGGGGCCGGTGGGGGAGGGGCCGGTGGCGTAGGCGACGCGGTAGTTCTCGTCCCGGGTGTCGTTCTCCGACCACATGAAGTAGTAGGTGCCCTTGCGCTTGATGACGAAGGTGCCCTCGTTGTAGCCGCTGGGCGTGATGTCCTTCATCTTCGTGAGGTCGAGGGAGGTCATGTCGTCGCCGAGCGGAGCCACGTACGCATGGCCGTTGCCCCAGTAGAGGTACGACTGTCCGTCGTCGTCGGTGAACACGGCCGGGTCGATCATCTGGCCGCTGTACTGGCCCGCCTTGAGCAGCGGCTTGCCCAGGGCGTCCTTGAACGGGCCCGTCGGTGAGTCGGAGACCGCGACACCGATGTTCGCGTCGGCGCAGAAGTAGAAGTAGTACTTCCCGTCCTTCTCGGCGATCGTCGGCGCCCAGGCCCTGCTGTCGGCCCAGGAGACGTCCGGCCCGAGGTCGAGGATGACGCCGTGGTCCTTCCAGTGGACCAGGTCGGTGGAGGAGTACGCCTTGAACTGCGTGCCGCTCCAGCCCTCGAAGCCGTCGGTGGTCGGATACAGGTAGAAGGTGTCGCCGAAGCGGACGATGTTCGGGTCGGCGTTGAGCCCCGGCAGGACCGGGCTCTTCATGACGAGCGCGGTCACCGTCCAGCTGCGCTGCTTCCCGTCGGAGCCGGTCACCCGGTACGTCACCGGCTTCGTGAAGTCGTGGACGCTGCCGGAGGCGGGGCTGATCGCCGCGCCCTTCGCGAGGGTGAACTCGGGGGCCAGGGTGGTGAGATCGGTGCCCTCCTTCATCGGCAGCGTGATGGTGCTGTCCGCGTTGTCGATGATCGCGTCGACCTTCAGCGCCGGGTGCGTGGCCCTGGCGATGCCGGCGGTGTTGCCGCTGAGCTCCATGACGTCCGCGGCCGACAGTGCCCGGTCGTAGACGCGGAAGTCGTCGACCTCGCCGCCGAAGTACGGGTCGGCCGCGTACAGGGACCTGCCGATGTAGCCGCTGTAGTCCTTGGTGGCGTCGTACAGCTCGGACGGCTTGGTGGTGACACCGGTCGCCCGGGCGGCCTCGACGCCGTCGACGTAGAGGACCATCGTGCGTGTGGGGCCGTCCAGGGTCACCGTGACGTGCCGCCACTCGCCGGGCGTCAGTCGCGAACCGGCCGTCAGTTTCGACTCGGCCGACCAACTCGCCTTCGTGATGGCCGAGTACAGGCTGGAGCCTCCGTTGGAGGGGGTGGCGAAGAGGTACTTGTCGCTGTCCGGACCGAGCCCGAACAGCCACTGGAAGTTGTCGCCGCCCTTCCACTTGGCGTAGGTCGACACGGTCACGCTGTCGGCGTTCTTCAGCACCCCGTTCGGGATCTTCACGTAGGGGGACGTGGCGGAGTCGCCGGACATCTTGAACGAGCCGCCGTTCACGCCGGTGCCGAAGTCGGGCGTACGGACGTAGGTGCCGTGGTAACCGTGGCCGCTGGAGTCGCGGGCGATGGTGCCGCCGGTCTCGTCGAAGCCGTAGTGCAGGACGAGGCCGGCGGGGATGTCCGGGCCTTCCTCGGAGACGGTCACCTCGGCACGCACGGGGAGCGCGGTGCCGCCGGGCAGGCTGCCGGTCACCGTGAAGGTGCCGGTCTGCGCGTACCGCGACGCCGGGATGTCCTCCCAGGTCACCGCCACGGGACGCTTGACGCCGTCGGCGTACTCGGCGATCACGGTGGCCGGCAGGACAGGGGCCTCGCCGACTCGGGTCTTCACCGCGACGTCCTCGACACTCTTGACCACCTGGTCCGGCTGGTAGGCGCCCAGCAGCCGGTCGTACTCGGCCTGGGTGACCGGGAGGACGGTGCCGTGGCGCGGCTTGGCCGGCAGGTCGTAGCCGGTGGACGGGGTCCATTTGCCGGAGGCGAGGTCCGTCGTCTCGAACGGGAGGTAGCCGCGGCCGCCGAACTCGTCGAGGAAGGCGTACCACTTCTCCTCGGTGTTGGACTTGAACACCAGCGGGCCCTCGGCCGCGTTCATCGCGCCCTTGCCGATGCCCTCGGCGACCGGGTCCCAGGACGGGTTCAGGATCGAGTCGCTCTTCTCCTCGAAGATGAACTTGCTGTTCGGGGTGGAGGAGGTGTTGTTGCGCTCGTCCTTCGACAGCCGGAAGTACGTCCCGTCGTGCTGGATCATGGTCGAGTCGATGACCGAGTAGCCCCGGTCGATCCAGACCTTGGGCTCGCTGAAGGTGTAGAAGTCGCGGGTGGTCGCGTACATCATGCGGTTGTACGTGTCGCCGGAGTGCGTGGCGTTGTCGTACAGCTTCGACGCCCAGAAGACCACGTACTCGCCGCGCTCGGCGTCGTAGAACGCCTCCGGCGCCCAGGTGTTGCCCGCGCTGTCCGGTGAGACCTTGACCAGCCGCTGGTCGGTCCAGTGCACCAGGTCGGTGGACTCCCAGACCATGAGGGACTTGCTGCCGGTGCGCTGGGAGGCGTCCCAGTCGCCGTTGCCGTAGATCCTGAGGTCGGTGGCTATCTGGTAGAACTTGTCGCCCTCGGGGGAGCGGATGATGAACGGGTCGCGCAGGCCCTTCTCGCCGAGGGTGGACGTCAGGACCGGCTTGCCGTCGTTCAACTCCCGCCACTTCAGCGGATCGTTGCCTTTGCTGAGGGCCGAGTAGAGCTGCTCGCCGTCCGAGGTGCCCTCGCCGGTGAAGTAGCTGAACATGTAGCCCTTGAGGGCTTCCTTGACGGGGAGCTGCGGGACCGTGGCGGTGAGGACGCGGGTCGCCCTCGCCTCGCCCTTGGTGACGGTGGCGGTCAGCTGGACCGTGGTGGGGCCCTCGCCGTGCGCGGGGCGGCGGACCACGCCGTCGGCGGAGACGACGTCCGGCTTCGCGGAGGACCAGGTGACCTTCGTGCCGTAGGAACCGGTCGCCGGGAGGGTCAGGTTGCCGCGGGCGTCGTCGAGGTTGTGGACGGCGAGTGCCTCGGCGGCCTGTCGGGTGGCCGTCTCGTCGTCGAACGCGGGCCGGACCGTGACGTCGAAGGTCCTGGTGTCGCTCACCGTGCCCTTCCTGAGGGTCGCCGTGAGCGTGGCGTGAGCGTCCGGTTCGCCGGCGGCGGGGCGGGTGACCGCGCCGGCGGCGGAGACGACGTCCGGGTTGTCGCTCGCCCAGCTGATGGTGGAACCGCCGGCGGTGCCGGTCTTCGGCAGGTCCAGGTCGGCCGTCACGGCGCTGGTGTCGCCGAGGCTCAGCGCGGCCTTGTCGTCGGCGACGCCCTGAGTGGCGACACGGAGGGCGAGTTGTCCGACCTCGGATCCGGTCAGTGCCCGGTCGTACACCCGGAAGTCGCGGATCCGGCCCTTGAAGAGCTGGTCGCCCGAGTACACGGACCTGCCGATGTAGTTGGCGGTGGTGGTGCCGGACCCGATGGCGCCGGGGGTGATGGTGACCGACGTGTTGCGGCCGACCTCGACGCCGTCCTCGTAGAGCACTCCCGTGCCGCCGGTCTGGGTGTATGTGAGGTGCTTCCACACCGCGCGCGTCAGATTGTGGCCGTCGGCGGGCTTGGTGGTCTGTTCCGTCGACCAGTTGCCGGTCGCCACGGAGGTCCGCAGGCCGTTGCCCGTGGTGAACAGGTAGCCGTTCCCGTTACCGCCACTGGAGTTGCCGAAGCCGTAGAGGAAGTACGGCGTTCTCTGGGCGGAGTCGATCAGTACGTCCGTCGAGACGGTGATCGCGTCCATGCCCTTCATGACATCGTCAGGCACCTTGACGTAGGTGTCCGACCCGTTGAAGGCGAGCCCCTGGCCGGTGCCGGACCAGTCGGCGGTGCCGCTCACCGTGCCGTCGCGGCCGTTGCCGGAGGCGTCGGCGACGGTGTCGCCGGAGGCCGCGTCGAGTTTGTACCAGAGCGCCAGCCCGTCGGTGAGGTCCGCGGCCTGCGCCGCCTGCGCCGGTACGGCCGCCTGTGCGGGGGCGGCGGGCGCGGTGAGGCCCAGGAACAGCGACGCGGTGGTCAGGCCGGCGATCCGGCCCGCCCAGCGTCTCGCGCGGCCGCGCGGACGTGCGGTGTACGTCATGTGGGGTTTCCCTGCTGAGGCATGGCTGATGGCGAAAGGACAGGA
This sequence comes from Streptomyces sp. NPDC005263, assembly GCF_042872365.1. Taxonomy (NCBI): domain Bacteria; kingdom Bacillati; phylum Actinomycetota; class Actinomycetes; order Kitasatosporales; family Streptomycetaceae; genus Streptomyces; species Streptomyces sp. NPDC005263. Next base: position 477,014 of record NZ_JBIAKJ010000005.1, on the reverse strand, counting down.
GAAAAGGGGGGAGCGGGCCGGCGACGGGAGCCTGGTCGTGGGCACCGGGTTCGTTGCGGCTGTGTGACGTCGTGTTGCGAGAGTGTCAATCGGGGTGCGGTGCGGCGTCAAGAGTTTCGAACGAAGTTCGACCAGTCGAACGGGTTGGGATTCCGCCTCCCAACGACCGCCGCCCAACGCCGGGTTGGGGACGGGGGCGCCGGCATTCGCTCCCCGTCCCGCGCCCTGCCTCAGCTTCGTACGACGTCGATCCGGTACGTCCCGGTCCGTGACCCGTCCTCACTGGTCACGGTGACGACGGCCCGGGTCCGACGGGGCTCCCGGGTCGTCTCGACCGAGACGGTCGCGTACGGATCGCGCGCGACCGCCGTGACCACGGCCCGGCCGGGCTCGGCGGTGACGACCCGGTAGTCGTGCGTGCCGGGATCGAACGACGCGACCGGAACCCCCGCCACCTCGACGGACGCGGCGGCGGCGTCCGAGGAGACCCCGGGCGTCCTTGCGTACAACTCGATCTCGCTCATGGTGATGTAGCCGCCCGGGCGGGCGGTCATGACCACCCGCACCCCGTTCGCGGGTCCCGCGGTCACCGGGACGTCGACCACCGGCGAGCCCTCGGTACCCACCTCGATGTCACCGCTCGCGTCGACCCACGCCCCGTCGGCGGCGCCCCGCACCTGCACTTTCAGGCTCGCGGGGAAGGACGCGGTGTTCCCGTCCCGGAAGAAGCGCGCCACGACCCGGGTCAGGTCGCGGTCCTTCGGCAGCGTGAAGGTGACGGTGTCGGACGGGTTCTTGGTGGTGCCCGGCTTCCAGTTGGACCAGGCCTTCTCGGACAGGTTCCCGTCACGCAGGCCCTCGGCGGAGTAGCCGCTCTCGGTGAACGTGGCCGCGACCGAGACGTCCTCGTCCGGCGCGATGTTGGTCTGCGCCGGTGGTGTGACCTGCACCCGCACGGTCGCGTCGACGGTGCCGCCGTCGACCACCCGTGCCACGCCGCGCAGCGTCACCACACCTGGCGTGTCGAACGCCCCGGCCGGCGCGGGATCCCAGGTCACCGGAAGATCGGTGCGGCCGCCGTGCCGGCCGACACCGACGACCGTGGTCGGCAACTCCGGCCTGCCGCCCGGGTAGGTCTTGGCGCGGCCGGGGAGGGTCGAGCCGACGGTGTCCACCGTGACCACCGCCGTCGCGCGGACCGACCGCCCGAGCGGATCGGTGGCGCGGCCCGTGACGCGTACCGTTCCCGGATCACGCCACCTCCGGTCCGGCGGCACGTTCCACACCACGGGCAGCGAGCCGCGGCTGCCGTCCCGGTACACCGGTGTCACCGTCCCCGGGAGCTTCGGCGCCAGGCCGGGCACGGTGAACGCGTCGGCCGGTTCGGTGCGCAGCACCGTCTCGTCCCGCACGCCCCAGCGCTGGTTCGCCGCGGAGGTCGGGGTGTACGTGGACACCTTGGCGCCGTCCGTCGAGGACTGCCCGGTGACGTCGAGAAGGCGGCCCGTGGCGACGTTGACGAAGGTCCAGCTGCCGTCACCGGTCGTCGACATGATCCACTGCGCTGCCTCACCGGCCCGGGTGCCGCCCGGGTCCTCCAGGACGGCCTGGTTGTCGCGCACCGTGAGGCGCTTGCCGTTGGTGGCGCTGGTCAGGGCGTAGCGCTCACGGTTGTCGGTACCGGGCGTCAACTGCCGTACGGACCACAGTTGTTCGGGGTCGTCGGGGTCGGTCGTGCGGATGACGACCCCGCTGCCGTCGTCCGACGGCGCCAACGACTTCCCGCTCTGCGTCCCCTGCAGCCGGTAGACATGGCCGGTCCGGACGAGCGGGGCGTCCTTGGCGACACCGCTGACTCCGTCGACCAGGAAGGTGGTGACCGACCTCGCGGGGACGACGAGCGTGGCCGAGCGGTCGGTGACCCTGACCGGCCTGCCGCGTACAAGGGCACCGCCGTCGCTGGTCACCACGGGGGTGACGGTGGCCCCGGGTGCGATCGTGCCGAAGCGCGAGAGGTCGAGGGTCACGGAACGCGCGGACGTACCGCTGTTCACATGCACGACGCTCGCGGCACGGCCGGACTTGCGCACCGCCGCGACGCTGGACGGGTCGTCGACCTTCACGAAGTGATCGCCGGGACGGATGTAGTGGGTGAAGTTGCGGATGGTGTGGAACTTCGAGTTGGCCCGGATCGGGCAGCTCTCCAGGGTGTCCCCGGCCGTGCAATTGAACGGGACGTGGATGCTGCCCCAGTTCTTTCCGGCCGCCGCCTGCGGGATGGCGTCCTCGACGGGTTGCCAGAACACCCAGGCGGAGGGCTCCAGTTCGCGCATGTCGTCCACCATCCGGCCGGCGATCCCGAGGCCGGGGTCCATCCCGGTGAAGTCGGTGCCGGTGCCCCAGGTGCCCTCCACCTCGCTCATCCAGAGCTTCTTGTCCGCGCCCTTGGCGATGTCCCGGGCGCTGGTGCGCATCCCCGTGCCGTAGGTGTGCACGTTCAGCTGGTCGACGGCGGCTCGCGCCGACTCGCCGTAGGCGTTCCAGTTCTGGGTGAAGATGCCCGGGTTGGTCTCGTCCATCGCGGAGACCCGCGCGCCGGTCTTCGCCCTGGCGAGCGCGCGGTCCAGAGCGAGGACCACCTTCTGCTGGAGCTCGGGTCCGGCGTGCGCGCCTTCCTGACGTCCGCCCGTGGGCTGACCGTCGGCTCCCAACTGGGTGCCCCAGTAGGAGGTGTTGGGCTCGTTCAGCGGGTCGATCGTGTCGAACCTGATGTGGTGGGCCTGCTCCAGATGCTCACTCGCCCGCACCAGGTAGGCGGCGAAGTCGTCGACGCGGTCCGCGCGGATCTGATCGGTGCCGGCGTCGAAGCCGCCCGAGACGTATCCGCTGACCGTCTGGAACCAGGGCGGTGAGTTGCTGAACGCCTCCCAGCGGGTGACCTTCTTCTTGATCTGATCGACCCACCAGCGCTGGCCCGCGTCGGCGTCCCAGTTCCAGTGGTCCGGGTTGTTCGGATCCCACCAGTCCGTGTCCTGCCGGGTGGTCCCCTCGGGGGCCTTCCAGAAGCCCTCCATGGTCGCGCCGGCCTTCATGTAGTCCTTGCGCACATCGGGCGCGTTACCGCCGCCGATGTTGTAGCGGGCGATGTTGAGCCGGAGCCCATCCTCACCGAACAGCATGTCGACCAGCTGTCTTCGGATGGGCTCCGGATAGCCGCCGGTGGCGTTGGCGAACCAGACGAGGCTCGTCCCCCATCCCTCGAACTCCTGCTGCCGGTAGGACGGGTCGATCCGCACCGTGACCGCGCTCGGCGTCGGCGTGTCCGCGACGGCGGCGGGGGCGGTGACGAGACCCGCGCCGAGCACCAGGGGGATGGTGGGCGCCAACGCCCGGGCGATGCGATGTCGGTTGAACACGGAACTCCCTTCCATGACACGGCAATTCACAGAACCGACCAGAATCAATCGGGTTCACAGCATGCTTGACCCCAGTAATGAACACGTCAAGACAGCGGGCGTCCTTGGTCGTACGGCGGGTCACGGCCCGCACGCGAACCAGCGGCCGGCGGGCACCCGCCCGCCGACCGCTGGGTGAAGGCCGATCCGTGAGGGACTACGGCCGGCCGACGACCCGGCCCAGTTCGATCCGGTCGATGTCCGGTGCCCACCCGCTCGCGTTGCCGAACGTCACGCGGTTGGCGCCCTTGCGCAGGTCGACGGGCACGCCCAGGGTCCAGTAGTCGTTCACGCTCCAGGTGTTCTTGAAGGTGACCTTCCTGGGCGCGGCGCTTCCCACCCTGACGTCCGCGGTACGGGACATGATGTCCGTGTTGTAGGCGTGACCGTTGTCGCGCCGGTCGTTGTGCGCGTAGTGGACCACCAGCAGATAGCGGCCGGAGTGAGGTGCGCGCACCGTGAACTCGGCGGTGCTGTCGGCGCTGTTGCCGAGCTGCCCGATGTACGACCCGGCGGAGGCGTACGGGGAGTCCACGAGCTTCGCGCCGCCCGCCAGGGTGGCCGAGGCACCCTCGTAGGAGAGCGTGCCGGAGGCCGAGCCGTCGCCCGAGACGTCGAGGGAGCGGACGGAGGCGTGTCCGGCGGACGCCGCGACGCGGTTGTTGCCCGCGACCAGATACAGCCGCAGGGGCCGGCCGGGGGCCGCTGTCACCCGCTCACCGTGCAGGGTGAGCCGCACCGCCGCCGAGGCCCGCGACACCACCGTGTAGTAGCCGTCACGCGGCGCGTACACGTCGAACACCGCCGTGTCCCCGTCGCGCAGGACGAGCGCGCCGGTACCCACCCCGGCCGACGAGGAGTAGTCGTACGACGGTTTCCCGTCGATGTCCGCCAGGGTGGCCTCGTACGCGGCGGACGGAGCGCCCGTGCGCGCGGTCAGGTCGACGCGGTCGAGGGTGACTTCGGCGTCGCCCCTGGCGAGCGACAGCACATGGGGGCCTGCCGCGAGGCGGACCGTCAGGTCCTTCTTCGCCCGGTAGGTCCAGTTCTCCGTGGAGGGGTAGGTGACCGTGACCGGGGACGCGCCGTCGACCGACAGCTTCTGGGTCGCGGGGGCCCCGGACTGGTTGCCGTAGAGGACCGCCAGGTCGTAGGTCCCGTCCCTGGGCACGGTGACGGAGAAGTCGACCTTGCTGGAGGGCTGGTTCAACGAGCCGACGTCCTTCGTCCCGGACGCCGCGTAGCCGTTGGCGTTGCTGACCGTGCCCTGGGTGCGGACCTCCCCGCCGGTGACGGCCGCGTCCTCCGCCTCGTACGAGGCGGACCAGGGGACGGAGGCGGCGGACGGGGACCCGGAGCCGCCGGGGGTGAGGACGATGCGGTACGCGGACATCTTGTGCATGCCGCGCAGCGGGACGGTCACCGAACCGTCCGCCGCCACCTCGACCTTCGTCCGCGCCAGGACGCGCGGCGTCGCGTGCTGCCCCTCGTAACCGGACCAGGCGGCCTCGGCGACGGTCGCGGTGACCGTGTGGCCGAAGACGGACCGGGAGACGTTCTCGACGACGACGTCCGAATCACCGGCGGAGCCGCCGAGCAGCACCTGGGCCTGGCGGCGCGAGGTGTCGAGGGAGGCGAGGCCCTGGAGGGTGTCGATGGTGTCGGCCCGCGGCGGGGTCACCTTGACGGTGTCGCCGGTGAGGCCCGCGTACCAGCGGAAGAACCACCAGCCGCCGTTGGGGATGTTCGACCGCACCACGTTGCCGTCCATGTTGCCGGCGGCGTCCCAGTAGGCCTGGTTGGCGTACACCTTGTTCCGCTCGAACATCGAGACCCACTGCACGAGCTGCCCCGGCACGGACAGGTCGCGGCGGTTGGCGTACTCATCGATGTTGATCTTGAGTGGTGCGATGCCCAGATTCCGTTCGATCGAACGGTAATTGTTGTAGTGGCTCTGGAAGTCCCGCAGTGAACCGGAGCCCAGCTCGTGCCAGGTCATCACCTGGGGCAGCACGTTCTCGCGCTTCGCGAAGGCGAGGAAGTCCGTCAACAGCCGCGTGTGGTAACCGGCTTCGTTCGGGCCGGCGATCCTCGCGTCGGGATCGATCGCCCGGATGCGCTGGTACACCGTCTTCCAGTCCTTGAAGAACCGGTCCCGGTTGACCTCGTACCGCGCCTGGTCGGAGACGCCGAGCTGGTACCAGATCTGGTCCGGCTCGTTGAACGGTATGTAGACGAAACGATCACTGTTCGGGTCGGCCGCCACCTGTTTGGCGATCTTGTCGACCTTGGGCAGGTAGTCGTCGATGCCGAGGTCCTCGTAGGGCCACTTGGCGTAGATGTCCTGCATCATGACGTTGATCTCGCCGCCGCCGTTGCGGAAGAACGACGAGGACACGGACAGCGCGTCACCGTTGGGGTGCTGGGCCCCGCCCTCCGGCTTCTGCGAGACGCTGGTGATCTTCAGCGGGGCAAGGGCCGCGTCGCTGGGCACCCCGTCGTCGCTGAGTCCGTACAACGCCCCGTTGGCGCCCCGCATCACCGGGCCCTCGGAGGCACCGAGGTCGACGGTGAGGCGCTGCGGTTCGGCGACGGCCGCGGCGGGTGCGGCGGCGGGAAGGGCGCCCGCCATGGCTGCCGCACCCAGGACGGCGGTGAGGAGGGCGGTTCTCGTACGGGACCTGGCACGCGCTCTGGTACGGATGGTCGTGCGGGTGGGGGCGATCACGCTGTTGGACCTCCGGTCACTTGACGGTTCCACTGGTGATGCGGGCACGGTCTTTCGTCGGCCGAGGAACGACGCGACGACCATGGGGACTCGGAACAGCGGTGCGTGTACGGGGTGTTGGGCGAACGGCGGTTCAGCGAACGCTGGGTGGCGGCCCCGAGCTCTCCCGGACCACCAGCTCCGGCATCGAGACGGGGTGCGGGGCGATCTGCGCGGATGCCTCCAACGCCCCGTGCAGCAGGGCGAACGCGGCCCGTCCGAGGCCGGTGAAGTCCAGGCGTACGGTCGTCAGCGATGGGGTCAGATAGGCGGAGTGCGGGGCGTCGTCGAACCCGACCACGCTGACCTCGCCCGGGACGGACCGGCCGGACTCGTGCAGGGCGCGCAGCACCCCGAGCGCGAGGTCGTCGTTGCCGCACAGGATCGCGGTGACGGCCGGGTCCTTCGCCAGCCGCAGGCCTGCCGCGTGGCCGCCGGCCGGGCCCCAACTGCCCTGCGCGGGACGCGGCTGCGGCGCTCCGGCCTCCCTGAGCGCCTGACGCCAGCCGGTGGTGCGGGCACTGGTACGCCGGGTGCTGGACGGGATGGCGACGTAGTGCACGGTCTCGTGTCCCAGGGACAGCAGATGACGGGTCGCCTCACGGGCGGCCTCCCGGTCGTCGGCCCACACCCAGGGGCGGTCGCCGCCGGGCGGACTCGCGGGGGTCTCGACCACGCCGACGACCGGCAGCCCGGCGGGGACGGCACCCAGAGCCCGCACACCGGCCGGATCGTAGGCGACCACGATCAGGCCGCCGCCGGTGTCCGCCGCCCGCTGCACCTCGGCGGCGACCGCCGCCTCGTCCGCCGATTCGAGGACGCCGATCCCGACCGCGTAGGAGGCGGCACGGGCGGCCTCCTCGATGCCCTGGAGGATCGAGGCGTTGCCGTAGTGGGTGGTGTTGGCGGTCAGCACGTTCACCGCTCTGCTGCGACCGCTGGCCAGGGCCAGCGCGGTGGCGTTGCGGCGGAAGCCCAGCTCCTCGATCGCCGCGAGCACCCGCTCCCGGGTGGACGGCTTGACGCTGGGATGTGCGTTGATCACCCGGGACACGGTCTGGTACGAGACCCCGGCGGCGGACGCGACATCCCTGATACTCGCCGGGCGCTTCGTGTGACCGGTCACATTCATGAAAGGATTGTGACCGATCACAAAGAGGTCGTCAAGGGACCATAACGAAGGAGTCACGGCCCCGGGTCGCACTGTCGGGCCAACCGTAGTCGACCGTCGGGTGGGCGGACTGACGGGGTCTGAGGGGTGACGGCTCAGACGCCACCACGCGACGGGCGGCCGGCAAAGGAACCGGCGGACTCAGAGCCCGACGGTCGACGATCGCACGCCTTGAGCGCCGTGGGGATGCGGTCGAGGACGGGGTAGGGGAGCAGGCCGTAGTGATAGAAGTCCACGGCGTCCGCCCGTCCGGGACCGGTGGCCGCCAGCGTCTTCTCCGCGAGCGCGTCGGCGGACGCGGTGTCCGGTGCCCCCGGGCGCAGAACGGCCCGCAGGGTGCAGGTGTCCGGGAGAACCGCCCGGTAGGCGGCGGTGTCGGCCGCGACGCGGGCCGGGTCGCGGGCGTAGGCGAGGACGGCGTAGCCGGGAACGACGGCTCCGACCGCCGCGGGGTCGACGCCGATCCGCCAGGCCTCTTCGGCCGCGAGCGCGCCGGTCGGCAGGCCGTCGGCGTACCCCTTGACCGCACCGGTCAGATCGAGGAAGACCAGCTGGGAGCCCTCGCCCGCCACGGCGTCGGCCACGGCGGCGGCGAGCGAGGTGACCGTGTCGAAGCGGGTACGCGTGTACGCGGCGACCGACTCCCCGGCCGCGTCGGCCAGTTCCCCGGGGACCAGGGCGACCGGCAGCGGGTCGCCGCCGTCGAGCAGCCGGCCGACGGTGCGGGTGGCCGCGGTGCGGGCCGCGGCGGAGTCCACCCCCGCGCTGTCGGCGCGCTCGACGCAGGACGGGCAGAAGCACAGGCCGAGCAGGAACTCCTCCACCGGGCCGAGCGGTACGAAGCTGCGTTCGTGGTGGTAGCCGTGCCCGAAGGAGCCGAAGTGGAGCGACTCGGACACCACCGCGTCCACTCCCTGCCGGGCCACGGAACGGCCGAGCGCGACGGCGTAGGCCCGCACGTCCGGGTTGGCGGGGCACAGGTCGGCCGGGGCGGCACGGTCGCCGAAGCAGTTCTCCTGGGTGACGTCGGGGTGGGCGAGGCCCAGCGTGGTGTTGTGCAGGAAGACGGTCCAGCCGTGCAGGGCGGCGCCGCGTTCCGCCGTACGCAGGCGCAGTTCGCGCAGTGGCTCGCGTTCGGCGCCGGCCTGCACCGGCGGCTTCAGGCGCACCTGGCCGAACAGGTCGGCCGGCGGCGGGAAGTGGGTGCCGTCGTGCCGAAGGGTGACCCGGGCGGGGCCGTGCGGGGTGACGTCACGGGCGCGGTGGTAGGCAGCGGCGACAGTGAGGGTGTCGCAGCCGTACGTGCCGAGGACCCGGTCGAGGACGACGTCCGTGCCCTCCGCGTGGAGGTCTTCGACGAAGGCGTAGACGGAGGACGTGGACGGAGCGGCCGCGGGTGTCGGGCGCGCCGAGGACGTCGGTGGGCTGGGGTGCATCGGGATCCTGTCGCTTTCCTGGGCAGAGGGCAGAGGACAGAGGGCAGAGGGCAGGGGGGCAGAGGGCGGGGGGCGGGAGTCCTGGTGGCGCTCAGTGCTCGGCGGCCTTGTGCTGGCCGCCGTCCCGTACGCGGGAGGAGCCGAGGACGTGGGAGATCTCCATGCCGGTGCGGACGACCATGGGGCCCACCTCACGGACCCGGGCGGGGGTCATCCGGGTGGTCAGGCCGGAGACGCTCAGCGCTCCGACCGGCGCGTCGGTGTGGTCGAAGATCGGGGCGGCGACGCACCGTACCTCCGGTTCGTTCTCCCGGTCGTCGATCGCGTAGCCCCGGCGCCGGACCCGGTCCAGTTCGAGGCGCAGCCGTTCCGCGTCGGTGACCGTGTACGCGGTGACCGGAGGCATTCCGGCGTCCACCACGACACGGAACGACTCCTCGCCCTGCCAGGCGAGGATGGCCTTGCCGACGGCGGTCCGGTAGGCGGGGACGCGGCTGCCGATGCGGGAGCCCATGCGGACGTTGGTCTCGTTCTCCACCTTGTCGATGTAGACGACGTCCGGCCATTCGCAGACCACGAGGTGGCAGGTCTCGCCCACCAGGTGCTGCAGCAGCCGCAGCGGTTCCGCGGCGACGGTCCGCAGGTCGAGTGAGGAGAGGTAGGCCTGGCCGAGCCGCAGGGTGCCGTGGCCGAGCCGGAACCACCCGGTCTCGCGGTCGCGGACCAGCAGGTCGGACTCCACCAGAGGTGAGGTGAGACGCAGCACCGTGCTCTTGTTGATGCCGAGATCCTCCGCGATCCGGGTCAGGGACATGCCCCGGCCGGTGCCGGCGTGGTCGCGGATGTACTCGAGGACGGTGAGGGCGCGGCGCAGCGAGGTGGCCTGGTTGCGGCGGACCGGTGCGGTCATGTCGTACTCCTCGGCAGCAGGCCGCGGGCGACGGCGTCGCGGGCGGTGGCCAGGTGCCTTCCGGCCCGGGCGAGTGAGACCTCGTGGTGGCCGGGGAAGAGCGCGTCGACGTCGAGCGCGGCCAGCCGCAGCAGACTGTCCGCGTACGCGGGCACGCGGCAGTCATGCAGATTCTGCAACGAGATGCGTCCCTGGGTGAAGACGCAGTCTCCGGAGAAGAGTGCCTGGTAGGCCGGGGTCCGCAGGTGGTAGCAGGTGTGGCCGTCGGCGTGGCCGGGGGTGGCCACGGCCCGGACGACGACTCCCGCGCCCAGATCAATCTCGGTGCCGTCGGTGACGGGTTCGACGCAGGGGCAGGGCCGGAAGGCGTAGTCGTCCGGGTAGACCCCGGCGGCCCTGCCCTTGTCCACGCTGAGACCCCGCTCGTCCCCCTCGGCGATCCAGCGCACCGCCGCGGCCCCGGCCAGCACGCGCAGCCCCGGGAGTTTCTCGGCGAGGGCGGCTGCCCCGCCCGCGTGATCGGCGTGGCCATGGGTGAGCAGGAGGTGGTCCGGGTCGGGGCCCGTGCAGCGCGCCTTCCGCAGGATGCTGTGCGCGGAGCGGCCGGCGCCGGCGTCGACGAGTACGCTCCGGCGGCTGCCCCGCACGAGATAGACATGACAGTCCAGCGGGTCGCTGAGATCGAAACCGGCCGCGCCGCTGGCGAGGAGACTGACGTGGTCGGTCAGCTGCATGGCCGCCGCCCCTGCTGCGGAATGTCCGCGGTGCGGACCTGGCGAGCTCGTTCCTGCGGCGAGTTCTCGGCGGCTCCGGCCGGGCGCGGCGGGGCGTCGTCCGCGGGGGAGTCCCTACGGGCTCGCTCCTGCGGCGGGATGCCCACGCCGGGGAGTGACCTCTCGTCGAGCCGCCTGCCCGTGGCGCGGATCGTGGCCACCACGATCCGCGCGGCCAGCTCCACCTCCGCCAGGTCCACCGATTCGGCCGCCGCGTGGGCGTCCGTCACGGAGCCGGGGCCGAACACCACCGATGGGATCCCGGCCCGGGCCAGCTTGCTGGCGTCCGTGCCGAAGGGCATGCCCTGGATGTCGCGGGGGAGGCCGTGGGCGGCGAGGGCGTCGCACAGCGCGGTGACGACCGGGGCGTCGGACGGGGTGTCCAGGGCCGGGTCGACCGTGAACGGAGGGTCCACCTCGGTGCCCAGGGCGGTCAGTTCGTCGTGGTCCTGCTGCCAGACGGCCTCCGGGGCCTCGCCGGGGAGCGTACGGCGGTCGACGTCCACCTCACAGCTGCCGGGGATGGTGTTGGGGCCCGTGCCGCCGCGGACCCGGGTGACCGAACGGGTGGCGGGCCCCAGGAGCGGATGCGGCGCCACGGCGGGGCGGGTGGCGGCGAGGTGGGCGATGACGGGGGCCATCAGCGAGATCGCGTTGACCGCCTCCTCGGGCCGTGAACTGTGCCCCGCCCGGCCCGTGGTGCGCACGGTGTAGCGCACCACGCCCTTGTGGGCGGTGGCCGGCACCAGCCCCGTGGGCTCGCCGACCAGCGCGCCGACGACACGGCGGCCGGCCAGCGTTCCGAGCAGGTGCAGGACGCCCCGGTAGGCGTGTTCCTCGTCGCAGACCCCGGCCAGCACGACCGTGAGCGGCGGCGGCCCGCCACGGGCGAGTTCGGCGGCGGCCAGCATGAACGCGGCGAGCGGCCCCTTGGCGTCGCAGGCACCCCGCCCGTACAGCCGGCCGTCGCGGACCTCGCCGTCGTGGGACGGGACCGTCATGCCGTCCGTCTCGACCGTGTCGAGGTGCGATTCGAGAAGCACCGCCGCAGGATCCCGGCCGGGAACGACGGCCACCACGTTGCACCGCCCCGGCAGCACCTCGTGCAGCTCGGCCCGTACGCCGTGCCGGCCCAGCCAGTCCCGTACGTAACGGGCCACCGCCGTCTCGCCCCCGTCGCCCGGCGCGCCCCGGGGGTTCACGCTGGGGATGCGTACAAGATCGCGCACGAGGTCCCGTACGGCCCCATTCGCGTCCCGGGACGCCGGGGACGTCATGTCCTGCGCTCCCTCGCGTAGACGAGGAGCAGGCCGATGATCAGTACGCCGAGGACGACCTGGCGTACGCCCTCCGACAGGTTCCAGGAGATCAGCAGCGCGGTCAGCAGAGTGAGCAGCAGGGCGCCGCCGACCGTGCCGAGGAGGTGGCCCCGGCCGCCGAGGATGGAGGTGCCGCCGAGCACGACGGAGGCGATGGACAGGAGTTGGTACGGGTTGCCCATCGTCAGCGAGCTGGTCCCGGTGAAGCCGAGCAGTACCAGTCCGGCCACTCCGGCGAGCAGCGCGCAGGACACGTACGCGGTGAACGCCGTCGCGCCGAGCGGCACCCCGGAGGCGCGGGCCGCGTCCTCGCCGGCGCCGAGTGCGAACGCGTACCGGCCGGTGCGGGACAGGTGCAGCAGCCAGCCGGCGACGGCCGTGACGACCAGCCACAGGACGAACGACCAGGGCACCCCCAGCAGCTTGCCGTTGGCGAGCGAGTCCAGCAGGGACAGGTGGGCGGAACTGGGTGAGCCGTCGGTGTACACCAGCAGGGCGCCGGACAGGATGGTGCCGGTGGCGAGGGTCATCACCATCGGCGGCACCCGCAGCCACACCACGCCGCCCGCGTTCACGGCGCCCACCAGCGCGCTGAGCGCCATGGCCGCCACGATTCCGCTCACGCCGCCGCCCGTGCCGGAGGCGACCTTGGCACAGACGACCGCGGACAGGGCGACCACGCCGGACACCGACAGGTCGATGCCGCTCATGATCACGACGAGGGTCTGGCCGACCGCGACGATGCCCAGGAACGACGCCGTCTGCACCAGGTAGCGCACGTTGGAGACGCTGTCGAAGCCGTCCGCGAACAGGATCGCCGCGAGCCAGGTGACCCCGAGGACGCCGAACGCCCAGGCCGCGCGACTGCCGCGCAGCGCGGCGATGGCCTCGGTGCGGATCGTGCCCGTCACGCCGCTCATACGGCCGCCTCCCTGGTGAGGTACGTCTTCAGGGCCAGTGCCGCCACGAGGATCACTCCTTGCACGATGAGCTGGTAGAAGGGCGATATCCCGGTGAACAGCAGCAGGTTGGTGAGCAGGCCGATGACCAGCGCGCCCAGAACGGTGCCGCGCATCCGGCCGACCCCGCCGAAGAAGCTGATCCCGCCGAGCACGCACGCGGCGATCGAGTTGAGTGTGTACGGCGTGCCGATGGTCGGATCCGCCGAGCCGGTCTGCACGGCCAGCCCGATCCCGGCGAGTCCGGTGAACGCGCCCGCCAGTCCGTATCCGGCGATCTTCGTGCCGCGGGTGTGCAGACCGCTGGCGTAGGCGCCGTGTTCGTTGCCGCCCACGGCGTAGAGGGCGAGCCCGTGTCGGGTGGTGCGCAGCACCTTCCACGCGGCGAGCACGAGGGCGACGGCCAGTGCGGGTACCGCGAGGCCGTTCCACCCGTTGTTGTACGCGTTCACCAGCCCGCCCGGGACGTGCCCCCCGGGCTGCGGCAGGACGATCAGGGTGACGCCGCTCCACAGGAATGACGCGGCGAGCGTCACGACGATCGGGGGCAGACCGGCGTACGCCACGAGGGTCCCGTTCGCCGCCCCGGCCGCGACGGCCGCGCACAGGGCGGCGACGGCGGCGGTCACGACCCCGCCCGCGCCGTGCGCGTCGTAGGTGGCGAACACGGCCATGGCGAGCCCGAGTACGGCCCCCAGCGAGAGGTCGATGCCCCCGAGCAGCATCACGGTCGTCTGTCCCGCGGCGGCCAGGATCAGCGGCAGGAACTGTGCGGACAGGATGGTGACGGAGGCGGGGCTGAGCAGGCTGGAGTCGTAGTGCTGGTAGGCCACGAGCACCACCAGCAGGAGGACGAGCAGTCCCACGAGGTCGGTGTTTCCCCGGGCGGCCGAGGCGATCCGTTCACGCATGGGCCACACTCCCGGGCTCTGTCTTCGGGTCCGAGACCGGGGCCGGGTCCACAATCGGGTCCACAAGGGGGCCCGGGTCCACTTCCGGATCCCGTTCCCCATCCGGATCCGGGGCCGGCGGCAGGGGCGCCGCCGGGTCCGTGGCGGTGCCCATCACCGAGGCCCGTACCAGGCGTTCCTCCGTCAGGGCCGGGCCCGTCAGGCGGTCCACGATCGTGCCCTCGTACAGCACCGCGACCTCGTCGCACAGGCCGACCAGTTCCATGGTGTCTCCCGAGGTGACCAGCACGGCCAGGCCGTCGTGGGCGAGGCGGCGCAGGAGGTGGTAGATCTCGCGTTTGGTGCCGATGTCGATGCCGCGTGTCGGTTCGGCGAGCAGCAGGACGCGGGGCCCGGTCGGCAGCCACTTGGCCAGCGCCACCTTCTGCTGGTTGCCGCCCGACAGGCGACGGGCCTCCTGCGCCGGGGAGGTGGCCTTGACCCGCAACCGCTCGATCAGTTCTCCGACCAGTCGGGTCTCGGCGGTCCGGTCGACGGTCGTGAGGCGACGCCGGGGGGCGAGGGTGCGCAGGCTGGGCAGGGCGAGGTTGTCGCGGACGCTGCGCGCGGTGTGCACGCCCTCGGTCTTGCGGTCCTCGGGGACGTAGGCGATGCCGTGCCGGATCGCGTCACGGGGGGACGGCAGCCGTACCGGCCGCCCGTCGAGCGTGACCTGTCCGGTGTGGCGGGCCAGGCCGAACAGGGCGCGCAGCACCTCGCGCTGGCCCTGGCCCTGCAGTCCGCCGAGGCCGAGGATCCGTCCGGGCACCAGGTCCAGGTCGACGCCGGAGCACGTGCCGGCGACGGTGAGGCCGCGGGCCCGGAGCAGCGGCTCACCGGTGGGACCGGTCGCCTTCGGCGGGAAGAGATCCGACAGTTCACGCCCCACCATCAGCCGCACGATGTCGTCGTGGTCGGTCCGCTCCCGTTCCCGTGTCGCCATCACCGCCCCGTCCTTCAGTACGGTCAACCGGTCGCTCACGGCGAAGAGTTCGGCCATGCGGTGGCTGACGAAAATCACCGACCCACCGCGTCCGCGCAGGTCCCGCACGACCCGGAAGACGGCGTCGACCTGTTCCTCGTCGAGTGCCGAGGTCGCCTCGTCCAGGATCAGCAGGCGCGGTTCTCCGGCCAGCGCCTTGGCCAGTTCGACCAGTTGCTGACGGCCGAGCGGCAGGCGACCGGCCCGGGTGCGCGGGTCGACGTCCAGGCCGACCCGCTCCAGCAGGGGCAGGGCCCGCGCCGCGAGGTCGCGGGCCCGCACCAGACCGCGCCGGCTTGGCCAGTCGCCGAGGAAGATGTTCTCCGCGACGCTCTGGT
Source organism: Streptomyces sp. NPDC005263 (assembly GCF_042872365.1). NCBI lineage: Bacteria > Bacillati > Actinomycetota > Actinomycetes > Kitasatosporales > Streptomycetaceae > Streptomyces > Streptomyces sp. NPDC005263. The sequence goes on along the minus strand of NZ_JBIAKJ010000005.1, from coordinate 461,954 downwards.
GCGGGTTGAGGCTCAACTCCTGGTGGACGGAGCAGATCCCGGCGGCCCGGGCGCGGTGGGGAGACCACGCCCGGGTGACGGGAGCGCCGTCGTGGACGACCCGGCCGGAGTCGGGCGTCAGCAGCCCGGTGACGAGGGAGAGCACGGTGGACTTGCCGGCCCCGTTCTCACCGACGAGCGCCAGTACCTCTCCGGGCTCGACGGTGAAGCTCACCTCCCGCAACACCTGGTTCCCGGCGAACGACTTGGACAGCTCTTCCACGCTCAGCAACGGCGCCATGGTCACTTTCCGATGAGCTTGTCGATCTCGGACTGCGGCAGGTCGTTGATCGGGTACGAGTCGTCCGGCTGGTCGGTCTTCACGTAGTCGGCCAGGTTCTTGTCGTTGATCTCGGGGAGCGGGACGGTGATGTCCTGCGGGACGGCCACGCCCTCCCGCTTGGCGACCGCCGCCTCCAGGGCGATGACCCCGAGGTAGTTGGGCTGGGCGGTGGCGAGCGAGGAGAAGCCGTCCTTCTGGTGGGACCGCCACATCTTCAGGAAGCCGTTGTAGTTCTCACCGGTGACGGGAACGAGCTTCTTGTCCTGCTTGACCAGGGTCTGCAGCGCGGCCGCGGACAGTGCGCCGCCCTGTGAGAAGACACCGTCGATGTCCGGGTGCGCGGAGTAGGCGGAGGCGAAGGCCTGGGCGGCCGGGGCGAGGTTGTACTCGCTGTGCACATTGCTGACGATCTTGATGTTCGGATACTTCTTGAAGACCGCCGCCGCACCGGCCCAGCGGTCCTCGCTGACGGCCACGCCGGCCGGGCCGTTCATGGCGATGACGCTGCCCTTGCCCTTGAGCTTGTCCGCCAGCCAGGTGGCCATCATCGAGCCCCACGCCTTCTGGTCGGTGCCCACTCTGATGACCTTCGTGCTGGTCGGCAGGGAGTCGAAGCCCACCACGGTGATGCCGGCCGCGACCGCCTGTTCGAGCGCCGGGTTCAGCGCCGTGGAGGAGCCGGCGTCGACGATGATCACGTCGTACTTCTGCTGGATCATGGCGCGGATCTGCGCGATCTGCTGCGAGGTGTCGCCGTTGGCGTTGAAGGTCTTGAACGCGCTCACCTTGCCGGCCGACTTCAGCTCGCTGACGTCGCCTTCCATCATCTTCAGGGTCTGCTGCATCCATGACGGGGTCAGGTAGATGGTCGACCAGCCGACCCGGAGGCCCTTGGCGGCCACCGCGGAGGCACTCGCGCCGGTCTTGGCGGTGGAGCTGTCGGACTGGACGTCGCACGCGCTGATACCGGCCAGCGCACACAGGGAGGCCGCGACTGCCACCGCACCGCGTACAGAACCTGCGTTCATGGAAGCTCCTCAGTTCGATCGGGAGACCCCGGGCCGGACCGAGTGGGCCCGAGGGTCGGTGAGTTGGGGAGCGGTCATTCGTGAGGCCCGCGCGCCGGAGCAGGGGTGTTCCGGCCGGTGGGGGGCGCTTTGCCCGATGAGGACCGTTCTGTTGAGACGGCAACGTAGGAGGTGCGCGCGGTGCGACACCACGTCTGCAACACTAAATTTCGCATTGCACAACATGGCCGCTCGGAGGGGTGCGACGGCCGCCGGTCATCCGGTATCAGTGACGGTGCGCACGCGGGCTCTCGTCGGCCGCGCCGGGTGCCGACGTCCGGACCGGAGCGGGCCGCCCGCCTGCCCCGCGCCCGGCGTCACATCGGCCCGGCCGCCGCCCGGCGGGCGAGGAAGACGAACTCCCGGCCGGGACGGTCGGGGGCGCCGCGCACGTCGTCCACCGTGTACCCCGCGGCGACCAGGTCCGCCTCAACCTCCCGCCGCTCCCGGAAACGCAACGTCGACTCCGACGTCAGCACGTGGCCGTCCGCCGCGAAGACGTAAGTCCACCGGAAGGTCACCAGCGGCCCTCGCACCTCGGTCGTCTCGACCCAGCTCGCCACCGCGCCCACGCCGCGGATCTCACTCACGCGGTACGACCGCTCCCGGTTCCACTCCTCCCAGGCCCTGCGGGCCGGATCCCGGGTCTCGAACACCTGAAATCGGACCTTTGCATGATCATGCGAGATCATGCATACTCTTCCTATGTCCAAGGTCCTCACCTCCCTTCCCGCCGGCGAGCGCGTCGGCATCGCCTTCTCCGGCGGTCTCGACACCTCCGTCGCGGTCGCGTGGATGCGCGACAAGGGCGCCGTCCCGTGCACCTACACCGCCGACATCGGCCAGTACGACGAGCCCGACATCGCCTCGGTGCCCGGCCGCGCGAAGACCTACGGCGCTGAGATCGCGCGCCTGGTCGACTGCCGCGCGGCGCTGGTCGAGGAGGGCCTGGCAGCGCTCACCTGCGGGGCGTTCCACATTCGCTCGGGCGGGCGTGCCTACTTCAACACCACGCCGCTCGGCCGGGCCGTCACCGGCACCCTGCTGGTCCGGGCGATGCTCGAGGACAACGTCCAGATCTGGGGCGACGGCTCGACCTTCAAGGGCAACGACATCGAGCGGTTCTACCGGTACGGCCTGCTCGCCAACCCCCATCTGCGGATCTACAAGCCCTGGCTGGACGCGGACTTCGTGACCGAGCTCGGCGGCCGCAAGGAAATGTCGGAGTGGCTCGTCGCCCACGAGCTGCCGTACCGCGACAGCACGGAGAAGGCGTACTCCACCGACGCCAACATCTGGGGCGCCACCCACGAGGCCAAGACCCTGGAGCACCTCGACACGGGCGTCGAGACCGTGCAGCCGATCATGGGCGTGCGGTTCTGGGACCCCGAGGTCGAGATCGCCACCGAGGACGTGACGATCGGCTTCGACCAGGGCCGCCCGGTGACGATCAACGGCAAGGACTTCGCCTCCCCCGTCGATCTGGTGATGGAGGCCAACGCCATCGGCGGCCGTCACGGCATGGGCATGTCGGACCAGATCGAGAACCGGATCATCGAGGCCAAGAGCCGCGGCATCTACGAGGCGCCCGGCATGGCCCTGCTGCACACGGCGTACGAGCGCCTGGTCAACGCGATCCACAACGAGGACACCATCGCCCAGTACTACAACGAGGGCCGGCGCCTCGGCCGGCTGATGTACGAGGGCCGCTGGCTGGACCCGCAGGCCCTGATGGTGCGCGAGTCGCTGCAGCGCTGGGTCGGCGCGGCCGTCACCGGTGAAGTGACGCTGCGGCTGCGGCGCGGTGAGGACTACTCGATCCTCGACACCACGGGCCCGGCGTTCAGCTACCACCCGGACAAGCTGTCCATGGAGCGCACCGAGGACTCGGCGTTCGGCCCGGTGGACCGCATCGGCCAGCTCACCATGCGCAACCTCGACATCGCCGACTCGCGCGCCAAGCTGGAGCAGTACGCCGGGCTCGGTCTGATCGGCACCGGAAGCCCCGCCATCGGCGCCGCCCAGGCCGCGGCGACCGGACTGATCGGCACCATGCCTCAGATGCCGGAGGGCGGCGCCGAGGCCATCGCCTCCCGCGGCGAGGTCTCCGACGAGGACGTGCTGCTGGACCGGGCCGCGATGGAGTTCGGCACGGACTGACCGGTCCCGTCGACATCCCGTGACGCGACGGGACGAGGCCGGCTGGGCGCGAACGGCGCCCAGCCGGCCTCGTCCCGTTGTCCGGCCGCCGCGGCCCCGCGCATGACGCCCCCGCACATGACACGCCGCCGGATGGCCGATCCGGGTAGCCCGCGGGCGAATCGGGCTTAATGTCCGGAATATGAATACAAAAAGCCTTTCGTACTTGGCGTGTGCCGTAGCGGTCGTCGGCGCGGGGCTCGGGGCCGCCCCGCCGGTCCCCGCCCATGCGACCCACGTGGTCAGCCCGGGGGAGTCCATCCAGAAAGCCGTGGACATCGCCCGATCCGGTGACACCGTCCTCGTGAAGCCCGGCACCTACCACGAGAGCGTCAAGGTGACCACGCCCGGCCTGACCCTGCGCGGCACCGGCCCGAGCACGGTGATCGAACCCGGCACGGACAAGTCCGCCAACAGCTGTGCCCAGAACGGCAACGGCATCTGCGTGATCGGCACGAAGGACCGCAACGTCGAGGGCGTCACCGTCACCTCGCTGACCGTGTCCGGCTTCACCGGGACCGGGGTGTTCGCCATGGGGACGGACGGGCTGACCGTGCGGGACGTGACGGCGGTGAAGAACGGGGTGTGGGGCATCGCCCAGGAGCAGTCGGTCCGCGGTGTGTTCCGGCACAACACCGCCAAGGACAACGGCGACGCGGGTCTGTTCCTCGCCAACACGGTCAAGGAGGAGCAGGGCGCGACGGACACCCAGGGGACAGTGGTCGAACACAACCGGCTGGAGGGCAACCGGATCGGCGTGACCGTCCGGCGTCTGCGCAACCTCACCATCGCGTTCAACCACCTCACCGGCAACTGCGCGGCGGTGTTCGTCGTCGGGGACGAGAACAAGCCGAGGGCCGGCTTCGTGACCGTGAGCGACAACCGCATCGCGCGCAACAACAAGTCCTGCCCGAAGACCGAACGGCTGGACGCCCTGCAGGGCTCGGGCATCGTCCTGACCGGAGCCGAGGACAGCCTCGTGACACGGAACGTGATCACGGAGAACGTCGGCACCTCCGCGCTGTCCGGCGGCATCGTGCTGTTCAAGAGCTTCGTCGGTACCACCAGCGAGCGGAACCGGATCAGCGACAACAAGCTGGAGGGCAACTCCCCGGCGGACCTCGTCAACGCGGACACCGGCAAGGACAACGTCTTCGAAGGCAACACTTGCCTGGCGTCCCGGCCCGCCGGCCTGTGCTGACCCGCCGACCGTCACCCTCCGTGGACCCAAGAAGGAAGGAAGGCGGCACATGACGACCGCTGAGACTGCCCCACCGCCGTCCATGCGACTGAGGGAGCTCGCGTTCGGGGCGGCGTGTGCCGCCGCCCTGCGCGCGGGGGCCCGGCTGGGAATCGCCGACGCCCTCGGAGACAGCCCCATGACCGTGGCGGACCTGGCGGCCGCGGTGAAGACCGAAGCCCGGCCGCTGCGACGGCTGTTGCGGGCCTTGTCCTGCTACGGAGTCTTCGCCGAAAAGCCGGACGGGACGTTCGCGCACACCGACATGTCCCGGCTGCTGCGCGAGGACGACCCGAACAGCCTGCGCAACATCACCCTGTGGTGCACCGAGCCGTGGACCTGGGACGCGTGGCCGAAGCTGGACGAGGCGGTGCGCACCGACCACAACGTGGTCGAGGACCTGTACGGCAAGGAGTTCTTCACCTACCTCAACGAGGACGCCCCCGAGTCGGCCACGGTCTTCAACCGCGCCATGACGACCTCCAGCGAGCAGTCGGCGCGGGACGTCGCGGCTCTCCTCGACCTGTCGGGGAGCACCTCGGTCGCGGACATCGGCGGCGGCCAGGGTCACGTGGTGGCGAGCCTGCTGGACAAGTACCCCTCGATGCACGGCAGCCTGCTCGATCTGCCGCGCGTGATCGACAACGCCGTGCCACGGCTGCGTGAGGGCGACCTCGCGCCCCGTGCCCGTATCGTGCCCGGCGACGTGCGCGTGAGTGTCCCGGTCAAGGCCGACGTCTACATCATCAAGAACATCCTGGAGTGGGACGACGACAGCACGGCCCGGACCCTGCGCAACGTCATCGAGGCGGGCGGGCCCGGCACGCGGATCGTGGTCATCGAGAACCTCGTGGACGACACGCCCTCCATGCGGTTCAGCACCGCCATGGACCTGCTGCTGCTCCTCAACGTCGGAGGGGCGAAGCACACCACCCAGAGCATGGTCGACCGACTGACCGACGCGGGCCTGGTCATCGACGACATCCGGCCGGTCAACCCGTACCTGCACGCGTTCGACTGCCACGTCCCCGAGTGACCCGTCCGCCCCGCGGACAGACGGCCGCCGGGCCCGCAGCGTCGCGGGCCCGGCGGCCGTTCGTGGTCGGTCGGGTCAGCCGGCCGGGTCACGCTCCCAGAGGTAGAAGCGCTGCGCCATGGCGTCCTTCGGGGACCGCCACGTCTCGGGGTCGTACGCGCTGACGTACGCCGACAGGCGCTCACTGACGTCCCGGAACGCGGGATGCCCGGTGACCTTGGCGATGGCCGGGCCGGGCTCGCTCTCGGACTCGACCAGGTGCATGTACACATCGCCGAACTGGAAGAGGCTGCGCCGGACCACACCGACGAGGTGCGGCAGCTCTCCCCGGTCCGACTCCGCGAACACCTTGGCGATGTCGGGAGCCGAGCCCGGAGCCATCCGAGCGACGATCAGAGCCTGGTGCATGGGATCCGTCCTCTCCGCTCAGTCGGCCAGGACCGACGCGGGCTCGTGCCCGGCGGCAGCCTTCTCGATCTTGTCCCGGATCAGGGCCATCTGGACCTTGGAGTTCCGGTTGATGTTGTCGGTCATCCAGTCGTCGTCGACCGGCGCCTCGGGCTTCATCGCGAAGTCCTGGGTCCACACCATCCGGGTGCCGGCGGGAACCTCCTCGTACTTCCAGTGGATGTCCATGTGGTCGAACGGTCCCGTCTCGACCCGGCGGGCCCGGACACTGAGCTTCTCGCGGTCCGGCTCCCGCTCCGAGACCCAGCTCCACACGGTGCCGTTCTCGTCCGGGTGCATGGTCAGCCGGAAGGTGGTCCGTTTCCCCTCCCGGTTCAGGATCTCGACGGAGGCGTACTCGCTGAACAACTGGGGCCAGTTCGCCAGGTCGTTGGTCATGTCCCAGACCAGGTCCAGGGGCGCGGCGATAGTGATCTCGTTCTGCGTGTGTCCGGCCATGTCAGGCTCCCGCCGTCATCAGGGCACCGTTGACCTGGTCGAGGAACTGCCGGGGCGTCTTGCAGCGCTCCGCGTCCGGCGGCATCGGTGTGCCGTACCGGTTCTCCAGCTCGCCCACGATGCCGAGCAGACCCAGCGAGTCGACGCCGAGAGTGTCGAAGCCGGCCTCGGTCTGCTCCTTGAGCTCCTGCGGGGCGACGGTGACCCCGGCGCACTTCTTCATGAGCTCGGACAGCTCTTCCACGGTGATGTGTTCACTCATGCGGTTCTTCTCCTTTGTCGCATCGGGTCGCCTCAGCACGAGGCGGCGGCCGCGCCGTGCCGCAACACCAACGCCGAGTTCGACCCCATGAGGCCCCGGCTCAGGACCAGCGCCGTGCGCGTCTCGGCGACACGGGCGCGGGTGGTCACGAGGTCGAGGTCATGGCAGATGTCGAAGACGTTGGGGGTAGGGGGGATCAGGCCGTGCTCCATCGCGAGCACCGCCGCCGCGACGTCCAGCACCGGCGCCGCGCAGTAGCCGCGGCCGATGCCGGTCTTCGGCGCGGTGACCGGCACCCGCCCACCGTGCGCGCCGAGGGCGTCGGCGATCGCCAGCGCCTCGGCACGGTCCGCCTCCGGTACACCCAGCGCGTCCGCGAAGACCACGTCGATCTCCTCGGGGGCGCAGCCGGCCTCGTCCAGGGCACCGCGGATGGCCTGGGCGAGCCCCTCGCGGGACTGCTCCCAACGGGAGGCGCCGGTGAACGTGGCCGCATGACCGGCGACGGTGGCGCGCACCCGCGCGCCCCGCTCCCGGGCCGAGGACTCCGCCTCCACGACCAGCATGGCGCCGCCCTCGGCGGGCACGAAACCGCACGCTCCGTCGGTGAACGGGCGGTAGGCGCGCGTCGGTTCGTCGGCGGTGCTCAGCTCCTCGTAGCCCAGCTGGCAGACCACGGAGTAGGGGGCGAGCGGCGCCTCGGTCGCGCCCGCCATGATCACATCGGTGCCCCGCCGCACGGCCCGCGCCGCGTGCGCGACGGCGTCCAGGCCGCCGGCCTCGTCGGAGGCGATCACCCCGCAGGGGCCCTTGAACCCGCGGCGGATGGAGATCTGGCCGGTGCTGGCGGCGTAGAACCAGGCGATGGACTGGTACGGACCGACGAAGCGCGGGCCCTTGCCCCACAGTTGCTGCAGTTCCCGCTGCCCGAACTCACCGCCGCCGGAACCGGCCGCGGTGATCACGCCCACCGAGAACGGTTCCTCGCAGGTGTCGGCCTGGCCGAGGCGGGCGTCTTCCAGCGCGAGGTCCGCCGCGGCCATCCCGAAGTGCGTGAACCGGTCGGTCTGGACGAGAAAGCGCTCCTCGACCGCCGCCGACGGCTCGAAGTCGCGGACCTCGCCCGCCACCCGCAGCGGCAGGTGCTCGCAGCCCTCGCGAGTGACCCGGTCGAGGACGCTGATACCTGCCTGGGTGGACTTCCAGAAGGACTCGGTGCTGGTTCCGTTGGGCGCGACCACGCCGATTCCGGTGACGGCGGCGCGCCGTGCATGCGGTTCGCTCATGGTGTCCTCTCCCTCGGCCGGGTCAGGACCACCGCGGACTGGAATCCGCCGAACCCGCTGCCCACGGAGAGCACGCCGTTCAGTCTCCGTTCGCGAGCGACGCGTGGGACGTAGTCCAGATCGCACTCGGGGTCCGGTGTCTCGTAGTTCGCGGTGGGCGGTACCACCTGGTGGGCCAGGGCCAGCACACAGGCGACGACCTCGATCGCGCCGATCGCGCCGAGCGAGTGCCCCACCATGGACTTGATGGAGCTCATGGGCGTGTCGTACGCGTGCTGCCCCAGGGCCAGCTTCACCGCGGCGGTCTCGTGACGGTCGTTCTGCTGGGTGCCCGACCCGTGCGCGTTGACGTAGTCGATCGCCGTGCCGTCGAGTCGGGCGTGGTCGAGGGCGTCCTTGATGGCCCGGGCCATCTCCAGGCCCTCGCTGGTCAGACCGGTCATGTGGTAGGCGTTGCCGAAGGTCGCGTAGCCGCTGAGTTCGCAGTACACGTGAGCGCCGCGGGCCCGGGCGTGTTCGAGTTCCTCCAGGACCAGTACGGCGCCGCCCTCGCCCATGACGAACCCGTTGCGGTCGGCGTCGAACGGGCGCGAGGCATGGGCGGGGTCGTCGTTGTTGGGGGACGTGGCCTTGATCGCGTCGAAGCAGGCCATGGTGATCGGTGAGATGGGCGAGTCCGAGGCGCCGGCTATGCAGACGTCGGCCCTGCCCTCCTCGATCGTGTGGAAGGCGTACCCGACCGCGTCGAGCCCCGACGTGCAGCCCGTGGAGACGGTCTGCACCGGTCCGCGCGCCTCGAACCGTTCCGCCACCGTCGAGGCGAGGGTGCTGGGCGAGAACGCGCGGTGCAGGTGCGGCCTGGCCTCCCGGTGGTCCACGTCCCACCGCTGTCCGCCGCTGCTGACCAGGACGTAGTCGGACTCCAGGCGGGTGGTGCCGCCGACCGCGGTGCCCAGGGACACCCCGACGCGCCACGGGTCCTCGCGGCCGAGGTCGAGACCGGAGTCCCGTACCGCCTCCTCCCCGGCGACCAGGGCGAACTGGATGTACCGGTCGCACCGGGCGATCTGTTCCGGCTCCAGGCCACAGGCCGCCGGGTCGAAGTCGCACTCGGCGGCGATCCGTGAACGCAGACCGCTCGGGTCGAAGAAGGTGATGCCGCGCGTCGCGGTGCGCCCCTGGGAGAGCAGATCCCAGAACGCCGGTACCCCGACGCCTCCCGGGGCGACGATGCCTATGCCGGTGACCGCCACCCGCCTGGTCATGACCGGACCTGACGTCGTTCGGCCGCCCGGCCGGCGCCCGCGGGAACTTCCTCCACCCGTGCCGGGGCGGCGTCGGTCTCCTCGGTGTCGACGTGGCCGAGCGGCGGGCTCGGAGCCAGCGGGCCCAGGTGGAAGACGAGACGGGCCTCCACGTTGCCGACGTTGCGGAAGCGGTGGCGCATGTGGGCGGGGATCATCAGCCCCTGCTCGGGTTGCAGCGGGTGGGGCTCGCCGTCCAGGTCGACCTCCAACTGGCCGCAGACGACGTAGATGAACTCCTCGGAGTAGGGGTGGTAGTGCTCGGCGATGCGGTCGCCGGGCTGCACGATGGCCACGCCCATGAAGCCGCTGGTGGAGCCGACGGTGTTGGGAGTGAGCATGGGGCGCAGATCGCCGCCACGCCGGGTGTTGGGCTCCACCTCGCGGAGATCCACGATTCTGGGACGGGGTTTGGTCACGACGTTGCTCCGATCGTGTGCTGTGTCGACAGGGGGCCGTGGCCGCCGCGTGCGCGGGCCGGACGGATCAGGCGTCGGGTGAACGGCGGTCGGTGACGAGTTCCATGCGGGCGAGCTTGAGCAGCCGCCGCAGGTCACCTTCGCCCGGTGCGGAAGCGGCCGCGCCGGTGGCGTCGTCCAGGAACGTGGTCAGCTCGGCGACCTGCTCGGGGTCCGGGAGGCCCAGGAGCAGCTCGGGGTCACCGGCGTCGAGTCCGCCGCGCACGTCGACCAGCCGTACCACGACGTCGTCGCGCTGGAAGATCGTGCTGCGCAGGACCGGGCTGCGCGGATCGCCCGCGGCTGCCTCGTCCCGCTGCGCGAGCAGTTCGGCCAGCCGCAGGCCGCGGCCGGGCCGGGCGGGGTAGTGCAACGCGTGCCGTTCCGCCGCCGGGTCGTCCTGCTCCGCCGTCACATGGTGGACGGCGGGCAGCGCCGCCCGGGTGAAGAAGACCCGCGCGGACTCCGGATCGTTGAGGTCCCGGTCCTGCTCCAGATAGGGGTTGATGGCCTCCTCGACGGCCCGTACCTCGGGCTGCCGGGCGACGTGGCGCAGCGCCGCGAGCAGGTCGCCCCGCACCTCGATGGCCCGCACCACCCGGTTGCCGTGCATGAACAGCGAGGTGCGGCACAGCCGGGTGGTGTCGTCGACCTGCGGCTGGGGGGAGGCGTAGTCGGAGAGGATCTTCGCGACGGTCGCCTCCTTGCCCGGCTTGACCGTGAAGGTGAGCGCGTGACGGATCAGGCCGTCACCGATCCGCGGTGACGCCTGGAGACTGCGTTCACCGGCCCGGGCGTCCGCGGCGGGGCCGCCGGTCTCGCGGACGACATGGAAGCGAAGCGACCTGGTGTCCCGGACACAGCTGTGCAGCGGCTCCACCATCCGCACGTGCTCCTCGCTGTTCACCCAGGTGAGGAAGGGGGGCGCGCTCTCCCACTCGCTGGTGATGAGCCACTGGGAGGGGTTCTCGATCGACTGGCACAGCTGGTCGCTGACATGACCGGGCACGGACGCGACCTGGTTGCAGAGCTGCTCGTACGCCTCCAGGAACTGCCGCTGGGCACCGTCGTGGACGTCCACCAGCAGGACGACCCGGAGACGTGAGCCGTCGAACACGGACTGGGACACACGCTGTGCCCCCTGCGGCGACAGCGGTGATGAAGCGGGGACAGACGTGGTGGTCATCCTGGGCACATCTCCTTCGCGGGAGGGAATGCGAACCCCGGTCGCGGTGATCCGCAGCGAGCGTGATTCGATCCTGTGCCGGTCCCCACCGGCGCGCGATTCGTATGGACTACGTGGGTGACCCGCCCGGGGCCCGGACGACCCGCCTCGCCGCCGCTTCCCACCGGGCGCGTCGGCCGACAGCCAAGGCCGCCGGCCGACGCGTCCTACCGGGGCAGGTCGGTGAGAGCAGGTCAGGTCAGTGCCAGAACGGTCGTCAGGACTTGACGCAGCGTCGACTCGGCGTCCGGGACCGCACCCGGCGATCGCCACGCGACGAACCCGTCGGGCCGGACGAGCACGGCGCCCCCGGGTGAGATGCCGTGACGTTCCAGCCAGTCCGCGCCGTCCTCGGTCGCCGGCTCGACGTCGGCTCCTGCCCCCACCCGGTACGAGGTGAGCGGGACGGACATCTGCTTCGCGAGCCGAATGGCGGACTCGTGCCACCCGTTCGGCTCACCGGCGTCGCTGAGCAGGACCAGGGACCGTTCGTAGAGGTCGAGGGTGGAGATCCGCTCGCCCCGGTGCCGTACCCACAGGTGGGGCGCCCGGCTGCCGGGTTCCCCGGTCAGGGCGAGTTTCTCCGGGACCACCGCGGCCGCGGGATCGGTGCCCACCACGGCACCGTTCGGGTAGCGGTAGCCGAGGGCCACGTTGAGGATGCCGCGCTGTGGCCCGCCGCCACCGGCCGCGGGAGGTGGGGCGAAGCCGGGGTGGCTGTGCTCGGCGGACCGGGCGGCCGCACGGGCGGTGGTCGCCTCCGCGACCGGACGGCGTTCGGCGTCGTAGGTGTCCAGCAGCCCCTCACCCGCCCAGCCGTCGAGCACCGCGGCCAGCTTCCAGGCGAGGTTGTGCGCGTCCTGGATACCGGTGTTGGAGCCGAAGGCGCCGGTGGGGGACATCTCGTGGGCCGAGTCCCCGGCCAGCAGGACGCGGCCCGACCGGTAGGACCGCGCGACGCGTTGCGCGGCGTGCCAGCGAGCCTTGCCGGTGATCTCCACGTCGAGGTCCGCGTCGCCGACCGCCCGGCGGATGTGGTCGGCGCAGCGCTGGTCGGTGAACTCCTCGATGCTCTCGCCGTGTTCGGGGTGCCAGGGGGCGTGGAAGACCCAGTTCTCACGGTTGTCCACCGGCAGCAGGGCGCCGTCCGCGTCCGGGCTGGTCAGGTAGCAGACGATGAAACGGCGGTCGCCCACCACATCGGCCAGACGGCGGGAGCGGAAGGTGATGCTGACGTTGTGGAACAGGTCGCCGGGGCCGGACTGACCGATGCCGAGCTGCTCCCGCACGGGGCTGCGAGGGCCGTCGGCAGCGACCAGGTAGTCCGCGCGGATGGTGGTGTGCTCACCGGTCTCCCGGCTCTTGACGATCGCGGTGACACCGGTGGGATCGCTGTCGAACGACATCATCTCGGTGGAGAACCGCAGGTCGCCGCCGAGCGTCGCGGCACGGTCGAGGAGGACCGGCTCCAAGTCGTTCTGGCTGCACAGACACCATGCGCTCGGGCTGAACCGGGCCAGTCCGCCGCCCGGATCGATCTCACGGAACAGCCACTCGCCCGCGTCACCGACCAGGGTGGGCGTCTGCAGGATGCCGTGGTTGTCGGCCAGCGTCGCCGCGGCCTGCTGGATCGCCGGCTCGATGCCGGCCACGCGGTACAGCTCCATGGTGCGTACGTTGTTGCCCCGCCCCCGGGGGTGGATGGAGGTGCCGGCATGGCGCTCCACGAGGGTGTGCCGTACCCCCAGTCGGCCCAGGAACAGGGAGGTCGACAGCCCCACCAGGGAGCCGCCGACGATCAGGACCGGGACCTTGTGGACCGTGCCGCCGGCCTCACCGGCTCTTTCGTTCATCACTCGCCTCCAGCGCGTCATGTCCGCCGACTCGGCCGGATACGGCCGGGGCCCTCATGTATGCCCCGCACGGTGGAGGGCGGCTCAGTCTTCACCCGCTGGGTGGGGGTGGCCGGGGACGCGATCGCGGAGCGTCGGGTCGGCGAGACGGGCCGGGCCCGCCGACTTCTGGTCGGCGGGCCCGGCGTCCGGTGGTCTGTCTCCTGGGTGGTCAGTTGACGCGGACGATCTTCCAGAGCTGGTCGTCGATGTTCAGGTCGTTCCACTGGATGACGGATGCGCCATTGGAGGTGGAGGACTGGGCGACGGCGACGTCGAGGCCGCTGTTGACGTTCCTGAGCTTGTAGTAGCCGTTGCCCGCGTCGGTGAGCGTCCACTTCTGCGAGGTGGCGGTCGACGGCGTGTTCTGGACGACGGCCGCTCCCGCGGCGGTGGAGCCGCTCCCGATGTCCAGGCCGAGGTTGCTGCTGACGCCCTTGACGGTCCAGGCTCCGCCGCCCGCGGACTGGAAGGTGAACAGCTGGCAGAAGCAGGCCGAGTTCTGCCACTGGTCGGCGGCCGTACCGGCGGAGGTGGAGTCCTTGGGGATGTCGAGGTTCTTGCCGCTGTTCTTGTTGACGAGGACGTACTGTCCGGTGCCCAGCGGCGGCAGGGCGACCTGGGTGAAGCTCCAGCGCTGGCAGGCGCAGCCGGTGCCGCTCCACTGACCGGCGGCGGTGCCGGGGGCGGTGGAGGCGCCCGGGATCTCCAGGTACTTGCCGGTGACGCGGTTGGTGAGGGTGTAGCCACCCGCCGGACTGGGGGCGACGGCCCACTCGTGGTCGAGGGTGTTGTTGTCGTCCCACTGGAGGATCTTCGCGCCGTCCGCGGTGGACTGGTTCTCCACGCCGAGGACCTTGCCGGTGGCGACGGCGAAGATCTTGAAGTAGCCGGAAGGCTGCTGCGCGAAGCGCCACTGCTGGTCGGTGGCGTTGTCGGCGTTCTGCTGGGTGGCGAAGGTGCCGTTGGCGGTGGAGCCGCCCGTGATGGCGAGCTTCAGGTTGCTGTTCGCGTTGGACAGCGTGTAGACGGCGCCGTCCGAGATGCCGCCACCCAGGTCGACGGTGCTGTAGGTCACCGGGTTGACGCCGGAGCTTCGGGCGCGTCCCCCGCTGAGCACCAGCAGGCTGTGGCCGTCGGACAGCGGGAGCAGGCCCCGGCTGTAGCCGCCGGCGACATTGGAGCGGATCCTGGTCCAGGCGTCCGCGGCGCCGTTGTCGGTGTTGACGAACAGGTCGTCCTGGGATTCCCCGCTGACGACGAGGGTGCCGTTCGGGCCGCCGGTGGGCAGCCAGGTGACGTACGGCGCCCCGCTGGGGATGGTGCCGTCGGTCGCCCGCAGTACCCGCCCGGGGGCGGAGGCGAACGCCTCGGGGTCGGAGGAGAGGTGGTAGTAGACCGAGCAGCCGCCCTCGGGTGCGCCGCAGTACTCGTGGGTCATCACATAGGTGCCGTTGGGCAGCCGGGTGACCACCGGCATGCCGGGGCGGTCCGGATAGTTCGGCATCGCCACGTCGTCCACGACCGGACCCCAGGTGCGGAGGCCGGTGGACACCTGGTGCACGATCTTCTGGCCGTGGGCGGTGTCGCGCTGGTCGGAGTAGTAGACGATGAGCCGGTTTCCGTTGCTGAGGAAGAACGGCTCCCAGACGGGGGTGTAGCCGTTGGTGGAGAACGCCGGGCCGCCGGTGGCGATGTTGGTGACGAAGCTCCAGGTCTGCCCGCGGTCGGTGCTGGCATACAGGTCGATCTTGGACGCCGACCGGTCGCCGGGCACCGAGTCACCGGCGGCCAGGATGGTCCCGGCCGGGAAGTCGCCCATCGCGGTGGGCAGTTCGAACAACTGGGGTTCCCACCGCATGCCCCAGCCGTTCTGGGTGTCGACGACGTCCGAGATCTTCGTCCAGGAGTTGCCGTTGTCGGTGCTGCGGTAGATCGGGAAGACCGGGGTGCCGGAGGTGTACTGCTCGAACGTCGCCAGCATGGTGCCGTTGGCCGAGCCGTTGTGCTCCAGACGCAGCGCCCGGGGGTAGAACGACCCGGGTGAGGGGGCATTCGACGGCGGGGTGTACATCGTCTGCGACGGACGGGCGAGGGCCTCCGCCCTGCCCGCGGTCGGCAGAACCAGCGTCGCCACCGCGGCGAGCAGGGCGAGCAACGACGTGAGGAAGAAGAGGGGACGGGAACGCGGGGCGGCGCCGGGTCTGGCGCCTGGCTGTGCGGGGGACATGTGCGGCTCCAGGGTTGCGAAAGGGGAAGCGGAGAGGGGAGAGGGGAAGGGGAGAGGGGAAGGGGGGATACGGGCCGGCTCTCTCAGAGAGCAGCGGGCGGTGCCGGAGAGCAGCACGAAGTGCCGGAGAGCAGCACGAAGTGCCGGAGAGCGCCGGATGTCCGGTGGGCACGGCGCCCGGGTGACGGGTGTCAGATTCGGGCAGAGGTGTTCAGGCCTGACGGGGCGGCGGAGGCGCCGTCGAGCCGCGGACGACGAGTTCGACGGGTGGGTCACTCGCCGGGGACGGGGCGGTGTCGGGTTTCTCGATGGCGTGCACCAGGAGGCGGATTCCTTCCTCCGCCGCGGCGTCGAAGGGCTGACGGACGGTGGTCAGAGGAGGGGAGACGTAGGCGAAGACGGGGTTGCCGTCGAAGCCGACGACGCTGATGTCCTCCGGTACGCGACGTCCGGCTTCCCGCATGGCGTGGATCAGGCCGATGGCCATCTCGTCGCCCGCCGCGAACACCGCGGTCACGGACCGGTCCGCGGCCAGCTCACGACCGGCGGCGTACCCGGAGGCCGCGGACCAGTCACCGTTCAGCAGGGGTGGTTCGTAGGCGCCGCGCGCCGTCAGTGCCGCCCGCCATCCCTCGATGCGGTCCTTGGTGGCGTACCAGTGCCGGGGGCCGGCGAGGTGATGGACGGTCGTGTGGCCCAGGTCCAGCAGATGCTCGGTGGCGGCGCGCGCCAGGGGATGGGCGCCCACCCCCACGGTCAGTGTCCGGCTGGCCGTGAAGGCGGGTGGTGCGCCGAGGAAGAGGACCGGTACGTCGATCCGGAGTGCGATGTCTCCTTCCACGACGGGCTCGGACACCACCAGGCCGTCCACGCCCTGTTCGAGGAGTGATTCCACTGCGCCGGCGATGCTCCTCGGTCCGCCGTCCGGTGTGTAGATCATGCGGAGCGCGTAACCGGCGTTCCGTACGGCGTGCTCGATGCCCACGAGCAGGGAGGCGGTTCCGTAGCCCGCGGTTCCCAGAGCGACCACACCGATGGAGCGAGTCCGTCCGGAGGCCAGGGCCCTGGCGGCGTGGTTCAGCCGGTAACCGAGTTCCTCGGCGGCGGCGAGCACGCGTTCACGGGCCTCGTCGGACACGTACGGCTCGTTGTTGAGGACCCTGGAGACCGTCTTGCGTGAGACGCCGGCCAGCTTGGCCACGTCCGCACTGCGCGGCACGGAGGAGCCCGCGACATGTTCGACGCCTGGTGTCATGAGGTCTCCCGCAGTCGTGTACTCGCATAGGACAAGGTCAGCCATATGACCACGCGGTCTGATCGCGCGGTCATGTCTACGCATCGGTCGACCACACGTCAAGGGTTCCGGCAACCCCACTTGCGTTCCGCATGGTGATGGCCGGGGCGGGGCCGATGGGCGAGCGGAGCAGGCGTCACAGGTCTTGACAGCGAGCCCGCGGAGCGTTCACTCTTCCTCGCATCCGCCGATCGCATTTGTTCGGTCGCGTTTGATTATGGTCGCCCAGACGGCCGCCCTCCCTGTCTCCCTTCTTCGGGCTGATCCGTCGTCCCTGGGCGCGACAGCCCCGTCAGGAGCCGAAATGTGCCGATCGAGCGCCAGAAGCAGCAGATCTTCGCGTCCTCGTGAACAGTGAAATGAGCACCGACGACTTCCGGAGCACCACCAGTGAGTACTGAACGCCGTCTTCACCTGCCCGGCATCGCCTACGGCGGCGACTACAACCCCGAGCAGTGGCCCGAGGAGGTCTGGGCGGAGGACATGCGCCTGATGCGCGAGGCCGGGGTGACCATGGTCAGCGTCGGCATCTTCTCGTGGGCGCTGCTCGAACCGGCGGACGGCGTCCATGACTTCTCCCGCACGGACCGCGTTCTGGACCTACTCCACCACAACGGCATCGCCGCCGACCTCGCCACCCCGACGGCCGCCCCGCCCGCCTGGTTCTTCAAGGCCCACCCCGAGGCCCTGCCGGTCGACCAGGACGGCCGCACCCTGTCGTACGGCAGCCGCCAGACCTTCTGCCCCAGCAGCCCCGCCTACCGGAAGGCGTCCCTGCGCATCGCGAAGGCACTGGCCGAGCGTTACGCCGACCATCCGGCCGTCGCCATGTGGCACGTGCACAACGAGTACGGCTGCCACAACCCCGCGTGCTACTGCGACACCAGCGCGGGCTCCTTCAGGGGCTGGCTGCGGACGAAGTACGGCGACGACCTCGACGCCCTCAACCACGCCTGGGGCACCGCCTTCTGGAGTCAGTGGTACTACTCCTGGGACGAGATCCTGCCGCCTCGCGCCACCGCCGCTCCCGCGAACCCCACCCACCTGCTGGACTGGCGCCGCTTCTGCTCCGACGAGTTGCTGTCGCTGTGCACCGCCGAGACCGAGGTGCTCCGGCGGGCGGCTCCGCACCTCCCGGCCACCACCAACTTCATGGTGCTGCGCACCTTCGACGCCCTGGACTACTGGCGCTGGGCACCCGAGGTGGACATCCTCTCCAACGACCACTACCTGATGTCCGACGACCCGGAGCCGGAGATCGACATCGCCCTCAACGGCGACCTCATGCGGTCACTCGCGGGTCGCCGCCCGTGGCTGCTCATGGAGCATTCGACCGGAGCCGTCAACTGGCAACCCGTCAACCGGGCCAAGAACCCGGGCGAGATGCGCCGCAACGCCCTCGCCCATGTCGCCCACGGCGCCGACGGCATCCTCTTCTTCCAGTGGCGTGCGGCCAAGGCGGGCGCCGAGCAGTGGCACTCGGCGATGCTGCCCCACGCGGGCACCGACAGCCGCGTCTGGCAGGACGTCGTACGACTCGGCGCCGACCTTCGGGCGCTGGCCGAAGTCCGGGACAGCACGCAGACCTCCCGGGTCGCCATCGTCTGGGACTGGGACGCCCGTTGGGCCCTGGAACTTCCGTCCCAGCCCAGCGGTGAACTCCGCTTCCAGGATCTGGTGAGGGACTGGTACACGCCGCTGTGGCGAGCCGGCATAGGGGTCGACTTCGTACGCCCGGACGAGCCCGGCCTCGACCGCTACCGACTCGTCCTCGTGCCCAGTCTGTATCTCGTCGACGACACCGGCGCGGCTCGTCTCGCCGCCTTCGTCGAGCGGGGCGGCACCCTGGCCGTGGGCTTCCACAGCGGCGCGGTCGACGAGAACTGCCATGTGCGCCTGGGTGGTTACCCGGGCGCCTTCCGCGAGATCCTCGGGGTGCGTGGCGACGAGCCGTTCCCGCTGCTGCCCGGCCATTGGGCCGGTCTGGTCGGGCAGGTCCCGCAGGGCGCGACGGCCGACCTCTGGACGGAACACCTCCGGCTCGCCGGGGCGGAGGCCGTCGCCACGTACGCAGACGGTCCGTTGACGGGCGTCCCGGCGATCACCCGCCACACGTATCGAAGCGGAACCGCCTGGTACGTCGCCACCCACCCGGACCCGGCCACCTTGGCCGCCGTCCTGGGGCACATCTGCCAAGAGGCAGGCGTGCGCCCGGAGCACGAGGTGCCGGACGGGGTCGAGGTGGTGCGGCGGCGCGGCACCGACGCCGACTACCTCTTCCTGATCGACCACGCCGGCCACGGTGCCCGGATCCCCGCCGAAGGGGTCGAACTCCTCACCGGCACACCGGTTGTCGGCTCGGTCACCGTCCCCGAAGGAGGCGTCGCCGTGGTCCGCGAGCCGAGGCCCGCTCACCGCGGGGAGTGAGGCAGGTCGTGGAGATGCCTGTCATGCTTCCGCCATGCAGGGCCTAGGTCCATGTGCCGACTCCGGTTCGGGCTGAGGGCGGGTCCCGGCCGCGGCCCGAATCGCTACCGTTGGCGATCAGTCATGCTCACTCGCGCGGCCCTCCTGACCGGGCGGCCTGCCCGAGGAATCCGGCGGAGCGGCCGGCTGTCCTTGGTCCTGACGGGGAAAGAGGTGTTCGCGCCGGTGCGGATCGAGGACGGACGCGTGTACGCGGGTGTGGCGCCGCGGAGTGATCGGTGACCGGGCCACCGGACGATGCCGTCGAGGAGCGGGCCGACGCCGCCCGCAACCGTGCCCGCCTGTTGGAGGCGGCTGCCTGGCTCGTTGCCGACCGGGGAGCGGAACATGTGACGATGCACGAGGTCGCGCAGGTGGCCGGCCTGGGCAAGGGCACACTCTTCCGCCGGTTCGGCGACCGCAACGGGCTTCTGCTCGCCCTGCTGAGCGACGTCGAAGCGGACTTCTACGAGGCGTACACCTTTGGTCCTGCGCCGTTGGGGCCGGGAGCACCGGCCAGGGACCGACTCGCCGCGTTCGGTTGTGCCTTGATCGAACGCGTCGCCGACGAGACGGACCTGGGCCCGGCGCTGGGACGCCAGGTCCCCTGCGAGCGGCGCCGGGCCTCGCACTACGGCCGGGCCTTCCACCACCACGTCTCCTCACTCCTGCGGGAGGCGGGAGTCGTGGGCGACCACGACATGCTCGCCCACGCCATGCTCGCCTTCACGGACCTCCAGACCCTGGACGCCCTCCGCGGCGACTGCCACGCCACCACCGCACGTCTGCAGAGCACCTGGAAGGACCTGGTACGGCGGGTGACCGCAGCCGACGAAGGATGAGCCCGGGATCGTCCCGCGCCCGGATCGCCCGGCCAGGGGACGTGTCTAGGCGAGGAGACCTCTCGACGGGAGAGAAATGTCGAGGCGGGCCGCGAGGTCGGCATAAGTGATACCGAACGTCTCGAGCACGGTGGCGCCCTCGGGGCCCACGCGGAACGTCGCGAGGTCGGTGTAGACCCGGTCGACGCAGCCCAGCCCGGTCAACGGGTAGGTGCATTCCGGCACCAGCTTGGGCGTGCCGTCCTTCGCGAAGAGGCTCATCATCACGAAGACCTTCTTGGCGCCGATCGCCAGATCCATCGCACCCCCGACCGCGGGGATCGCGTCGGGCGCTCCGGTGTGCCAGTTGGCCAGGTCACCGCTGGCCGAGACCTGGAACGCCCCCAGCACGCAGGTGTCGAGGTGGCCGCCGCGCATCATCGCGAAGGAGTCGGCGTGATGGAAGTAGGCCGCTCCCGGCAGTTCGGTGACCGGGATCTTGCCCGCGTTGGTGAGATCGGGGTCCACCTGGCCGGGTCCCGCCGCGGGCCCCATGTTGAGCATGCCGTTCTCGGTGTGCAGGACCACCCCCGAGCCCTCGGGGAGGTGGTCGGCGACCCGGGTCGGCAGGCCGATGCCCAGATTGACGTAGGAGCCGGGTTCGATGTCACGGGCCACCCGCGCGGCCATCTCGTCCTTGCCGAGCGGCCCTCGGTCGAGGTTCTCCACCGGTGAAACGGTCGCGCTCATGCGGCCGACACCCCCGTCCCTACGATGCGGTCGACATAGATGCTCGGTGTCACCACGGTCTCCGGATCGATCGCTCCGACGTCGACGATCTCGTGGACCTGTGCCACGACCGTGGTGGCGGCGGTGGCCATGACGGGCCCGAAGTTGCGGGCGGTCTTGCGGTACACGAGGTTGCCCATGCGGTCCGCCCGGTGGGCGCCGATCAACGCGACATCGCCCTTGATGGGGTACTCCAGGACGTAGGTGCGGCCGGCTATCTCCCGGGTCTCCCTGCCTTCGGCGAGCGGCGTACCGACGCCCGTGGGGGAGAAGAACGCCCCGATACCGGCACCGGCGGCACGCATACGTTCGGCGAGGGTGCCCTGCGGCACCACCTCCAGCTCGATCCGTCCCTCGCGGAAGAGCCGGTCGAAGACCCACGAGTCGGACTGGCGGGGGAAGGAACACACGATCCTGCGCACCCGCCCCTTGTCCAGCAGCGCGGCCAGCCCCGTGTCACCGTTGCCGGCGTTGTTCGACACCACGGTCAGCTCGCTCGCGCCCTGCCGGATCAGGGCGTCGATCAACTCGACCGGCATGCCGGCCATGCCGAACCCTCCGACGAGTACCGTCGAGCCGTCCTCGATCCCGGACACGGCCTCGTCGGCGTCCCCGCACACCTGAACGCTCATCGGGCTCCCTCCGTCACGTTCTCCAGGACGACCGCGAGGGCCTGTCCGACGCCGATGCAGATCGCGGCGACACCCCACCGCCGGCCCGACTCGCGCAGCCGCGCGGCGAGCGTGCCGAGGATCCGGCCTCCCGAGGCGCCGAGCGGATGGCCGATCGCGATCGCACCGCCCTTGGCGTTCACCAGGGCCGGATCGATCTTCCAGGCGTCCACGCAGGCCAACGACTGCACGGCGAAGGCCTCGTTGAGTTCGACCGCCGCCACGTCGGACCAGGAGATCCCGGCCCGCTCCAGGGCCCGGTCCGCCGCCTCGACCGGCGCGAACCCGAACATCTGCGGATCCAGCGCCGACACCCCACGGCCGGCGATCCGGGCCAACGGGTCCAGGCCGATGCGCTGCGACGCCCTCTCCGAGCCGATCAGCACGGCGGACGCGCCGTCGTTCAACGGCGAGGCGTTCCCCGCGGTGATGACACCGTCGGGGCGGAACGACGGCTTGAGACCCGCCAGCTTCCCCGCCGTGGATCCCGGTCGGATGCCCTCGTCGCGGGCGAGCCGGACCTCCCCGTCCTGCGTGACCGGGACCACCAGGTCGTCGTAGAAACCCGCGTTCCAGGCCTCGTCCGCGAGGTTGTGCGAGCGGGCGGCGAACTCGTCCTGCCGCTCCCTGGGGATGGTGAACCGGTCGGCCAGCTGCTCGTTGGCCTCCCCCAGGGAGACGGTCCACTCCTTCGGCATGCGGTCGTTGACCAGCCGCCAGCCCAGGGTCGTCGACACGGCGGTCACATGCCCGGCCGGGAACGCGCGGGACGGCTTCGGCAGGACCCAGGGAGCACGGGTCATCGACTCCACGCCGCCGGTGAGGACGATGTCGGCGTCTCCGCTCTCCACGGCACGCGAGGCGATGATCGCCGCGTCGAGCGAGGAGCCGCAGAGGCGGTTGACGGTGGTGGCCGGCACCGAGGTCGGCAGGCCCGCCAGGAGGACGGCCATCCTTCCCACGTTGCGGTTGTCCTCGCCGGCGCCGTTGGCGTTGCCCCACACCACGTCGTCGATCAGGGCGGGATCGAGAGCCGGCGCCTTGGCCAGGGCTCCGGTGACGGCGACGGCTGCGAGGTCGTCGGGACGAACCTCGGCGAGCGCTCCACCGAACCGACCGAACGGTGTTCTCACTGCGGCGTAAACGAAGCTGTCAACCATGGGAGTCACCGTAGATCCGGAGATTCATCTCGTCCAATACTCAGTACTGCATAATCCATCACTCACACAGATAAGATGAGGTCATGGAACTCCGGCACGTCCGCTACTTCCTCGCCCTCGCCGAGGAGTGCCACTTCGGCCGCGCCGCGCAACGCCTGCACGTGGCGCAGTCAGCCCTCTCCCAGCAGATCAAGCAGCTGGAGCAAGGGCTCGGCACGACGCTCTTCCAGCGGTCGACGCGGCACGTCGAACTCACCGAGGCCGGCCGTCAGCTGGTCGGGTACGCGCGGTCGATCCTCGCCGAGGTGGAACGGGCGCAGCAGCAGATGACCCAGCTCGCCACCGGCCTGGCCGGACGGGTGTCCATCGGGTTCGTCGGAACCGCCACCTACGACATCCTGCCGAGAATCGCCCGCACGGTACGGGCGCAGCTGCCCGGCATCTCCCTGGAACTGCGAGGTGAGCTGCTCAATCCCGAACTGGTCGACGGCCTGCTCGGCGGCACCTACGACCTCGCCCTGCTGCGCACCGGCACCCCGATGGACGCCGCTCTCACCGTCACCCCCCTTCGGTCCGAGCGGCTCATGGCCGTCCTGCCCACCGGCCATCCGCTGGCCGGCCGCGACGAGATCGCCCTCGCGGCACTCGCCGACGAGCCCTTCGTCGTCCACCCCTCCCGCGACCGTTCCTCCATGCACGGCCGGGTCCTCGCAGCGTGCGCCCGGGCCGGCTTCCGGCCCTCCACCCTGATCGAGGTCGGCGAGACCGCGACGCTCGTGGTGCTGGTCGCCGCGGGCAACGCCGTCGCCCTGGTCCCCGAGTCGCTGCGGAGCCTCCGCCTCGACGGCGTGACCTACCTGCCGCTCACCGAGACCGAGACCGTCGACCTCGCCCTGGCACGCCGTGCAGGCCACAACGCACCGGCGACGGAACAGGTCGCAGCGCTGGTCGAGAGCTGCGTCGGACCCTGAGCGGGTCCACCGTTGTCCGCCTCCCGCAATGATTTCGTCAAACCGGCACCGAAGGCGTTTCCGGACAGGTCCGGCGGTGCGATGATCAAGCGGTGGGCATGACCATCACCGTGCTGCTTTTCATCGCCGCCTTCTTCTGCCTCGTCGTGGGAGCCATGGCGGCGACATCGTCGCGGATGCCTCCCTGGATGGCCGGAACGGTGGCCAGGCCCCGTCTGTGGGGCGTCGGGTACGCCCTGTTCGGCGTCACCGCCCTCTACCACGCGGTAGACGCGGTGGTGCATGTCGAACCGGCGGAAGCGATGACGTTGACGGAGGTCACCACGGTGACCGCTGTCCTCGGCGTCGGGATGGGATGGCTCGCCCAGCGGCCCGGACGGACATGGCGTACACCAGGGTCACCACGGTCGCCCCGCCCCGAGCCCGGCTCCACCGAGTAGCCGCCGGAGCGGCGTACGTCCCTCCGCGCGGCGCTGGGTCGACCGTCGGAGTCGTCAGGAACGGTCGTCCCGGACCCGTTGGGCGACGTCGCGCAGCTTGATGTTGTGCTCCTGGGAGATGGAGCGCAGCACGTTGAAGGCGTCCTCCTCGCTCAGCTGGTGGCGTTCCATGAGGATGCCCATGGCTTCGCCGATGCCGTGCCGGGTCTGCATCGCGTGCTCGAGCTGGTCGATGGTGCGGGCGCTGGACAGGGCCACGGCGGCGTGCGAGGCCAGCAGCCAGCCGGCGGTCTCGAACTCCTTCGTGAAGGCTCCGGGACGCCGCGCGTACAGATTCAGCGCGCCGAAGTCCTCCTTGTCGGTGTAGAGGAGTACGCCGGTCATGCTGCCGATTCCGAGGTCGCGGGCCGCCTTCGCGAACCGGGGCCAGCTCGGTGGCGGATCGGTCATGTCCTCGATCCGGTACGCCCGTTCCCCGGCGGCGCCGCGAGCCAGGTCGAAGCACGGCCCCTCGCCCAGTTCTCCCTGCAGCCGGTCGCTCTCCCGGACCCATTCCCCGCAGGCGGCGAGCGTCACCGCGTGACCGCCGCGCACGGCGAGGATCCCGGCCGCGTCACAGCCGCTGACCAGCTTCACCGCCGACTCGGCGATCTCGTCCAGGGTCTCCGACACCGATTCCTTGGTCAGCAGCTCGCGCGCGAGCTCCGCCATCCGCTCGGCGAACTCTCGCCACTCCATCTGTCACCGTCCGGCTTCGGTCGCCCATCGCGTCAGTCCGCCTCCGGACCCGTACACCTCGACCGTACTCGCCGTGGCGTGCGAACGGGTTGGCGGGAGCGGGACGGCACGCGTCAGCCGGGACCGGTCCCGGCAGCGTCGGGGCCCAGCGACTGGAGGTGCACGGGCCGAGGCCGCTCCGCCGTGCTCGTGAGACGCACTCTCCGGTCGCCGTCCGCGGAGGCGAGGACGGATTCCATGATGTCCAGCACGTGGTACGCGAGGACCCCTCCGGCCCGCGGTTCCACGCCGGGCGGCGTCAACGCCAGGTCGGCGACCCCGTACCCCCGGCCCGCGTCGCGGTACCCGGCGGACACGGGAAGGGTCTCCCACCCGTCGCCGTGCAGGCGGCGCCACTGCACCTCGCCGTCGAAGCGGTTCGGGTCGGGGAGCGCGAGGCTGCCGGTCTCGCCGTGCACCTCGATGTTCGCCGACTTGGTGGCGACCGCGTCGAAGCTCATGACCAGGGTCGACAGCACACCGGACGCGTGGGTGAGGACACCGGTGACATGGGTGCCCGTGCTGACCGGTATCGCCTCCCCGCTGCGCGGGCCGGACCCGATGACCCTGGTGGACCGGGTACGGCTGGCGCTCCCGATCACGGACACGACCGGACCGAGCAACGTGACCAGGGCGGACACGTAGTACGGACCCATGTCCAGGAGGGGGCCGCCGCCGGGCTGGTAGTAGAAGTCCGGGTTCGGGTGCCACAGTTCGTGACCGGGGACGACCATGGTGGCGGTCGCCGCGACGGGAGCGCCGATCAGACCCCGGTCGATCGCCGCGCGGGCGGTCTGGACACCGGTTCCCAGAACGGTGTCCGGCGCGCAGCCCACGACGACATCCGCCTTCGCCGCCGCGTCCAGAACGGCACGCGCCCGCTGGGCGGTGGACGCGAGGGGTTTCTCGCCGTAGACGCCCTTCCCGGCCGAGATCGCCTGTAGAGCGATCTCGTCGTGGGCGTCCGGGACGGTCAGGTTGACCACCAGCTCGACGTCCGGGGCGGCCAGCAGCTCCGCGACCGTGACGGCTCGGACTCCGGCACGGCCGCCGGTGGCCGCCGCGGCACGCTCGGGGTCGAGATCCGCGACGGCCACCAGGTTGACGGCCGCCAGCCGGTCGAAGCTCGCGAGGTACTGGCCGCTGATGACCCCACAGCCGATCACACCGACGTTCAGCGGCTCGCCCACAGCAGTCCTCTTTCGATGACAGTCCGTACGTTGGGGTCCTCAAGTACCGGCAGGTTGTGCCCGGGAGTGGCGACGAACACCCTGCCCTCGCCCCACTGTCTGGTCCAGATGGCCGGGGACACCACGGGCCGGTTCCAGGGGTCCCACTCCCGCACCCGCTGGGTGGTGGTGGCCAGGACGTCGATGTAGTCGTCGCACAGGACCCAGTACTGCTCGGTGACGAGGTCGAAGTCCCCGATGCCGCGGGTGATGGGGTGGTCGGCGGCCGCGGGCAGCATGGTGACGGTGTGGGACACGTAGTTGTCGGACTGCTCGCCGGTGCGTTCCGACGGCCGCACGCCCGGGTGGCACGCGAACTGGCCGCCGATCAGGTGCAGGTAGTCGGAACTGTCGCGGTAGGAGTCGGCGATCCCGCCGTGCCATCCCGCGAGGCCGGTGCCCGCCTCGACCGCGGCGCGCAGGCCGCGCAGTTCCGCCGCCTCGATGGTCGACATGGTCACGCACTGCACGATCAGGTCGACGCCGGCCATGAAGGTGGCGTCCGCGTAGACGGCGGGCGACTCCTCGACGCGCACGTCGTACCCGTGGTTCTTCAGATGGGGTATGAACAACTCGGTCGCCTCGACCGGTTGGTGGCTTTCCCAGCCGCCGCGGACGACCAGGGCTTGTCGGCGGTGCTCAGTCAAACGTTCTCCGTCGGGGCGCGTAGTCCCTACGTGTTTCCACGTCTGCCAGGTTGTGCTGGGATGCCCGGCGTTCGCACAAGGAACCGAGATCCAAATCGACCCTAAGGAGCAGGTCAGGCACCGTCAAGAACGGCGAACCGCGCAGGACGCCGGCCGGCGGGCGCTGACCCCGCGCGCCGCGTCGGCCGAGGACTGGTTCCCCCAGCTCAGCGGCCGCTCGCCCCGGCGGCCGGCGCGTGACGGCCCGAAAATGTTTCGCTCCCAGCGGCCCCGTGCCGTGCCCGGCGTCGGGTGCCGCGGCACGGTGACACCCTCAAGCGCAGGGTGCCCGCGGGGCACCTCGAGTTGTCACATGTCCCGCAGTCGCTTCGTCTGGGTGGTGAGAGGAGTTTTTTCGCCGGTCGGGAAGGTGATGGTCATGCGGGTGTTTGTGGCAGGCGGGACCGGGGTTCTGGGGCGGCGGCTGGTGCCGCAGCTCGTGGCCAGGGGCCACCAGGTGACGGCGACGACGACGAGCGCGGCCAAGCGGGAATCAATGGAGCGGCTGGGTGCGGCCGCTGTCGTGATGGACGGGCTGGACGCGGCGTCGGTCGCTGCGGCGGTGGGCGAGGCCCGGCCGGACGCGATCGTGCACCAGATGACCGCCATCGCCGGCAAGCCGGACTTCCGGCACATGGACCGCTGGTTCGCCGGCACGAACCGGCTGCGCACCGAGGGGACCGACCACCTGCTGGCCGCCGCCGAGGCGACCGGGGTGACCGATGTCGTCGCGCAGAGCTACGCCTGCTGGAACGGCATCCGCGAGGGCGGCTGGGTGAAGACCGAACAGGACCCGCTGGACCCGATGACGGGGATGGCGGCCCGCCCGGTGATGGAGGCGATCAGCCACGTCGAGGACGTGGTCGTCCGGGCCGGCGGCACGGTCCTGCGGTACGGCGGGCTCTACGGGCCCGGCGCCTCCGACGTCCAGGTGGAGCTGGTGCGCAAGCGGCAGTTCCCGCTGGTCGGGGATGGTGCCGGGTACAGCTCGTGGGTGCATGTCGACGACGCGGCGAGCGCCACCGTCCTGGCCGTGGAGCAGAAGCCGACGGGCGTGTTCAACATCGTCGACGACGAGCCCGCCCCGGCCCGCGAGTGGCTGCCCCACCTGGCCGCGTGCGCGGGCGCGAAGCCACCGATGCGGGTCCCCGCGTGGCTGGCCCGGCTGCTGGCCGGGGAGGTGGCGGTCGCGATGATGACCGAGGGGCGTGGCTTCTCCAACGCCAAGGCCAAGCGGGAGCTCGGCTGGGAACTGCGCCACCCCTCCTGGCGGCAGGGCTTCCGGGAGGGCCTCGGATGACCCGCGGACGCGCTGGGCGGCCACGCCGACCCGGCCCGCGTCGGCTGGAAAGCCATGCCGACGGCTCCGCGTTGGGGCACACTGCTCTCCGTACCCACAGTGTCCGTTCAATCGCTCTGCGCGACAGGAGAGTTCTGTGTCGTCACCGCGTCACCGCGTCCTCACGGCCGCCGCCTCGTCGGTCCTCGCCCTGATGGGGCTCACGGCCCCGGCCGCCGTCGCCGCTCCCTCCGCCCCGGCCCGGTCGGCCGCCGACGCGGCCAGGGCCGCCGCCTTCCCCACCAACCCCTTCGACGTCACGTACGGCGCCACCTACACCCGCGGCACCCTGACCTGGACGGACCGCGCCGTAGGTGTCTCGGGGAACCAGCGGGCCGTCAGCACCAGCGGATGCCGCAAGACATTCGTGTACACCTACGACGCGAGCGTGCGGGAACTCGGAGTCAGGAGCAGCAGCGCGGTCTGCAACGGGGTCGCACCGATCGCGTTCAGCGTTCCCGCCGACGTCGCCGGCGGCGCGGCCTTCGTCTCCGTCTGTCTCACCGACGGAGCGGGCGCACCGCTCAAGTGTGAGGCCTATGCCCGATCCGACGCGACGGGTGCTGCGAGCCGTTGACGGCTGTCCGTAACTGGCCGTACGAACACGGAAGTTCCTGAGGGGCGTGGCACCGACGGGCGGTTTACCCGCCCGTCGTGAACCTGGTCGACGCCGCGGTCCGCGCCGACCGCGCGCCCGGTCGACCACACCCGACGGGCGCGCTCGGCCCCCGAGTCAGCGCCAGTCGGGTGCCCCGGTGACGGGCGGCAGATCGCTCTCGATCCTCGCCCGTACATCGCGCATGACGGTCACGATGCGGACCTCGTGGGTCCGGCTCAGCCGGGCCACCGGGACCGAGCAGCTGATGGCGTCGGTGGCCGGTGTGCCGTACCGCAGGGCGAAGCCGAAACCCGCGATGCCGGTCACGGTCTCCTCGCGGTCGATGGAGTAGCCGCGCTCACGTACCTGCGTCAGGTCGGCGAGCAGCGCGGCACGGCTGGTGTGCGTGTTCTGCGTGAGGGGCGCCAACGCCCCGTCGGCCAACGGGAGTTCGTCGTCACGGCGCTCGGCGAGCAGCGCCTTGCCGAGGGCGGCGGCATGGGCCGGGACCCGGCGCCCGACGCGGCTGATGGTGCGCAGGTACTCGTGGGACTCGCGGGTGGCGAGGTAGACGACGTCGCAGCCGTCGAGCCGTGCCAGGTGGATCGTCTCGCCCAGCGCGTCCGAGGCCTCGTCAAGATAGGGGCGGACCGCGCGGATACGCCGGTCGCCGTCGAGGTAGCTGGTGCCGGTCAGGAGCGCCCGGATGCCGATGCCGTAGAGGGAACCGGTGGCGTCGGAGCGCACCCAGCCGCAGTCGACGAGGGTCTTGAGCAGCTGGTACATGCTGCTGCGCGGCACATCCAGGTCCTCGGCGAGCTCGTCCAGACGTGAGGGCCGTTCGCCCCGCTCGGCGAGCAGTTCGAGCAGTGCGACGGTCCGGGCCGCCGACTTCACGCCGCGGACGCCTCTGCTCTCCATGGCGCCCATCGTAAATCCGAGCCCGCACACCCATTGACCGCTCCTGTTCATCAACCTAACCTCCATCTGCATACGTAGACATCGTCTGCATAGAGAGACAGGGTTCATGACTGGGATCAGCGCGGCGTTCGATGAGGCTGTCCGACGACTCTGTGACGGGATGACGCGCGGGGTGCTGTCCTTCCCGCTCACGAGCTTCCGTGACGACGGCAGCCTCGACCTGGACTCGTACCGTTCGTACCTGACCGACCGGCTGGCCACCGCGCCCGGCGCGGTGTTCCCCGCCTGCGGGACCGGCGAGTTCTTCTCGCTGGACGAGGACGAGTACCGCGCCGTCATCGAGACGACGGTCGAGGTCGCCGACGGACGCCTGCCGGTGGTCGCGGGCATCGGTTACGGCTGGGCGCAGGCGCTGCGGTTCGCCCGTATCGCCGAGGACGCCGGCGCGGACGCGGCGCTGCTGCTGCCCCACTACCTGGTCACCGCACCGCAGGACGGGCTGGTGGAGCAGGTGCGCCGGGTCGCCGCCGGTACCCGGCTGCCACTCATCGCCTACCAGCGTGGTCAGGTCGCCTTCAGCGTCGACGGGCTGCGCCGGATCGCTGAGATCCCCGGCGTCGTCGGCCTCAAGGACGGCCACAGCGACCTCGACCGGCTCCAGCGCCTCACGCTCGCCGCCCCCGAGGACTTCCTGTTCTTCAACGGTGCCGCCACCGCCGAGATCCAGGCCCGCGCCTACGCCACGGTCGGCGTCCCCGCCTACTCGTCAGCCGTCCACGCCTTCGCGCCGGAGATCGCGAACGCCTTCTTCGCCGCCCTGCGGGACGGGGACGACGCGGGCGTGACCAAGCTCCTGCGCGAGTTCTACATCCCGCTGGTCGAACTGCGGGACCGGGTGCCCGGATACGCCGTCTCGCTGGTCAAGGCCGCCGCCCGGCTGCGCGGCCTCCCGGTCGGCCCGGTCCGCGCCCCGCTCACCGACCCCACTGCGGACGACCTCGCCGACCTGGAGAAGGTGCTGGACCACGGCCTGAGCCTGGTCGGTGCCGTACGACGACCCGCCTGAGCCCCGCCCGACGACGCCCAGGCGTCCTCGTACCTCCCAGATGACCGTTGTGACCGCCCGGATGACCGCACGGCCCCGACGACCGGGCCCTTGCGCCACCCCATCGCAGTTCAAAGGGGAACTGACATGCCGCTCCTCGTAGTCGGGATCAGCGTTGTGATCCTGCTGCTCCTCATGACCAGGTTGAGACTCAACGGGTTCGCGGCCCTGCTGCTCGTGGCGGTCGGCGTCGCGCTGGTCCGGGGCATACCGGTGGCGGACATCCCCGACATCCTCTCCGAGGGCATCGGGGACCAGATCGGCGACACCATGCTCACCATCGGACTGGGCGCCATGGTCGGACGTGTCATGGGGGACTCCGGTGCCGCGCAGCGCATCGCCGGCAGACTCCTCGACGCCTTCGGCCCGCGCTGGGTGCAGGTCGCGATGGTGGTCACCTCCATGCTCATCGGCGTGACCATGTTCTACGAGGTCGCCTTCATCATCATCGTGCCCATAGCCTTCACCCTGGTCAGAGTCACCGGGGCCAAGCTGCTGTGGGTAGGGCTGCCGATGTCGATCGCCCTGTCCACCATGCACAGTTTCCTGCCGCCGCACCCCGGCCCCACCGCCGTCGCCGCGACCTTCCACGCCTCCGCCGGACTGACGCTGTTCTACGGCCTGTTCATCGCCGTCCCGGTCGGCGCGCTCATCGCTCTGGCCTGGCCTCGCCTGCCGTTCGTCAGGGCGATGGACCCCTCCATCCCCAAGGGCCTCGTCAGCGAACGGGAGTTCACCGACGAGGAGATGCCGGGCCTCGGCTGGTCCCTGTTCGTGGCACTGTTCCCCGTGGTGCTGATCGTGGCCGCCGCGGTGACCGACATGGCCACCTCCGGTGACAGCCCGTTCCTGCACGTCGTCGCCTTCATAGGCTCGGCGCCGATCGCGCTGCTGCTGGCCCTGTGCCTGGCGATCTGGGCGTTCGGCCCGAGGATCGGCCGGAGCCTGAGCGACGTCAGCGCCTCCTGCACCTCGGCGGCCCAGGCGATGGCCATGATCCTCCTGGTGATCGGCGCCGGCGGCGCCTTCAAGAACGTCCTCGTCGAAGGCGGGATATCCGACTACATCAAGGACGTCACCGACAGCTGGTCCATCTCGCCGATCATCCTCGCCTGGCTCATCGCCGTGATCCTGCGCGTGGCGCTCGGCTCGGCGACCGTCGCCGTCGTCACCGCGTCCGGCGTGGTGCTGCCGCTCCTCGCGGGAAGCGGCGTCCACCCGGAGATGATGGTGCTGGCCGTGGCCTGCGGATCGATCGCCTGCTCGCACGTCAACGACCCCGGGTTCTGGCTGTTCAAGGAGTACTTCAACCTCTCCGTCATCGAAGCGATCAAGGTCCGCACCAGCTATACGACCGTGCTCGCCGTCCTCGGTCTCGGCGGTGTCCTGTCCGTCGAGTGGGTCCTCGACGTCCTCAGCCTCTGACCACGGCCCCCTCCACCCTCGTACGCAAGGACTGTGAGCATGACTCAGCCGACCGTCACCACCTTCTCCGTCTATCCCGTAGCCGGCCGGGACAGCATGGAGCTGAACCTCTCCGGCGCCCACGGCCCCTACTTCACCCGCAACGTCGTGGTGCTCACCGACTCCGAGGGGCGCACGGGTCTGGGGGAGGTGCCCGGCGGGGAGAAGATCACGCGGACGCTGCGCGACGCCGAGTCCCTGGTCGTCGGTGCGAAGGTGGGCGACTACAAGCGGGTCCTGCGCGCGATCGGGGACCGCTTCGCCGACCGTGACGCCGGCGGACGCGGGGCCCAGACCTTCGATCTGCGCACCACCGTCCACGCGGTCACCGCCGTCGAGTCGGCGCTGCTCGACCTCCTCGGGCAGCACCTCGACGTGCCGGTCGCCGCCCTCCTCGGCGACGGGCAACAGCGTTCGTCCGTACGGGTGTTGGGCTACCTCTTCTACGTCGGCGACCCGGACCGCACCGATCTGGAGTACGTCCGCGAACCCGACTCGGACGTCGACTGGTACCGCGTGCGGCACGAGGAAGCCCTGTCCGCCCAGGCGATCGTCCGACAGGCGGAGGCGGCCCATGAGCTCTACGGCTTCCACGACTTCAAGCTCAAGGGCGGTGTCCTGGAGGGCGCCGAGGAGGTCAAGGCGGTACGGGCCCTCAAGGACCGTTTCCCCGAGGCCCGGATCACCCTCGACCCGAACGGGGCGTGGTCGCTGAGTGAGGCGATCGAACTCTGCCGACCCCTGACCGGCACACTCGCCTACGCGGAGGACCCCTGTGGGGCCGAGGGCGGCTACTCGGGGCGGGAGATCCTGGCCGAGTTCCGGCGCGCCACCGGTCTGCCCACCGCGACCAACATGATCGCCACGGACTGGCGGCAGATGACGCACGCACTGGCCCTGCAGTCGGTCTCCATCCCTCTGGCGGACCCCCATTTCTGGACCATGCAGGGTTCCGTGCGGGTGGCGCAGCTGTGCAACGCGATGGGTCTCACCTGGGGTTGCCACTCCAACAACCACTTCGACATCTCCCTGGCCATGGTCACGCACTGCGGAGCCGCGGCCCCGGGCGAGTACAACGCCCTGGACACCCACTGGATCTGGCAGGAGGGCCTGGAGCGGCTCACCACCGCCCCGCCCCGCATCGTCGGCGGCGAGATCGCGGTACCGGACGCCCCAGGTCTGGGCGTCCAGCTCGACATGGACCGGCTCCTGGCGGCCCACGCCCTCTACCAGGAGAAGGCGCTGGGGGCACGTGACGATGCCGTCGGTATGCAATACCTCGTCCCTGGTTGGGAGTTCAGCAGCAAACGCCCTTGCCTCGTGCGATAGCCGAGCAGGCGGCGTCGCCGCGGGCCCGGTTGTCAGTGCCGGATGCGAGACTGCCCGGCATGACCGAATCCCATGCGAAGGCGGACCTTCTCCACTACCTGCAAGCCGCCCGGGAAGCCCTGGTGTGGAAGCTCGACGGGCTCTCGGAGTACGACATCCGCCGCCCTCTGACGCCCACCGGCACCAATCTCCTGGGGCTGGTGAAGCATGTCGCGGGCGTGGAGTTGGGGTACTTCGGCGACACGTTCGGGCGGCCTTTCTTCACCGCGGACCCGCCACCCTGGTGGTACACGGAGGACGCCGAACCCAACGCGGACATGTGGGCCACGGCGGACGAGTCACGTGAGGACATCGTCGGGCTCTACCAGCAGGCGTGGGAGCACTCGGACCGTACGTTCGCCGCGCTGCCGCTCGACGCGGTCGGCCACGTCCCCTGGTGGCCGGAGGAACGACGAGCGACGACACTCCACCACCTCGCGGTCCGCGTACTCACCGACACCCACCGCCACGCCGGCCACGCGGACATCGTGCGCGAGCTCATCGACGGGTCCGTGGGATGGGTCAAGGAGAAGGACGACATGCCGGCGGGCGACCAGGCGTGGTGGGCGGCCCACCACCGTCGCCTGGAGGCCGCGGCGCGGGAAGCGGACAAGGGCTGATCCCGGGTCTCACGGTCGGCGAAGTCCCGCGATGAGGAGCTCGACCAGTCGACGTGCGTCGTAGCGTGCATCGTTGTCCGCGCCGATGCAGAGGTTGCCGACGCCGCGCATGAGTTCGTAGGCCTCCAGGTCGGGGCGGATCTCGCCGGAACGGGCTGCGGCGTCGAGCAGTTGGGCGCACACGGGCAGGAGACGGTCGAGGAAATAGGCGTGCAGCGTCTCGAAGCCGGCGTTGTCGGACTGCAGCACGGCGGCGAGTCCGTGTTTGGTGACCAGGAAGTCGACGAAGAGATCGATCCACTGTCCCAGTGCGGCGTGCGGAGTCGCACTGGTCGACAGCAGTTCGGGCCCGGCCTCGGCGCAGGCGTCGACCTGGTGCCGGTAGACGGCGATGATGAGATCCGCCCGCGTCGGGAAGTGGCGGTAGATCGTGCCCAGCCCGACGCCGGCCTCGGCCGCGATGTCCCGGACCGGCGCTTCCACCCCTGAGGTGACGAAGACCGCGGCGGCCGCGTCGAGCAGGGTCTCCTTGTTGCGCCGGGCGTCCGCCCGCTTGGACTGGGCCGCTCGCCCCACGTTCTCGTCGCTGCCGTTCACCGCGCCACTGCCTCCACTACCGAGCTGCCGAGCCTGCCACATCGGCGTGTTCCGTATCGTTTCCGGAACGAGGTTCCGCTTGCTCATGATGTCAGAGCGGGGGCCCGGCGACCAAGCCCTGTACGGCGCCGCTGATCGCTCGCGCGGTCTCCTTCGGTCCGGAGCCGTAGTCGTCAGGCAGGCTCGGCCGCCGGTACCGGTTCGCCGATGCCCAGCAGGTTCCCCTCGCTGTCACGGAACCAGGCGGCGCGTTCACCCCGCGCGCCCTTGCTCGGGTAGTTTCCGTCGATCTCGGCGATCCCGTCCTTCGTCCGGAACCCGGGAACGTCGACCTCCTCGAACACCACACCACGCCGCTTGAGTTCCGCCACGATCGTCTCGAGGTCATCCACCTCCCACCCCATCTGGGTGAAGGTGCCGGGCGAGGCTCCGGCCGACGCGAACAGGGCGAAATCCGTCCCACCGCACCGGTAGAGCAACCCACCGGGCCGTTCGTCGACGGGCTCCAGGCCGAGCTGCTCGGCATAGAAACGGCGCGCCCGGTCCAGGTCTTGGGCGGGCAGCCTGGTGGCCACGCGCCCCCGGGCCAGAATGTTCCTGTCGTCTGCGGTCATACCTCCACTGTGCCGTGAGTGGTGACAGGCGGCCGACCGGACGGGCCACGGGCGGGATCCTGGGGCGGCCAAGAGGCCCCCTGCTCGGGCGTGCGCGCCGTCCGCGAACGGGGGAGAATCCCCGTATGCCAGACATAAAAGGGCGTTCTGGTCCTGAGGTGGCTGTCGCCGGCCCTGCTCCGCCCAACCAGACCTTGGCTCTCGCGGCGACGATGTTCGCCGTGTCGATGACCTTCATCGACCAGACGATCGTCGCCATCGCCGCTCCGAGCATCGTGGACGAGCTCGACCTGTCCGCGTCGGGGATGCAGTGGGTGATGAACGCCTATCTGCTCGCCCTGGCCGCCTTCTTCGCACTCGGCGGCCGGCTCGCCGACATTCTCGGGCACCGCCGGATGATGGTGGTCGGCACCCTGATCTTCGTCGTGTCCTCGGTGCTGTGCGGCTGCGTCCCCGACGACAGCTTCGCCCAGAGCTGGCTGATCGTCTTCCGCGCCACCCAGGGACTGGGCGCCGCCGTGATGTTCCCGGCCGCGCTCGCCGTCGTCGTCGCCGTGTTCCCGGTGGAACGACGCGGCCGGGCCCTCGCCTTGTTCTTCGGTCTGTCCGGAGCCCTCACCGCGCTCGGGCCGCTCCTCGGCGGCTGGCTCACCGACTGGACCTGGCGCGCCATCTTCTGGGTCAACGTGCCCGTCGCCGTCGTCGCCCTGGTCCTGACCGCGCTCGCCCACATCCCCCACCAGGCCCGCCGTGAACGCCTCGACGTGCCCGGCGCCGTCCTGGTCGCCGCCGGTATGGGTCTGAGCGTGCTGGGCCTGCAACAGGCCTCCGCCTGGGGCTGGAGCAGCGTGGCCACCTGGGCCTGCATCCTCGGCGGGCTCGCGGTGCTGGCGGTGTTCTGCGCGTACGAACTGCGCGTCGAGGAACCGCTCATCAAGCTCCAGGTCTTCCGCGACAAGGCGTTCAGCGCCGACTCGGCCGTCCTGTTCTTCGCGATGCTCGCCTTCGTCCCGGTGTTCTTCTTCGCCTCCGTCTACGCCCAGGTCTGCCTCAGCGCCTCCCCGAACCAGGCCGCGCTGTACCTCCTGTACTTCTTCGTCGGCTTCGGCATCGCCTCCCAGTGGGGCGGCCGGATCCTCGACCGGCGCGGCGCGCGTCCCGCGATGAAACTGGGTACGGCACTCGGTGCGGTCGGATTCGCGCTGTGGGCGGGCAAGCTGACCGACCTTTCGATGCACGACCAGTGGCTCTACGCCGCCCTCGCCGGCGCCGGTATCGGTCTCCTGCTCGCGCCCGCCTCCACGGACGCCGTGAACCGCTCCCTCAACGCCTCCTACGGAGAGGTCACCGGCATCACCCAGACCGTGCGCAACTTCGCGGCGGCCGTCGGCCTCGCGGTGTTCAGCACGGTCCTGACGCATGTCACCACCGACAAGGTCGCCGACACACTCCAGGCCAGGGGAGTGCCCCACGGCCCGGCGAGAGAGGCCGCCCGTGACATCTCCGAGGCGGTGACCGGCAACCCGGACGCTCAAACCCCGACCGGGCAGGGACCCGTCGCCACGGTGATGCGTGACTCGATGAACGCCATCCGGATGGACTTCGCCGAGGCCAACCAGTGGGTGTTCTACGGCATGGCCATCGCGCTCGGCATCGGGTTCCTGTGCGCGCTGGCGCATCCCGGGACGCGGGTCACGGACGAGGCGCCGGCACCCAGCAGCGTGCCCGCCGACCGGTGACGGCATTCGACGGCTCACCGCGAGGCGCACACGAACACAGCCGGCCGGCCCGCTGGTCACGTGCCGGCCGGCGTGCGCGCGTCACACGGTGAAGCGGTGGCGGCCGGAACCGACCCGGTACACCACGCAGCCCTCCTCCTGGCGCAGGAACGTCGCGTGGGTGTGGGTGACCGCGTCCGGAGCGTCCGCGGGGATCCATACCTCGGCGGTCGTGTTGGGCGGCACCGCGCAGCTGAGGACGAAGCCGCCCGACTTCTGCCGCCACTGCGTGGAGACCGGGCCGTGGACCGAGGTGAACGTGGCGCGGGCGGAGGTGACATCGCCGCCGGGGCGGGGACGGATGACGATCTCACGGTAGCCGGGCCGGCCCGCCGAGATGCCGGCGATGTTCGTGTACATCCACTCACCCACCGAGCCGTAGGCGTAGTGGTTGAAGGAGTTCATGTCCGGGGTCTGGAAGGCGCCGTCGGGCTGGATGGAGTCCCAGCGTTCCCACATCGTGGTGGCGCCCTTGTCGATCTGGTAGCCCCAGCTGGGGAAGGAGCGTTGCTGGAGCAGCCGGTAGGCGACGTCGTTGTGGCCGGTGTCGGTGAGGACGGGCAGCAGCCGGGGCGTACCGAGGAATCCCGTCGACAGGTGCCAGTCCCTGGCCTCGATCAGCGCGACGAGACGGTCGGCCGCCGCCTTCCGCAGCGCGTCGGGCAGCAGGTTCATCGACAGGGCGAGGACATAGGCCGTCTGGGTGTCACCCTTCACCCGGCCGGCCGATGTGACATAGGCGCTCCGGAACGCCTCACGGACGCGTTCGAAGAGGTCGAGGAAGGGAGCGGGGGACTGGTCGAGCTCCTGGGCGATCCTCGCCGCGAGGTCGGCGCTGTGCGCGAAGTAGGCGGTGGCGATGACGTCCTTGGGTGTCTCGTCGGAGACGTTCAGCCAGTCGCCGTACCCGGCGGCCGGTCGCAGCAGGTCCGTACTGTTCTCCTCCAGGTACGTCAGCCAGCTCCGGATGGACGGCCAGGCGTCCTCCAGGACCTGCCGGTCCCCGTACGCCTGATACAGGGCCCAGGGGACGGTGACGCCCGCGTCGCCCCATCCGGCGACACCGTTGCCCAGGGAGCCGACATCGGGCGCCACGTCCGTGAAGGCTCCCTGCGGAGTCTGCGCGTCGCGCAGGTCCACGAGCCACTTGGTGAGGAAGCGGGCCGACTCCATCGTGTAAGCGGCCGTGGGCGCGAAGACGTTGATGTCACCCGTCCACCCCAGGCGCTCGTCGCGCGCCGGTGTGTCCGTCGGGATGGAGAGGAAGTTGCCGCGCTGACCCCAAGTGATGTTCTTGTGCAGCTGGTTGAGCATCGGGACGTCGGTCTCGAACTCGAAGGTGAAGGGGGCGGACGTATGCATGACGCGGCCGGTCACCGCTTTCGCCGAGGGGGTGCCGGGGAAGCCGGTCACCTCGACGTAGCGGAAGCCGTGGAAGGTGAAGCGCGGCTCGTACGTCTCCTCGCCGCCGCCCTTGAGGGTGTAGGTGTCGGTGGCCGCGGCGGTACGCAGATTCGCCGTGTACAGGGTGCCGTCCGGGTTGAGGACCTCGGCGTGCCTCAGCCGGACGGTGGTTCCCGCGGCGCCCGAGACCCGCAGCCGCACCGAGCCGACCATGTTCTGACCGAGGTCGAAGACGAAGACGCCCGGCCTGATCTCGGTGACCTTCCTGGCCGGGATCTCCTCGGCCACCCGGACCGGTCCGTCGACCTGCGCGACGATCTGCCGGGGAGCCGCCTCGCCCGCCGCGCGGACGTCGAGCCAGGCCCGGTCGTCGAAGCCGGGCTCGGTCCAGCCGGAGGTCTCCCTGCGCGCGTCGTACGTCTCGCCGCTCAGCAGGTCGGCGGAGACGATCGGTCCCGAGGCGGCCTTCCAGTTGCCGCCCGAGGTGATGCGCTCACCCGTCCCGTCGGTGTACTCCACCTCCAACTGCGCCAGCAGCGCGGGACGTTCGCCGTACTGGTGGGGTCCGAACATGCCGACGTTGCCCGCGTACCAGCCGGGCGCCAGATACGCGCCGACGGCGTTGGCTCCTGGCCGCAGCAGCGAGGTGACGTCGTACGTCTGGTACTGCACCCGTTCGCGGTAGTCGGTCCAGCCGGGAGCGAGCTGATCGCGTCCCACGCGGTGGCCGTTGAGGTGGGCTTCGTACAGGCCGAGAGCCGTGGCGTACAGGCGGGCGCGGGCCACCTTCTTGCGCGGGAGCCTGAACTCGTGCCGCAGCTGGTTGGCGGCGAACAACGCCGGGACGACCCTCCCCCAGGGGCCGGCCCCCCACACGGCCGCCACCTTCGCCGCGGGCCAGCCACCGTCGTCGAAGTCGGCCTGGCGCCAGTCCGCGGCAGGTTCCTCGTCCGTCGACTTCCAGGAGGCGTCGGTGATGACCCGCACCTCGCCGGACGCCGTGCGGACGGTGAGGACGGCGATCAGGCCGGCCGGTCCCACGGTCGCGTTGGTCGCCGACACCGCGAGGACGTTCCTGCCGGAACGTACCTGAGCGAGGACGTCGATGACGGCCGGTCTGCGCCAGCCGTCGCGGTCGGTCGCGAGGTCGGTGCGGGCCACCTCGGTGCCGTTCACGGAGACGGAGTAGACGTTGTCGGCGGTGAGGGCCAGGGTCGCGGCCGTGATCCGCTCGGGAAGATCGGCGGTGCGACGGAACCAACGGGTGGCCGCGGGCGCGCTGTTGGCCGGGTCGCCCTCGGGGAACCAGATCCACGCACTGCCCTCCAGCGAGGGAGCGTCGGTGAGAGCCGCGGGGGCGGACACCCATGCGGCGGACCACTGCGCGGCGTCCAGGAGGCCGGTCTCCCACCACGCCGCCTCGCTCCAGCCGGAGGCGTTGTCCGCCGCGTCCCATACGCGTACGGACCAGAAGTAGCGGATCCGAGGCTTCAGTCTGGGGCCCGCGTACGGAACG
Source organism: Streptomyces sp. NPDC005263 (assembly GCF_042872365.1). Taxonomy (NCBI): domain Bacteria; kingdom Bacillati; phylum Actinomycetota; class Actinomycetes; order Kitasatosporales; family Streptomycetaceae; genus Streptomyces; species Streptomyces sp. NPDC005263. The sequence goes on along the minus strand of NZ_JBIAKJ010000005.1, from coordinate 421,899 downwards.
AGGACGGACTCGCCGGAGCTGACCTTTCCGCTGTCCCAGACATCCGGACGCGACAGCCTGGACGCGCTGGAGGCGACGCGGATCTGGTAGGCGCTCTGTCGCACGCCCGGCTTGTCCGAGGTCATCGGCCAGCTCAGTCGCGGGCGTGGTGCGTCGAGGCCCAGGGGGTGGCGAACGTACTCGACGGTCGGAGCGGTGACGCGCAGGGCGCCGCGTCGCCCACCCGCCGGGGCCGGTGCGGCCGGCGACGCGGCCGCCGCTGATCCGGTGTCGGCGGCCGTGGCGGCCACCGTTCCGGCCGCAGCCGTCGCCGCCGCCGCAAGGATGTTCCTCCTACTGATCACTACGACCCCTCACACAGAAATGATGAATCGATTCATGGCGGTGAAACCTAGGGGTGCACGGGGTGAGGGTCAAGGAGTGTGCGGGACCTTTTCGGTCGACGAACGGCACTCCCGGCCGACTCGCGCTCCTGAAGCGGGTCGGGGTGATGAGGCTCCGGCTCATGGGTTCGTACCGAAGCCTTGACGCTCGTCATGGCCGAGCTTAGCGTCTGCGGCTGCACCGTAAAACGATTCAATCCCGTGCGGCGCAGCACTCCGTCCGTCGGTGCCGGAGTGGGGCTGCCCGTTTCGTGCTGTCCCGCCCACCCGAACGGAGTCCCGCCCGTTGCCAGCGCCCCACGAAACCCCCGGTCCGTCCCGCCGTCAGATCCTCCGCACCGGCACGGCCGCCACGACGGCGGCGGCCGTCACCGCGGTCGGACCCGCCGCGGCCGCCCGCGCCACCCCACGCGACGCCGCCCGCCCCCGGGCCGGCAGACCCGGAACCAGGCCCGCCCTGGCCGCCTTCGAGCTGTCCGAGGTCCGACTCCTGGACAGTCCCTTCCTCGCCAACATGCGCCGCACCTGCGCCTATCTGCTCTTCGTGGACAGCGACCGGCTCCTGCACACCTTCCGCCTGACCGTCGGCCTGCCGTCCTCGGCGCAACCCTGCGGAGGCTGGGAGGCACCCGACGTCCAGTTACGCGGGCACACCACCGGTCATCTGCTCAGCGCGCTGGCCCAGGCGCACGCCAACACCGGGGACCGGGCGTACGCCGACAAGGGCCGGGCACTGGTCTCGGCGCTCGCCGAATGCCAGCGGGCCGCTCCGACGGCCGGCTTCACCCCCGGCTACCTCTCCGCGTTCCCCGAGTCGGTCTTCGACCAGTTGGAGGCAGGGGGCAAACCCTGGGCCCCCTACTACACGCTGCACAAGATCATGGCCGGGCTGCTCGACCAGTACCGGCTGAGCGGCAACCACGAAGCCCTGGAGGTCCTGCGGAAGATGGCCGCGTGGGCCGACGCCCGCACCGGCCCCCTGTCGTACGAGCGCATGCAGAGCCTGCTCAGGGTGGAGTTCGGCGGCATGAACGACGTACTGACCCGGCTCCACCAGGAGACGGGCGACCCGGCACATCTGCGCACCGCCCGCCGCTTCGACCACGAGGAGCTGTACGCGCCGCTCGCCGCCGGCCGCGACGAACTCGCCGGACGGCACGCCAACACCGAGATCGCCAAGATCGTCGGGACGGTGCCGTCCTTCGAGGCGACGGGGGAGCGGCGTTACCTGGACATCGCGGACACCTTCTGGACCACCGTCGTACGCCACCACTCGTACGCCATCGGCGGCAACTCCAATCAGGAACTCTTCGGACCGCCCGACGAGATCGCAGGCAGGCTCTCGGAGGTCACCTGCGAGAACTGCAACAGCTACAACATGCTGAAACTGGGGCGCCACCTCTTCCTGCACCGCCCGGACCGTGCGGAGTTCATGGACCACTACGAGTGGACGCTCTACAACCAGATGCTGGCGGAGCAGGACCCCGACTCCGCGCACGGGTTCGTCACCTACTACACCGGCCTGTGGGCGGGCTCGCGACGGGAACCCAAGGGCGGTCTCGGCTCGGCCCCGGGCAGCTACAGCGGTGACTACGACAACTTCTCCTGCGACCACGGCACCGGACTGGAGACCCACACCAAGTTCGCCGACTCGGTCTACTTCCGCTCCGCCGCCCCGCAGCCGCCGGCCCTGTACGTGAACCTGTTCATTCCGTCCGAAGTGCGGTACTCACGAACAGGTGTGACGGTACGTCAGCAGACTCGGTACCCGATGGAGGGGCACACAAGGCTCACCATCACCGCCGGTCGAGGACGCTTCGCCCTGCGGATCAGGATCCCGGCCTGGGTGGCGGACACCGGACGCCCCGCCGTACTGAAGGTCAACGGCCGACCCGTCGCCACCCGGCTCCGTCCCGGCGCGTACGCCACGGTCGAGCGGACCTGGCGCACCGGCGACACGGTCGAACTGACCCTCCCACGCGAGCCCGTATGGACCCCGGCCCCGGACAACCCCCAGGTGACATCGCTGTCATACGGCCCCCTGGTGCTGGCGGGGCAGTACGGCGACACCGACCTCGCCACGCTGCCGATGATCCGCCCGCGGTCGCTGCGGCCCGTCCCCGGCACGTCCGCACAGTTCACCGCGCTCGCCGACGGCCGTGCCGTGGCACTGCGGCCGTTCCACGAGGTGCACCACCAGCGCTACAACGTCTACTGGGCGGTGACGCCGCCCCGAGGCCGCGAGCGGGACGTCGCACGCTACCCGTTGGACGAGGCGACCGGCACCGCCGCCGCCGACGCCACCGGCGCGTTCCCCGCCGCGGCCCTGGCCGCGGGCGCCACCTGGGTGGACGACGGCACCGGCCCCGCCGTGTCACTGGACGGGAAGGGCGGCCATCTCGCCCTGCCCGCAGGTCTGTTGAGCGGCCTGGACGAACTGACGATCAGCGTACGGGTCCGGGTCGACAGCCTCGCCGCCTCGGCACGCGTCTTCGACTTCGGCTACCACAAGGACACCTACCTGTTCCTCGCCGCCACCACCGGAGCGGGACGCGCCCGTGCCGCACTGAAGATCGCGGGAATGGCGCGGGAGGACTTCATCGACGCCAACGTCCCCCTGACCGTGGGCCGTTGGACACATGTGGCCCTCACCCTGGGCGGCGGCACCGGGGTGCTCTACCTCGACGGAACCGAGACGAGCCGCAACGCCGCCATGGTCGCGAGCCCCCTGCTGCTCGGCGTGACCACCCGCAGCTACCTCGGACGCTCCCAGAACAGCACCCACCCCTACCTGCACGGAGCCGTGCGCGACCTCCGGGTGCACAACAGGGCCCTGTCCGCGTCCGAAGTGGCCCGCCTGGCCGCCGACTGAGCTTCGCCGCCTCGGTACTCGCACCCCTCCTCGTCGCATCACGTGACGGCCACGCCCGCCCGCCGTACCCCGCAGGAGCTCACGCATGTCCGACACCACCCCCGCCCACCCCTCCAACTCCCGCCCTGTCCCTCAAGTCCCCCTGTCCAGACGCGGGTTCGTGGCCGTCGCGAGCGTCGGCGCCGCCGCGGGACTGCCCGCCCTCGGTCTCGCGGTGCCGCCTGCCTCCGCCGCGCCCCAGTCCTCCGCCCCGGACACCGCCCCGGCCGCCTTCACCGCACACCGCTTCACCGATCCGCCCAAGACCAGCCGCCCCACCGTCTACTGGTACTGGAACGGCCCCGTCACCCCGGAACTCGTCGACCGGCAACTCGCGGACCTGCGGGACAAGGGCATGTACGAGGTGATCCTCTTCTCCTTCGACAACGACGCGATGCGGCCCGTCTTCTTCACCGAGGAATGGTTCGACATCGTCGAGCACGTCCTGCGCACCGCGGAACGCACCGGCATGCGTGTCTGGCTGTTCAACGACGACCACTTCCCCAGCGGCCGGGCCGGCGAGTACATCGTCAAGGGCGGCACGGTCGGCTCCCGCGTCTACGAACCTCGCCCCGACCTGCGCCTGAAGGCCCTGTGGCGCTCCACCACGGTGATCGAGGGCCCCGCCCGCGCCGACCTGCGCCGCAGCACCGGCGTGGGCGTGGAGGCCGGACACCTGGTCGCCGACGCCGCGCTCCTCGACGGAGCCACCGTGCTGCGCGGCAGCGAACACTGGAGCGACCTCACCGTCACCGCGAGCGCCAAGGCGGACCACACCGCCGCCGGGTTGGTGGTCCGCGCCTCCGCCGACGCCCTGGACGGCTACGCGGTCACCTTCGACCAGACCGGCGTGGTCACCGTGCGGCGCCTGGCCCGCGGCCTCGACCCCGTCGAACTGCTGCGCAGCACCCGCACCGACGGCTTCAACAAGACCAAGTACCACGCCCTCACCGTCACCGTCCGCGGCGGCACCCTCTCGGTCACCCTCGACGGCCGCGCCAAGGGCTCCGTCGACGACGACCGCTACCCGTCCGGCGGGGTCGGGGTACGCGCGGTCGGCGACGAACGCGGCCTGTGGGACAGCCTCACCGTCACCGGGGCCGACGGCACCACGCTGTACGCGACCACGTTCGAGGACGCGGCCACCGCGGGCGACTTCCCCGAGCGGGCGGCCCTCGGCGTCCGGGCCGTCGCCGCCGCGGCCCGCCCGGCAAGCGCAACGGACGCGTCCGACGTCGTCGACCTGACCAGACGGCTCACCGGGGACGGCGTCTGGGAGGTTCCCGCGGGTCGTTGGCAGATCGACCTGTTCGGCGGCGTCCCGCTGGTCGACGACAGCCAGGGCTACAGCCGCAGCTACGTGGACCTGCTCGACGACGAGCCCGTGCGACTGTTCCTGGACATCGTCCCCGGTGAGTACTACCGCCGGTTCCGCCGCTACTTCGGGACCGTCGTCCCCGGCTTCTGGGACGACGAGCCGTTCTTCGCGTCCGCCGAGGCCCACTTCAAGCGGCTCCCCTGGTCACCCACGCTGGACGCGGCACTGCGCTCGGTGGGCGTCGAGCCCGGGGTGGCCTACGCCGGCGCCTTCGACGACCTGGGCCGCACCGGCCGTATCGCCCGCGGACGGTACTGGCAGGCCGTCTCCAACCGGTTCGCCCGCTACTTCCGTGCGCAGGCCCGCTGGTGCGAGGAGCGGGGCGTCGCACTCATCACCAACCCCCTCTACGACGAGGCCGCCCCCGCCAAGCGCGTCCCCACCACCGGTGACCTGCACAAGGTCCACCAGTGGGCCCAGATCCCCGGCGGCGACATCATCACCGCCGAGTACGTGCCCGGGCAGCAGACCATGCTGCCGCGCAACCCGGTCTCGGTCGCCCACCAGATGGGCCGGGAGCGGGCCCTGATGGAGATGTTCGGCAACATGGGCTGGCAGGTCACGCCGGGCTTCGTGCACGCGACCGTCGGCGCGCAGGCGGCCCGCGGGGTCAATCTGACGGTCCTGCACGCGCTGTGGACCGACGAGGCCGTCGTCTACTTCCCGCCGCCCTTCGGCCCCAGGGCGCCGTGGTGGTGGTCCATGCGCCCGCTCGCCGAGTGGATCGGGCGGATCATGGAAGCAGGCCGTGGCACGTCCGCGGCCCGCACGGCGATCCTCCAGCCCCAGCGAGCCGCCGAACAGTGGACGGGCACCGACCGGCAGGGCGAGATCGACGGCGCCCTCGCCGGCGCCGCCTACGCGCTGGAACGCGCCCAGGTCGACTTCGACCTCCTCCACGAGGGCGCCCTGACGGGCGACCCGGACCTGCTGGCCCACGCGCGGGTAAATTCCGGACGCCTCGCCGTGGGAGCCGCCCGCTACGACCTCGTCGTCCTGCCGCTCACCCCGGCCCTGGACACGGCGACCGTCCGCGTCCTGGACACGTTCGTCCGGGCCGGCGGGACCGTCGTCGCGGTGGGCGCGTTGCCCGCCGAGGAGTCCGACGGCAACGACCGCTCCCTCGGCCACGCCCTGCACGGCCTGTTCGGCGACACCGTGCCCGCGAGCCGCGCCGTCGGCCGGGGACGCGCGGTGCGGGTCGCCGACGTGGCGGGCCTCGGCGCCGCCGCCCACGACGCGGGGGCCGCGGCGGCCGTCCTCGAACCCGCCCGGGAGACCATCCGGGCCCTGCGGGCCACCCGGGGCAAGGACACCGTCTTCCTGTTCAACAACGAGAGCGCCACCGCGGTGACGACCACGGCGGTCCTGCCCGCCCAGGGCGCCCCCGAGCTGTGGGACCCCGCGACCGGCGAGACCGCTCCGGCACCCGTCCACCGGGCGAGCAGGCGCGGACTGCACCTGCCGCTCGCCTTCGCGCCGTACGAGACCCGGATCGTCGTCGTGCGTGAGGACGCCCCGGTCCGGCCCCACCTGACGGACGCCACCCTCGACGTCCGCTCCGTCGAACGGCACGGCCGCGGTCTGCGCGCCACCGTCGAGACCGGGTCTCCCGGCACCCACCGGCTCACCGGCACCGACTCCGGCCGCACCTACCGGGGCACGGTCCGCGTCGACGACCCGCTCACCCCGGTCCCCGTCACCGGCGACTGGGCCCTCACCCTGGACCGTGACGGGGACACCCCGGTCACCGGCCCGCTCGGCAGCTGGACCGGGCACGCGCCGCTGTTCTCCGGCAGCGGCACCTACACCACCGACGTCGACGTGGACCGCGCCGTCCTGGACGGCCGGCGGGTGCTGCTCGACCTCGGCGACGTACGGGACGTGGCCGGCGTGGTCGTCAACGGAAAGGCACTGGCCCCGCTGCTGTGGGCGCCGTTCGTCACGGACGTCACCGGCCTGCTCGTCGCGGGACGCAACCGCCTCGCCGTGCGGGTCTCCAACACCCTCTCCAACGAACGCAACAAGCCCCTGCCGTCCGGTCTGCTCGGCCCGGTCACCCTGCGGTTCAGGCGCCGCGTCACCGCCGCGCTGGACAGCGTCTGACGAGCCGCCCGCACCCAGGAACCCCTTCCCGGAGGACTCCCATGCCCCGATCGAGACCCCGCGTCGGACGCCGACGCCTCGCCCTGATGCTGCCCGCCGTGGTGACCGCCTTCGTCACCGCCGTGTCCGGCAGCGTCCAGGCCACCGCCGCGCCCACCGACGCGCTCACCCCCGCCCATCTGCGGACCCAGCACCTGGACGAGGCGCTCGGCATCGACGACACCACCCCGGTACTCAGCTGGAACACCACCGCCCGCACCCCGGGCGCCCTGCAGAGCGCCTACCGCGTCCAGGTGGCCACCTCACCCGAGCGCCTGCGCTCGGGCCGGCCCGACCTGTGGGACTCCGGCAAGGTCACCTCCGCCGTACCGGAGACGACGTACGCGGGCCGCACGCTCGGCTCCCGCGCCCGCGTCTTCTGGCGCGTCCAGCTCTGGTCGGGCAGCCGGCGGGCCTCCGGCTGGAGCGACACCGCCGTCTTCGAGACCGGCCTGACCCGGGCGTCCGACTGGCACGCGAAGTGGATCACCCACCCCGAGTGGCGGCTGAGCGAACGCGAGATCGAACCGGTCGTCGTCACACTGCCCCGCACGACGGCCCGTCACCTCCGCCTCGACGTCACCCGACTCGGCGCGCCGCTCAAGGAGACGGTCGACGCCCGCACCTGGCGCCTGCAGCTGGGTGAGATCGACGTACGGGACTCGGTGACCTCGACGACGGGCCTGGCGAAGGGCTCCGCCGTCACCGCCTCCGAAACGACCACCGTCCGCAAGACCTACGAGCCCGCGCTGGCCGTCGACGGCCTGGCCAACAGCGCCCTGCAGACCGCCGCCGGATACTCCAGCGCGCCGCACCCCTCCGCCGACACCTCGGCCACACCCATCACCCTCACCCTCGACCTCAAGACCGCCAAGACCTTCGACCAGGTCGCGCTGTACCCGCGCGCCGACGTCCTCACCGACGACGGCGGCGTCCCCAACTTCCCCGTCGACTACGCCCTGTCGGCGGCGGACGACCCGAACGGCCCGTACACCACGCTCACCCAAGTCACCGGCGGGCGACCGCCGAAGCCCTACCTGCCCGCCGGACTGCCCCTGCTCACTGACGACTTCACCCTCCCGCGCGGCATCCGCGGCGCCCGCCTCCACATCGCCGGACTGGGCGTCTACGACGCCACCCTCAACGGCGAGCCCGTCGGCGACGCCGTGCTGGAGCCCGCCAACACCGACTACCGCGAACGCGTCCAGTACGCCACGTACGACGTCACCGACCGCCTGCGCACCGGCGCCAACACCCTCGGCGTGGCCCTCGGCAACGGCATGTCCAACGTCGTCAGCACCGCCGACCGCTACCGCAAGCTGTACGGCAACATCAGCGACCCGAAACTCCTCGCCCAACTGGAGATCACCCTCGCCGACGGAAGCGTCCGCACCGTGACGAGCGGCGACACCTGGCGCACCACGCTCGGTGCCACCACCTCCAGCAACTGGTACGGAGGCGAGGACTACGACGCCCGCCGGGAGATCCCGCACTGGGACGAACCCCGGGGCGACCGTCGTTCCTGGGCCCGCGCGGTCACCGTGAGCGCCCCCGGCACGGCCACCGCACCCGCCGTGCTGAGCGCCCGGGAGACCGAGCCGATCCGGGTCGTGGAGACCCTCACCGGGAAGCAGGTCGACGGCGCCGACGGCAGCCACGTCTTCGACCTCGGCCGCAACATCGCGGGCTGGCCGGAGATCACCGTCAGCGCGCCCGCCGGCACGCAGATCCGTGTCTACCCGGCGGAGAGCCTGAAGGACGGCCACGCCTTCCAGTCCATCAGCAACGTCGGCGCACCCCTGTGGGACAGCTACACCACCCGCGACACCCGCACCGCCACCTGGCACCCGAGGTTCGGCTACCACGGCTTCCGCTACCTGGAGTTGAAGGGCGTGCCCGCGGGAGCCACCGTCTCGGTGCGGGGCAAGGTCCTGCGCACCGACAACGCCCCGGCCGGCACGTTCACCAGTTCCGACCCGCTGATCAACGGCATCCACGGGCTGATCCGCCGGGCCGTCGAGGGCAACATGATGAGCGTCCTCACCGACTGCCCCAGCCGCGAGAAGCTGGGCTGGCTCGAACAGGACCAGCTCGTCTTCCCCGCTCTCGCGGCCAACTTCGACATGCAGGCCCACCTGCGCAAGATCGTCCGTGACATGGCCGACGCGCAGACCACCGAGGGTCTGATCCCCAGCACCGTTCCGGAGTACACGAACCTCCCCGGCGCCTACCGCAACGACTCCAACTGGGGCGGCGCCTTCGTCCTGGTGCCCTGGCAGCTCTACACCACCTACGGCGACCGGGACACCCTGCGCACCTACTACCCCCGCATGCGGCAGTACGCCGACTTCCTCCAGACCCAGGTCTCGGGCGGCATCCTCGACTACGGCCTCGGCGACTGGTTCACCCCGGACCGCACGTTCCCGCGCGCGGTGTCCGGCACGTACGGCTACTGGCGTGTCGTCGACGCCCTCTCCCGGATCGCCGCCGTCCTCGGCGACGACACGGCCGCCGCGGACTACCGTGCCAAGGCCGACACCTCAGCCCTGTCGCTGGCCGCGAAGTACTACGACCGGGCCACCGGCACCTTCGCGGGCGGCGGTCAGGGGGCGGAGGCCCTCGCCCTCGACATGGGCGCCTACCCGGCGGGGGAGAAGTCCCGCCTCCTCGCGCATTTCGCCGGGTCCGTCGAGTCCGCAGGACACCACCTGCTCCTCGGCGAGATCTCCCTGCCCGCCGCGTTCCGTGTCCTGGCCGCGGCCGGCCGCGACGACATCGTCCACCGGATCGCCACCCGGACGACCAGTCCCAGCTACGGCTACCAGGTGCTCGCGGGCAACACCACGCTCGGCGAGTCCTGGGACGGTGGCCCCGGCCAGTCGCAGAACCACTTCATGCTCGGCGCCATCGACTCCTGGTTCACCAGCCGGGTGGCGGGCATCGCGCAGACACCCGACTCCGTCGGCTACGCGGAACTCCTCATCGACCCGGCCGTCACGGGCGACCTGACCTCGGCAGCGGGCTCCTACCGGACCCCCTACGGCCTCGCCCGCACCAACTGGGCACGCACCACGGACCGGTTCCGCCTCACGGTGGACGTCCCGGCGGGCAGTACCGCTCAGATCCACGTCCCCACCACCGACGGCCACGCCACCGCCCCGAAGGGGGCGAACCTGATCCGCGCCACGGCCGACGAGGCCGTGTACACGGTCGGTTCGGGCCGCTGGACGTTCCGCTCCACGTTGTCGTCCCGCGCTCCAGCACATTCTTGACTCTCGAAAAACATCCCGGACAACTCCCGTTCACTCACAGGTAACCGAATTCATGCATTAGGTCGGCGCGCGTATGCGATATCGCCTTTCTTTTTCCGGCGCCGGCACAACCAATCGGAAACACGGCCCGTCTAAGTCGGCGAATCGACGAGGCGGGGGTGACTTCCCCGGCCGGGACGCCACACGTCCCGAATGCTCTGGGGGGCTGTCAGGTATGCATGGTGCGACTTTGTATTCGGCCGCATTACGACGTGGCATTGCCCACCGGACAACAGCGCGACGCTCCGAAAGGGGCGGGGTGTGAAACCGGTGACCCTGGCCCCCGCCCCCGCGACGGACCCCTCCGCCGATCCGCCGTCCGGTCCGGCACGGGGGCGTCCCGGCCGGCTCCGTCTGCCCCGCCCCACCGGACCACGGCAGGCCGCCGCGCTGCTCGCCGCGTTAGTCACCGTCACCGCCTTCTGCGCCGCCGACGTCATCGCCCGTAGCTACCCCTTCGGCCCCCGCACCCGGAGCGTCAACGACCTGGGCAACCAGTACGTGCCGTTCCACGAACACCTGTGGGACCTGCTGCACGGAAAGGCCGACGGCGGTCTCCTGCTCAACTGGCAGTCCGGGTACGGCGCCAGCTTCCTCCCCGACCTCGGTACGTACCTCACCAGCCCGTTCGCCCTGCTCGTGGCGGTGTTTCCGCGGGACCGGATCGACCTCGCGGTGTATGTGATCACCGTGCTGAAGGTCGCGTCCGCCGCCGCCGTCATGGCCTGTCTGCTGCTGACCCTGCGACCGGGCCGCTGGTGGGCGGCGGGACTGCTGGGCGCGTCGTACGCCCTGTGCGGCTGGACCGTGGCGAGTGCCGTGTACAACCTGATGTGGCTGGACGGCCTCATCGCCCTGCCGCTGCTGTGCCTGCTCGGCGAATGGCTGCTGAACGGACGGCGTCAGATCCTCGGGGTGGTGGTCGTGGCCGCCGCCTGGATCGCCAATTTCTACACGGCGTACATGGCCACCCTGGCGGCCGCTCTCGTGCTGCTCCTGCGCCTGTGGCTCTGCGACCTCCCACGTCGCCAAAAGCTCGCCGCGGCGGGCCGCGCCGCGCTCACCGTCGTACTCGGCATGGGCCTGGCCGCGCCGCTGGTGTCGGTGATCTACTTCGGCACCACGCACGCCTCACCGGGCCGGTTCAAGGACTTCACGCCGGTGGCGACCCAGGACCTGCTGGCCCGCCTGCTGCCGACCACGTACAGCTTCAGTTCGCCGGCCGTCTACGTGGGCACCACCGCCCTGCTGCTGGCCCTCGCCCTGCCGTTCCACCGCGCGGCTCCCCGGCGGGTGCGCGCCGGATGGACCCTGCTGGTGGCCGGGGTGACGCTCTCGATGCAGTGGGCCCCCACCCAGCTCCTGTGGCACGCCTTCACACCACCGCAGGGCAGTTCGTACCGCGAGACCTTCGTGCTGTGCGCGCTGCTGGTGATCGCCGCCTGGCACTCCCTCTCGTACGGGCCACCCGACCGGCGCGCGCTGGGCGCGGCGGGCGCGCTGTTCGCACTGATCACCGCCCTCGCGAGCCGAAGCGACCTGGTGCGTTCCTTCACCTGGCCGGTGCTGCTCGTCGCCGCGGCGGGCGCGCTGGGCGGTCTGGCCCTGCTCCGCCACTCGGACGGCCCACGTCCCGTCGGCAACGGGCGCCGCACCCTGCCTGCCGTCCTCGCGGTGGTGCTGCTCATCGGCACCCAACTCGGCGAGTCCACCGCCACCTCCGCCGTGGCCACCCGCATGCGGCTCGGGCACATGGACGACTACGCGCCCTGGGGGGACCGGCGACAGCAGCAGGCGCAGGCGATAGCCGAGGCCGACGGCTGGCCCCGCTACCGTACCGACGCGGGCCGGGAGCAGACCGTCGGCAACGATCCACTGCTGGTGGGCGGTCAGGGCGCCCAGTACTACAGCAGCCACACCTCCGACGTGCTCTTCCGCACCCTCACCGCCCTCGGGGGCGGCTGGACCTCGGGCGGCCGCAGCCTGCAGAGCCTGGACAACGCCGTCACGGACGTCGTCTTCTCCGTCGGCGCCCGGGTGCACTCCCCGCCGGACCCCCATCAGAACTGGTTCCCGCAGGACGGCAGCCGGGTGAGGGTGACCCGTCGGGACGTACCGCCCCTGGTGACGGTACGACCGTCCACCGGCTCCGCACCCACGGGTGTCTCCGCGTTCGGACCGTCGCCGTACCGCAATCAGGAACTGCTGCTGGGCACCCGTGTCTACACCGTGCCCCGCCTCACGGTGCGGACCAGCACCGGGAAGCCACCGCACCGGAGCCACGGCGGACGGCCGGGCGTGCGCATCGCAGCCCTCGATCCCGGGACCGCCGTACCGAAGCCGACCATCACGGCCCGCTGCGCGGCGGGCAGCGAGGTGTACCTCTGGGCGCCGCACTTCGCGGGCACCGCACGACTCACCGGCGACTCGGCCGATGGCCTGACCGGGCGTTTCCGGTCCGATCCCGTCACCAAGATCGCCGCCATGCAGCGGCTGGGCACGGTACCGGCGTCCGGACGCCTGCGCGTCGAACTGTCCCCCAACCGCACGAGCGTCGTCCCGGACGGCGCGATCGGCTGCCTGGACACCACCCGCCTGCGCGCCGCCGTCGAACGGCTCAAGTCCACCGGTGCCACCGAAGTGACCGTCTCCGGCGGCACCATACGGGCCGCGCTGCCCGCCGGCAGCACCGGGACCGCCCTCGTCGCGGCCCCCAGGATCGCGGGATGGCGCTGCGCCGCGGACGGCGGCTCAGCCGAACCGGCCGGGCAGTACTACGGGCTGATCGCCGTCCCCCTCGACGGCTCCTCGACCAGCGTCACCTGCACGTTCCACCCGCCAGGTCTGCGCCTTGGCACCGCCGTCGGGGGTGCCTCGCTCCTGGCGCTGCTCCTGCTGTGCGCCTACCGGGCCGTCCGCCGACGGCGTGCCACTCGACCGTCGTAGTCCTGGGGGTGCGGACGCCGCGGCCGGCCGTTCGGCGGGCCGCGGCGTCCGTTCAGTCCTTGACCGCGCCGGCGGTCACCCCCGCGGCCACATAGCGCTGGGCGAGGACCAGCAGGATCGCCGCGGGGATCGAGGCGATGACGGCGGTGGCCATGATCGCGTTCCATTCCTGGTTGTTGTTGCCGATGTACTTGTAGATGCCGAGGGTGATCGGCCGCAGGTCGCCGCCGCCGTCGAGGGTGTTGGCGAAGACGAAGTCGGACCAGGCCCACAGGAAGCTGAAGAGCGACACGGTGACCAGCGCGTTGCGGCTGACCGGCAGGACCACCGACCAGAAGGTACGGACGGTGCCGGCGCCGTCGATGCGGGCGGCGGCGATCAGCTCGCCGGGGATGCCCGACATGAACGCGGTGAAGATCATGACGCCGAAGGGCACGGCGATGGTGGAGTCCGCGACGATCAGGCCCCACCAGGAGTTCTGCAGTCCGAGGTCGAGGAAGATGCCGTAGAAGCCCATCGCCATGACGATGCCCGGGATCATCTGCGCGACCAGCAGGGCGAGTTGGAGCAGACGGCCGCCGACGGGCCGGAGTTTGGCCAGCGCGAAGCCGGCCGGAGCGGCCAGGACCAGGGTGAGGACGACGGTGCCGAGGCCGATGAGCAGGCTGGTGGCGAGGTAGGGCAACTGGTCGTCCAGGACGGCCCGGTAGCCCTCGAACGTGGGGTGCAGGGGGAGCAGGTCGGGCGGGGTCTTGCGCATGTCCTGCTGGGGGGTGAGGGACACATTGAGCATCCAGTACACCGGGAACAGCATCAGCGCGGTGAGGACGAGTCCGATGACGGTGTGCCGGCGCCCGGAGGTAGGGGATTTCATGCTTCCTGTCTCCTCTGGACGCGGATGTACAGCAGGCCGAAGACGAGGGCGATGAGGATGAGGAGGTTGCCGACCGCCGCGCCGGGGCCGAACTTGGGCAGCAGGGTGCCGAAGCCGAGCTGGTACGACCACGTCGCCAGGGTGGAGGAGGTGTCCGAGGGGCCGCCCTTGGTCATGATCCAGATCAGGTCGAACACCTTGAGGGTGTAGACGAGCCCGAGGAGCAAAGTGATGGCTGAGACCGGGCGCAGCAGCGGGAAGGTGATGCGGCGGAACACCTGCCAGGTGCTTGCCCCGTCCAGGGACGCGGCCTCGTACAGCTCGGCGGGGATGTTCTGCAGGCCGCTGTAGAGGATGACCAGGTTGAACGGGATACCGATCCAGATGTTGGCGATGATGACCGAGGTGAGCGCCCAGTCGGGGGAGGTCAGCCAGCCGACGGGATCGACGCCGACGAAGTGCAGGAAGTAGTTCACGACCCCTGATTCGCTGTTGAACATCCATGACCATGTCGACGCGGACACGATCAGCGGGAGCAGCCAGGGGATGAGGAACAGGGCCCGCAGCACCGTGGAGAGCCGGAAGTGACGGTTGAAGAAGACGGCCAGGGCGAGCCCGATGACGTACTGGAAGGCGATCGACACGAACGTGAAGACCATGGTGTGGCGCATCGCCGGGCCGAACGTGGGGTCGTCCAGGACCGTACGGAAGTTGTCCAGTCCGGAGAACGGCGCGTCTCCGGACACGAACGACCGGACGGTGTAGTCACGCAGACTCAGGTCGAGGTTGCGGTAGAGGGGGTAGAGGTAGAACGCGGCGAGGTAGGCGACCAGCGGAGCGACGAAGGCCAGCGCGGTCAGCCGGCCTCTACGGCGTTGGCGGCGCCGGAGCGCCGAAGAGGCCGTGCGGTCCTCGGTGTCGGGATCCCCGGAGGTGACCGGGGACGGCCGCCTGCGACGGTCGACGCGGGCGATGGTCATGCGAACTCCTGGATGCGGGTGGCGTGTTGCTTCGCCGGCTCTCGGGTGGGTGTCAGCCCTTGGCGGCGGCGGACTGCGCCGCGTCGAGGGCGTCCTGCGGGCTCTTGCCGCCGGACAGGGCACCCTGCACCGCGGTCCACATCGGCTGCGAGATGGTCGGGTACTTGGTGCCCAGGCCACCGCTGGTACGACCGCGCGCCGACGCGACGGCGTCCACCCACGGCTTGAGTTTGGGGTTGGCCTTGATCTGCTGGGCCTGTACCTCGGCGGTGGGGGCCACATACGCCAGGGTCGTGTCGGTGGAGAGCAGGTTGGCGGAGTTGATCAGACAGGTGACGATCTTCTTGCTGACGTCATAGCGCGCGGTGTCCTTCTGCACCGGGACGGTGACGAACTCGCCGCCCGTCGGCACCGGCGCCGAACCACCGTTCTGTGCGGGGATACTGATGACACCGCTGCTGAACGTGGCCTTCTCCGCGTTGCCGAGCTGCCAGGTGCCGTTCTCGCCGAACGCGTAGTCGCCGGTGGCGAACTCCTGCCAGCTGGTGGTCTGGGTGTTCTGCAGGACGTCCTTGGGTGCGTAGCCGGCGTCGACCCACTGCTTCCACAGGGACAGAGCCGCCACGCCCTTCGCCGAGTTGAGCTTCGTCAGGTCCCCACCGGCCCCCCAGAACCACGGCAGGAACTGGAAGCTGCCCTCCTCGGTGTTGATCGCGGAGAACGTGATGCCCTTCTTGCCCGCTGCCGTGACCTTCTTCAGCGCCGCCGTCAGGGACGCCCAGTCCTTGATCGAGGCGGGGTCCACGTGGGCGGCCGACAGGACCTTCTTGTTGTAGTAGAGGGCGAGTGTGTTGGCGCCGATCGGTACGCCGTAGGAGGCGCCGTCGATGGTGCCCGCGCCGATGATGTTCTTCTGGATGGGCTTCGTGTCGAGGCCGACGTCGCTCGTCTTGTTGAGGATCCCGGCCTCGACGAGTGTGGAGACGACCGGGTTGTCCACCAGCATCACGTCGGGCGCGTTGCCCTGCTGCGCCGCCAGCAGCGCCTTGTTGCCGAGGTCGGTGGTGTCGAACCCGGTGCGCTTGACCTTCACTCCGGCGTCGGTGCCGCACTTGCTGACCAGCTTGCCCCAGGCCGAGGTGGCGTCGAACTGCGGGTACGGGTCCCAGAAGGTGTACGTCGCCCCGGCCTTGCCGGCGGAGGAGGAAGAGGATCCGGAGCCGCCACCGCAGGCGGTGGCGGAGGCGAGGGTGCCGAGGACGGCGACGGCGGCGAGCAGGTTGCGACGGGTGTGTCTCACGGTGACCTCGTTGTCTTTGGGACGGTGCGCAGGGAGTGAGGAGGTGAAGAGGCAGGAGAGGGAGGCAAGGGGAAGGAGGAGGGGAAGCGGCGGACGAGGAACCCGGGGCGGGGGCTCAGGAGGTGGGCAGCCAGACGCGCATGCTGCCGTCCTGGCGGTTGGCCCACGCGTAGTAGGGGATCGCGGTCAGTTCGCAGGGGTCGTCGGTCGCAGGCGTGTCGGCGGTCTCCGTCGCCCGGTACGGCCACCAGCCGGCGTCGGGCAGGTGCCGCCTTCGGCCCGCGGCGACGACCGTGGTGACACCGCCGAGCAGATCCGGGCGGTGCTTCACGGAGAGCGGGCGGGTGGTGTCGATGGCGATGTCGTCGAGGCCGCCGCCGGGGTGGTCGACCTGCTCCAGGCAGTACACGAGCGGCCCGCGTTCGATCGCCACACATCCGCGCACCGCGTCCACCCGGGGGTCGGCCGTGGTGAGACGGGGTTCCAAGCCGAGTTCGAGGACGACCTGGTCGCCGGGTGCCCAGGTGCGTTCCAGCCGCAGCCACCCGTTGTCGACGGGCGCGTCGGTCTGGTCGTACGTCGTGTCCCCGGCCCGGACCCGGTACTCCCGGCACCAGCGCGGGATGCGCAGGGAGAGCGTCCAGGGCCTTTCCCGCGGGGTCTCGTCGACGGTGAGAGCGATGGTGCCGTGCCAGGGGTAGTCGGTCTCGGCGCTGACGACGACCGGCGTCCCGTCGATGTCGGCCGAGTAGCTGCCGGTGACGTACTGGTGGATCTGCAGGCCGTTGCCGTCACCGCCGGCGAGGTAGTGCTCCAGCGAGGCCAGCAGCCGCATGACGTTGGGTGGGCAGCAGGCGCAGCGGAACCAGCGGGTGCGGCGGGCCGACTGGTCGCCGCCGGGGTCGGTGTGGCCGTCGCGGACCTGGAGGGGGTTGACGTACAGCCAGCGTTCGCCGTCCAGGGAGACCCCGGCCAGGAAGCCGTTGTACAGGGTGCGTTCGATCAGGTCGGAGTAGCGGGCCTCGCCGGTCAGCAGGGCCATGCGCCAGCTCCACTGGATCGAGGCGATGGCGGCGCAGGTCTCGCAGTAGGCACGCTCGTTGGGCAGCTCGTACGGGTCGCCGAAGTCCTCCTGGTCGTGGTGGGAGCCGAGGCCGCCGGTCAGATGGGTCTTGGTGGTGGTCATGGCGTGCCACAACCGCTCGGCGGCTGCGCGGAGTTCGCCCTCGCCGGTCTCGGTGGCGAGGTCGGCCGCCGCGGCCAGCAGATAGAGCTGCCGTACGGCGTGACCCTCCACGTTCGTCGCCTCCCGCAAGGGCACCCGGTCCTGGCAGTACGCCTCGCCGCCGAGCAGACCGTGGCCGTGCCGGTCGACGAAGTAGGCGGCGAGGTCGAGGTAGCGGCGCTCGCCGGTCTCCCGGTACAGCTCGACCAGCGCGGTCTCCACCTCGGGGTGGCCGTCGATGCCGTCGATGGGCTTGCCGCTGCCGGGCGGGCCGAAGACCGAGTCGACGTGGTCGGCGAACTTCCGTGCCACGTCGAGGAGTTCGGTCCGTCCGGTGGCCCGGTGGTGGGCGACCGCGGCCTGGATCAGATGCCCCGCGCAGTACAGCTCGTGGCCCCAGCGCAGATCCTGGAACCGTTCGCCGTTCCCGCGGAGCTGGAACCAGGTGTTGAGGTAGCCGTCGGGCTGCTGGGCGGCGGCGACCACGGCGATGATCCGCTCGATGTCGTCGGCGAGCCGTTCGGCCTGCGGGCCGCCCTCGCCGGGCGCCCACTGGGCGAGTTGCCAGGCCGCCGCCTCCAGCCACTTGTAGACGTCCGAGTCCACGAACGGGTACGCGCCCCGGAACTCGCCCTCAGCCGTGCCCCCCAGCACCCGCAGGTTGTGCAGATTGCCCGCGGACTCCAGCAGCCCGGGGCCCTGCGGTACCGAGATCCGCGCGTTCACCTCACGACGTGCGTCCCAGAAACCGCCGCGCACCTCAACGGCGGCGGGGGTGAGCGCGGCCGCGGCACCCGGGCCGAGACGGACCGGACCGATGGGCGTACGGCCCCGTTCGGGCGAAGCCGGGAACCCGGGGGAGGGCACGGCGGAACGTGTGAGGGGCATGGCTCTCCGAAGAAGTCAGTGGCGGGGCGGACGGGGCTGGGCGGCCGATGTCGTGGCGCCCAGGAACGCGGCAGGCGATGTTCCGCCTCCCAGACCCGCTTGAGCAAACGTTTTTCTGCCCGAAACGTAGAGAGACGGCGAGCGTGAGTCAAGATGTGTGTCGGATTTTTTCCGCGCCTCACCAGGGCTGGTCGGCGCTCGTGGACCATGCGGGGATGCCCATCGTGGACGCCGCCTAGGAAAAGGGTTGCTCGCGGGGGCGGGCGAGCCGGTGGCCGCGCGACGCGCTCCCTGTGGGCGCCCCTATAGGCGGGGAGGTGGCGCGGGCGCCTGCCCCGGTCGGGTGCTTGCCGCGGTCGGGCGCCTGCGCCCTTCACCCGGGCGAGGCCGGCCCCCGCTCGGTCCCGGCTCGCTCGGGCCGCTCGGCCCGGTCCACGCCGCGCGGTCCAAAGATGGCGCGTCGCCCGCGCCTTCCGCCCGAGCGAGCCCAGCCCGCTCGGCCTCGCCCCGCCACCCGGCCCGCCCGGCTGGTCCGTTCGGCCCGACCCACTCCGTACCACTCCGTCCAGCCCGCCCGTCCGTCCCGAAGAAGGCGATGCGGACGAAGGGTTGTTTCCGGCCATGCGTGCGCGTATAAATAAGCAACTTTCTTTCTTACAGAGCGCAGACGCGAGACGAGGGCACCGTGACCCGCCGTTATCCAGCAGGCCCGCAGCGATTGCTGCGTTCGCTCAACGGCCGAGCCGTGCTGGAGGCGATCGACGACGCGGGCCCGGTCACGACCACCGACCTGGCCGGGCGGATCCCGCTGTCCCGGCCCACGGTGGCCGCCGCGGTCGGGCTGCTGCTGGAGCGCGGGGTGATCACCGAGGTGGGCCCGGCGACGGGCCGCAAGGGACCGGCCCCCGCGCAGTACCGCGTGAACGCCGACTGCGCCTTCGCGATCGGCGTGGATGTCGGGCACCGCAGGATCCGCGCCGCGGTCGCCGACGTCACCGGCCGGGTACGGGGGCGGGCCGAGTCGGAGCAGCACGGTGAGCGGGGTGCTGACGCGCTCGTCCAGCAGGTCCTGGACATGTGCGTGGACCTGGCCGAGCAGGTGGGCCGACCGCTGCGGGACATCACCCAGGTCGTCGCGGGCCTGCCCGCCGCGGTCGGCTCGGACGGACGCCACCTGTCGTACGCCGCCGGACTGCCCGACGCCGGGCGGGGGATCGGTGAGGCGCTCGGCCGGGCGATGCCGGTGCCGTTGGTCCTGGAGAACGACGTGAATCTCGCCGCGCTGGCCGAGCGGACCCATGGATGCGGTACCGACACCGACGACTTCGTCCTGGTCAGCCTGGGTGTCGGACTCGGCCTCGGGCTGGTCGTGGACGGCCGGGTCCGACGGGGTGCCACGGGCGTGGCCGGAGAAGCCGGCTATCTGCCCAGTGACCGCATGGTCGCGCCGGTCGGACAGCGCCGGGACCTCGTGCAGGAACATCTGGGCGCGCGCTACATCAGCGAGCGGGCCCAGCGGCTCGGACTGCCCGGTGACGGCAGCCCGCGCACCGTCTTCGACCTCGCCCGCGCCGGCGACCCGGGCGCGCTGGAGATCGTGGACGACACGGCCCGCAGCGTCGCCTACGTGGTGGCCTGCGTCGTACCCCTCATCGACCCGGCACTCATCGTGCTGGGTGGCGCCATCGGCGCCAACGGCGACCTGCTGCTCGAACCGGTCGCCCGTCATCTGGCCGATTTCAGTACGTTCCGGCCGCCCCTCGTCGTCTCGGGCCTCGGTCCGGACGCCGTACTCACCGGAGCCACGACCATGTCGTCGAAGCTGGCCAGGGAGGCCGCCTTCGCCGCCGCCACCACTCCCGTCCCCCAGGCAGAGTCACCGTCGTCCCTGCCCTGACGCACCACGTACCGCCGTGTTCCACCAACACCGCGGCGACGCCGTCTTGCCGGACAGCGCCGCCGCTCAGGGTCACCGGGCGTTGTCGCGCCCGATCGACCGACGACCGATCCGTCACCCAGGGAATCCCGTCTCCGAGGAAGGACGATCAGTGTTCAAACCTATCACCGGGGCCGCGGCCGTCACGGCTGCCGGCGTGCTGTTGCTGGCCGGCTGCACGTCATCCGGGCCGGCCTCCTCACAACCCGACTCCGCCATCTCGCCGGGCGCCTCGCACAAGGACACCACCGTCACGGTCTGGACGTTCAACCACCTCCCCAACGAGGTGGCGGCGTTCAAGGCGACCCTGAACCGGCTGCACACCAAGTACCCGTGGCTGACGGTGAAGTTCGTGCCCAACAAGGATGACGCCGCCTACGCGAAGGCGGTCGCCGCGGGCAACCCGCCCGATGTCTTCATCAGCTCCACGCCCGACAACGTGGCGAAGTTCTGCTACAACGGCACGGTCGCCGACCTCGGCCCCTACCTGACCTCGGCCAAGATAGACACGGCCAAGACCTTCCCGCCCGCGACCCTCGTCTACACCCGCTACCAGAGCAAGCAGTGCGCGCTGCCGCTGCTGACCGACGCGTTCGCGCTCTACTACAACAAGAAGATGTTCGCCGCGGCCGGCATCACCAAGCCCCCCACGACGCTCGCCGAACTGACCGCGGACGCCAAGAAGTTGACGGTCAAGAACGCGGACGGCTCCATCAAGACCTTTGGCTTCGTCCCCCGCTCCGACTACGACGTCAACCGGTACCTCTTCGTCGGAGCGCACAGCGGCACCGACTTCTACGGCAAGGACGGCACCACGACCTTCGCCTCCGACCCCAAGTGGCAGCGGATGCTCACCTGGGACCAGGACCTCATCGACTACTACGGCAAGGCGAACGTGCAGAAGTTCGTGGGCCGTTACCAGCCGCACGCGGACGACGCGGGCAACCCGCTGCTGACCGGCGCCGCGGCCATGGAGTACGACGGCGAGTGGCACGTCGGCGAGATCGCCACGGAGAAGAAGGACTTCGACTACGGCGTGGTGCCGATGCCGGTCCTGGACGGATCCTCGGGCACCTACGGCGCGGGCGCCACGCTCGGCACCGTCGCCTATCTGTCCGCGGGCTCCCAGCACAAGCAGGAGGCGTTCTTCGCGCTCCAGCAGCTCACCACCGACACCACGTTCCTGAACACCCTCGCGGACACCGTCTACAACGTGCCGACCACGTTCGCCGCGCTCAAGGCCTGGGACAAGGCGGACGACCCGCACTGGAAGCCGTTCGTCGACATCTTCCAGAACCCGCACTCCTCCTACAAGACACTCACCCCGGCGGGCATCGAGGACATGGACACCTGGCGCGCCTTCCTCCTCGACTACGAGCAGGGCAAGGTGAAGGACGCGGCCGGCGGACTCGCCGGGGTCGGGAAGAAGATCGACGGCCTCAACTCCGACAGCGGGCAGTAGAGATGACGACCGTTCTCGCCCCCGTGGGCGACGCCCCGGGCACGGCGCACCCGCGCCCTGCCCGGGGCGGGCGGCGCCGCCCGAGCAGAGCCCGCTGGTGGGTCGTCCTCGCCTTCCTGTCCCCGTTCGTCATCGGGTTCGCCGTTTTCGTGCTCTACCCGGTGCTCGCCACGCTCTACTACTCGCTCACCGACTTCCAGGCCGGCTCCTACCGGCCGGTGCGGTTCGTCGGCCTGCGCAACTACCGCACCCTGTTCGGTCAGTCCGACACCTTCTGGGTGGCCGTACGCAACACGCTGTGGATGGTCGTCGTCATGGTGCCGCTGCGCACCGCCTGGGCCATGCTCGCCGCCTGGGTGATCATCCGGGTCAAGCGCGGCCGGGCCGTGTACCGCACGCTGTTCTTCCTGCCGTCGATGGTGCCGGTCGTGGCCGCCGCGCTGTCGTTCATCGTGCTGCTCAACCCCGTCGGACCGCTCAACCGGCTGCTCGCCCTCGTCGGCGTCAACGGCCCCGGATGGTTCTCGGACCCCGCCTGGTCCAAGCCCAGCCTCGTCATGATGGCGCTGTGGGCCAGCGGCAACGTGATGGTCATCTTCTCCGCCGCCATGCTCGACGTGCCGCGCGAGCTGTACGAGGCCGCCGAACTCGACGGCGCGGGCGCGCTGCAGAAGTTCCGCAGCGTCACCCTCCCGGCGATCTCCCCGGTCATCTTCTTCGCCCTGCTCACCGGAATGATCTACACCTTCCAGTACTTCACCGAGGCGTTCGTCGCCTCCAGCTCCGCGAACGCCACATCGTCCAGCAACGACCTGATCGGCTACCCCGCCAACTCGCTCCTGTTCTACTCCACGGAGCTGTACCGGCAGGGCTTCGCCTACTTCAAGACCGGCTACGCCTCCGCCATGGCCTGGCTGCTGTTCCTGGTCATCTTCGCGGCGACCGTGGTCTTCATCCGCGCCTCGCGCCGCTTCGTGCACCACGCGGGCGGTGGCCGATGAGCACCCTCGACCTGACGAAACGTCAACCCCGTAGCGGGCGGCGCCTGTTGTACCTGCTGGCCGAGCACGCGCCGGCGGTCGCGATCGCGCTGTGCTTCGTGCTGCCGCTGACCATCGGCGTGCTCACCGCGTTCATGACCCAGCACCAGGCCGGCACCGGCTCGCTGTGGCCCTCGCCCTGGGAGTTCGGCAACTTCCGCAAGGTCTTCTCGGCCATGCCGTTCGGCCGCGACCTGCTCAACACGATGCTGTACGCCGGACTGTCCACGGTGGGCGTCGTCATCTCCTCGGTCCCCGTGGCCTACGCGCTGGCCCGGCTGCGGTGGCGTGGCAGGGAAGGCGTCTTCCTGGTGGTCCTCGCCGCGATGATGATCCCGGCGCAGGTCACCAGCCTTCCCCTGTACGTCATGTACGCGCACGTCGGCTGGGTGGGCACCCTCAAACCGCTCATCGTGCCGTCCTTCTTCGGCGACGCTTTCAGCATCTTCCTGCTGCGCCAGTTCTTCCTGACCATCCCCGACGAGTTCACCGAGGCGGCCCGGGTCGACGGCGCGGGGGAACTGCGCATCCTGTGGCGGGTCCTGATCCCGATGGCCAAGCCCGCGATCGCCGCCGTGGGGCTCTTCGCGTTCCTGTACGCGTGGAACGACTTCTACAACCCGCTGCTCTACACGGGCAACAGCGACACCGGCCAGACCCTCGCGGTGGCCCTCAGCCAGCTCGCGAAGGACGGGCACCAGAACGCCTACGAGCTGCAGATGGCGGCCTCGCTGATGTTCCTGCTGCCCGTCCTGGTGCTGTTCTTCCTGGCACAGAAGGTCTTCGTCGAGGGCATCGCGCTGACCGGCGTCAAGGGCTGAACCTCCCCCCACGCACACTCCAGGAGCACGATGAAGATCACCGTTGTCGGCGGTGGCAGTACCTACACACCCGAACTGATCGAGGGTTTCGCCCGGCGTGCCGGTGTGCTGCCCGTCGACGAACTCGTCCTGCACGACATCGACGCCGAACGGCTGGCCGTGATCGGCGGCCTGTCCCGCCGTATCCTCGCCCGGCACGGCTTCCCCGGCCGTCTGACCACCACGAACGACCTGGCCCAGGCGGTCGACGGAGCGGCCGCGGTGCTCGTCCAACTCCGCGTGGGCGGGCAGGCGGCCCGCCTGGTGGACGAGACCCTGCCCAACCGGTTCGGCCTGCTCGGGCAGGAGACCACCGGCCCCGGCGGTTTCGCGAAGGCCCTGCGCACGGTGCCGGTGGTGCTCGACATCGCCGCCGAAGTACGCCGCCGCGCCCAGCCCGGCGCCTGGATCGTCGACTTCACCAACCCGGTCGGCATCGTCACCCGCGCCCTGCTGGACGCCGGACACCGCGCCGTCGGCCTGTGCAATGTGGCGATCAAGTTCCAGCGGCAGCTGGCCGCCCGCCTCGGCACCGAGCCCGACCGGGTACGGCTGGGCCACGCCGGCCTCAATCACCTGTCCTGGATCCGCTCGGTCACCGTGGACGGCGTGGACCGCCTGCCGGAACTCCTGAGCGGCGACACGCTCGACGAACTCGCGGAGCAGACCCGCGTCCCCGCCGGGGCACTGCGCGACCTCGGTGCCATCCCCTCGTACTACCTCCACTACTTCTACTGCACGGACGACGAGGTCCGGGCCCAGCAGAGCGGAACGCACCGCGCCACCCAAGTCCTCTCCATCGAAAGGGAGTTGCTGACCCTCTACGCGGACCCCCACCTGGACCGCAAACCCGACCTGCTGGAGCAGCGGGGCGGGGCCTACTACAGCGAAGCCGCGGCCGCCCTGGTCACCAGCCTGCTCACCGGCGACGGCGCCCACCACTACGTGAACGTGCGCAACGACGGAGTCCTGCCCGGCCTGCCGGACGAAGCCGTGGTCGAAGTGCCGGCCCACGTCGACACCGCCGGGCCGCATCCGGTCCCCGTGCCACCCCTGCCGCCCGAGATGCTCGGACTCGTCCAGGCGGTCACCGCCTACGAGACCCTCACCGTCGAGGCCGCCCTGACCGGCGACCGGACGGTGGCCCGGCGCGCCCTGATCGCCAACCCGCTGGTACGCGAATGGGCCCGCGCGGACACGCTGCTCGACGCGCTGCTGGAGGCCAACCGGCCCCATCTGCCCCGGTTCTTCACGAGCGAGGCCGCCGATGCCTGACCTCGTGGTGGGCGTCGACGGGGGAAACTCCAAGACCGATCTCATCCTCGCGGACACCGAGGGACGGCTGCTGTCCTGGGTGCGGGGCCCGGGTACCCGTCCGCACACCGAGGGCATGCAGACCACCACCGAACGGCTCGCCCACCTGGTGCGCCACGCGCTGGCGGAGGCCGGCCTCCCCGACACGACCCCGGTCTCCGCCGGCGCGTACTTCCTCGCCAACGTCGACCGCCGGGCCCAGGAACGCCTGGCACTACGGCAGTTGACCCGACTGGGCGTGGCCCGGAGGACTGTCGTGCGCAACGACACCCTCGCGGTGCTGCTGGCCGGAGCACCGGACGGCTGGGGAGTGGCGGTGGTGTCCGGCGCCGGCATCAACGCGGCCGCGGTCCATCCGGGGGGCCGCTCGGCCCGCTTCCTCTCCCTCGGCGACATCACCGGGGACTGGGGCGGCGGGCTCGCCGTGGCCCGCGCGGGCCTGGGGGCCGCCGTACGCGCGGGCGACGGACGCGGACCGGCGACCCGGCTGCGGCAGAACCTGCCGGGTCACTTCGGCCTGGACAGCGTCGAGTTGGTCGCCCTGGCCGTCAGCGGCGGCGACATACCGGTGACCGCCCTGCACGGCCTGGCACCCCTGGTCTTCGCGACCGCCGCCGACGGCGACGCCGTGGCGCGGGGCATCGTGGAACGCCTCGGCGACGAGATCGTCGTCATGGTGACCGCCCTGCTGCGCCGGCTCCGCCTCCTGCGCACCCCGACACCGGTGGTCCTCGGCGGCGGCACCCTGCAGAACGACCAGGTACTGCTGCGGGACCACATCACCGCCCGCCTCGCCACCGAGGCACCGATGGCCAGGCCCCGGGTACTCGATGTCCCTCCGGTCGCGGGCGCCCTGAGGGAGGCCCTCCTGACCGCGGGCGCCCCGGCCGCCGTACAGCACCACCTACGCGCGGACATCGCCGACCGGAAGCCGCCGCCGCTGCTCACGGGGACCGGCGAGGACTCGCCGCCGGTGGGGTAGGGGAGGACCGTGCGGGAACAAGTAATATGGCCCCGCCCAACGGCGGGGCCATATGTGTGACCCTGATGCTGGAACGATCATTGAGTGACAGCGCCATTGCCGTCGCTATCCGCTCTGCGCCGCCAGTGCACGGAGTCGAGACGGGCGGTGAGGGCGAAGGGGTGCTCGGGTCCAAGGACCCGAATCAGGTCGGGTAGCACCTGATCGTAGATCCGGGCCGCACTGGTCGCGTCACCGGCCTGGCCATGCCAATAGGCAAGATTTGCACGGGTAGCGAGGCAGTCGGGGTGGTCCTCGCCCAGAACTCGCACCTGGTGCGGTAACAGAACCTCCAGGGCCGCGATGGCGCCGTTCGCGTCCTCGGTTTCCTGCTGCCAGTGGGCAAGGTTTGTGCGGATCGTAAGCGTTTCACCGTGGTCAGGGCCGAACACCCGCTCGTACACGGGAAGCAGTTCCGTGAAGCCCTCGACCCCGATGACCGGATCCCCTGCGTGCGCCGTCCAGTGAACAATTTCGGCGCGGGTCACGACGGTTTCACGATGCTCAGGTCCGTGAGAGGCATCCTGATCGCACCGGAGAGCGCGGAGCACGTCGACCGCGGCGACCGCGTCCCCGGCCTGACCCAGCAAACGGCCATGAGTGAGACGCGCGGTGGAAGTCTCAGGATGATCAGCTCCCAGCACCTTCACCATCAGGGGAATGAGGCCCGCCAGGGCGGTCGCTGCGCCCGCCGCGTCCCCGGCTTCGCCTTGCCAGTGGGAGATGGCGAAGCGCGTGGTGAGAGTGTCGGGGTGCTCAGGCCCAAGTACCCTTGCGCGGTCCGACAGAACACGTTCCAGTTCGGCCGCGGCCGTGGCCACTTCCCCGATCTCGCCACGGGCCCAGGCCAGTTCGTGCCGAGTGGTGAGGGTGTCGGGATGCTCCGCCCCGAGAGCACGCGTCTGCCTGGGCAACAGGCCTTCGAGTTCGCGGACCGCCTCGGCGGGGTCCCCGGCTCGACCCTGCCACACACCCAGGTTGTGCAGGGCGTTCAAAAAGTGAGGATCATTGTGATCCGTCAAGCAGACCATGTCCGCCAGCAGCTCCCGGAACTCCTCAACCGCTCCGGCCGCGTCCCCGGCCTGGCCCCGTCTGCGGGCGATCTCGTGGCGAATCACCAGGGTGTCCGCGTCACAGTGCCCCAGGACGTGAACCATGTCCGGCAGGAGCTCCTGCAAGGTTCGGGCCGCCTCCTCCACATCCCCGGATTGCCCCTGCCAAAAGGCCAGTCCTGCCCGGATGCTGAGAGCGACCGGATCGTCGGAGCCCAGAGCTCTCACCGCCATGGGTACAAGTTCCTCGAAGGCTCGTTTCGCCCCAGTCACATCCCCGGCCCGGCCTCGACACCGGGCATGATTGGCGCGAGCAGCAAGAGCCTGGGGGTGGCTCGAGCCCAAGCTTGCGACCGCGGTCCGCTCAAGTCGGGCGAAGTATTCCCCGGCAGCCGTGAACTGCCCTGCCGCGCCGAGACTGAGGCCGCACCGAAAGAGCACATCATGCCCCTGCGGGACCCACAGAGCACTGGTGGAGTCCCTGTATTCCAGGGCCAGCGTGCAGGCCCGCAACCGTGCGGCCTCCTGTTGGTCGTGTTCGGCCGCGGGCCAGGCCGCGACCAGTGCGTCCGCGGCGGTGTGGGCAAGCCGGGCATGCCCATCGACCGAGACACGGTCGCGGATGGCACGTTGTAGCAGCTGGTGGATGCGGGCCGAGCCACCACGGGTGTGGTCCACCAGGCTCAACCGGTGCAGTGCCCGCAATGCCTCCACCGCCTCTTTCGCAGTGACGGGCACGGGCTGTCCCTGCCTCCGACGTCGGCCCCACGGCCACCGTGTCCTGCCTTCGGACGCGCCACTGGCACCTGTGGCGGCCGCACGTCGGTCGCCGAGGTACCTCAGAGCGGGCTCACTGGTGAGGACGTTCTCGGGGATGCCGTTGGAGTCCATCATGGCGGTCAGAGCGAGCATGGGGCCGGCCAGACCGCCTGGGCGCAGGGTGTCGGCGCGATCGATGGACAGGGACCAGACGGCGGCCAACGGGATGGCCTGGCTGTCGGGCAGTGTGTCGGGTGTGATCTCGGTGAGTTTGGTGGCACGGTCGGCCAACAGGCCGCGGTAGCCGGCTACGTCGTGGCCGCTGTCGGCCATGTAGGCGGCGGCCTGGGCCAAGGCCAGCGGAAGGTGTCCGAGATCGTCTGCCAGGGCGCGGAGTTCGGCGCCGGCTTCCTCGTGGCCGGGCATGGCATCGATGAGATACGCGAGGGCTTCTTCCTCACTGAACTGCCCGACCTCGATCATGCGGCTGCCGTTCGAGGCGAGGGCGGCGTCCCGGCGACGGGTGGTGACCAGAGTGCGGCCTTGGGGGCTGGCGGGCGGCCACAGGTCGTCCAGGTCGGTCGGGTCAGCGACGTCGTCCAGGACGATAAGCCACCGGCACCGAGCTGCCCCGGCCTTCGGGGTCAGCCAGGCCAGGAAGGAAGCCGCGGCCTTCTCACTGTCGTTGGGATCGCCCCGACACAATTCGACGCCGGCCTGCCCGTAGGCGGACACGATTGCCTGGCGGCTGCTCGCGGTGACCCACACCAGGACGTCCAACGCGCCCGTTTCGCTGGTGTCCTGCCAAGCGGTGCGGGCGTAGTGGGCGGCGAGCTGGGTCTTGCCCACTCCGCCCATGCCGGTCAGCATCTGAGTGAGGACTCCGGTGCCGCCGTTGTCGACTGTCTGCTTCAGCTGGTCCGCCCCAGCCCGATTCTGGAAAGAACGCGCCAGGCGTGGGATCACCCCGACCTGGTGTGGCCTGGGGGCCGGTTCCTGAGGCGCGCGCTGCTGCATGGACAGTGCGCCGATGTAGCCGCTGTTGGCGACCGCGCTCCCGCTGGCGGTCGTCCGCCCAGTCTGGGATACAAAGGTCGGGCCACCAACATCTCCACCGGCTCCCTGGGCGGGGCCCAGGTAGCCGCTGACCGCGCTTCCTCCCGAACGGGCCGTAGCGTCCCCGGTGCCGCTCAGGGTGATCTTCCCGGTCGCTTCACCGGTTTCGTGTCGGTGCTTGTCCGGCCGTGCCATGTGAGCTTTCCCCCGGTCCTGCGAACTGTTCCCCTGCCGAGCAGGGAAGCTGTGGTCGACGCCACTGATGGTGTCGCTGTCGTCCCCACTGGCAGCCTCGCTGTCCCAGCCATGACGTCCGCGCCTCTGCCGCCGGCCCCTACGGAAGTCAGCCAGATCGTGCACGGCCCTTCCTCTTCCGAAGCATGGTGAGCCGGTCACGAATCGTTGCTGTGAAACGGTGTTGCTTCCCCAGCACTCGTGCCGCGTCCGTCACCGTCTGCTCGTAGAGGGTGATGGCGCGCCGAAGATCTCCCGTCATTTCCACAGTGACAGCGAGATTGCCACGCGCGGTCACAGTGTCCGGGTGGTCTTCACCCAGGAGCCGGATCCTCTCTGCCAGGTTGTGCTCAAACACTGCACCGGCACGTTCCACCTCTCCCATCGACCGAAGCACGGATGCGTAGCCCCCACGCGCCCTCAGGGTGTCCGGATGGTCCCGACCCAGTACCCGTATCGTGTGATTCAGGTTCTGCTCGGACATGGAGGCGGCCCCCTGCGAATCCCCCGACGACTCCAGGGCGTAGACAAGGTGGTTGCGCAGGCTCAAGGTTTCCTGGTGATCCTCACCCAATACCCGCACTGAATCTTCCAGGACCTTCGTGAAAAGGGAGACGGCAAGTGGCAGGTCTTTCTCTGACCATGCGATCACCGCGAGACCAGCACGCGCCTTCAGGGTGATCCGGTGATCCTCGCCCAGCACCTGCGGGGCGAGGTCCAGGTTCTGCTCGAACAAGGAGGCCGCACGCCGTAAATCGTACGTTGACTGGTAGGTATAGGCGAGGTTGTTGCGATAAGCGAGGGTGGACGGATCGTCCTGTCCCAACAGGCGCTCCGCATCCGCCAAGACCCGCTCGAGTAGCGGGACAGCGTTCTGCAGATCCCCCGCCGACCGGTAGGCAGAAGCCAGGTTGTTCCGCGCAGCCAGGGTGTCGGGGTGGTCTTCGCCCAGTTCTCGAACGGAATAGGAGAGGGCGCGCTGCACATGTCTGGTGGCGCGGGCTGTCAGTCCTTGGTTCTCGAGGAATCCTCCAGCACCAGTGAGCACGGCTTCGGTGGCGGCGGTGTCCGTGATCTCTGCGGCATGGTCGGCCAAGGCGTCAATGTGGGGCAGAAGGGCGCGCCAGCGTGGCCAAGTGTCCGGGTCCTCGAAGTCATTGGGCTGGGCGGCACTCAGGAGAGCGGTGGCGCGGTTGCGGGCTTGGGCGATGAGGTCGGGGGTGCGGTGGGGGATGTCGGTGTCCGGAGTGCGAGCGACGCCTTGGACCAAGCGGTGGATGGCGAGAGTGCCGACGGCTGGGTCGGGAGCGATCATGCTGTACGTGGACAACAGTCCCAGGGCCGTGCTGAGCGTGGCCGGGTCGGCGAAGCCGTCGAGCAGGCTGACGGGAATGTGCTCGGGGGCGTACCAGGCCAGAGTGCGCAACAGGTCGGCGGCCTGGGGCTGGAGGCTGTTGATTCGGTCGAGAGTGATGTTCCAGATTCGGTCGATGGTGTGTTCGGCCCGAGCGGTGGCGGCGCCGTGGCGGTACATCATCGCTGGGCTCTCGGCCAGAAGCTGCAGGTAGGCGCGTGGTGTGATGAACGGGTTCTGCGCCAGATAGGCGGCGGCCTGTTGGACGGCGATGGGCAGGTGCCCCAGTTCTTCGCACAGTTCGACGGCACCGTCCATATCCCGGGGGCCGGCTCCTGTGACGATGTCCGCAAGCAAAGTGAGGGACTCGTCCGGTTCCAGGATGCCGAGAGGAACCAGGGTGGCGGCGTCGCTCCACACAGTGGCAAGCCGGCTCGTGATGAGGAACCGGCCACCGGGGGCCCGGGCGATGAGGCGGGCAATGTCGGCAGGGTCGTTCACGTTGTCGAGAATGAGCAGCCAGCCATGATGAGTGCTCAGCCATTCCAGGGCGTACTCGGCCAACGCCTCGACCGGCATAGCTCTGGCGAGGGGAAGCTGCAAGGCGGTGGCAAAGTCGGCAAGCCCCTGTTGAACGCTGCCGAAGCTGTCTGCGGTGATCCAACGGATCGGTGCGTGGCCGTGGGCACGGTTCGCGGCCCAGTAGGCGGCGAGGGAGCTCTTGCCAATCCCTCCCAGCCCGTGCACGGCCTGTACAAGGGCGGTGCCCGGTCTGCGTAAGGCGGCGTCGAGGCGGTCGAGTTCGCCCTCGCGACCGACGAAGTGTGGAGGCAGGTAGGGCAGATCGTCCAGGCCAGGCCGGGCGTCCACCTCGGCCGGGGGCCGTAGTGCCTCCAGCGGCACGTTCAGGTTGAGGTTGTAGATACCGGAGACGGCGACGCCTCCGGGGTGGGCTGTGGCATTCCCGCTCTGGAGCACTTCCTGCCAAGTGCCCTGCTGGTCCGAAGCGGTCATTGGTTCACGATGCCGCTCACGGCACTCGAGCCGGTCCCGGTCGCCTCGGCGTCCCCGGTGTTCAGCACTTTTGCGGGGCCTGGGAGGCTACTCCCCACGCGCTTGACGCCTGAGACCGCACTTCCGCCGTCGAGGGCGACGGCCTTGCCCGTGCCGATCGCCACATCGCCGGTCGCGGCGGCGACGAACGCCAGGAGTTCGCGCAGTTCATCAGCCGTGCGTGCCAGTTCCGGACCGTCGATACTCTGCAGCAGGCCCTCGAAGCGTCCTTGCCACACTCCTTCGTGACGCAGCCGGACCGCGGCAGTATCTACCGCGTCATGCGAGGTAAGGGCTTCCGCAGTGAGGTCAAGTCGTGCGAGTTCGGCCTGTTCGCGGGCGCTGTCACCACGGCTCAGCATCCTCCCGGCCCGCGTGCGGAGCCCGTTCCACGCATCTGTTCCCGCGGCCTGAACGACCGCCGCCCCACTCGCCGCTGCCAACGCGGTGATCGTTTCAACCAGCATGCGCCTACACTCTCCGCTCCATGGACGGATCGACCGTGGTTCTGAATCTACTGAGCGATACGTCCCATAATCATCGAAAGTTTTTAAATGGCGCTCTTTCGGGCAATTAATTTGAGGAGCGGTCAAAATACGACTACTTCGACTCACAAAATCTGATCTGGCCGGCCTGCCTCACGGCCACGTCCGCTGAGTCACCACCCCGTACGAGGACCCGCCCCCAGAGCCCTCGTACGGGCTGCCGCCGCCCGCGAAGCCCCCGGCCCCCTACTGCACGAGCTCCCAGTCCTGTGAGCCGTCCGTGGCCGCGTTCTGCAAGGTCAGCGGTGCTCCGTCGGACGCGCCGGTCAGGTACAGGCTGGTGTTCTTGACCGACTGGAGCTTGTAGAACCCGTCGCTGGTCCTGACCAGGTTCCAGCTGCCGGTGGTGCTGTTGTCGACCCACTGCCCGATGCGTTGTCCGGCCGTCGCGTTCCCCGTCCAGATGGCCGCCGCACGGCCGCCCGACTTGTTCAGCAGGGTCGTGCCGCCGTTCGGCTCGGTCACCACGTGCCAGTACTGGGTGTCCGGGTTCGCCGCCGAGCCGGGCTCCTCCAGGCGGACGTCGGGAACGTCTCCGTTGCCGATGTTCGCGTCGTTGGTCTTGTTCCCGGTGCCGATCACCTGGTCGGTCCTGCGGTTGACCAACTGGTAGTAGGCGCCGTCCGAGTGCCCGAGGTCGACCTCGCCATAGGCGATCGTGGAGGTGCCCTGGTTGTTGAGGATCGCGATGCGGCCGGTGCCCTCGACGTACTGCAGGTCGCGGCTGTAACCCGCCGGCGAGGTCGTCTGGTACTCCTTCCATGTGCCGTCGCAGCGTCCGCTCTCGTTGACCCAGACGTTGCCACTGCCGGCCGCGTTGTACACCAGGCGGCCACCGGGAAGCCTGATGAGGACCGGACTCCCGCCTGTAGCGAGGGTGTGGGAACCGGTGTCGAGCGGCAACGTGGTGACGGCCGTGCCCGTGGCGGAGCCGGTGTAGAACTTCAGCGGGTCGTCCGCGAGCAGGTACTTGGTGTTGACTCCGCCGCCCCAGTACTCGAAGGTCAGCAGCCACTTGCCGTCGGTCGTGCGGACGACGTTCGCCATGCCCGGCCGTCCGCCACCGATCTCCGTCTTGCCGCCGCCCATGTTCTGGGTCAGTCCGGCCACGTCGACGACGGGGGCGCTCCACTGCGCGCTGCGGCCGTCCCAGGTCCTGTGGGCGAGGATCTGGCCCTGGGAGTCCGTGGCGGTGTCGTTGGCGGGGTCCAGCGTCGGCACGCCCGTGGTCGCGTTGAAGCCGGTGTAGTCGTTCTCGTCGGAGTAGTAGCAGACGAGTCGGCCCTTGTAGACCATCAGGTACGGCTCCCAGACGGGGTCCACCTGCTTGTTGGTGTTCGCGGCGGCGATGTTCTGGCCGGTCGCGCCCGCGCTGCCGCCCTGCCAGCCGCCCGTGGTGACGACGTTGACGACCTTCCACGTCGCGCCCTCGTCGGTGCTGGAGTACAGGGCGATCGCCAGGTCCTTGCGGTCGCCGTCGTTGGACGGCGTCCAGTTCGGGTCGGCCGCCTTGTGCTCCGTGTAGTAGTAGTCGTCGCCCGACACGACACTCGCCAGGAGCAAGGTGCCCTGCTTCAGGTTCCCGACGTCCTGCGGAAGCGTGTACAGGTACGGGTTGGTCCAGTTGCTCGTGTACTTCGCGTACTGGGGGTCGTTGGACAGGTACGCGGGAGCCTTGACCTCGGACAGCGGCTGCCACGACGTTCCGTGGTCGTCGCTCTTGTAGACGGGGAGGGTCTGCTGGTCGGCGCTGCCCGTCGCCGGCACCACCGTGGACTTCTCGAACGACGCGACCAGACGTCCGCTCGGCAGTTGCGCCGACTTCGGGTAGACGGCGCAGTTGCCCCGCCCCTTCAGGCACGGTTCGTTTCCGAGCTGGTAGAGGATCCCGCCCGTCGGGTTGTACGCGTGCGCGCTGCCCATCGGCATCGCCAGCATCGCTGACGCGGCGACGAAGGTTCCCAGCGCTTTCCCTGCTCTTCTTCTCTGCATAGCCCCTCCTCGGGGGGATGACCACGGTGGTGGCGGTCAGGGGTCGGATCAGGCGACGAACACGCGGACGTCCCAGGCGCCGAGGTCCAGCGGCGTCCCCGCGGGGTGGGATGTGCCGCTCAGGGCGTCACGGAGGTCCACCGGGGCGGGGATGCTCGCGGGTTCCCAGCTCCAGTTGTGCACGATGTGGACGCGGCGGCCGTCGGGGGAGGTGCCGGTCGTCGCGGTGACGGGTTCCGGGAGGTCCTGCCACGCGCTGCGGGCGGCTGGTGCCATCCAGGCGGCCAGTGCCCGGGCGAGGTCCCGGCCGGGTACGGTGCCGACGGTGGTGACGCGGCCGGAGCCGTGGCGGCGGGTGGTGACCGCGGGCCAGCGGCCGAAGTGGGGGTGGTCGTAGGTGGCGAGCACCTCGGCGTCGGCGACGGTCAGGCCGTCCGCCCAGCTGGTCGCCGTCGCGCCCTCGGGCAGGTCGAGCGGTCCGCCGGACACCGACCGCACGGGGACCGGGTGCGCGAGGTTGCTGAACTCGTCGTAGTGGACACCCGCTGCCTCCACCAGTCGCCCGGGGGCCTGTTCCTGCCGGGCCCGGGCCTCGTGGTCGGCGTAGCCGGTGCGCGGACCGAGGACCAGATGGCCGCCCGCCCGCGCGTACGCCGCCAGCCAGTCGAGCGTCGCGTCGGCGGCGATGTACAACGCCGGGACGACGAGGATCGGGTGGCGGCCGACCGCCTCCTCCGGCGTCAGGCCGTCCCGTTCCCCGGTCGGGTCGTGCAGCTGACGGGCGTGGACGATGCGGACCTGACGGCCCGCGTCGAAGGCGCCGCGGTAGAGCGGGTCGAAGACGCGGTGGTAGGCCTCGGGGTCGGGTTCGCCGTCGGGGGTCGCGAGCGGCGGGTACTTCTGCATGAGCCACTTGCTCGGCGTCGAGTACACCATCGTGATGTCGGCGTCCGGTTCGAGCCCTGCGACGAGTTCCCCTGCCGCTTCGAACTCGGCGCCCAGACGGGCGAGTTCGGCGTAGGTGCGGCCGGGCTGCCCGGTGTGGGGCAGGACGCCGCCCCAGTAGGTCTCCGCGCCGAAGTGCAGCGTGTTCCAGTGCCAGTACTCGATCATGCGGGCCCCGCGACCGACCAGCGCCCAGGCCGCCTGCCGCCACTGGCCGTCGTAGGCGGGGCGGTTGTCCCACGGCATGCCGATGGAGCCGGCGTTGGTCTCGGTGACGAGGAAGGGCTCCTGGCGGGAGGAGAACATCCAGTCGGCGCTCTGGTACAGGGCCCAGACGCCGGTGGTCTGCCAGCTCTGCCGGTGGTCGTCGGGCGTGGGGTCGGGCAGCAGCAGATCGTCCTGCATGCCGTAGTACGGGTTGCCGGACGCGATGTCGAGGCGGTCGGTCAGCTCGTCGTCCTCCACCCCGGGGCGCTTGTAGGAGATGCAGGTGGTGACGAAGTGCTCGGGGCGGGTGTACTCGCGGACGAGGTCGGCCTGCCAGCCGATGAACTCGGTGACCTGGCGGGCCTGGAACTCCCGCCAGGCGACGTCGTACTGAGGCTGCGCGTTGCCGTCCGGGGTCCACAGGTCCGCCCACGTCGACAGCCGGTGCGACCAGTAGACGAGGCCCCACTCACGGTTGAGGGTCTCCACGTCGCCGTACTTGGCACGCAGGTGGTCCACGAAGCGCTGGAAGACACCGTGGTTGTGGAAGAGCTCCAGACCGGGTTCGTTGTCCACCTGGAAGCCGATGACCGCGGGGTGAGCGGCGTACCGGGCGGCGATCTTGCGGATGATCCGCTCGGCGTGGAACCGGAACGCGGGGTGGGTGAAGTCGACCTCCTGACGGGCGCCCCAGCCGATGCGCTCGCCGGTGCGCCGCTCGCCGGTGATCTCCGGGTACTGGCGGGCCATCCACGGTGGGACGGCGTACGTCGGGGTGCCGAGGACGACGGAGATGCCGCGTTCGTGGGCGCCGTCGAGGACGGGCTGGAGCCAGTCGAGATCGAAGCGTCCGTTCTCGGGCTCCCAGGTGGACCAGACGGACTCGCCGACCCTGATGACGGTGACATGCGCGTCAGCCATGAGGTCGAGGTCGGTCTTGAGGCGTTCGTCGGGGTGTTCGGTGCCGTAGGGCGGCCGGTACTCGTGGTAGTACGCGGCGCCGAACAGGACGCGGGCAGGCAGGGCCGCCATGAAGGAAACCTCCGGAGGAATCGGGGAGTGGGGGAGGGAGGGCGCGGGCCCTACTGTTTGACGCCGCCCGCGGCCAGGCCGCTCTGCCAGTACCGCTGGAGCAGCAGGAAGGCCACGACGAGGGGCAGGATCGAGATCAGGGATCCGGTCACGACGAGCGCGAGCATGTCGCTGCTGGAGCCGGCCCCGCCGTTCTGGGCCTGGGCGGCCCAGGAGGAGAGCCCGACGGTGATCGGGTACAGGTCCGGGTCGTTGAGCATGATCAGCGGCAGGAAGTAGTTGTTCCAGGTCGCCACCAGCGTGAACAGCAGAACGGTCACCAGGCCCGGTGCGAGCAGTCGCAGGGCGATCGTGAAGAAGATCCGGGCTTCCCCGGCGCCGTCGATGCGGG
This sequence comes from Streptomyces sp. NPDC005263, assembly GCF_042872365.1. Taxonomy (NCBI): domain Bacteria; kingdom Bacillati; phylum Actinomycetota; class Actinomycetes; order Kitasatosporales; family Streptomycetaceae; genus Streptomyces; species Streptomyces sp. NPDC005263. Next base: position 385,305 of record NZ_JBIAKJ010000005.1, on the reverse strand, counting down.
CGGCCTCCAGGATGCTGTCGGGAATGGCGTCCTGGGCGTAGACGCGCATGAGGTACAGGCCGAACGGGTTGACAAGGGAGGGCAGGATGATCGCCCAGGGGGTGTTGACCAGGCCCGCCTCGGCGAAGAGCAGGTAGGTCGGGATCGCGAGGGCGGTGGTCGGGACCATGACGGCGCCGAGAACCAGGTTGAAGCCGAACCGGTCGCCGCGGAAGCGGAACTTGGCGAAGCCGTATCCGGCCGCGGCCGCTAGCAGGGCGGCACCGACGGAGCTCACCACGGCGTACATCACCGTGTTGAGCAGCCAGTGCACGAAGACCCCGTCGTCCTGGGTGAAGGTCTCCCTGACGTTCGCCAGCAGTTGCGGGGCGTGCGAGAACCACAGGCCGAAGCTGTTGAACAGGTCCTGGGTGCTCTTGGTCGAGGCGATCAGCAGCCAGCACAGAGGCAGGAGGAAGTACGCCAGGGCCGCCAGCATGGCGATGGTCAGCGGGGTGCTGCGGCGTGCACGGGAACGTCGGCGCCGCCGGGGCGCGACGGGGACCGGGTCCGCCACCGGGGCGGCGCCGACCGCGGGGGTCGTGAGCGTCACGGGGTCCTCCTGCGGTTCGCGGTGAGCAGGATGGCGTAGGAGGCGATCACGATGACGAGGCCGAGGAGGAAGGACACCGTGGCCGCGTAGTTGACCTGCTGGCCGGTGAACGCGAGGGAGTAGGCGTAGAGGTTGGCGGTGTAGGAGCTGCTGATGACGTCCGGGGCGACCTTCATCAGCAGGTTCGGTTCGTTGAACAGCTGGAAACTGCCGATGACGGAGAACAGCAGGGTGAGCAGCAACGCGGGCTTGAGCGCCGGGAGTTTGACGGACCAGGCGATCCGCCAGGCGCCGGCGCCGTCCATCGCGGCCGCCTCGTACAGCTCCTGCGGAATGGTGCGCAGGGCGGCGTACAGGATGATCATGTTGTAGCCGACGAACTCCCAGGTCACGATGTTCGCCAGGCTGCCGAGCATCCAGCCCTCGCTGAGGAAGCCGGGCACCGGCAGGTCCAGCTTCCGGCTCAGCTGGGCGAACGGTCCGAAGTCCGGGCCGTACAGGTAGCCCCACATGAGCGCGGCGACCACGCTCGGCACGGCGTACGGCACGAAGATGCCCAGCCGGATCACCCGGGCGAGCCGCAGCAGACCGCTGTCGAGCGCGAGGGCGAACAGCAGGGCCAGCAGCAGCATCACCGGGACCTGGATCACGAAGAACAGCGCGACCCGTCCGACGCCGTGGACGAGCTGCGGGTCCTGGACGGCCTTCACGTAGTTGTCCAGCCCGACGAACGCGGTGCCGCCGATGAGGCGTTCCTGGAACAGGCTGAGGTAGGCGGCGTAGCCGAGCGGGGCGAGGAACAGCAGGGCGAAGAGCACCATGAACGGTGCGACGAACAGCGGCCCCGCCGCCCGGCGCCGCCCCTTGGCGGCGGGCGCGGTGGTGACGGCCATCTCAGCGCCCCTTGACGGTGAAGCCCTGAGCCTTGGCGTAGCTGGTCAGCCGTGACTGCCAGCTGCCGAGCGCGCGGACGGTGTCGGTCTTGTCGGCGAGCGACTTGCCGACCGTCTCGGTCCAGTCGGTCGCCGCCTGGTCGAGGAACGGCGGCCACTGGAAGGAGGAGTTGACCGTGGAGCCGATGTCCGCGAAGACCTGGTTGACCTTCTGGCCGCCGTAGAACGACGGCTTGTCCCCGACGAACTCGGCGTCCGTGAGAAGCGCCTTCGTCGCCGGGAAGAAGAACTGTTCGGTGGCGAACATCTTCGCGCTGGCCGGGTCGCTGTTGAGGAACTGCGCGAACACCGCCGCCGCGACCGGGTTCTTGGTGGAGCGGAGGACGGCGGTGGTCGAGCCGCCCCAGTTGCCGGAGCTGGGCTTGGCCGCGTCCCACTGCGGCAGCGGGGCCGCCCGCCACTTGCCGGCCGTGGCCTTGGCCGAACCGGAGAGGAAGACCGGCCCCCAGGCGGCGGTGATCCAGGTGGCGTACTTGCCCTTGTTGAGCGCCGCGTACCAGGAGTCGGTGAAGTCCGGCTCGACGCCGATGACCCCCTCCTTCGCGAGCCCGCCCCAGTACGCGCCGAGCTTCCTGGAGACGGCGTCGTCGACACTGATGGCGATGTCGCTCTTGCCGGAGGTCACGTACGGCTTGGCGCCCGCCTGCCACAGCAGGCCGTGCCAGGCGGCGACCTGGTTGGCCGCCAGGTTGGTGAGGTAGACGTCGGGGTCGGCCTTGTGGAGCTTGCGCGCCGCGGCGGCGAACTCGTCCCAGGTCCCCGGGACCTCGATGCCGTGCTTGTCGAAGATGTCCTTGCGGTACAGCATGCCCATCGGGCCGGTGTCCTGCGGGATCGCCCAGACCTCGCCCTTGCTGCCGCTGACCTGACCCCATGTCCAGTCGACGAACTGCCCCTTGAGCGCGGAAGCACCGTAAGGCCGCAGGTCCAGCAGACTGTCGGTGATGGTGAACGTCGGAATCGCCTGGTACTCCATCTGCACCATGTCGGGGGCGCCGCTGCCCGCCTTCAGAGCCGTACGCAACTTGGTGTACTGCGGGGTGCCCTGCCCGGCGTTGACGACCTTGACCTTGACGGCCGGGTACTTCTTCTCGAAGAGCGCGACCTCCTTCGCGATGTTCGGGACCCAGGTCCAGAACGTCAGCTCGGTCGGCGTCTTCATCGCCTTGTCGATGTCGGCCTGGCTGACCGGCTTGGCGGCGGCGGAGGAACCGCCGGAGTCACCGCCGCCGCAGGCCGTGAGGGCGGCGCCGAGCGACAGGGCGCCCGTCGTGGTGAGAAAGAGCCGACGGTTCATGGAGGAGAAGGGTGCGGAGGATCCGGATGTGGACATGGTGAACTCCCGCCGATGGCGAAGGGACCGCACGCCGGGGAAGGGCGTGCGGAAAGGGGATGACGAAAAGGAAAGCGCGCGTGGGCGTGACGACCTGGACGTCGAAGCCGACGGTTCGCAAAGCGCGCCGGTCACTTACCGGGGCACGGCGCACAGATGAGTGCGGGACGGGCCGGAAAGCGCTGCGCCCATGCGGCTGGAGAGCCACTGGGTGAAGGAGAGCGCGCGCGTCGTCCGGGCTGCGGGGTCTTCCGCAGCGGCGGGGACACGGTCGGGACGGACTGGGCTGAACAAGCGCCGGTACGGCGGCTCGCCCCGGGGATCACACGCCGGGTCCGGGCTTGGCCCTGACCGATCGGCGCTGTTCAGTGGTGGGTGGACGACCCTTTCTCCGGGAGTGGGGGACTGGACGCCTCACCTCGGGCGCGGGAGGCGCTATGTCGTCGCCGCTCCGGGGGCCGTGGCGGCGGCGGGGGCTGCGTCGAGGCACGGACGACGAGGTCGACCGGTGGGTCGCTCGCCGGCAGAGCGATGGCCTGCGGGTTCTCGATGGCGTGCACCAGGCGCTTGAGCCCTTCCTGCGCCACGGTGTCGAACGGCTGCCGCACCGTGGTCAGCGGAGGAGACACATAGGCGGCGACCGGGATGTCGTCGAAGCCGACCACGCTGACGTCCTCCGGCACCCGCCGGCCCGCGTCCGCCAGGGCGCGGATCAGGCCGATGGCCATGTCGTCGTTGGCGGCGAACACCGCGGTCACGTCGGGGTCGGCGGCCAGCTCGAGGCCGGCCGCATAACCGGAGGCGGCAGACCAGTCGCCCTCGAGGACCGGCGGAGCGTCCCGGCCGTGTGCTGCCAGCGTCGCCCGCCATCCCTCCAGACGGTCCTTGGCGGCGTACCACCGCTGAGGACCGGCGAGGTGATGCACGGTCTGGTGGCCCAGGTCCAGCAGATGCTCGACGACCGCCCGGGCCATCAGGTCGGCGCCGCATCCCGCGGCCAGCACCGTGGACGCGGTGAAGGGCGGCGGCGCGCCGAGCACCAGGACCGGCACGCTGATGCGGGCCGAGAGGTCTCCCGCGCCCGCTTCCTCCTCGATCGGCTCGGAGATGACGATCCCGTCCACGCCCTGGTCGAGGAGCGAGTCGACGGCGCCGGCGATCCCCGCGGGGTCGCCCTCCACGGTGTTGACCACGCGGAGCGCGTAACCCGTGTCCCGGACCACCCGCTCCACACCCATGAGCAGTGAGGCGGGACCGTACAGGGCCGTCCCCAGCGTCACCACGCCGATCGAGCGGGTCCGCCCGGAAGCCAGCGCCCGCGCGGCGTTGTTGCGGCGGTAGCCGAGCTGCTCGGCGGCCTCGAGGACGCGTCGGCGCACATCGGCGGAGACATACGGCTCGTCGTTGAAAACCCTCGACACCGTCTTCTGCGAGACCCCGGCCACTCGGGCCACGTCCACGCTGCGCGGCGCCCCGGGACTCCCGTCCCGTCCTGTCCCTCGCGTCATGACGTCTCCCGTGGCCGCAGGTTCGAGCCCAATACTGCCAGACGTCATCCGTCTGACTGCGCTGTCATGTCTACGCAGTCATACGGCGCCCGTCAAGAGCTGGAAACGCATCCGTGACGTTTGGTCGAGGGTAGGGGTCAGGCGGGCTTAGGGATCGTCATCCACCGCCACTGGGTGAACTGCTCCAGACTGGCGGTGCCGCCGATCCGTGATCCGTTGCCGGAGACGCCCATGCCGCCGAAGGGCGCGTTGGCGGCGTCCTTGGCGGAGACGTCGTTGATGTGGACCATGCCGGTGCGCAGTCGTTCGGCGACGGCGGCGGCTCTCGGCGCGGAGCCGGAGTGCACCGCGGCGGTCAGACCGTACGCGGTGTCGTTGGCCATCTCGACGGCCTCCGCCTCGCTGCGGAAGGGGATCACCGGGGCGACCGGACCGAAGATCTCCTCGGTGAAGGCCGGCATGCCCCGCTCGACACGGTCCAGGACGGTGGGCGGGTAGAAGAGCCCGTCGCGTCGGCCGCCGGTGCGCAGCCGTGCCCCGGCGGCCACGCTCTCGTCGACGATGTGCTGGACGCGCAGGGCCTGCCGCTCGCTGATGACCGGACCGATCGTGACGTGCTCGGCGCGCGGATCACCGATCCGCATGGCTCTCGCCTGGCCGACCAGCGCGTCGGTGTACGCGTCGATCAGACCGGCGTCGACGAGGTGGCGGCCGGCGGCGACGCAGGCCTGGCCCTGGTAGCCGAAGGTGCTCGCGGCTCCGGCTGCCGCGGCGGCCTCGATGTCCGCGTCGTCGAGCACGATGATCGAGTTCTTGCCTCCGAGCTCCAGGCAGACCGTCTTCAGGCCTTCTCCCGCCACGCGGGCCACCGCACGCCCGGCCTCCGTCGAGCCGGTGAACGAGACCATGTCGACATGGGGATCGGCCGCGACCGCCCGCCCGGTCTCGGCGTCTCCGGGCAGGACGTGCAGCACCCCCTCCGGCAGTCCCGCCTCCTCGAAGAGCCGCGCGACGAGGACGCCCCCGGACACCGGTGTGAGCGGGTCGGGCTTGAGGAGTACGGCGTTGCCCAGCGCGAGGGCCGGAGCCAGCGCACGCATCGCGAACAGCAGCGGCGCGTTCCACGGGTTGATGACACCCACGACCCCCAGCGGCACCCGCCAGGCCAGACTGGTCGCGCCGGGGGCCTGCGGAGCCAGCACCTCACCCAGCGGCCGCGACGCGAGTCCGACGGCGTGCGTCAGCTGGTCGAGGGCGGCGGCGATCTCGTAGTCACCCTTGGCCGGGACGCCGGCCGATTCGCGGACGATCCAGTCCCGGACCGTCCCGCTGCGCTCCCGCAGAGCCGAGGAGACGCGCAGCAGCACCTCGATCCGTTCGCCGGGTGCTGTCGCGGCCCAGCCCTTGGCCGCGCGGGCCGCCCTCGCGCCCGCTCGCGCCACGTCAGCGGGGGCCGCCACACCGACGTCGGCCAGCGGACGGCCTGTCGCCGGTTCGATGACCTGACGGGTGCCGCCCTCGGAGGCGCACCAGCCCCCGCTGTAGATCTTCCCGGTCCACTCGGCCGGGGCCGGCCAGGTCCCCTCGCCGTTGACGTCCATGGTCATGGTCCCGCCCTCCGAGCAGTCGGGGCGCCTTCCCACCATGAGGACCTATTCACGGTGATCTGTCACTCTTATTGTCTAGTGTCGTAATAAATGAGGGCGGCGCACCTCGGGTCCCTGCCGTTCAGGGACAGAAGACCCCAGGCGGGAGCGAGGCGAGATGACGTCATGACCGGATCTGCTTCCGGGGACGACGTCCCGCGCGCCGGGGCGCGGGGGACGGTCGACGAGGCGGCCACGGCACGAGTCCGCGTGGACGGGCACGGCGTCGTGACCGCGTGGAACGAAGGGGCGCGGCGGCTGCTCGGCCACCGGGCCTCCGAGGTCGTCGGCCAGAAGGTGACCGTGCTGCTCCCGAACCCGGCTCCCGCCGAGGTGCCGGGCTCCCTCGCGGATCTGCGCAGGTGGAGCGGCACGCTGACGCTGCTGCACCGGGACGGCCGCCGCCTCCCCGTCGACCTGCTGGCCCACCGCGCACAGAACGACGGACAGAACGACGGGGACGGGTGGCTGCTGGTGTCGGCGGTGACCCGCCCGGCGGGCGGACCCGAGGACGACGCGTTCGTGCAGCGGAGTTTCACGCATTCCCCCTGCACGATGGCCCTGTACGACACCGGGCTGCGGCTGCGCCGGGCGAACGGGGACATGGAACGTGCCATGGGCCTGTCCGAGGAGGCGATGCGCGGACTGCGGGTCACGGAGATCGTCGTCGATCCGCAGAGCGAACGGGCCGAAGCGGGGATGCGGCGCGTACTGGAGACGGGCCGGCCGCAGGAACTCGGAGCCGCGCTGCAACTCGCCGGCCATGAGCGCCAGAGCGTGTGGTCGGTGTCCCTCGCTCCCGTGTGGGACGGCGACGGGCGGCTGGAGGGTGTCCTGCTGTCGGCCCACGACGTGACGGAACAGCACCTGGCACGGCAGCGGCTGGTGCTCCTCAACGACGCCAGCGTGCGTATCGGCAGCACCCTGGACCTGGCGCGTACGGCCCAGGAACTCGCCGACGTCGCCATCCCACGGTTCGCCGACTTCGTCACCGTCGACCTCCTTCCGGCGATCGAGGGTGGGGAGGATCCGCCCCAGGGACCTCCGCACGGCCCCGTCAGGCTGCGCCGGGTCGCCTATCAGTCGGTCCTGGAGGGATGCCCCGAGACCGTGGTGAAGCGCGGGACCGTGGCCGCGTACCCGGCCGGTTCGACCGCGGCGCGGTGCCTGGCCTCGGGCCGTCCCATCATCGAGCACGTGACCCCCGCCGCCTTGGCGGAGGTGGCACGGCAGACCCCGCAGCGCGCCGAACGCATGCGGACATTCGGCTTCCACTCGGTGCTCGCGGTGCCCATGCGCGCCCGTGGCCTCACCCTGGGCGTGGCCACGTTCTCCCGCCATCGGCAGCCCAAGGTCTTCGAGCAGGATGACCTGCTGCTGGGCGAGGAGATCACCGCCCGCGCCGCCGTGTGCATCGACAACGCCCGCCGCTACACCCGCGAACGCGCCATCTCCCTCACCCTGCAGAGCAGCCTGCTGCCGCAGCAACTCCCCGAGCAGGCGGCCCTGGACCTCGCCTCCCGCTACCTGCCCGCCAGCACCCAGGCCGGAGTCGGCGGCGACTGGTTCGACGTCATTCCGCTGTCCGGTGCCCGGGTCGCCCTGGTCGTCGGCGACGTCGTAGGCCACGGCATCCAGGCCTCCGCCACCATGGGGCGGCTACGCACCGCCGTACGCACACTCGCCGACATCGACCTTCCCCCCGACGAACTGCTCGTCCACCTCGACGACCTGATCAACCGCCCCGCCGGCACGGCCGACGGCACGGCCGCGGCCGCCGGTGACATCGGAGCCACCTGTCTGTACGCCGTCTACGACCCGGTCTCACGACACTGCACCGTCGCCCGCGCGGGCCACCCCGTACCCGCCCTGGTAACACCGGACGGCACGGTCGAATTCGTGGATGTTCCGGCGGGCCCTCCGCTCGGCCTGGGCGGCCTGCCCTTCGAGTCGACCGAGCTGACACTGGCGGAGGGCAGCCTGCTCGTCCTCTACACGGACGGGCTCGTCGAGGCTCGCGGCCACGACGTCGACGAGAGGATCGAAACCCTGCGCGAGGCGCTCAGGCGACCGACCGGTGACCTGGAGGCGACCTGCGACGCCCTGCTGCGGACCATGCTCACGGACCGCCCTGTGGACGACGTGGCCCTGCTCGTGGCCCGCACCCGGGCCCTCGACGCCTCCCACGTCGCCACCTGGCAGGTGCCGCCCGACCCCGCCATGGTCGCGTCGGCTCGCAAGAACGCCAGCCGGCAGCTGGTCGAGTGGGGCCTGGAGGAGGCCGTGTTCGTCACCGAGCTGGTCGTCAGCGAACTGGTCACCAACGCCATCCGCTACGCCGAGCCGCCCATCGAACTCAGGCTGATCCACGACCGCACACTCATCTGCGAAGTCTCCGACGGCAGTACCACCGCCCCCCATCTGCGCCGGGCCCGTACCTTCGACGAGGGAGGCCGGGGTCTGCTGCTCGTCGCCCAGCTCAGTCAGGGCTGGGGGACCCGACAGACGACCGACGGCAAGATCATCTGGGCCGAACAGGCACTCTCCGCCGAGCCTTCTCCGGCCTGACCTGACCGGACCTGACCGGGCCGGGCGTGGAACGTGGGCTCGGATCCGTCGGCGAAGGCAGGTGAATGGTAATTCACCGAGGATCCGACAGGGTGGTGAATAGTCATTCATCGGCTAGGATGAATGACTATTCACTCCATCTCTGTCCACCGCTCGGGGAGAACGTCCATGCCGGATCCGCTGTCGGCCGAGCCTGCCGCAGCCGTCGCCTCCGCATCCGCGTCCCGGCACGGGTTGCGCGCCCGACTGACGGTCCCGGTCCTCGCGTTCGGCGGAATCCTGATGGCGGTGATGCAGACCGCCGTCGTACCGCTGCTGCCCGACCTGCCGCGCTTGACCGGCTCCTCCGCGGGCGCCGTGTCGTGGACCGTCACCGCGACACTCCTGTCGGGCGCGGTGCTGACCCCCGTGCTGGGCCGCGCCGGGGACATGTACGGCAAGAAGCGCGTCCTCCTCCTCGCGCTCTGTCTGATGACGACCGGCTCGGTGCTGTGCGCGCTGACCTCCGACATCCGCGTCCTCATCGCGGCGCGGGCACTCCAGGGTGCCGCCGCGGCCCTGATCCCCCTGTCCATCAGCATCCTCCGCGACGTACTGCCGCCCGAGCGCACCGCCTCCGCAGTGGCCCTGATGAGCTCCACCGTCGGTATCGGCGCGGCGCTGGGCCTGCCGCTCGCAGCGCTCATCGTCCAGTATGCCGACTGGCACGCCATGTTCTGGGTGTCCGGCGCCCTGGGGGCAGCGGGGCTCGCGCTCGCCTGGTGGGCGGTGGACGAGTCGGCCGTACGGCAGCCGGGGCGGTTCGACACACTCGGCGCGCTCGGCCTGTCCACGGCGCTGGTCTGTCTGCTCCTGGCGGTCTCACAGGGCGGTGAGTGGGGCTGGACCAGCGCGCCGGTCCTCGCGCTGTTTTCGGGTTTCGCGTTCGTCCTGGCCCTGTGGTGGTGGCAGCAACTGCGGGTTGAACGCCCGCTGGTGGACCTCAGGCTGGCGTCCCGGCCGCGCGTCGCGCTGCCGCACCTGACCGCGTTCCTCGTGGGATTCGCCTTCTACGGCAACTCCCTGGTGACGGCACAACTCGTGCAGGCACCTGCGGACACCGGGTACGGACTCGGGCTGTCGATCGTCGGCGCGGGACTGTGCCTGCTGCCCAGCGGCGTGATCATGCTGTTGCTCTCACCGGTCTCCGCCCGCATCTCGACCGCGCGCGGTCCGCGGGTGACGCTGGTGCTCGGGGCCCTCGTCATCGCGTTCGGGTACGGCATACGGATCCTGGACAGCCATCACCTGTGGGTGATCATCCTGGGCGGAGCGATCGTGTCGGCCGGTACCGCCCTGGCCTATTCGGCCCTCCCCACGCTGATCCTGGCCGCCGTGCCCGCCGGACAGACCGGCTCCGCCAGCGGCGTCAACGTTCTGATGCGGACCATCGGCCAGGCCGTGTGCAGCGCGGCCGTGGCCGCCGTCCTGGTCCACCACACCCGTCCGGTCCACGGAGCGCCCCTGCCCACTCTGGACGGCTATCTGCTGGCCTTCGCCATGGCCGGTGCTGTCGCACTGGCCGGGTGCGCGATGGCCCTCGCCATACCGAAGGACCGCGATTCACCAGGGGTCGGCCGCTGGTACCGGCGGCGCGCCGGACGGGACGCGGACCGGGTGCTGGAGGGAGCATGAGAGCCATGAGGTCCGCGAACTCCCCCCACACCAGGCCGGACTCGGCGAGTACCACGCCGAACTCGGCGAGCACCGTGCCGAACCCCGCGACCACTTCGAACTCCGCGACCGCGGCGGGCCCGGACACCGCCCCGAGCCGTCGGGACGCCGAGGCCACCAAGGCGGCGATCCTCCGCGCGGCCCGCTACCTCCTCGCCCGACACGCCCACGCGGACATCACGCTCAAGTCCGTGGCCGAACGTGCCGGTGTCAGCCCGCCCCTGATCATGAAGTACTTCGGCAACAAGGACGCCCTCTTCGCGCAGGTGATGTCCTTCGAGGAGGACGCGGCCGCCCTGCTGGACGCGCCCCTGCCGGACCTCGGACGCCACATGGTCCGCCACGTGCTCGTCAGCCAGTCCGAACACGGCGCCGACCCCCTGCTGCGGATCGTCTTCGCCCCGCTCCACGGCGACCAGGGCGACACCCTCCGCGCCAATTTCCGTACCCAGGTGAGCGAGCGGCTCGCCCTGCGCCTCGACGGCCCCGACGCCGGACTGCGCGCCGAACTCGCCGTCAGCATGCTGCTCGGCCTCGGCGTGATGTACGGCATCGCACGGGGCGAAGAAGTGCGCGCGACGGCGATCGATGTCGTTGTCGGAGAGTACGCACCCGCGGTGCAGGCGTGCCTGACGCGGTGAGCGGGGAACAAGAATCCGTTCCCCGCGTTGCTGAAGTGATGCGTGCCCCGGGCGATTTCGCATTCCGCGGCGTCCGCCGACCGATCTCGGCTCTGGGCCTCTGAAGTGGACTGATACCCCCACAGGAGACCATTCTTTGAAGATCGGTAACGGCATACGGTGACCGCGTTCTCGTTTCCTCTGTTTGGCGACGCCTTCTGCGGTAACACGTTCGGCGAACCGAAAGCTAGGGAGGTAACTCTGCTATGGGCATTCTCGCGTGGATAGTTATCGGGCTGCTCGCCGGGGCCATTGCCAAGGCGCTCATGCCGGGCAAGGACCCGGGCGGAATCATCATCACCATGCTCATCGGTATCGCCGGAGGACTGCTCGGAGGCTTCCTCGGTAAGGTGATCTTCGGCGTCGACTCGATCGACGGCTTCTTCGATCTGTCCACCTGGATCGCTGCCATCGTGGGGTCGGTCATCCTCCTCGCGCTGTACCGGGTGTTCACCAACCGCGGGCACGGACACCGGCGCGGGCACGTCCACGCATAACTGCTCCGAGCAGTCGGCGTGGCCGAAGCCCGGCACCAAGTGAAGTACGCGAGCGCCCCCGCCCTCGGGCGGGGGCGCTCGCGTCTCCGGTACCGCCCAGCGACCCAAGGCCACCCGAGCGCCCCGGGGTCACCCATTGACCCCTGTGTAGCGCCGCAGGCTCCGGTTCCACAGCACCCGCGCGCCGACGAAAGCGGCGAGACCGGTCAGCGGCGCCGTGGCGGCCACCTCGAAGGGCACGCCGAGGCCGCTGTCATGGCCGGTCAGGACGGCCGCCGGAAAGTACGCGATGAAGGCCAGCGGCAGTACGAAGGTGAAGGCTCCGCTGACCAGGCGGGGGAAGATGGCGAGGGGGTAACTCCCGAAAGTGGAGAGGAGTTCCTCCGTCCATATGCTCCAGTACGAGCTGCTCGGATAGTGGAGGTGGAGGGCCGAGAGCGCGACGAACACCGCCGCCTCCATCAGCGTGCCGCCGGCCAGCCCCGCGACGAGGTAGCCGATCCGCGCCGCCGTCCAGTCCACCGACACGGTGAGGACGGCGATGGTGAACATCGACACCCCCACCACCAGGTCCCCGAGCGCGTTCGTGGGGAACACCGACAACTGCACCTGCCGGAACACGGGCAGCGGCCGCAGCAGGAACCCCTCGATCCGCCCGCTCTGTACCAGCGCCGCCATGTGGTGCGCCCGGCCGAAGAACAGCACGTTCATGGCGTGGCTCAGCATCCGCATGGACGCGATGAGCAGTACCGCGTCGCTCGGCCAGCCGCTCATACCGGGAAACCGGCCCAGCAGCACGGTGGCGAACACGATGATGGAGAGCTGCCAGACCGCGCCGACCGAGACGCTCAGCACGAAGTCCGTACGGTATTCGAGCTGCGCCCGGAACGAGATCCCGATGATCCGCCCGGCGACCGACCACGCCTTGCGGAAGGACCGGAAGGACCGGAGTGGATGGACGGTCATTTCCTCACCCTCCCTGGGACACGACCCGCTGCGACGCCTTGCGCCAGAGCCAGCGGCTGAGCAGGGCGAGGCCCGCCACCCAGAGCGCCTGGGCCGCGAGCTGTGCCGGAGCGGCGGACAGCGGAATCCGTCCGATGTAGAGGGACAGCGGAGTGTTGAGCGTCGACTGGAACGGCAGCAGCACGCTCAGCGACTGGAACCACCCGGGGAAGTACCAGAGCGGAGCGTACGCGCCGGACAGCAGGTTCCGGAGGAAGTTCAGGATCTGCAACGCGCCCATGTCGCGCAGTGTCCAGAAGCACAACAGATCGACGATCAGCGTCAGTTGGTACAGCACGCTCTGCCCGAGAAGCAGACTCACGGCGCACACCGCCCCGGCGCCGGCCGATACCGGCGGCGCGAGCACACCGAGCGCGAGGCAGCCACCGTAACCCGTCAACGCCCAGGCAAGACCGTACAGTTGGTCGCCGAGCGCGCGGTAGAGGTAGTAGCGGGCGGGCGGCACCGGACGCAGGAACCAGAACACGATGGTGCCGAGGTAGAGGTGCAGGATCACCGAGTCGCGTGCATTGTTGCGGTCCAGCCCCCGCAACGGAACCGTGAGGACCGCCAGCACGGCGAAGGTGACGGCCTGTTCGCGGTCCAGGCCCGCGCTGCTGGTGGTGTTCGCGTACAGCGCCCGCCACAGGCACACGACCAGCAGGATCTGCACACCCAGCCGGATGAGGGTGGCCGCGACGCGGCCGGGCGCGAGCACCTCGGCGAGCGGCGTGATCCGGGCCGTCCGCCAGGCCCGGGAGGAGCGGCCGACCCGGTGTGCGACGGAGGCCGGGGCTCGCTCGTACGGCGCCGTCTCGGGGGATGTCATGAGGTACGGCCGCCGTCTCACGCCGGTTCGGGTACGGCGGGACCGCCGCCCCCGCCGGGTGCGTCCGGTGCGTCCGGGTCGAGGTAGGCGGCCCGCATGACGTCCTCGAAGTCGCTCTCCTCCAGGGCGAGGTCGGTGACGTCGTAGCCCTGGACGACCCGGCGGAGGGCCTCATGGGCAGGAAGCTGGGCCGCGGGGTCAGGGCCGAAGGCGAGGTGGTTGCCGTCGGCCCGGACGATCCGCAGCCCCTCGGGGCAGCGGGCGTCCGCCGGCCCCGTGACGGTCGCGCGCACCACCCAGGAGCCGCCGAAGCTGCGCCGGATCTGCTCCAGCGAACCGTCGTGGACGATGCGGCCGTGGTTGATCAGCACGATCCGCTCGGCGAGGTGCGCGACCTCGGTCATGTCGTGCGTGGTGAGGAGCACCGTACGGCCCCGCTCCTTCACCTGGTGCCGGAGAAACCGCCGCACCTGCTCCTTGACAACGATGTCCATGCCAATGGTCGGCTCGTCCAGGAAAATGACCGGCGGATCATGCAGCAAGGCGGCGGCGAGGTCACAGCGCACCCGCTGGCCGAGGGAGAGATGCCGCACCCGGGTGTCCCAGAAGGCGGACAGGTCGAGCAGGTCGTCGAACTCCCGCAGTCGTGCCCGGTGTTCAGCTTCCCCGATGTCGTAGATGTCCCGCAGGATCGCGAACGACTCACGGGCGGGCAGGTCCCACCACAGCTGGGTCCGCTGCCCGAACACCGCCCCCACGGTCCGCGCGTTGCGCAGCCGCTCCTGATACGGCACCACCCCGACGACCTCCGCCCGGCCGGAGGTGGGGGTGAGGATGCCGGTGAGCATCTTGATGATGGTGGACTTGCCTGCCCCGTTCGGGCCCAGCAGTGCGAGGAGTTCGCCGTGTTCGACCTGGAAGGAGACGTCGTCCACGGCGGTGCCGGCGATCCGCCGCGGTGCCACCAGCGAGCGCAGGACACCGCGCAGCCCTTCACCGCGTTCGGTGGTGTGGAACACCTTGGTGAGTCCCTCGGTGCTGATCGCCGCAGGCATACCTCTCTCCTCTCCCGGGGCTCCCTGTGCACGGAGTTACATCGGATGTGTTGATCGTCGAAGAGTCAGTGGTGGCTCATTTGCATCGCCAGGATCGGGCACCATCCGCCTATAGGCACGAATAATGCGCATTTTCCTCGCGTTATCTTCACCCTCCGCTGGGTGGAGCTCGCTGCGGAGTCCAGGGTCGACTTTGTTCAGTCATCGGAGGAATGCGGAGGTCGGGCATTGACAGGCCCGCCACGGCGCGGCTTCAATCGGCGGCAGGCGGTTCCCGAACCGGTTCCTTCGCCTTCCCTCTCGCCCGGCCTTCTGGGACCCCTGACGGAGTTGACACGGTGAACGCCCTCTGGAAGCGCCTGCCCAGCGCGGTCGTCCCGAGCGTGGTCGCCGCCGAGCCGCTCGCCGGCGGGGCGGTGAACGACGTGTGGCGCCTGACCCTCGCCGACGGAAAGGCGTACGTCCTCAAGGGTTCCGTCGACGCGCCGGCCGACCTGTTCCCGCTGGAGGTGGACGGCCTCAGGGCGCTCGACGAGCGGGCGGGCATCCGCACTCCCCGGGTGTTCGAGGTGAGCGCGCAGCACATCCTGATGGAAGCGCTGCAACCACGGCTCGATACCGACGGGTTCTGGGAGTCGGCCGGCCGGGCCTTCGCGAAGCTGCACTCGGTGCGCGGCGACCGGTTCGGCTGGGACAGCGACGGATGGCTGGGCCTGCTTCCCCAGGAGAACGGCTGGACCGAGGACGGCCACGCGTTCTTCGCCGAGCGCAGGATCCGCCGCTACCTCCGCGAGCCCAAGGTCCGCGGCGCCCTCGAACCGGCCGACCTGTCCGGCCTGGAGCGGATCTGCGAGCGCCTTCCGCAGCTCGTCCCGGCGGCCCCGAGCGTGCTCAACCACGGCGACCTCTGGCCCAACAACCTCGTCGCGGACCCGGCCGGCGAACCCGTGTTCATCGATCCGGCGGTGTGCTGGACGTGGGCCGAGTCCGACCTCAGCATGATGTACTGCTGCGACCCTCCGCCGGACCGCTTCTTCCGCGCGTACGAGGAGGTGTCCCCCTTGGCCGACGGCTGGCGGGACCGCATGCCGCTGCTGCACCTGCGAGAACACCTCGCGGCTCTGGCCCACTTCGGGGTGTACGGCGACACCGTGGCCCGAGTCCGGGACGTCGTGCGTACGTTCTCCTGAACCGGCACGCGTGGGTCCGCTCGTATCGAGGCGCTCGTATCGAGGCGTTCGGGTCGGGCAATTGTATCCGCTCACGCAACCAACACATCGGATCTCTTGCTGGATGTTGACGACTCATCGCGTCATCTCTACCTTTCGACCTGAGATAGCTCCGATGAATCTCGGTGAGATGAACCTCTGCGAGTCGTACGAGCCAGGAGGCGCTATGCCCAGCCCGTCCAGCCGTCGTTCCAGCCGTCCGTCCAGACGTACGGTGCTTGCCACCGGCTCCGCGATCGGCGGGACACTGCTCGCGGGGGGCCTGCCCACCCCGGCCGGAGCGGCGACGACCGACCCGCAGGGCACCGACCCGCACGGCGCCGACCCCTGGCGCACCGTCCTCGACGACGCCGACCTGGTCTGGCAGCGGATGCCGAAGACCTGGTACGAGGGCCCGTATCTGGGCAACGGCTTCCTGGGTTCGGGGATCTACGCCGAAGCGGGCACCGAGGCCGACACCTTCCGGGCCGTCCGCTTCAACGTGCAGCACTCCGAAGTCCAGGATCACCGCCCGCAGTTCGGGTCGCTGTTCGGCCTCGCACGGCTGCCGATCGGTCACTTCACGCTGGAGCCGGTGGGCACCATCACCGGCCTCGACTGGCGGCTCGGGCTGCGCGACGCCGAACTGACCGGCACCCTCACCACGGACCGGGGCACCCTCACGATCCGCGCCCTGGTGCACAACTCCCGCTCCGTGCTCGCCGTCGAGGTGACACCGAGCGAGGGCGAACGCGACTTCGCGTGGGTGTTCCACCCGGCGGAGGCGATCAGTCCGCGCGCCGCGTTCAAGCCGCTGCCGGAGGGATACCAGGCCAACCCGCCCGCCGAGACCCGCCAGTACGGCGGCGTCTCCGCTGCCGTGCAGCCGCTGCTCGCGGGCGGGCAGCACGTCACCGCGTGGCGGGAGCGCACATGGGGGCGTACCCGGACGCTGTATGTGCATGTCGCGCACTCGTATCCGAAGTCGACGGCGCTCGGGCGCGCGTCGGCCGCGGTCCAGAGCGCCTCGAAACTCCCGTACGACGCACTGGCGGTGCCGCATCGCGCCTGGTGGAACGCCTACTACCGGAAGAGTTTCCTCTCGCTGCCCGACGCCCGCATGCAGCGCTTCTACTGGATCCAGCTGTACAAGACGGCCTCCGCGGCCCGGCGCGACGCGCCCGTCATGGCCACCTGCGGCCCCTGGGTGGAGCCCACGCCGTGGCCGGCGACCTGGTGGAACCTGAACGTGCAGTTGGAGTACTGGCTGATCCACGGCTCCAACCACCTCGAACTCGACGCCGTGACAAGGGCGTTGAGCGAGTTCCGGGACAACCTCAGGGCGGAGGTGGCGCCCGCGTACCGCGCCGACTCACTGGGGATCCCGCGCACCACCGACGCCTCGCTGGTCAACGGCGGCGCCACCGACCCCGTACTGGGCTACGGCGTCGGCATCCCGGGCCAGGACCCGCCGACCCCCGAGGTCGGCAACCTCACCTGGGCCCTGCACAACGTCTGGCTCAGCTATCGCCACACGATGGACGAGTCGATCCTCCGTGACGTCCTCTTCCCGCTCCTGCGCAAGGCGATCAACTACTACCTGCGCTTCCTGGAGCCGGGCGCCGACGGCAGACTGCACCTGCCGGCCACCTTCTCACCCGAGTACGGGGGGAACTCGCGGGACTGCAACTACGACCTGATGCTGCTGACATGGGGCTGCCGCACCCTCCTCGAGTCGGCCGAACTCCTCGGCCTCGACGACGAGTTGGCGCCGCGCTGGCGCGAGGTGCTGAGCAGGCGGGCCGCGTATCCGACGGACGGCAACGGCTTCATGATCGGCGCGGACATCCCGTTCGCGAAGTCGCACCGTCACTACTCGCACCTCCTGGCGGTGTACCCGCTGTACGAACTGACCGGCCGTACGCCCGACGAGAAGGCCCTGATCGAGAAGTCCCTGGCACACTGGGTGGGCTTCGAAGGGGCTCTCCAGGGCTATACGTTCACGGGCGCGGCCTCCATGTCGGCCCTGCTGGGCAAGGGCGAGGACGCGCTCAGCTACCTGGGCCAGCTGATGACCCGCTTCATCCAGCCCAACACCATGTACAAGGAATCGGGCCCCGTCATCGAGACCCCCCTCTCGGCCGCCCAGTCCCTCCATGACATGGTCTGCCAGTCCTGGGGCGGCACCATCCGCGTCTTCCCCGCGCTGCCCGCCGCCTGGGCGGACCTGACCGTGCACGACTTCCGTACCCAGGGGGCGTTCCTGCTCAGTGCCGTACGCAAGGGCGGGGTGACCCGCTGGGTACGGCTGGTCAGCGAGGCGGGCGCCCCCTGCGTCGTACGGCACGGCGTCCCCGGCCCGATCGAGGTACGCGACGGCGGCGGACGCCCCCTGCGGTACCGGTCCTTGGGTGACGGGACGATCCACGTCACCCTGCGCAAGGGCGAGTCGGCTCTCATCACCGCCAAGGGCGACCGTCCCGACCTGCGGATCACTCCCGTCGAGCCGAACGAGGAGGCGCCCCGCTGGGGACTGCCCGGGTGACCGGGCTCCGACCGACGCGCCCCCCCCCGGGCCACCTCGGTGAGTCCGGCATTGAGAAGATCGTCCATGACCGGCATGTCCATCAGTCGTGGAAGGAACCAACGATCATGCGCGTCACCATGGCCCGCGGCCTGACAGGGACATCCGGATGACCGGCGGCGAGGAACCCGTCCTGCTGCACACCACCGGCCGGGTCGCCCACATCATGCTCAACCGGCCGAGGGCCATCAACGCCCTGAACCACGTCATGGTGCGCCGCATCGGCGACGCACTGGCCGCGTGGGCGGACGATCCGGCCGTGGAGGCCGTCGTCCTCACCGGCGCGGGGGAGCGCGGCCTGTGCGCGGGCGGCGACATCCGCGCCGTCCACGACGACGCCCGTGACGGGGACGGCGCCGCCTCGGCCGCTTTCTGGCGGGACGAGTACCACCTCAACGCCCGTATCGCCCGCTACCCCAAGCCGTACGTCGCCGTCATGGACGGCATCGTCATGGGCGGCGGTGTCGGCGTCTCCGCGCACGGCAGTGTCCGGGTGGTCACCGAGCGGTCGAGGATCGCCATGCCGGAGACCGGTATCGGGTTCGTGCCGGACGTCGGCGGCACCCATCTGCTCGCCCTCGCCCCGGGCGAACTGGGCACCCACCTCGCGCTCACGGGGGCGCCGATCGGTGCCGGGGACGCCTTGTGGTGCGGGCTCGCCGATCACTACGTACCGTCCGCCTCACTCGGGCAGTTCGTCGGCGACCTCACCGAGCTGTCCGTCCGGGAAGCCCTGGACCGTCATGTGCGGCCGTCGCCGGAGGCGGAGTTGGCCGGTCACCGGGAGTGGATCGACTCCTGCTACGCGGCCGACACCGTCGAGGAGATCGTCCATCGGCTGCTGGACCAGGGCGACCCGGCTGCCAAGGAGACCGCGCAGACCCTGCTGTCCAAGTCGCCCACCGCCCTCAAGGTCACCCTGGCCGCCGTGCGCCGCGCCCGGCGGCTCGGCACGCTGGAGCGGGTACTGGAACAGGAGTACCGCGTCTCGTGCGCGGCCCTGACCACACCCGACCTGGTCGAGGGCATCCGCGCCCAGGTCATCGACAAGGACCGCGCCCCACGGTGGTCACCGACGACTCTCGCCGAGGTGACCGACGCCGACGTGGAGCGCTTCTTCGAGCCGCTGGGCGAGCGTGAACTCGGCCTCACCGCACCGGACACCACCGCGTAGCCGACGCGGCGAGCGGGACGGACGCCGCCTCGGCGACCGCTGAGCGGGCGGTGATCCGCGTCACCTGGCGGGCGAGAACGGGATCACGCCAGGTGGCGCGGTATTGGCCCCAGACCCGACTCACGATACCGTCGCCCTGATAGACGACGGCATCACGGAAGCCGGTGAGAACCCGGCACGGTCGCGCCACTGTGGACGGTGCGCCCCCTGGGGCACCGCGAGTCAGACCCGTGGCCGTCGTCATGTGCACCACCGAGATGGGACGCGAACTCCCAGAGGAGGCTCTTGCCATGGCGCAGCATGTCGCCCAGCCGACGACCACCACCCCCGTCGTTCCCGCCAAACTCCCGCTGAAGGCCATCGCCCCGTGGGCGGTCTTCTTCGGCATCCTGATGCTGGTCCTGCTGTACTTCGTCGGCGCCGAACAGGGCGCCACCTCGGTCGTCTCCGGCGGTGACGTCCACGAGTGGGTCCACGACGCCCGCCACCTCCTCGGCTTCCCCTGCCACTGACCTGAGGGACGCCGCACACCCATGAACTCCGCGACAGTGAGAAATCTGCTCGTTCGGGGCATGCTCGCCGGCCTGGGTGCCGGCGTGCTCGCCCTGGTCGTCGCCTACTTCCTCGGCGAACCGAGCGTCGACAGCGCCATCAGCTTCGAGGACTCCCACGCCCCCGCCCACGAACACGAGGTCGAACTCGTCTCCCGTTCCCTACAGTCCACCGCGGGCCTGGCCACCGGCGTTCTGATCTACGGGGTGGCGTTCGGCGGCATCGCCGCTCTCGCCTTCTGCTTCGCGCTCGGCCGGGTGGGCCGTTTCAGCCCGCGGGCCACGGCGCTGCTGCTGTCGGGGGCCGCGCTGCTCGCCGTGTACGTCGTGCCGTTCCTGAAGTATCCGGCCAACCCGCCCGCCGTCGGCGACCACGACACCATCGGCAAGCGCACCACCCTGTACTTCCTGATGATGGTGCTCGGGGTACTCCTGGCGATCGCCGCGGTGATCGCGGGCAAGCGGCTCGCGCCGAAGCTGGGCACCTGGTACGCCACCGTCGTCGCCGTCCTCGGCTTCGCCGTCGCGATCGGGCTGGCGTACGCGTTCCTGCCCGCCGTCAACGAGGTGCCGAGCGACTTCCCGGCCGCCTTGCTGTGGCGGTTCCGGCTGTCCGCCCTCGCCATCCAGATCACCCTGTGGGCAGGCTTCGGCCTCGTCTTCGGCGAACTGGCCGAACGGCTGCTGAACCCGAAGCCGGCCACGGTGTCCGCGGGGACGACGGTGGCCGCCCCGCGATGACGCCCGGCCGGTCGAACCGGCTGCACTCAGTGGTCCGCCGCTGCCTCGACCGAGTCCAGTGGGTGCCCCAGCCGCAGGTTCCAGCGGCCGTGGCGCCCACTGATCGTGGTGGCCGTCAGCGGAGGCACGTCGAGACGCCAGAAGGCCGCTGAGGGCGCTCCCAGCACGTGGACCACCGCGGCCCGCACGACCTCCGGCTCGACGACGGCGAGCGTACGGCCGTCCGTGTCCTGGGACGCCGTCAGCCAGCCCGTCACCCTCCCGCACATGTCGTGCACGGACTCCCCGCCGTGTGGCGCGGACGCGGGATCGGCGAGCCAGCGGGCCACCGCCTCCGGTTCACCGGCACCGACCTCCGCCAGGGTCAGGCCCCGCCAGCGTCCCACGTCCAGTGCCGACAACTCCGCTGCTTCCGCGCCGTCGAGACCGAGCGCGGCAGCCGTCTCCCGGCAGCGCACGGTGGGAGAGACCACGACACGCGCCGCGGCCGGCAGGGACCCGGCAAAGGCGCGGGCCCGCGCCGCCCCGCCGGTGTCGATGGAGCCCCCGTCGTCGAAGCGGGCCTGGCGCATCGACGCACTCATCGCGGGCGAGACGAAGGTGACGCGACTGGTCACGTGGTGGCTCCTCCTGGGGCGTTCACGGTGTGCGGGGCCCAACGGGTACGGCAGTGCCCCACGGGCACGGCAGTGCGCCACGGGTACGGCCGCACGTAAGCCGACCGGCCGATGGCCAACTGGCCCACCGCGCGGTCGAGTTGCGCGACCGCGGCGGCGATGTCGTCGAGCGCGACCCAGGCGCGGAAGCCCACGACGCGGCCAGGTGCGGCACTGTGCGGTGCGTCGGTTACGCGTCGGCCTGCGCGGGCTTCTCCTCGGCCTGCTTCGGTGCCGCCTGCTTCGGCGCGTCGGGAGCGGTGTAGAAGACCGAGGATCCCTGCTTCGAGCGCTGCGCCTGGCTCTTGGCGACCAGCCCTTCGAGTGTCGTGCGCACCACGGTCGTCTTGACGGCGCGCTCGGGGTGCGCCTTGTCAAGGGCAGTCGTGATCTCCGCTGCCGAGCGCGGTTCCTTCTGCTCGGCGAGGTGACGACGGACCAGGTCGACCAGGGTCGGCTGGGCCGACTTCGCGGCTTCCGACTTCCCCGCGGGCTTCTCGGCGGTCGACTTGGCGGCGGCCGACTTGGTAGCGGTCGACTTGCCGGCGGTTGACTTCGCGGCGGCCGGCTTCCCGGCAGCGGCCTTCCCCGCGGCTGCCTTCCCCGCGGTCGCCTTCTCCTCAGCCGGCTTCCCGGCCGTGGCCCGACCGGCCCGAGTGGCGGTCTTCTTCGTCCCTGCCCGCTTGCCCGCGCCGGACCCGGTGGCCGCCCTCTTACGGGGAGCGGGCACCGCGATGCTGTCCGACGGTGCCACGGACCCGGCGGACACCGGAGCCGTGCCGATCGCCTGCTGGATGGTGGTCAGAACCGCGTGGTCCCGCTGGAGTGCGGCCAACTGCTCCTGCAGCGCGGCGATTTCCCCACCGATGCGTTCTTGTTCCTTGGAGTTGCGTTCCAGGTCGGCGGCGACCTGAGCGGTGTACTGCGATGTCAGTTCGGTGACTGAGGCGTTCTGCGACATGGGTGCACAACCTTTCCTCGGCTCGAGGCCGGATTCGAAGGGACTGCCGCACGAGTGTGTCTCGGACGATTCCTGCGGCGCGGCAGCCACATACAAGGCGCAGGGCCCTGTCGTAGCGATAGTACGGACAACAAGAGCATGTTGTTCTCCGCACGCAGCTCTCCGCACTGACATCAGTCCTCTGCGGGTGATGGTGGGACCCCAATGATGTGAGTCGTTCAACTGCCCGGCGGGCCATGCCGGAAGCCATGGGGCGGGGCGCGAACGGCCGGTGTGCGAGGATCCCTCGGCAGGTGGCGACGGAGACCGTAACGGTGACACCAGTGGGTGACGCAGGCCACAGGAACTCCTCCCGTGTCGCGGAGAGAAGTGGTCGTGAGGGATTCAGAAGACAATGTGCGCCGCCGTGTGCGGGAGGGGGACCGTGAGGCGTTCGCCCAGCTGTACGAGGAGTTCGCCCGCGCCGTGTACAACCACGGGCTGCGCTTGACCGGCGACTGGTCGACGGCCGAAGAGATCATGTCCGACACGTTCTTAACGGCGTGGCGGACCCGCCAACGCGTGCAGGAGGAGGGCGGCTCCCTGCTGCCCTGGCTGCTGGGCATCGCCACGCACAAGGCCGACAACGCCCGCCGTGGCGTGCGCAGACGACAACTGTTCCTGGCACGCCAACCGCAGCCACGTGTGGAGGAGGACTTCGCGCCCCGGACCGTCGGACGCATCGACGACGCACGGTACCTGCGTTCCGTCCAGGCCGCCCTGGGCCGACTCAGACGCCAGGAACGGGAAGTGCTGGCCCTGTGCGTGTGGTCCGGTCTCGACTACCAGCAGACGGCCGAAGCCCTGGGCATCGCCGTCGGCACCGTACGTTCCCGTCTGTCACGTGCCCGCAAGAAGCTCGCCCGGCTCGCTGCAGAAGAACGGGAACCACCCACTGCCCGCGGAGAGATGACAAGTGCGGCCGCGATCGCGGCCCTGCCCGTACGGGAGGAGCTCACATGAACGACAAGGCCACGGGGGCGTCCTCGGAGCGCCACGGCGACCGCGAGGAGATCGCCGGCCTGCTGCCGGCGCCCGCCGACTGGGACCTTCCGCGCGAGCAGTACCTTCGTCACAAGGACCTTCTGATGCACCACATCGACCAAGACCAGGTCACCCGTACCCGGCCGGCCCGCAGGCTGCTGCGACCCGCGGTACTGGCGCCGGCGACCGCTCTGGCGCTGGTGTGCGCGGTGACCGCGGGAATCACGCTGACCGGCGGTGACCGGGGGCCCGCCGGAACCGCGTCGCACCGCGCGGCCACGGACATGCAGCCCGCCGCGGCCCTCCTGGACCGGATCTCCCAGGCCACGGAGACCCACCCCGATCTCACGGTGCGCGACGACCAGTTCGTCTACACCAGGGGTAAGGGCAACGGGGCCGACCTGACCAGCGGGAAGGCTGTCCTCGGTCCGCTGGTGGACCGTGAGGCGTGGATCTCGCAGGAACCGGGGCCCCTGCGGACACTCGGCATGGTCCGGGAGGACGGCGAGGACATCCGCATCAACGCCAACCTCGGTGACACCAACGGCACACCGGCCGGGCTCGGCCGGCCCACCTACCACTGGCTCAGCTCCCTGCCCAGCGACCCTGACAAGCTGCTTGCCTATCTGTACGCCCACACCCCGGACGCGGAGAGCCGGGAACGCGACCAGGCGGTGTTCGAACAGATCGGTTCCCTGCTCGGCGGGATGATGCCGCCCCGTACGGCGGCCGCCCTGTACCGGGCCGCGGCGAAGATCCCCGGCGTCACCCCGGCCCCGCAGGCCCACGACGCGATCGGTCGCAAGGGCCTCGGCATCGCCCGCGACGACACCCGCTACGGCCTCCGTACCGAGTGGGTCTTCGACAAGAAGGACTTCTCCTTTCTCGGCTCCCGCACCTATCTGACCAAGGACGCCTCATACGCCAAGGCCGGGGCACTGCTGGAAAGCTCGGCCGAACTGGAATACGCCGTCGTCGACGCGGTCGGCCAGCAGCCCCGCGACGCACAGCACGTACAGGACGAGCGGCAGGGCTGACCTCAAGGGGCGATCACGCGCGGCGCCGCGCGTGATCGCCCGCGTGCCGGGGTGCCAGGCGGCCCGGTGACTTTCACCGGGCCTTCCGTCAGTTCGCCGCCCGATTTTCTCTGTCGGCGGCTTGCCGGGCCGGCCGCCGTGATGCGCGGGGTTACCGTCTGCGGCATGGACGGTGATCGCCGAGGGTGGCGCCAGTGTTTGCTGAGTGGGGCGGTGTTCGCCGTCTGCATGGTCGGCACCACGCTGCCGACCCCGCTGTACGGCCTGTACCAGGACAAGTTCGGGTTCTCCGAGCTGACGGTGACGGTCGTGTTCGCCGTGTACGCCTTCGGGGTCATCGGCGCGCTGCTGCTGGCCGGCAACGTCTCGGATGCCGTGGGCAGACGGCCGGTGCTGCTGGCGGGCCTGGGGTTCGCGGCGGCGAGCGCTGTCTGCTTCCTCTGCGCCACCGGGCTCGGCTGGCTGTACGCGGGGCGGTTGCTGTCGGGGCTGTCCGCCGGCCTGTTCACCGGCGCCGCCACGGTGTACGTGATCGAGTTGGCGCCCCAGGGCGGCACATCCCGGGCCACGTTCGTGGCGACCGCCGCCAACATGGGCGGGCTCGGTTGCGGCCCGCTGCTCGCCGGAGTGCTCGCGCAGTACGCCGTCTGGCCGCTGTACCTGCCGTTCGCCGTACACCTCGCCATGGTGGCCGCCTCGGTCGCGGTGCTGCTGTGGCTGCCGGAAACCGTTCGCGAAACCCGGCCGCTGACCGCCGTACGACCGCAGCGTCCTGCCGTGCCCCCGCAGGTGCGGGCGGTGTTCGGGCCCGCGGCGATCGCCTCGTTCGTGGGCTTCGCGCTGTTCGGAGTGTTCACGTCGGTCAGCCCGGCGTTCCTCGCGCGGTCCCTGGACGTGGACAACCACGCCGTGAGCGGACTCGTCGTCGCGCTCGCCTTCTTCGCCTCGACCGCGGGGCAACTGGCGGTCGGCCCGGTCGGCACGCGACGCTCGCTGCCGCTGGGCTGCGCCGCGCTCTTCGCCGGACTGGCGCTGCTCGCGGGCGCGCTGCGCTGGGACCTGCTGTCGCTGGTGGTGCTGAGCGCGATCGTCGGCGGGTTCGGGCAGGGGCTGTCCTTCCGCGGGGCGCTGTCCGCGGTGGCCGGGGCGTCTCCCGCGGACCACCGGGCGGCAGTGATCTCGACACTGTTCGTGGTGGCTTACGCGGGCATCTCGGTACCGGTGATCGGTGTGGGAGTACTGACGGGCCCGATCGGCCTGGAGGGCGCCGGGCTGGTGTTCATCGCGTGCATGGCCGTCCTGGTCTCGATCGCGGTCATCTACCTGCGCCGACGACCGGTAGGGGTGCGGGCCTGAGCGCGTAACCGGCCGGTCCGGTACGGGCGTTGAGCACGACTCTGAAGCGGTGCAGGACCGTGCGGACATCACCGCAGACCCGGTGTAGTGTCAGAGCACTGGAAGTAAAAACGTGTGTTCACTGCCGGGCATCGACGCCGGTTGATGGAGCAGGGGTCACGCGCGCATACGCGGTCTCGGACGAGCCGCCACTTCTTCACACCGAAGGAGTGCGCAGTGACTGTCCGCCGTAATGAAGCTGTCGAGCAAGTGGGCGCTCCGCCCGAAGCCTCTGGTTCGCCGCGCTCCCTCCGTGAAGCGGGGGTAGCCCTCGCAGGGCTGTCAGCGGTGTTTCTGTTCGAGATGCTCGACAACTCGATCCTCAACGTCGCCTTGCCGACCATCGGCCGCGAGTTGTCGGCGTCGACGACCGTGCTGCAGTGGGTTACTGGCGTGTACGCCGTCGTGTTCGGCGGGCTGATGCTGGCCCTCGGCGCGCTGGCCGACCGGGTCGGCCGCCGCAAGGTCATGCTGGTCGGGCTGGTGCTGCTGGGCGTGGCGAGTATGGCGACCGCCCTCGTCACCACGGCGGAGCAGCTCATCGCGATCCGCGCGGCGATGGGCGTCGCGGCCGCGATGACGACGCCGGGCTCCCTCGCCCTGGCGTTCCGCCTGTTCGACGAGGACGGCCTCCGCGTCCGTGCGACGACGCTGATCTCGACCGTGGGCCTGGTCGGACTCGCCATCGGGCCCACGGCAGGTGGCGTCGTGCTCGCGTTCGCTCCGTGGCGGGTGCTGCTGCTGGTGAACGTGCCGATAGCCGTCCTCGCGTTCCTCGGCATTCGACTCGGCATCCCCGCTGACAAGGCGGACGAGTTGCACCGCGACCCGATCGACGGCGCGGGTGCCCTGCTCGGCACGGCCACGATCGTGCTCACGCTGGTCGCACCGACGCTGTTCGTCGACGCGGGCGCCGCATCGCCGCTGCCGTGGTCAGCCACGGCAGCGGCGTTGGTGGTGGCGGTGCTGTTCGTCCTCCGCGAGCGCTCGGCCCGCTGTCCGCTGCTCGACCTCGAACTCGTCGCTCGCCCACTCGTGTCGAGCGGCCTGGCGTTCAAGGCCGCCGCGGGCCTTGCCACCGCCGGCCTCGGCTACCTCGTGACCCTGCAGCTTCAGCTCGATTGGGGCTGGACGCCCGCCCGAGCGGCTGTGGGAATGGCGCTGCAGGTCGTCGTCCTCATCGCCGGCGGCGCTCTCATCGGTCCACTGGTCACGCGCGTCGGTCTCGACAAGGCCGCCTGGTTCAGCGCCGGAGCTGTGGTGTGCGGGCTCGCCGTCTACGGGCTGCTGGGCCGCTTCGGGTACGTATGGATCGCCCTCGCCCTCATGCTCGTCTCCGCCGGTATGCGCGTCGTGGGTGTCGTCGCCGGGACCAACGTGATGCGTGGTCTCCCGGCCGACCGCACCACCGTGGGAGCGGCGCTGGTGGACACCGCCAGTGAGGTCACGACCGGAATCGGCATCGCCGTCAGCGGGACCATCCTCGCCGCACTCTTCACCGGCGATATCGCCACCTCCCACTGGAGCGCCCAGCAGACCTCGGAGTTCCGTGAGGCGGTCACCTGGGCGGGCCTCGCGCTCACCGTCTTGGCCGCGGGGCTGGTGGGATGGGGCATCATCCGTGCCCGCAGTGTCGCGGACAGCGCGAGCCCGTCGTCGGCGGGCGATGGGGACGGCCAGTAGACGCGGGGACGAGCGCCGTGCGGGCGCGGCCCCGCCGGGCTGGGGTACGCAGTCGTTCACCCAGCCCGGCGGGAGCGGCCCGATCGACGAGGCGACTGCCGCGTCCGGGCCGCCCGGCCGATCAGCTCGTCATGGCCTCGCGCACCAATGCCGTGTCGACGAACTGTTCGAAGCGGACGATCAGCCCGCCGCGTACGACGAAGTGGTGAGCCACGCGTACGGCGATGTCCTTGCCCGTGGCCTTGTTGGTGGCGGTGTAGCGGGCCAGGACCACGACGTTCTCGCCGTCGACGACGTACGTGTCGTCGTGGGCGGTCCAGTCGTCCCACTCCTTGCCGAGACGCTCCATCACGTTCGCGGTGACACCATCGGGCGTGCGGTAGGTGCCGGCGAGCGGGAAGCCGGCCATCTCGGTCCACTCCACGTCGGGCGCGAGCGTGGCGCGCAAAGCCGCCAGGTCGGCGGCCGCCGAGGCCAGATACTGACGGCGCACCACGTCGGCGGGCGCGGTGGAGGTCGCGAAGTCGGCGCTCGGTGAGGTCATGGTGGTCAGCCCCACGTCATCTCGCCCTTGGCGACCTTCGCCCCGATCTGCGCGGCGATCAGCATGCCGTGGTCGGGGTAGCGCCGCACCAGGGCTTCCGTCAGCGCGGCACCGTCGGCCGCCTTGCCGAGTTCCTCCTCGAAGGCGAGGAGGTAGTCGCGGGTGGCGGCGATGGCGGAAGCGTCGGCCGGGCTGTCGGGCAGGCGGTGGCCGGGGACGACCAACTGCGGGTCGAGGGCGGCCATCTCCTCCAGCAGCCGCACCCAGGCGGACCGGTCCTCGGGGGTGGGGGTGTCGGCGACCCAGACGTGCTCCTGCTGGAAGAGCAGGACGCCACCGAGGAGGGCGCGCGCCCCGGCCTGCCACAGGTAGTGGCGGTCGGGCAGATCAGCCGGGCCGCCCTTGAGCTCGAAGCGGTGGCCTTCCAGGGTGAGGTCGCCGGTCAGGGGGGTGAGGTCGACCAGGCGGGTGGGCAGGTTCGCCCCGAGCGCCGCCCAGGCCTTGAGCTTGCCCTCGTAGGAGTGCTGGATGTGCTCGATGACGATCGGGGTGGCGACGAAGACGGCGTCGGGAAAGGCGTCGGCGAGGACTTCGGCCCCGAAGTAGAAGTCGGGGTCGCCGTGACTGACGTAGACGGTCGTCAGCTGCTTGCCGGAGTCGAGTACCTCGGCGGCCAGCCGGTGGCCGTCGGCCCGGGTGAAGCCGGCGTCGACGAGAAGTGCCTCGCTGTCACCGGTGACGAGCGTGGCCGTCTTGTTCTTGACGCCGGCGGGGAAGTCGAGGTCGAGGACCTTGAAGGAGAGCGTGCTCATGGGGGCTCCTGCGCGGGGGACTGGGACAACGGATCAGGACGGGGCGGGGACGCCGGGGGAGGAGGGTGGGGAAGGCGGTGTCACCCGGGCTCATCGGGACAGGCGTTCCTCGGGAAGAGGCCGCCGGAGACCACATCCATGGAGGAATCACCTGACAGAACAGTAACTGACATGTCAGATATTTCTCGAGGAGTGTGACGTGGGCCACAGGCTCGTGGCTGACGTCATTGGCTCCGAACGTCGACGGGGCGCAGGTCAGGGCAGGCGGGGCAACAGATCCCGAGCCGTGTGGCTGAGAATGCGAAGATCCTCCGCGAACCGCTCGCGGTCCTCGGGCGGGAGGGGCTGTACGAGGTACCGCTCGATGTTCTCCAGGTGCACCCGGGAAGCGCGCACGGTCGTCGTCTCGCCCAGCTCGGTGAGCCGCACCAGCCTTCCGCGCCGGTCGTCCGGGGACTCGGCGCGTGTCACGAGTCCCGCCGCCTCCATGCGGTCCACGAGCCGGGTGGCGCCGCCCGTGGTCAGGACCTGCTCCTGGGCGATGGCCCGCATCGGAAGGCCAGGCGCGCCCGCCCGCCCGAGAATCAGCAACACCTCGAACATTAGATGACTGATCCCGCACTCCTCCTCGAGCGCCCGACCGAGGATGTACTCCAGCCGGTTGGCCGCCCCCTGCAGCCGTCCGAACGCCAGGATCAGCTTGTGGTCCGCGGCCTCTTTCGCCGTATTGATCCCCGCCTGCTCGCCCACGGTCTCGCCGCCCCTTCGTCGTCCCGGGTGTCACCGTACCGATCATGCCCTGACGTGGTCCTCGCGTCCGGTCAACAGTTGACGGTGCCTGCCCGGCCGGTGCCGCCGGGCTACGGCGCCGGCCTATGGCGCCGGCCGACCGGTTGACCGGCGCGGCACCAGGGCGGGGGACAAGGTGACCTGGACCGAGGGTCTGCGCCGGTCGGCGATCCGGTCGAGAAGGAGACGGGCGGCATGCGCGCCGAGCTCGTGGCCCGCCTGGTCGACGCTGGTCAGCGAGATGGGGCCGAGCGCGGCGAACGCGGTGTTGTCGTAGCCGGCCACCGAGATGTGGTGAAGGACGAACCCCGTTGGCAGGAGCGGAGGGCGCGCGCTTCGTCAGCTACTCCGATGGCCTGTACGTCTGCCGTTTGACGTCCGGTCGGTACCGCATCACCGCCGAGCTTCGCTGATCGAGGCACGCTCAGGGGCACGCCGAGGCCGGTCGGGATCCGCGAGAGGATTCCGGCCGGCCGGGTGCGCCCGCGCGGGTGTGGTCAGGTGGCCTTGCCGGTC
Source organism: Streptomyces sp. NPDC005263 (assembly GCF_042872365.1). Taxonomy (NCBI): domain Bacteria; kingdom Bacillati; phylum Actinomycetota; class Actinomycetes; order Kitasatosporales; family Streptomycetaceae; genus Streptomyces; species Streptomyces sp. NPDC005263. Next base: position 355,252 of record NZ_JBIAKJ010000005.1, on the reverse strand, counting down.
ACCGAGGTGCCGGACTTGGTGACCTGGTAGGTCACCGTGGCGCCGCTCCAGAAGTGGAAGGTGAGGGTGACGCGCGAGCCGTCCTTGACCGCGTTGAAGAACTCGGGGGTCAGTTTGATGGCGTCGCCGGTGTACGCCGAGAAGGCGGTGTCCCACTGCTGGTAGGGGGTCCAGTCGGCCGGGCCCGCGTTGCTTCCGTCCTCGTACCGGGCCTCCATCGTGGCGAGGACGTCACCGCGGAACCGGGTGGGAACGGCGAAGGCGCCGGTGCTTCCGTCGGCGTCCGACAGCACCGGGGTGTCGTACGTGATCACGTCGATCCGCCACGGAACACCCCGGGAGAACCTGGCCTCCAGGGTGGCATTGACTCCGTACGCACGCTCTCCGGCCAGCCTGGTGAGGGCGGCGGCGGTCAGGGTGAGCCGGTCGCCGGACACCGTGTAGTCGGTGCCTTCGGCCAGTTCACGACCCGCGTGCCACAGTCCTTGGAAGTTGGTTCCGTTGGAGTTCAGGGTGAGCGTCTGGCTGGTGATGGCGCTCGACTTCGACAGGAACACCTGGTCGCTGGAGGCGGTTCCGGAACGGGTGCTCCAGCTCGACTTGATCTGGGCGAACAGCTCCGGGTCGCGCCACTGCAGAGTGGTGCGGTTCAGGAACTGCCCGGCGTCCCACAGCATGGTGGTGAGCTTGCGCCGACGGGCGTAGTCGCCGAGGAACTCGAAGTACTTGAGCTGCTCGCCCCGCTCGATGATGCCGGGGCGGTTGTGGTCGTAGGCGAGCAGGGCGTACTCGCCGATGATGACCGGGATGCCGTGCGCGACGAAGGTGTTGTAGGCCCGGTCGAAGGTGCCGGTGAGGTCCTGCTCCGAGGTGGCGTCGAAGCGGGTGTACCCGGCGATGTTCACGCTGAAGGGCCAGAACCCGTAGAAGTGGATGGTCGTGGCCACCATGGGGTCGTTCAGGGCGGTCAGTTCGGCGGCCAGCGCGTCCAGCCGTGACTGGTCCGCGTTGGTGTAGAGGGTGGGCAGTACGAGCAGCCGGGTGGCGTTCCTGCCGCCGGACGCGCGGACGATCCGGTGCAACTCGCTGTTGAGCTCTTTGAGCAGCCGGTAGTTCTCCTCGTCGCCCGAAGTGCCGCTGAACGTCGGCTCGTTGATGCTCTCGAAGACCACCTTGGGTGAGGTGTCGCGGAACGCCGCAGCGATCTGGGTCCAGGTCGCGTCGTACCGGGCGAGGACGGCGTCATGGTCGGCGGGCAGTTGGTTGACCCACATCCACGAGTCGTGGTGCATGTTGAGCAGGACGTACAGGCCCTCGGCCTGAGCCCAGTCGACGACCTGCCTGACCTTCGCCATCCAGGTCGCGTCGATCGGGTAGTCCGGCGCCGCGCCCTGGTGGGTGCCCCAGGTGACGGGGAGCCGGATGCTCCTGAACCCCTGCGACTTGACCTTCTTCAGAAGTGCCTGGGTCACGGGCGGGTTGCCCCAGGACGTCTCGTCCGGGATGGCGTCGTAGGTGTTGCCCAGGTTCCAGCCGGGCTGCATGGCAGCCACCGCGCTTCGGGCCGCGGGGGTACCGGCCGACGCCGACGACGGCGTATCGGCGTGTGCGGCGGTCGGAGCCAGGGGGAGCAGGACGATCGCCAGGGCGAACGCCGCGAGCCGCCGGACGGGCCGGGAGGATCCGCGTCGCCGGGCAAGGAGTGCGGCCAGTCTCGTCATCAGGTGCGCCTTTCACGGTGGGGGACAGCGAAGGGCTTGCGGGAGGTACCGAGTTGGAGCCGGAGTCGACTCGCGACCCTCACGGGTCGAACCTTCGGCGGAGGAAACCGTCCCCCTCGAAAGGGAAAAGGTGTCCATCACGTCGGTAGGTAGTTCCGTCAGGCGGGCCGCAACTCGAACCAGTCGAAGGCCGCGCTTCCCCGCGTGGCGTACATGCCGAAGACCCGGCCGGTGAAGCCGCCGGCGACCTCGGTGGTGAGGTAGCGGCCGTCGAGTTCGGCGAGGACCTCGAAGTCGCCGCCCTCCGCCTCGTACCCCAGGCGGAGGGTGTCGGGGCCTCCGACGCGCAGGCCGGGCGGGGGAGTGGACCCCGGGGTGCGGGAGGTGACCGTGGGTGGCAGGACATCCGAGGTCGTGACGTCGATCCGGAGCCTCACCGGGCCGGAGGGCACCGCCCGTTCGGCGACCGCGTGGCGCAGCGGGCCGATCCTGGCGATCGCCCGGACCATGCCGTCACTCACCTCCACCTCGTAGTGGTGTGCCTCGTCCAGCCGCACCGCGAGTCCGCCCCGGCCGCCGTCGGTGACCTCGACGAGAGTGCGTGCGGTGCAGTCGGCGTCGCGCTGCCTTCGTCCGACGAAGAGTGCGCCGGGCGTGTCGAGGCTGTCGGCGCGGGCGCGCAGCACCAGGTGCCCCGGCCGCTCGTCGAGACGTACGGCCTCGGGGTCGTGCCGTCGCGGCGACACCCAACTCGGCGCGAGCGCGGGGGAGTCGAAGTCGTCCAGGTCCGGTTCCTGCGGCCAGGGGTGCGGTGGCAGTGCCGGGGCCTGCGCACGCAGTTCCAGCGGTCCGGGCAGCGGCCATTCGTCCTCCCACCGCACCGGCGCCAGGAACGTCTCCCGGCCCATGCCGTGATACCCGGGGGTGTCGCCGCGCGGCCTGGTGCCCAGCAGCACCATCCACCACGTGCCGTCGCCCGCCCGCACCAGGTCGCCGTGGCCGGTGTTCTGCACCGGATGGTCGGTACTGCGGTGGGACAGCACCGGGTTGGCCGGGTGCGGTTCGAACGGCCCCGGCAGCGAACGGGCCCGGGCCACCGACAGCGCGTGGCCGCGTTCGGTGCCGCCCTCCGACAGCAGCAGGTACCACCAGTCGCCGATCCGGTACAGGTGCGGCCCCTCGGGATACTGCAGTCCGCTGCCCGACCACATCGGCACCGGCTCTCCGAGCAGTTCGCCGGACTTCGGGTCGATGCGGACCCCGCGGATGCCACCCGAGGAGAACACGCACCAACAGGTCCCGTCCTCCTCCCAGGCGAGGTCGGGGTCGATGCCCGGTACGTCGACCGGCACCGGGTCCGACCACGGGCCGGCGGGGTCCTCGGCGGTCACCAGGACGGTGCCCGCTCCGGCGACCACGGTCGTGATCAGCCAGAAGCGTCCGTCGTGGTGGCGCAGTGTGGGCGCGTACACCCCTGTGGAGGAGGGCGCCGTGTCGGACAGCGCGAGCTGGGAGGACCGGTCCAGGGCGTTGGTGATCAGGCGCCAGTGCACCAGGTCGCGACTGTGCCAGATCGGTACGCCTGGCACGTACTCGAAACTCGACGTGGCCACGTAGTAGTCGTCACCGGCCCGGCAGATGCTCGGATCGGGGCTGAAGCCGGGTATGACGGGGTTGCCGAAGAACGCCATGTCCGTCCTGAGGGGTGTGGTCGGGAGAAGTGCGCCACAGGGAACCGTTTGTGTTGAAGCGCTTCGAAAGGTTCCACGTCGGTTGCCCTGTGTCAATGGGCTATGAAGTAGGGGATTTTAAGCAGCGTGAGGGTCAAAAAGTCTCTGGTCGTTCCCTTGTGGGCAGCCTTGCCCGGCGTTTGTCGATCGCTCGAATCGAAGCGCTTCGACACAGGCTTCCGAGGTGCGTGATGGACCGCCCCGGTGGAATCTGATGGTCATGAACCGTAAGGGCGTGCGGGACAGCGGAGGGCGCGACGCGGAGAGGCTTCTGGACGACCTCTACGCGACGCCGCCACCCGATTTCGTACCCCGCCGGGAGGAGCTTGCCGCCCAGGCCAGGACGGAAGGGCGGGTGGACGATGCCCGCCTGATCCATGCCGCTCGCAGGCCCACGCTCGCGGCCTGGGCAGCGAACGTGCTGCTGCGCTCCCAGCCGGTCGCGAGCCGACGGTTCCTTGAACTGGGGCGGGCGCTGCGCGAGGCATACCGCACCCTGGACGCGGACGGCGTCAAAAACCTGTCCGAACAGCGCCGGAGCATCGTCTCCACCCTGTCCCGGCAGGCCGCCGCACTCGCCCGCGAAGCTGGTCATCCGCTGTCGGACGCGGCGCAACAGGAAGTCGCATCCACGCTGCAGGCCGTGCTCGCCGATCAGGACGCGGCGGACCGATGGGCCACCGGCCGACTGCAGAGCGCCCTCACCCCGCCCGCGGACTTTCCGTCCAGCGCCGCCGCCACCGGCGCGCCGCAGAAACCGACCCGAGCGCCGACCGCCCCGCGGTCGTCGGGGGCGCGGGCGAAGGAAAGAACTCCCCCAACGTCGCCGCCAGAGGCAGGAACAACTCACCCTGGCCCGCAAGGCCGCCAGAACCGCCGACCAGCGGCTTCGTCAGCAGCGCGCCGAACAAGAGGAGGCCGACGCGTCGATGGCGCAGGCCCGTGACCGGCGCGACCAGGCCCGTCAGCGGGTGGCCGCGGCCGAGGACCAGCTGCGGCAGGCACGCGAGGAGTCTCAGAAGGCCGAGCAGGAACAGCGGGCGGCTGAGAAACGGTGCCGGGCGGCGGCTGACGCTGTGGCCCGGGCCGAACGAGCGGCACAGGACGCTTCGCGGGAGGTCGAACGGCTGGCCACCCCCGTCAGATGACACCTGACGGCAGCCGGTGCACCAGGTCCGCCGCCACGGCCGGTGGCAGGGACGGGTTGGCTGCCGCTGCTTCCACCACCTGCCCGTCGGCGTCGTCGAGGAGTTCCACGATCACCGTCGGCGGCAGTGCCGGATGGCCGGCGGCCAGGTGCCTCGCCCGAGGGTCCGTCAAGCAGGCGAGCAGAGCTCGCGCCGTGGCGTTTCGGTGCCGTGCGATCTCGCGGAGCGCCTTCCGCGCGCCGGGTTCGTGCCGGGTCAGGTCCTCCAGCAGTGCCGGGCTCGCGTCCGGATTGGTCGCCACCCCGGTAAGGACCTGGACTCCGTGTCGGTCGACCATGGCGCGCAGCCGCGCCTCACTGAGGCCCGGGTGCGGAGCGATGGACTTGGCCACTTTCGCGTCGGCGTCGCAGGCCAGCGCGTCGCGGATCTCAGGCGGCAGATCGCGTCGCTGGGCCAGGAGCACGCGCGCGTCCGGGTTCGGCGACTGGGCCAGCTGCCGAACCTCGGCGGGAGACGCGGCGGCGATCCGCGGCAGCAGGGTGGTGCCGGTCCTGGTGGCGCCGGCCACACGGATCAGCACGTCGAGCGGCACGCGCGGGTTGTGCGCGAGCCCGCGCCGCACGTCGTGGTCGTGGTCGGCGGCCAGGGTGCGGAACAGGGCGTCGCCGATCGCGGGGTTCTCGGCGAGGTCGGCCCGCACACCGGGAGCGGGGTCCGCGGCCAGCCGGGCGCACACCTGAGGGGGCAGGTCCGGGCGGTCGGCGAGCGCCCAGCGCAGGAGCAGCGAAGGGTGGTCCGCGAAGCCGACGACGGCTTCGGTGGGCGTCGCCGGGTTGTGCAGTGCGGCCCGCTGTATGTCGTGCGTGGTGGACTCGTGGGACCCGTCGCAGGAGGCGCCCGGCCGCAGCTCGCAGTCGGGGCTCGGGCAGCCCGGCTCGTGCACGAACGGTGTCGCCGCACGGTCGCAGACCAGGCATCGCCGCGCCGCGGGCAGCCCCTCGCCGGTGATGAGCGCCGCCAGTACGTCCGGTGGCGTCGCCTCGTTGGCGGCCACCGCGAGCCGGACCTCGGCATGCGGATGCCCGGCGAGCGTGGCGGCCACTTCGGGTGTGGCCCACCACGCGAGCTCCGCGACGACACGGACGTCCGGGTCCGCGACGAGCGTCTCCACCACGTCGGCCGGGAGACCGGGGCAGGCAGCCAGCTTCTCCCGGTGTGTCAGGACCGGACTGGTCGCGAGGAGACGCGCCCACTCCGGTCTGCCGGCCTGTTCGTCGAGCATGGCCAGGGCGACGAAAGGCTGTGCCGTGGGATCGACGTCGGCGGGGGTCAGCAGGCCCTGGTACGCGAGCGGCACACCGCTCTCCTCGACGCGTGCGAACAACGCGGCCGCCTGTGTGTGGCTGAGGTCCGCCCGGCGGTCGAGGTTGATGGCGATGTCGTCGTCGGCGACCGCGATCAGCCGGTCGACCAGCTCGGACGAAAGAGCCGTATTGGCGGCGAGCCCGCACAGGAGAGGATTCACAGAAGGCATCCTGCCTGGACCGTGACCGATCGGCTCAGGATTTACCCGGCACCTGGTTGTCGGCGACCCCCGGCACCTCCATGGCGCGGTGCGCGGCGACATCGGCACGGAACTGCTCGGCCACAGCAGGGCAGCGCGCGGCTGTCGTTGCTGGGCGGAATCCCAGTTGCCGAACAGGCGCGCCGCCCCCGATCCTGAGGCCATGAGGTACGTCAAATGCGGCTGAGGCTGCGCCAGTTCAGGCTCCGGACCGGGCCGTACGAGCATCGTGTCGTCCAGCCCCGGCAGCCGCTTCGGCACACCTCCCTGACCGCCCCCGAACCCATCGGTCTGCTGCTCGGCGACCACGACGGGCTGAACCGGCTCGCCGGCCTGTTCTCCTTCGCCGCCTACTCCCGGCACACCATCGTCCACGTGCCGTTGCGCGACGGCGTCCCGCCCGACGAGGGGTTCGGTGAGCGGGTCGACCTCGTCCTCGCCCACCACACGCTCGGCCTGCGCCCCAGCAAGTGGCCCGATCTGCGGCGCAAGTTGGTGAACGGCCCCGCGCTGACCGTCCGCACCGACGAGGCCCGCACCGCCCGGGACGCCGCCTCCTGGCGAGAGCGCTGGGAGCAGGCAGGCTTCCGGGACGAGCTGCGGCACGCCACCCACGCCCGGACGTTCTTCCTGTTCGGCAGCCGGGACGTCTTCGCCGAGACCGCCATGGCCTTCTCCTGTGCGGCGGGCTGGGGCCCGCGCCACAAGCGCGTCGTCGAAGGCCACTCGGTGCTGATGTCGGCACTCCCGGCGCTGGTCCAGGCGCCGGGCGGCGGGCACCCCTTCGAGGTGATGATCTGCTTCAAGCCGTATCCGCCCTACGCCCACTTCAAGCGGCCGGGACGCTGAGCCGGCCGTCCCGGCCGGGCGCGCGGTCGGTACGGCCGATCACCGCGAACCGCTGTCGCGGGACGTCCGACCGGGGCTCTCGAAACACCCCCTAGGTGTCCCGTGGGGCATGAGTCCCCAGGAGGTCCTCCATCGCGGCCGACATTCCGGCGACCAGGTCACGCCTCGGGTCGATGAGCCACTGGAGTTGAAGCCCGTCCCACACCGCGACGAGGGCGCCCGCGATGCGTTCGGCGTCCCCGCGGTTGGAGATGCGGCCCTTGTCCTGGTCCCGGCGTACGGCGACGCCGAGGGCCACGATGACCCTCTCGTACCGGTTGCGGAACCACTCGTGTGCCGGGTGGTCCGGAGCCGAGGCTTCGGCGGCCATCAGGGCGAGCAACCTCAGCATCTCGGGCCGTTCGAGGTTGCGGCGGACGTACCGCAGGACGGCGAAGGTCACGCCGCCTTCGCGGGTGTCCTCTTCGAAGGACTGGATGCTGGCGGAGTCGGCGTTCTCGAGGACGGCCACCAGGAGCTCACTCTTGCTGGGAAAGTGATGCACCACGCTGGTCAGACTCAGGCCCAGCTGCTTCGCGATCTCGCGCAGCGACCCGCCCCGGTAGCCACGGGCGGCGAACACGGACGTCGCCGAGCTGACGATGTCCGCCCGGCGTTGTGCGCTCTTGGCGTACGGGCCTCGCCGAGCGGATGGACGAGCCGCCGTCTCTTCAGTCATGGCACCAACCCTATGGCGGTGAGTGACCGAGTCCGGCCGCGCCGCCTTCTTTCCCGGACCCGCCCGTTCGACCCCTGCTTGTCCGCCCCCGCTCGTCGGGCCCTCCTGATGAGCCGTGCACGGCTCCGGCGGGTGCAGCGACCGTGAAGATGCCCTTTTCCTCATGTTGAAAGTATGGCACTCGTTCGGGTTTCGCAGTACGGTCTCGCTCACCTGCACCACGGCGTGCGGACGAGCCGCTTACGCGTCGATCGGGTGGAGAGGAATCGAGCAACGGTGTTCATGTCAAAACTTTCGAAGGTAATGGTCGGCGGTCTGGCCGCCACGCTGATCCTGACCGGCTGCGGCCGGGCCGATAAGGGATCCAACCGGGGTTCCGCGGGTGCGCCCATTGGCGGCTCGCCGGCCACCGGCGACATATCCGTATGGGCGATGGGAACCGAGGGTGAGCTCCTGCCCAAGCTCATCGCCGGCTTCAAGAAGACGAACCCGGACGCGAAAGTGCACGTCACGGCGGTTCCATGGCAGGACTACACCAAGAAGGTGGAGACGGCGATCGCGTCCGGAGACACCCCTGACGCCACCCTGGTGGGCTCCGTCGACCTCCCGAACTTCGCCGCCACGGGCGGGCTGGACCAGGTCCCGCCTAAGCTCGTCGACGCGTCGGCCTTCTACAGCGGTGCCGTCCGGAGCACCACCGCCGACGGTGCCGCGTACGCCGTCCCCTGGTACGTGGAGACCCGCTCCCTGTACTACCGCAAGGACATGGCACAGGCCGCCGGGGTGTCCGCGCCGAAGACGTGGAGTGAGTACCCCACCTTCCTCGCGGCGCTCCAGAAGGAGGGCGCCAAGTGGGGCCTTTCGTTGCCCACCGGCGCGACGGCGAGCTGGCAGGGCGTGCTGCCCTTCATGTGGCAGGCCGGGGCCCGCGTCATGAACGGTGACAGGACCAGGTTCACCTTCGACACCCCCGAGGCGCTCAAGGGGCTGGAGTTCTACCAGTCGTTCTTCACCTCGAAACTCGCCAGCCGGAACGGCCCGGTGAGCCTCGGGGAGATCGAGCCGCAGTTCGTCGCCGGTTCCACCGCCGCACTCATCTCCGGCCCGTGGGAAACCGGACTGCTCAAGTCGGCCGGTGGGGCGTCCTTCGTCGGTGACAAGGTGGGAATCGCTCCGCTGCCGGCCGGGCCGAAGTCCAACGCGAGCTACATCGGCGGTGGTCACTGGGCCGTGTTCAAGGACGCCAAGAACCGCGACGGGGCCTGGAAGTTCGTGCGCTGGATGTCCCAGCCCGGCGTGCAGAAGCAGTGGTACGACATCTCCGGAGACCTGCCCGCCGTGCAGTCGTCCTGGAACCAGGGAGAACTGGCGACCGACCCCTTCCTGGCCGTCTTCCGGTCCCAGCTCAACACCGCGCAGCCGGGCCCGAACGTCACCACGTGGAAGCAGGTCACCGCGGTGGTCGACGCCGAGGCCGAAAAGGTGGCCAAGGGAGTCTCCTCGCCGAAGGCGGCCCTGCGGAGCATCCAGGCGAAGGCGTCGACGATCGGAACCGGAGGCCCGCGATGACGTCCGCGTCCGTGGAAACCGCTCCGCACCAGGGCACTCCCCGGCGAAGGACGGCGGCGTCGCAGATCGCCTCGCAACGCCGACGCCGCACACTGATCGCCTGGGCCTTCTGCTCCCCGTTCGTCGTGCTGTTCGCCGCCTTCGGGCTCTGGCCGGTCCTCTCCTCCCTGTCGATGAGCGTCTCCGACATCACCAGCCGGGACGTCCGCACACCGTTCAACGTCAACTTCGTGGGCTTCGACAACTACGCCACCCTGTTCGCGGATCCCACGTTCGTCCGGGCCGGCCTCAACACGCTCTATTTCGTCGCCGTGGGAATCCCCCTGACGATGGTGATCGCGCTCGCCGTCGCCGTCGCACTCAACTCCGGTATCCAGCGAGCCAAGGGCTTCTTCCGCGTGGCCTACTTCGCTCCCGTGGTCACCAGCATCGTGGCGGTGGCCGTCGTCTGGAGGTACCTCTACAAGCCGGACGGGGTGGTCAACTCCGTGCTCTCCGCGGTGGGAATCAGCGGGCCGGACTGGCTGAACGACCCCGACTGGTCGATGCCGGCGCTCATCATCATGGCGGTGTGGCGCACCTTCGGCATCCCCATGGTGATCTTCCTCGCGGGACTGCAATCGGTGCCGGCCGAACTGCACGAGGCCGCACGCATCGACGGCGCTTCCCGATGGCGCGCCTTCCGCAGTGTCACCCTGCCGCTGCTCAGGCCCGCCACTCTGGTCGTCGCCGTCCTTCTGAGCATCAGTTATCTGCAGTTCTTCGAAGAGCCGTTCGTCATGACGAGCGGTGGCCCTTTGGACAGCACCACTTCGATCAGTTACTACGCCTACCAGCAATTCGGCTTCGGCAACTATGGCGTGGCTTCCGCTGCCTCGTACGTACTCGTGGCGGCTATCGCGCTGCTGAGCGTCGTCCAATTCCGAATCTTCCGAGCGAAAGCCTGACATGACCCTCATCGCTGCTAGGACGAGGCCGGCAGACCGGGCAGTCGGTTCACGCCGCCGCTTTCCCGTCAACCATGTTCTTCTCTACTGCGCCCTGACCGCGGGTCTCGTCGTGACGCTGGCGCCGTTCGCCTGGATGTTTCTGGGTTCGATCAAGCCGACGGGTGAAATCGTCGCGCATCCGAGTACCTGGCTGCCACAGTCCCCGACCTTCGCCAACTTCGAACAGCTGCTGTCCAAGCAGAACTTCGCACTGTATTTCGTCAACAGTGCCGTGGTCGCGCTGGCCTGCGTGCTGGGGAACCTGCTCTTCTGCTCGATGGCGGGGTACGCGTTCGCGAAGATCGATTTTGCCGGGAAACGCCAGCTGTTCGGTCTCGTCCTCACCATGCTGATCATTCCCGGAGTCACCACATTCGTGCCGCTGTTCGTGCTCGTCAGCAACATGGGGCTGAGCAACTCCTACCTCGGATTGATCCTGCCCTTCCTGGTGACACCGTTCGGCGTGTTCATCATGCGGCAATTCATTCAGGACATCCCGGATTCGCTGGTCGAGGCGGCTCGCCTCGACGGCGCGGGCGACATGCGCATCTTCCTCAGGGTGATTCTGCCGCTCACCCGTCCCGCTCTGGCGACCCTTGCGATCCTGACGTTCCTCGGCCAGTGGAACAACTTCCTGTGGCCACTGGTCATCGCGCAGACCGACGATCACTACACCTTGCCCGTCGCGCTCGCGCTGTTCTCCGTGGGAGCCAACAGCACCAATTACGGCCTGCTGCTCGCCGGCGCGGTAGCGGTGGTCGCTCCGATCATCCTGCTCTTCCTGGCCCTGCAGAGGCACTTCGTCCAGGGGATCGCCAACACCGGCATCAAGTAGGGCGCGACAGCGCTCCCCATGACTCGAACGCCGCGCGAGCAACGCGCGGAGAACTGGAGAACCAACGATGCTTCGTCCACAGGACGGCCCCACCCGCGAACAACGCTCCCTGGGCGGCTTGTGGAGGTTCCGGCTGGACGCAGAGGGAGCCGGCCGCGTAGAAGGCTGGTGGCGGGAACCCCTCGCCGGGGCGGCGGACATCCCGGTCCCGGCCAGCTACAACGACATCTTCCCCGAGTCGGCGGTCCGCGACCACGTCGGTGACGCGTGGTACCAGACCAGTGTCTGGGTGCCCGACCGGTGGGCGGGGGAGCGGATCGTCCTGCGATTCGACGCCGCGACGCATCGCGCGACCGCCTGGGTCAACGACACCGAGGTCGCTCGGCACGAGGGCGGCTACACCCCGTTCGAGGCCGACGTCACCGCACATCTGCGGCCAGGAACCGAGAACCGTGTCACCGTCGTGGTCAACAACGAACTCACCTGGGAATCGATCCCGCCGGGCCGTATCGAGGAACGTGCCGACGGCCGCCGGGTGCAACGCTACTTCCATGACTTCTTCAACTACGCGGGCCTGAACCGGCCGGTCTGGCTGTACACCACGCCGCCCGCGCACATCACCGACATCACCGTGACGACGAGCTTCGAGGACACCACGGGTGTCATCGCCTACCGGGTGGACAGCACCGAGGGCTCCCAGAGCCGGTCGATCCGGGTGTCGCTGCGGGACGCCTCCGGCGCACAGGTGTCCGCGACCACCGGCGCGGCGGGCACCCTGCGGGTACCGGACGTGCACCCCTGGGCTCCCGGCGACGGGTACCTCTACGAACTCGAGGCCACGCTGCTGGACGCCTCCGGCGAACTCGTCGACAGCTACCGCCAGCCCGTGGGCGTGCGCACCGTGGAAGTGCGGGGCAAGGAGTTCCTGATCAACGGAACCCCCTTCTATTTCAAGGGGTTCGGAAAACACGAGGACGCCGCGGTGCGCGGCCGGGGCCACGACGACGTGCTGATGGTGCATGACTTCGCGCTGCTGGAGTGGACCGGCGCGAACTCGTTCCGGACCTCCCACTACCCCTACGCCGAAGAGGTCCTCGACTACGCCGACCGGCAGGGCGTGGTGGTCATCGACGAGACCGCGGCCGTCGGCCTGAACCTCAACATCGGCGGAGGCATCTTCAAGTCCGGCAGTCCGGTGTCCACGTTCTCCCCCGACACCGTGGGTGAGAGCGCCCAGCGCACCCACCTGCAGGCGCTGAGGGAACTCGTGGCGCGCGACAAGAACCACCCGAGCGTCGTGTTGTGGTCCGTCGCCAACGAGCCCGACAACGTGCAGCCGGAGGCACGCGACTACTTCGCGCCGCTGGCGCGGGAGGTGCGCCGCCTGGACCCCACCCGGCCCGTCGCCTACGTCAACGCGCTGATGGGATCACCGGACCAGTGCGTGGTCACCGACCTGTTCGACGTCGTCCTGCTCAACCGTTACTACGGTTGGTACTTCGGCGCCGATGACCTGGAGGCGGCCGAGACGGACCTGGAGGCGGAGCTGCGTCAGTGGGCCGAGCACGACAAGCCGATCGTCATCACCGAGTACGGCGCGGACACCTACTCGGGTCTGCACAGCGTGGTGCCCGGCCCGTGGACCGAGGAGTACCAGATCAAGCTCCTCGACCTGTACCACCGGGTGTTCGACCGGGTCGACGCGGTCGTCGGCGAGCAGATCTGGAACTTCGCCGACTTCGCCACCGCGCCCGGCGTCTTCCGCGTGGACGGGAACAAGAAGGGTGTCTTCACCCGTGAACGCCGGCCCAAGGGTGCGGCCTTCACCCTGCGGACCCGCTGGCGCAAGACCGACTGAACCGACTGCGAGGGGCGGGCCGTGGTCGGTCCGCCCCCCTCAGCGATGGCTCACTCCGCCTGCCTGGGCGGACACCACCTAAGGAGTCACCTCCGCGTTCTCGTACTGCTTCGCGGGTTCGGGTTCGGGCGCGGCCTCCGGCGGGGTGAACATCAAGCGCAGTCCGAGGGTGGCGCAGAGCGGGCCGAGGGCACACATCGCGGCGGCGCTGACGAACGCGGCGTCCAGATGGCCGGCGTCGTAGCCGAAGCCGCCGAAGTACGTGGCGAAGACGGACGCGAAGCCGAAGAACATGCCCGGGATGAGGGAGAAGGGGCGCAGCCGGCCGGTGGCCAGCAGGGTGCCGTTGACGACGAAGATCACCACGGCCAGTGCCAGGGTCTGGGCGAAGGCTCCGGTGCCGAACATCGTGCCCGTCTCCCGGTTGAGCAGCACGGCCACCACCCCGAATCCCGCACCCGTGGTGGTCGCGGTGATCATGGCGATCGCGTTGGAGCGGCTCGGACCCCCCTGAAGGAACGTTCCTGCCCAGGTGATGAAGATCGCCCACGTCGGCATCTTGAGCGGGCTCATCAGCAGGAAGACCGTGGCGAAGGCGACGATCGAGGCGCTGACCTCGTGCGGCAGTCTGATGCGTCCGGTACGGACCGTTCGTACGGTGCTCATGGCTAGGCCAACCCGCCCGGCTTGGCCAGCAGTTCCCTGATGCCCGTGTCGATGAACTCGGTGTCCTTGGGGCTGCTGCCGCCACCGGCGAAGTGACCCCAGATGCCGGGGATCACGCGCAGTTCGGCGCCCGGGATGTGGCTGACGGCCCAGGCCTCGTCCTCCGGCGGGAAGTAGAGGTCCTTCTCGGCCGGCATGTCGAGCGTGGTCGCCTTGATGGAGCCGAGTGCCGCCTCGGTGTCCCCGTTGAATCCCGGGGTGAGCCCCACGTCGCCGTTCTGCCAGGTCCAGAGCATGGCGAGGAGGTTGTTGGGGTCGCGGCCGTCGAGGAAGAAGCCCTCCCAGAAGCCGACCAGGAAGTCCTCCAGGGAGGTGAAGCCGAGCTTCTCGTACTCCTTCTCCCAGTAGAACGCCTGCGAGAATCCCCATCCCGCGTACACCCGGGCGAGCGCCCGCAGTCCGGTGGTCGGCCACTTCTCCTTGTCGTACCAGCCGCCGGCGAAGACCGCGTCGGCGGTCAGCGCGGCCTTGACGCCCTCCAGGAACACCTTGTTGTGGAGGCTGGTGCGCGGGGAACCGCAGAAGGGGGCGATCCGCTCGACCATCTCCGGGTAGCTGACGGCCCACTGGAAGGTCTGCCCCGCGCCCATCGACCAGCCGGTCACGAGAGCGATCCTCTCGATGCCGAACTCCTCGGTGACCAGCTTGTGCTGGGCCTCGATCTGGTCGTACACCGTGATGTGCGGGAAGCGGGCCCGGTCGTACGGTGGCGGGGTGTTGCTCGGCGAGGTGGACAGGCCGTTGCCGAGCATGTTCGGGACGATGATGAAGTACTCGGCCGGGTCGAGGGCCATGCCGGAGCCGATGAGCCACTCGTTGTCCCAGTGCCGCCCGGAGTACCAGGTGGGGTAGACGATCACGTTGGACTTGTCGGCGTTGAGTTCACCGTAGGTGGTGTAGGCGAGGTGCGCGCCGCGCAGGGTGGCGCCGTGCTGGGTGGTGAAGTCACCCAGCTGGAAGGTGAGATGGTCGCTCATGGGGCTGCCTTTCAGGGTTGCGGAACCGGGAGGCCTCGTACGGCTTTCAGGAGGTGACGGCGCACTGGCCGCGGTCCGCCTTCCGCGGCCCCTCGGCGGTCGGCCGGATGTCGAAGTCGAAGATCGCCGTGGGGAGGTAGAGGGTGCTGCACGCGTTCGGGATGTCCACGACGCCGCTGATCCGGCCCTCGATCGGGGCCGAGCCGAGCAACAGGTAGGCCTGCTCGCCGCTGTAGCCGAAGGTCGTGAGGTAGTCGACGGCGTTGAGGCAGGCGTTCTTGTACGCCATCGTCGCGTCGAGGTAGTGGTTGGTGTCGGTCTCGTGGTCGACGGAGATGCCGACGAACGAGATGAACTCGGTGTACTGGGGCGCCACGTTGCCCGGCATGAAGATGGGGTTGGTCGTGACACCGTACTTCTCCATGCCGCCCTTGATCAGGTCGACGTGCAGGTCGATGAAGCCTCCCATCTCGATGGCGCCGCAGAAGGTGATCTCGCCGTCGCCCTGGCTGAAGTGCAGGTCGCCGCCGGACAGGAGGGCGCCGGGGACGAGGACGGGGTAGAAGACCCGGGAGCCGCGGGTGAAGTTCTTGATGTCGTGGTTGCCGCCGTTCTCGCGGGCCGGGACCGTGCGGGCGCCCTCGGCGGCGATGCGGGAGGCGGCCTCGCCGGCCGCCGTTCCGGCCAGTGCGTTGTCGGCGAGCGGGGGCAGGGCGAGGGCCGGCACGCGATGGGGGTCGGTGTCGATGAGAGCTTGCTCGCGGGCGTTCCAGCGGGCCAGCAGTTCGGCTGAGGGCGCGGTGCCGAACAGGCCGGGGTGGGTGATGCCGGTGTAGCGGACGCCGGGGAGGTGGCGCGAGGTGGCCTGCTGGCCGTGGAAGTCCCAGACGGCCTTGTACGAGTCGGGGAAACGGTCGGTGAGGAAGCCGCCGCCGTTGTTCTTGGCGAAGACGCCGGTGTAGCCCCAGCCCTCCCCGGAGCCCTCGCCCTGTGCCTGCGGTACGGGGCCCAGGTCGAGGATGTCGACGACCAGCAGGTCGCCGGGCTCGGCGCCCTCCACGGCGATCGGGCCGCTGAGCATGTGGGCGTGGGTGAGGTCGACGTCGCGGACGTCGTTGGCGGAGTCGTTGTTGCCGATCTGGTTGTCGGTCCAGTCGCGGCACTCGATGCGGAGGTCCGAGCCCGGCTTCACGGTGACGGCGGGCGGGATGTCGGGGTGCCAGCGGTTGTGGCCGGGGACCTTCTGGTCGCGCATGGACATGGCCTGGTCGACGCTGAAGACGACGTCGGGCATGGGGTGCCTCCAAGGACAGGTGGGCCGAGCGGCCGGTCAGGGCTTCGGCAACTGGGCGTGCCGGGGATCGGCGTGCGGGGCGGGGCGACGGCGGGACGGCGGCACCTCGGTGACGACGCGTGGTTCGTGGGCGCTGGCTTCCTGGGCGCGCAGGGCGCGGGCCAGCGGAGTGGACGTGCGGCTGAGCATCGGAGCGGTGAAGACGCGGCGAGCCTGGTCGCCGCAGGCCTCGCAGGCTTCTTCGGACAGGGCGCGGCCGATCGGACGGATCACGTCGAAGGGGCCGCAGTCGGCGCAGTGGTATCGATAGGTGGCCATGGACAACCAACCTCCCAAAAGCTTCGAGAAAAAAGTATTTCCGACCGAAGCAATTGGGCAAGGGTGGGGCAAGTTACGTCCATGTAAAAGGATGACCGCGCCGGGATGTCGGCTACGGCAGCTGCTGGAGCACGTCCCACCGCAGCCCGTCGGCCGCGGCGAGGAACACACGCTGTTCGAGGTGGCGGTCCTGGATGCGGACCGTGCCGCGCGGAGACTCGTACTCGAGTCCCTCGGCGGCCGCCTGGATCCGGGTCACGTCCACCGTCTTGGCCCGGCGCAGCAGCTCGATGAGCATCCGGACACCCTCGTAGCAGGACTCGCCGAGGCTGTTGAGGACCGGGGCCCGGGGCCCGAACCGGCGTCCGTAGGCGGCGGCGAAGTCGAGGCCGGACGCGGTCGGCAGGTCCTCGAAGTACCCGGCCGAGGTCATCAGGCCCCGGGTGTTGTCCGGGCCGGTCGCCAGCAGGACGTTCTCCTCGATCAGCGAGCTGAAGCGGATGTGGTCGCGGTCAAGGCCGGCGGCGGTGAACGCGCGGTTGAAGAGGACCGCGTCGTCACCGATCAGCAGCATGAGGACGGCCTCGCAGTCACTGGCCGCGACCCGGGCCAGGACCGGGCCGAAGTCCTTGGTGCCGAGCGGAACGTACATCTCGTCGCAGACCTCGCCGCCGAGTTCGCGCAGGTAGCGGTGGGCGGCGCGGGCGGAGGAGCGGGGCCAGACGTAGTCGTCGCCGACGATGGTCCAGCGCCGGATGCCGAGTTCGCCGGCGAACCACCGCAGCGCGGGCCGCAGTTGACGGCCCGGGGTCTCGCCCGTGAGGAACACGCCGGGGGACCGCTCGCCGCCTTCGTAGAGCGCGGTGTAGACGTACGGCACGCGGCCGTCGATGCGCGGGGCGACGACCTCGCGGACGGCGGAGATGTGCCAGCCGGCCACCGCGTCGACAACCCCGCCGGAGACCAGCGCGTCGACTTCGCTCGCCACCTGCTCGGGCGGTGCGCCACCGTCGACGAGTGACAGTCGCAGCTCCCTGCCCAGCACGCCGGACTCGGCGTTGACCTCCTCGGCCGCGAGCTGGGCACAGCACTCACAGGACGGGCCGAAGATCCCAGCCGGCCCCTGGAGGGGGACCACCAGGGCGACATCCAGCGCGTCCCCGGTCCGGCCTGCCGGAGAGCCGAGCCGGACAGACGCCTTCTCGATCATAGGCGCTCACACTAGCGATACGTTGCTACGAGAATATTTCGCAGCGATAAGGAAATGACTGTATCGTGGAACCGCCTCAGACGTACCCTGTCTGCCGCGCGAGACCGTACGAAGCGACCGTTGCAGCCCCCCACACCCACCACGAATCTTGGCAGGGCGATGACCACGACCACCCCCACTGTCGCAGCCGAACTCGACCTGGCGCGAGCCCTCACGCTCGTGGAACGCTCCGTCGTCCAAAGGCTCGGTGAGGCGCTGAAGGCGGAGGGCGCGACGCTCGAGGAGTGGCGCGTGCTGTCGTTCCTCGGCGACGGCGCCGGACATCCGATGACCGAGGTCGCCGAGTCGGCCCTGCTGACCGCACCGACCCTGACCAAGGTCGTCGACCGCATGGTGTCCCTCAATCTCGTCCTGCGCCGGGTGGACGACGCGGACCGGCGGCGAGTCCTGGTGTTCGCGTCGGAGCGGGGCAGCGAGGCGCTGACCCGCTGGACGGCGGCGGTCGAACGCGAGCAGGAGCTCATCGTGACGGCCCTCGGCTCCGAGGAGACGGCCCTGCTGCGGACGCTGCTGCAACGGGCCGCGAGGCGGCTGGGCTGACGGACCCGAGCCCGCAGGTGACGTCGTCGGTGACGTTCACCGGCTCTGCCGCGGAGACTCAGCGAAATCCGCTGCTGGTCAGTCCTTGCCGTTGAGCCGCCAGATCTGGTTCTTCTTGGTGGTCAGGGCGCTCGCCGGGTCGCAGGTCCACTGGTGGACGAGGGCACCGGGTGCCGTGGAGATGGTGCTGACGTCGACGCACTTGCCGCTGTGCACGGCGACGAGCTGGTAGTCGTGGCTGTTGCCGAGCGCGGTCACCGCCCGGAGGGTGAAGCGCTGGTTGGTGCCGTTGAGGCAGGTCCACTGCTGGACGGCGGCCCCGTCGGCCGTCGAGAAGGCCGAGACGTCCAGGCACTTGCCGCTGACGTGGTTGACGACGGTGTAGGTGTCGGTCGTGCCGGCGACGGGGTGGAAGTCGAAGACCTGCTCCTGGCCGCTTCCACACGGGTTCTGCTGGTACTGGGTGCCGTTGGCGGTGGACCGACCGGGGTCCTCGAGGCAGAGCCCGCTGTGCTGGGCGACCGCCGTGGAGGAGAACCCGGCCGCGGCGGCGCCGATGTGCAGGCTCGCGGGCGCGAAGGACACCTGGTCCAGGTGCGGCGCGGAGTTGGAGCGCATGGGCTGTCCGATGTCGCTGCCACCGCCCGAGTAGACCACGCCGATGGTGGTGCCGTCCCAGTTGTAGAGCTGTGAGGCGGTGAACCTGACGGTGTTGGCACCCTTGGTGAGAGTGACCGGGACGGTGTAGTCCTCGAACTGGTTCCAGTGCAGGGTGCTGGCGAAGTTGACGCGGGTGGCGGTGCCTCCGTTGACGCTGACGGCGGCGTGCTCGGCGTACAGGTCGGGGTTGTAGTGGTTGGAGGGCAGTTCCTCGGCGTTGGCGTAGCGCATGGTCATGGCGTAGGTGCCGGCCGAGGGCGCGTTGACGTCGAGAGTGAGGGAGTTGGCGGTTCTGTTGCCGATGCCGGTAACGACGCCGCCGTTGGCCTGGCTGTAGCCGGTGTCGGCGGCCGCGGTGCCGGTCGTTCGTCGGGCCCTTGACGTCGGCGTCCTTGGCGTAGCTGTTGCCGAACACCGACAGGTCGTAGTCGCCGGTGGTGGGGACGGAGACGGGGAAGGAGATCACCGTGGTCGAACCCGTGCGCAGGCCTCCGACGTCTTTGGTGCCCGGAGGTGGCGAACTTGCCGACGTTGCCGGTGGTGCCCTCGAGTTGAAGGCGGCCAGCGTCGACGAGTTGCCGCGCATGCCGCTGAACCAGTTCAGGTCGGGCTCGTTGTAGGGGATGAAGACGATGTGGCTCGCGTAGGGGCTGGCCATCGCCTGCTCGACCTGGGTCTTCATGGTCGCCTGGTAGGCCGAGTAGCTGGTGCGTTCGTAGGTGGCCCGGTACACGTCCGTCATGTAGATGAACTCGTCCCCGCCGCCGCTGTCGACGAAGGGCTTGGCGATCTCCAGGGCGTCCGAACCGGGATGCTGCTGTCCGTCCTGGTACTTGGTGTTGGTGGTCCGCAGCCCCATCCCCTCGATGAGGTTGTTCGTCGGCACGTCCGGCCCGTACAGGCCGTACAGCGCCCCGGAGGCGCCGCCCCGGAAGGCTCCGGTGCTGGTGCCCAGGTCGACGGTGAGGGTGGGGGTGGCGGCAGAGGCCGGCGTCGCCAGCACCGTGGTGGCGCCGGCTACGACGGTCAGCGAGAGCAACGACGTGGCGATGCCATGGAGAAGGCGTCTCGTGGTCGAGCGTCTGTGCCCGGTTCTTGGCATGGGCTTACGTCCCTTCAGCGAGCGGCTGCTTGTTGCTGCGCCGGCCCCCGCGCCGGACGTGTGGGTGGGGTGTCGCCTCGCTGGTCAGGCGACGGCGTGGTCGGTCCCGGCCTGGGCACGACGGTGGTGATGGTCGCGGGCCAGCAACAGGTAACCGCTGGCGGTCCAGGTGTAGGCGCGGTCGCGCAGGCCCGTGCCGGTCAGGGCGTCGAAGTTCTCCGCGAAGCCGTGGGTCTCGCACAGGGCGCGGAAGCGGGCGCTGACCTCGTCCGCCAGGCGGTCGTGCCCGGCGCGGCGCAGGCCGTCCTCGATGAGGACGGTGGCGGGGGCCCAGATCGGGCCGCGCCAGTAGCCGTCGGGCTCGTAGTGCGGGGAGGCGGGGTGTTCGGTCGCCAGGCCGAACGCGGTGAGGTGGGCCTCGATCCTTTCGGCCAGCCGGTCGCGGACCTCGGCGGGCAGGCGGTCGCCGAGCACGATCGGCATCAGGTCGAGCAGACTGGCGCTCGGGGTGGGGGCCCCGCCCTCGGCCGGCCGGCTCAGGAAGCGTTCACCGTCCCACAGCTCGTCCAACAGGGCCGCCTGGATGGCGTCGGCTGTCTCGGTGCGGCGTCGGGCGTCGTCCACGAACCCCAGCTCGTCGGCGAGTCGGGCCAGTTCGTCGAGCTGCAGGATCAGCATCGCGGCGAGGTCGGAGGTGACGGCCACGCGTGAGGGGTCGAAGGTCGTGGCGTTGTCCCAGCCGCTGTCGTTGCCGTGCTGGTAGTGCGGCAGGGCCGCGCCGGGTGCGCGCCGCGCGGTGAGCCAGAAGTCCGTCCAGCGGGTCAGCCGGTCGTACGCCTCCATCAGCTGCGCCGGGGTGAGCGGCTGGGGGAGCAGTCGGCGCAGGCGGCCGAAGGCCCAGCCGTGGATGGGCGGTTTGACGAAGTTGTAGAGGACCTCGGAGTGGGTGACGGAGTCGGGCAACGCCCCCGTCTCGTCCTGATGGTCGAAGGGCAGCGAGAACTGGTCCCAGGCCAGGCCGGGGGATCCCGGGGCCAGAGCGAGGGCGTTGAAGCAGTGGTCCCAGCTCCAGACCTTGTCCATCCAGTGCTTGGACATCAGCACGGCGGGCCGGGTGACCAGTCCCGCGGGAAGCACGGTCGCGGACCACACCACATAGGCGGCGAGTTCGGCCGCCGGGGTGCCGGCCGAACGCCACGGGACGACCGTGTCGACGACCTCGGCGAACGACTGCCGCGCGGCCGCGACGACCTCGCCGAACGTCGACGACGCGAGGTAGGGCCGCCGCGCACTGTCGACCTCCTCGATCGCGACCTCCCACGATCCGTCGGCCCCGGCGCCGACCGTGAGGCCGCGGTCACCGGCGCCCAGGGACTGGGAACCGTGCACGTCGGCCACCGTGCCGGACAGCACGGTGATCCGGTAGCGGCGGCCGGTCTCGTAGGAGGTGAACAGGTGGGCGCCGTCCACCGGGTCGCGGTAGAAGTAGGTCCCGCTGAAGGGGGTCAGGGTCTTCGCCGCCGCGGCGACGCGCAGGCCCAGCCCTTCGCCGTGCACGCGTACGGTGTCCGGCGACTCGTAGGCGAGATCGACGCGCCCCTGCGCACCGGTCCAGCTGAGCAGGCTCGGTGTCGCCCGCACGACGGTCCTGGCCCGCTCGCCCGTCGCCGCGTCGAGAGGGACCAGGCGCAGGACGGCGTGCATGCCGTTCTGGTGGGAGACGAGGTGGAGGTCATCGGAGCGCGTCCTCTCCGCCAGCACGGGAGAGATGCCGAACCAGGATCCGTACGCGCTGAAGGGGATGTCCTGGACGGAGAAGGCCGGGCCGGACGGGACGGCGGTCATGAAGCGGCACTCATTTCTCGAGCGGGCAGGCAGGTGTTCTGCCGGTCGGGGCGTACGGCACTCGCACGGCGGCTCCCGGACGGGAACCGCACGCGGCGGCCGCATGTCAGTCCTTGACGGCGCCGGCGGCCACGCCGGCGGCGACGTAGCGCTGGGCGAGGACGAGGATGACCGCGGCCGGCAGCGAGGCCACGACGGCGGTCGCCATGATGGCGTTCCACTCCTGGTTGTTGTTGCCGATGTAGTGGTAGATGCCGAGCGTGATCGGCTGGTGGGCGCCGCCGCTCGCGAGGGTGCTGGCGAAGACGAAGTCCGACCAGGACCACAGGAACGCGAACAGGGACACCGTGACGACGGCGTTGCGGCTCATGGGCAGGACGATGGACCAGAACGTGCGCAGGGCCCTCGCCCCGTCCATCTGCGCGGCCTGGATCAGCTCGCCGGGGATGCCGGACATGAACGCGGTGAAGATCAGGACGCCGAAGGGGACCGCCAGCGTGGAGTCGGCGACGATCAGACCGGGAACCGACTGGAGCAGGCCGAGGCTGAGGTAGATGGCGTAGAACCCCATCGCCATGATGATGCCGGGGATCATCTGGGCGGCCAGGAGGACGAAGTTGAGGACGCCGCCGCCGCGCGGGCGGAGTTTCGCCAGCGCGTAGCCGGCGGGTGCGGCCAGCGCCACGGTCAGGGCGACGGTGCCGAGGCCGATGACGAGGCTGGTGCCGAGGTAGGGCAACTGCTGGGCGACGACGGCCCGGTAGCCCTCCAGGGTGGCGTGGGCGGGGAACAGGCCGGGCGGGCTCTTGCGTATGTCCTGGTCGCGGGTGAGGGACACGTTGAGCATCCAGTAGACCGGGAAGAGCATGACCGCGGTCAGCAGGACGCCGATGGCCGTCTTCCCGCCGCTGCGGCGGCGTCGGTTCAGGACCGTCTGTGCGCTCGTCATGACAGTGCCTGCTTTCGCTGAGCTCGGACGTAGACCAGCCCGAAGACCAGGGCGGCGACCACCAGCAGGTTGCCGACGGCCGCACCGGGACCGAAGGCGGGCAGCAGGTTGCCGAAGCCGAGTCGGTAGGACCAGGTGGCGAAGGTGGTGGACGAGTCCGCGGGGCCGCCCTTGGTCATGATCCAGATGATGTCGAAGACCTTGAGTGTGTAGACCAGCCCCAGGAGCAGGGTGATCGCGGACACCGGACGCAGCAGCGGGAAGGTGATGCTCCAGAACCGCCGCCAGGGCCCCGCCCCGTCGAGGGCGGCGGCCTCGTACAGGCCGGCCGGGATGGACTGCAGGCCGCTGTGAAGCACGACCAGGTTGAACGGCACGCCGATCCAGATGTTCGCGATGATCACCGAGGCCAGCGACCAGGACGGGGAGGTCAGCCAGTTCACCGGGCCGATGCCGACGGCGTGCAGGGCGGCGTTGACGACGCCGGACTCGCTGTTGAGCATCCACGACCAGGTGGACGCCGACACGATCAGCGGCAGCAGCCACGGTACGAGGAACAGCGCGCGCAGGGTGGCGGAGAGCCGGAAGTGCTGGTTGAAGAAGACCGCGAGCGCCAGGCCGATCGCGTACTGGAAGACCAGGCACACGGCGGTGAACACCACGGTGTGCAGCAGGGCCGGAGCGAACGTCGGGTCGTCGAAGACGGTCCGGTAGTTCTTCAGGCCAGTGAACGGCGCGTCGCCCTCGACGAAGGAGCGGACGGTGTAGTTGCGCAGGCTCAGGTCGAGGTTGCGGTAGAGCGGATACGCGTAGAAGAGAGCGAGGTAGAGGGTGACCGGGGCGAGGAACGCCCAGGCGGCCCACTGCGGGGAGGCCGGTCGGCGCCGGGTCATGGTGCGGGCCGGAGGCGGGGCGGCGGTCGCCGCCCCGTTCCGGTCGGGCACCCGCCGGTGGGCCGGCAACGGTGTCGATTGCTTCATCGGCGCGGGGGTCCCGATTACTTGACGGCGGACTGAGCTGAGCCGAGCGCGTCCTTCGGGGACGCCGACCCGCTGAGGGCGGACTGGACCGCCTTCCACAACTGCTCGGAGATCTTGGGGTACTTGGTGCCCAGGTCGTCACTGGTGCGTCCCTTGGCGGCCTTGACCGCGTCGACCCAGGGCTTGAGCTTGGGGTCGGCCGTCACCTGCTTGTTCTGGACCTCGCTGGTGGGCGCCACGTAGGACAGGGTGGTGTCGGTTTCCAGCTGGTTCTGGCTGTTGCTCAGACAGGAGACGAGCTTCTGCGTTGTGGCGTAGCGGCCGGTGTCGCCCTGCACCGGGACGGTGACGAACTCACCGCCCGTCGGGGCCGCGGCCGCGCCTCCCGAGGCGGCCGGGACGGGGATGACGCCGTAGTCGAAGCCCGCCTTGTCGGCGTTGGCGAGCTGCCAGGTGCCGTTCTCGCTGAACGCGTAGTCGCCGCCGGCGAACTCCTGCCAGCTGGTCGTCTGGGTGTTGTTGATCACCGAGTTGGGTGCGTAGCCCTTGTCCAGCCAGCTCTTCCACAGCGACAGCGCGGAGACCGCCTGGTCGGAGTCGAGCGCGGTCAGTTCGGCTCCGGAGCCCCAGAACCAGGGCAGGAACTGGAAGCTGCCCTCCTCCGTACCGATCGCGGAGAACGTGATGCCCTTCTTCCCCGCCGCCTTGACCTTCGCCAGCGCCGCGGTCAGCGACTTCCAGTCCTTGACCGAGGAGATGTCCACTCCGGCCTTCTTCAGCACGGCCTTGTTGTAGTACAGGGCCAGTGTGTTCGCGCCGATCGGCGTGCCGTACGTCTTCCCGCCCGACTGGCCGGCCGCGAGCAGGTTGGGGTCGACCTTGGAGGTGTCCAGTTTGTTGTCGTCGGTCGTGGTCAGGACGCCCGCCTCCGCCAAGGTCGACACCACCGGGTTGTCGACGATGAGGACGTCCGCGGAGTTGTCCTGCTGCGCCGCCAGCAACGCCTTGTTGGTCAGGTCACTGGTGTCGAACGCGGTCCGCTTGATCTTCACCCCGGCCTTGGTGCCGCAGCCGTCCAGCAGTTTCGCCCACGCCGAACTCTTGTCGAACTGCGGGTACGGGTCCCAGATCGTGTAGGTGCTGTCCCCGGCCTTCGTGGAGGTGCCGCCGCCGTCGGAGGAGCACGCGGTGGCGCCGGCGGTGACGGTGACGACGGTCAGGACCGCGGCGGCGAGACGCCGTCCGGCGGGTCCGTGCATGGCGGACCTGTGTATCGCGGTGGGGTTCGTGGTGGTTCGGTTCATGACGGATCGGTTCATGACGGTTCCTCATGGGAGTTGGCACACGGGTGCCCTGGGAGAGGTGCTCGGGGGCCGCTGAGCTCGCCGAAGGGGGCGGTGGGTGAGGGCGGGGGTGACGGTCAGAGGTCGGTAGGGGTGTCGCCGACGCCGGGAGCGGGGTCGGCGTGCCTGGTGCCGGCGGGCGCGGTGCTCCCTCGCAACGAGATCGGCGGCGCGAGCAGGTGATGCCGGGCCGGTGTGCCGGGGTGGTCGAGCCGCTCGACGAGCAGATCGACGGCGAGGCGGCCCATCTGTTCCGCCGGCACGTCCGCCGCGGTGAGCTGCGGGGTCACCGTCTCCGCCCACCGGCTGGCCACGACTCCGGTGACGGAGAAGTCACGTGGCACATGGCGTCCGGCGTGCGCCAGGCCTCGGTAGAGGCCGCCGAGCGCGGCTTCGTTCAAGGTGACCAGGGCCGTGGTGGCGGGATCGTCGTGCAGGATCCGTTCCAGACAGGCGAGGCCGGAGGCGGCGTCGTCCCCGCAGCAGTACGTCCGGACGGTGAGCCCGCGTTCCGCGGCGGCCTTGGTGAACCCGTCGAGCCCCCGGTGGGCGGACTCGTACCCCGCCCTTAGGAGCTGTTCGGGCCGGTTGACGAGAGCGATCCGGCGGTGGCCCAGGTCCGCGAGATGATGCACACAGGCCGCCGACAGCACCGTGTGGTCCAGGCCCACCCACCAATGGCCCTGCGGGTGGGCGGCGCGGCCGATGGCGACGGAGGGGAAGTCGAGCGCGGTGAGGTGGTCGAGCCGGTCGTCCCGCAGCCGGATCTCCATCAGGATCGCGCCGTCGACCCGCCGCTCACCCAGCAGCCGCTGGAACGAACGGTCGCTGTCCGCGCCGCTCGGAGAGAGCAGCACATCGTAGTCGTGGGCCGCGGCGGCCTCGGTGACGCTGCCGATGAAGTCCAGCTGCATGCCGGTGTAGTGGTTCCCGGCCGGCGGGAAGACCAGACCGATGGTGTTGGTCCGGCCGTTGGCCAGCGCCCGCGCACTCGCGTTGGGCTGGTAGCCCAGTTCGTCGATGACCCGTTGGATCTTCTGGCGGGTGTCCTCGGACACCGGGCGCTTCCCGCTCAGGGCGTACGACACGGTGCTCCGCGAAACACCGGCCCGCTTGGCAATCTCACCGATGTTCACGGGGCTCCTCGCTGGGGACGGTCGAACCGGTTCGATGAGGACAAGGAACAAGATCGGACGGTTTCGCACCGTCGAACCGGTTCGCGTGAAGTGAAGGTAGGAGCAACCCGGACGGGTGTCAACGCTTCGTGCACGATTTCCCGTAACGGCCCGGACACATCCGCGTGCGGAGGTTCGGTGCCTGGTCTGCCCGCGTGTGCGCCATTTTCTTCAGCAGTTGGGGACCACGTTCGTCGCGCCGTGGACATCCTGACCTCGTACGGGCGGCTGCCGCGCGCGGCAGCGGAGAGCCGTGTCGGGGCGTAGCCGACCGCTGTCCTTGATGCCGACTTCCTCGAACCGGTTCGATCGACGGACCAGGTTTCCGGAAGCCCGGCAGCGCGGGAGTGCGGGAGCGCCGGGGTGGTGCAGTTTGACGGATTGAGGTCTGTGGGGCGCGGGCGTTCAGCTGACATTGTGTGGCATGCACATGCCTTCCTCACCCCCACAGGAGGTCGACCATGCACGCGCGCACGTTCGTTCATGGCTTCACCGCTGCCCTCACCGTCGCTCTCACTCTGGCCGGCGGCCAGGCCTACGCGACGTCGGACTCCGGCGATCAGCTGCTCGCGGCCCGCGTCGTCACCTATGACGCCGGTGCCTCGGCGGAGTTCAGGGCCGCCGTCGACCGGGGCGCGGCGATCTGGAACGAGAGCGTCGACGCCGTGGAACTGCGTCCGGTGGCCGCCGGGCAGCGAGCCAACATCAGGATCCTGGCCGACAACGGCTGGCCCCGGGCGCTGACCACCTCACTCGGCAACGGAACGGTCTACATCGGACGGGAGGCCGTGAACGAGGGCTACGACACGGTCCGGATCTCGGCGCACGAACTGGGCCACATCCTCGGCCTGCCGGACCGCAAGCCCGGACCCTGCACCAGCCTGATGTCGGGTTCCACCGCCGGCGTCTCCTGCACGAACCCCTACCCGAACACGGCCGAGAAGTCGGAGGTCGAGGGCAACTTCGGCGCCGCACTCAGCCGTCCGGCGCCGGGTGCGCGCACCGTGGAGATCGTGGACTGATCGGGGCGGCCGCGCGGGGACGGCAGCCCCATGGGCGCCGTCCGCCGCGCGGCCGGTGGCACGCCGTCAGCGCGGCCGCCGGGACAGCCAGGCGGCGGCCAAGGCGCCGGAGATGTTGTGCCACACGGAGAAGACCGCGGCCGGCAAGGCGGCCAGCGGGCTGAAGTGGGCGGTGGCCAGCGAGGCCGCGAGCCCGGAGTTCTGCATGCCCACCTCGAAGGCCATGGCACGACTCCCCGGCTCGCCGAGCCGGGCGACGCGTCCGGCCCCGTAACCCAGGGCCAGGCCCAGCCCGTTGTGCAGCACGACCGCGACGAAGACCAGCAGGGCGGCCGATTTGATGGCGTCGGCGCTGCCCGCCACGACCACGGTCACGATCACGCCGATGGTCAGCGCGGACAGCCAGGGCAGCACCGGCAGGGCCCGCTGCAGATGACGGCCCGCCACAAGCCGTACGACGAGACCGGCGAACACCGGGAGCAGCACCGTCTTGAGGATGTCGGTGACCATGGAGCCCGCGTCGACCGGCAGGTACTCGCCCGCCAGCAGCAGCGTCAGGGGCGGGGTGACCAGCGGGGCCACCAGCGTGGAGACGGTGGCGACGGAGACGGACAACGCCACATCACCACGGGCCAGATAGGTCACCACGTTGGAAGCGGTACCGCTGGGGGCGCAGCCGACGAGGATCACGCCCGCGGCGAGCTGCGGCGGGAGCTGCAGCAGGTGGGCGACCGCCCAGCCGAGTCCCGGCATGATGACGTAGTGGGCGACCAGCCCGAGGACCACCGCCCAGGGCCGCTTGGCGACACCGTGGAAGTCCTGCGGGGTCATCGTGACACCCATGCAGAACATCACCACGCCCAGCAGATACGGCACCGCCTCGCCCCACCCGGTGAAACTCCCCGGCAGCAGAAGGCCGACGGCACCGGCCAGGACGACGAGGATCGGGAAGACGGTGACGGCACGTCGCGCGGAGCGGTCGCCGACGACATCACTGCCCTGGTGCTCGGACTGTTCGGACTGTTCGGGTTGCTCGGTACTCACCGGGTGAGACAACGCTTCGTCAGGGGCATGACGCAAAGGCGTCTCGCGATGTGATCATCAAGGCCGCATGGGATAGGCCCGGAGCGGCACGTGCTGCCCAGGTGCGGAGCGTCAGTTCCCGCAGCGGAGCGCGTCGAGGACATGGGGCCAGGCAACCGCCCCCAACCGTGCGTCGGCTTCGGCTGTGCCTCCGTACCGGAAGCGGGGGGATGCCGGTGCCGGGCTCTCGCCAGGAAAGCGTGGGCGGTGACCGGCATCGTCGCGGGTGATCAGACGTACCGTCGCACCGACCGAGCGTCGGCGTCGTGCCAGTTGCTCGGCGAACGGAAGGGACGGCCACATCGCGTCGTCGCCGCCCGCCACCAACAGCAGATCCGCTCGCGCCCTGTCGACGGGGATCTCCGCCGACGGGAGCAGATCGGCGAACGTGCGCTCGCTCAGTTCGTACCATCCGCGGATGGCGACAGGCCCTCCGTCCGCCTCGGCGGCAGTCCAGGAATCGTCCAGCGGGACAAAAGGCACCGCCTTCTCCCGCCAGGTCCAGGACGATCGGCAGGGGCGGTGGGCACCGTCGCGGCCTGGTCCGACATTGCACCAGACCCGGGACGTGGGCGATATCGCGACGACCACGTCCACGCGAGGATCGTGCACTGCCGTGAGCAGAGCGGCCTCAGCCCCCTTGGACGTGCCCAGGACGGCGATGCGCTCCGCTCCGTTCGACCGGAGGAAGTCGACGCCCATGGTGAACGTCTCCAGGGGGATCTCGCAGATCCCGGGGGACTGCCCCGGACCGCCGAACCAGCGGATCGAAACGGCCGTCATGCCCTGCTGGGCGAGGAGACGTGCTCTCTCCCGTTCGACGCGCCCGCTGGAACCCGCCAGGACCAGCACACCGATGTCGCCGCCGCGCGCGGGAGCGGCCAGAAAGCCTTGCCAAGGGGCGGTCAGCTCGTGCTCAGTGACATCCACGTGATCCCCCGTCAGCGCCCGACTCGACCTGTCGGCGCAGCCTAACCGGCGTCGCCCGAGCCCTCTCACGTCGCCTGCCCCGACGGCATGCACTCCCGCGCGGTGGATAGGGTTGGGCCGGTGGAAATGCTGCACCTGCGCTACTTCGTGGCCGTCGCCGAGGAACTGAACTTCACCGCCGCAGCTCGCAGACTGCACATGTCGACGCCCCCGTTGAGCCAGCGGATCAAGGACCTTGAGCACGAGATCGGGCATCGGCTGTTCGACCGCAGCACCCACCACGTCCTGCTCACCCCGGCCGGCACCGCGCTGCTGCCGATCGCACGCGACGTACTGGAGCAGGTCAACTCCATCCCGTGGCGGCTGAGCGAAGCGACGCGGCCGCAGCGCAGCACCGTGTTCCTCGGCATGCCCGCCGGGGTCCACCCGGATCTGCGTGAGCGAGTCAACGCCCTTGCCGGGCGGGTCCGCGAGCGGTTCGAACTCAAACGCTGGCCCGGTGCCACCGCGGATCTGGTCACCGCGGTGCGCGACGGCCGACTCGCGTTGACGCTGGCCCGGCTCCCGGTCGCCGACCCGGTGCTGGAGCAGTTGACGGTGATGTCGGAGCGGCTCGGCGCGGTGGTGCCGGCCGACCGGTTCACCGGGCGGGACTCCATCGCGCTGACCGAGCTGACCGATCTCCCCTACGTCGCCTCACCCACGGACATCACTCCCGCGTATTTCGACCAGCTCGACCATCAGTTGGCCGAGCTCGGCGTGAAAAAGCGCATCAAACTCACCAACACCGGGTTCGGTGCGGCTTCCGAAATAATATCCAGCGGACTGGCATTCTCTGTTTCGATGCTGGACGCCAGAAGTCCCATGCAGGGATATCGGGTGGAGAACGTGACCATTCTGCCCTTCGCGGATTTCCGTCCCCGCCTGGATACGGCCCTACTCTGGAACCGTGAGCGCGCCCAGGGCGGCGACCTCGAAGAACTCGTCGAGGCCGCTCGCGATATCTTCGGTGAACCCCTCAGTAGCTGACTGATTGCGCGGCCCGAACGCTGTTATCGCTGTGGTCATACCGTTATTCGCAACAAGATCATTCCGTTTTTCTTCCTTCGCCACTAACTTCGATGTCAGAGCAACGAAGCAGGGTGTGAAGGGACGAACAATGACGGACGCGACCACCAGCAACACCACCGCCGGCCCCCTGGACGGCATACGAGTGATCGACCTCTCCACCGTGGTGATGGGTCCGTACGCAGCCCAGATCCTCGGAGACCTGGGCGCCGACGTGATCAAGATCGAGTCGCCGGCCGACACCGTGCGCGTGGGCCAGTACCGCACCACGCCCGGCATGACCCCGCTGAGCCTCAACGTCAACCGCAACAAGCGCAGCGTCACGCTCAACCTCAAGAACGCGCCCGAGCGCGACCAGGCCCTCGAACTGATCGACACCGCGGACGTGCTGATCACCAACATGCGCCCGAACGCGCTCAGCCGCCTGGGCATGACCTACGACGACCTCGCCGAGCGCAACCCGGGCCTGGTCTACGCGCACGCCCAGGGCTTCCGCAGCGACTCCGACCGCGTCGGCGACGCCGCCTACGACGAGACCGTGCAGGCCGCCTCCGGTCTGGTCGACATCGCCAACCGCGCGCTGGGACAGCCGGTCTACCTGCCGACCATCCTCGGCGACAAGGTCTCCTCGCTGACCATCGCCTACAGCGTGCTGGCGGCGCTGGTGCACCGCGGCACGACCGGGCAGGGCCAGCAGATCGAGATCCCCATGACGGACACACTGATCGCGTTCAACCTGGTCGAGCACCTGTCCGGCCACGTGTACGAGCCCGCGCAAGGCCCGACGGGCTTCACGCTGTCGATGAACAAGGGCCACCGTGCGGTGCGCACCCAGGACGGACTCGCCTGCGTGATCCCCTACAACCCGCAGAACTTCCGGGATTTCTTCGCCGCCGCCGGCCGTCCCGACCTGGCCGCGGACCCGCGCGTCAACGGCGAGGCCATCGACAGCGCCGACCACGAGGCCTTGTCCGAGCTGATCGACGAGTGCGCCCCGGCGCTGACCACCGCCGAGTGGGCAGAGGTGTGCTCCAAGCACAGCATCCCGATGGCACCGGTACTGGAACTGGACCGCGCCCACGAGGACGAGTACATCCGCGACGGTCACCTGCTCGACACCGTCGAGCACCCGACCGAGGGCGCCATCCGCACCGTCGGCATCCCGGTGAGGTTCTCCGCCACGCCCGGCTCGATCCGCCGCCTGGCTCCGGTCCCGGGCCAGGACACCGCCGACGTCCTCGGCGAACTCGCCGCCCACTGACCGGCAGCGGACAAAAAGCAGGCCGCGGACAAGAAGCAAGCAGCGGACAAGAAACAGAAGGAAGCGGAAAGCCATGAGCACCACCGAAGTGCGCACCGAACGGATCGGTTCGACCCTGCTGATCACGATCGACCGCCCGCAGGCGCGCAACGCCGTGAACGCCGCGGTCGCCGCCGGTCTGGCCGCCGCGCTGGACGAACTGGAAACCGACCCCGAACTCCGCGTGGGCGTCCTGACCGGCGCGGAGGGCACCTTCAGCGCCGGCATGGACCTCAAGGCCGCGCTGCGCGGCGAGTCGCCCGAGATCGAGGGCCGCGGGTTCGGCGGTCTGACCGAGGCCGAGCTGACGAAGCCGCTGATCGCCGCCGTCGAGGGCTGGGCCATGGGCGGCGGGTTCGAACTGGCCCTGGGCTGCGACCTGATCGTCGCCGCCGAGGACGCCAAGTTCGGGCTGCCCGAGGTCAAGCGCGGCCTGATCGCCGCGGGCGGCGGCGTGATCCGGCTGCCCAAGCGGATCCCGTACCACCTGGCGATGGAGTTCCTGCTGACCGGCGAGGCGGTCGACGGCCGCAAGGCGGGCGAGCTGGGCCTGGTCAACCGGGTCACCGACCCCGGTGATGCCACCGCCGTGGCCGTGCGGCTCGCCGAGCAACTCGCGCCGAACGCCCCGCTCGCGCTGGCCGCGGTGAAGCAGATCGTGCGCGCCGCCCACGGTGTGCCGGAGACCGACGCCTTCGCCGTGCAGCGCGAGGCGATGGGCGACCTGATGGCCTCGGCCGACGTCCGCGAAGGCATGACGGCCTTCGCCGAGCGCCGAGCCCCGCGGTGGACGGGCAAGTGACATGAGGATCGAAGAAGTCCGGCGGCGGATGACCACCCCGCTGACCAGCCCGGCCTTCGCGCCGATGGTCCCGAGGTTCACCGACCGCGAATACCTCAACATCGTCTACCGCACCGACGCCGACGCGCTGCGCGCCGTGGTCCCCGAACCGCTGCGGATCGACGAGCCGTTGGTCCGGTTCGAGGTCATGAAGATGGGTGACGTCAGCGGATACGGCCCCTACACCGAGTCGGGCCAGGCGATCCCGGTCAGCCTCGACGGCGAGCGGGGCGAGTACCTGCACGCGATGTACCTCGACAACTTCCCGGCGACCGCGTCGGGGCGCGAGGTCAGCGCGTACCCGAAGACGATCGGATCGCCGAGCCTCTACGTCGACCACGGCGCACTGGTGGGCACCCTCGACCACGGCACGCTGCGGGTCGCCACCGCGACCATGGGCTACAAGCACCACGAGCTCGACCCGCGAGAGGCCGAGGCACAGATCACCGTGCCGACCTTCATGCTCAAGACGATCCCGGGCTACGGCGGTTCGCCCCGGGTGCAGGAACTCGTGCGCACCGAGATCACCGACATCGCGGTCAAGTGGGCCTACACCGGCCCCGCGAGGCTCCAGCTGTTCCAGCACGTGCTCGCCCCGCTGGCCGACCTGCCGGTGCTGGAGGTCCTCTCCGCGAGCCACATCCTCACCGACCTGACGCTCGCCGGGGTCAAGCCGGTCCACGACTACCTGGAAGGAAGGCCGTCATGACACGGGAGTTGATCACGCAACAGTCGAAGACGCAGGAGGCGAAGGCGCAGCACCAGAAGACGCAGCAGCCAAAGACGCAGGAGCCGACGCCACGCGGGTTCCGCACGGCGGCCGTGATCGGCGCCGGCACCATCGGACTGTCCTGGACGGCACTGTTCGCCGGGCACGGGCTCACCGTCCGGGTGAGCGACCCCCGGCCGGACCTCGCCGAAGCCGTCGCCGCGGCCCTGGCCGACTTCGCCCCGCACCTCGCGGCCCGGGGCCTGGACGTCGAGGGCCTCGCCGACCGGGTGCACATCGCGGCCGACGTGACCGAGGCGGTCCGCGACGCGGACGTCGTCCAGGAGAACGGCCCGGAGCGCGTCGAGTTCAAGAAGGACCTCTTCGCCACCCTGGTCCGCGAGGCCCCCAAGCACGCGCTGCTGCTGAGCTCGTCGTCGGCAATCCCGTCGACCTCGTTCACCGCGGAACTCGACGACGCCGGCCGGATCCTCATCGGCCACCCCTTCAACCCGCCGCACCTGATGCCCCTGGTCGAGGTGGTCCCCGGCGAACGCACCAGCGAGGCCGCCGTCCAGGCCGCCGTGGACTTCTACACTCTCGTCGGCCGCACCCCGGTCGTCGAACGCAAGGAGATCCCCGGGTTCGTCGGCAACCGCCTGCAGAACGCGCTCAGCCGCGAGGCGATCTACCTCGTCGAGCAGGGCGTGGTGACACCGGAGGACCTCGACAAGGTGATGACGAACTCGCTCGGCATCCGCTGGTCGACGGTCGGGCCGTTCCTCGGCTCGCACCTCGGTGGTGGCCCCGGCGGCTATCGGCACCTGGCCGAGCACATCGGAGCGTCGATGAAGCAGATGTGGGCGGGCCTCGGCACCCCGTCACAGAACGAGGAAGAACAGCAACGGCTCATCGCAGCCGTGGAAAAGGCGTACGGCTCCGCCACGTACTCGGAACTCGCCGAGACGCGCGACCGCAGGCAACTCGCCGTCCTGTCCGCCCTGGACAGCGCCGACAGGTCCGGCCAGACCGACACCACCGACAAGGGGGAGAACTGACATGACCGTCACCATGGAACCGCTCGACGACCAGCTGGTCGCGGACTTCTACGCCTACGAGACGCTGCTGCCGGACGAGGAGCGCAAGATCCTCCTCAAGGCCCGCGCCCTCCTGCGGGACGAGATCAAGCCGCTGGTGAACGACAACTGGGGCAAGGGCGAGTTCCCGAAGGAGCTCATCGGCATCTTCCGCGCCAGCGGGCTGGCCGGACTGCCCTACGAGGGCTACGGCGAACACCGGCCCGCCGTCAGCAACCTGCTCAGCGGCATGCTGGCGATGGAGATGACCCGCACCGACGCCTCGGTGTCCACGTTCTTCGGTGTCCACAACGGACTCGCGATGTACTCCGTCCACTCCGGTGGCAGCCAGGAGCAGCGCGACCGCTGGCTGCCCGAGATGGCCGCGATGGACAAGATCGGCGCGTTCGCCATGACCGAGCCGCTCGGCGGGTCCGACGTCGCGGGCGGCATGCGCACCACGGCCAGGCGCGAGGGCGACACCTGGATCCTCGACGGCGCCAAGAAGTGGATCGGCAACGCCACCTTCGCCGACTACGTCGTGGTGTGGGCACGGGACGTCGACGACAACCACGTCAAGGGGTTCGTCGTCGAGAAGGGCACCCCCGGCTTCGAAGCCGTGAAGATCGAAGGCAAGATCGCCTTCCGGATCGTGGAGAA
Source organism: Streptomyces sp. NPDC005263 (assembly GCF_042872365.1). Lineage (NCBI taxonomy): Bacteria > Bacillati > Actinomycetota > Actinomycetes > Kitasatosporales > Streptomycetaceae > Streptomyces > Streptomyces sp. NPDC005263. The sequence continues at coordinate 320,403 of NZ_JBIAKJ010000005.1, read as the reverse complement.
CGCCGAGATCACCCTGACCGGCGTCCGGGTGCCGGAGGAGAACCGCCTGCAGAACATCAACTCCTTCCGCGACGTCGCGGAGATCCTGCGCGCCACCCGCGGCGGGGTCGCCTGGCAGGCGCTGGGTGTGATGGTCGGCGCCTACGAACTGGCGCTGGACTACGCGAAGAAGCGCGAGCAGTTCGGCCGCCCGATCGCCCGGTTCCAGCTGGTGCAGGACCTGCTGGTGAAGAGCCTGGGCAACATCACCGCCTCCTGGGGCATGCTCGTGCAGCTCGCCCGGCTCCAGGACGCCGGGATCTTCCGCGACGAACACTCCTCGCTGGCCAAGGCATTCGTCACCTCGCGGATGCGGTCGGTCGTGGCCTGGAGCCGGGAGATCTTCGGCGGCAACGGGATCGTGCTGGACTACGACATCGCGCGGTTCTTCGCCGACGCCGAGGCGATCTACTCCTTCGAGGGCACCCGGGAGATGAACACCCTGATCGTCGGCAAGTCGATCACGGGGCAGAGTGCCTTCGTGTGAACCGAACGGGCCCCGTTCGAACCGAAGGGGGCACCGGTTCCGCCGAAACGAGCCGCAGGGGCCGTTCCTCGCAGACGACGCGAGAAACGGCCCCTCCGCCATGTGCCATGGGGTGGCCGCACCGCACACGTCATCCGGGGATCTGGTGCACCGAGTCGTCGGCATCGGTCTCCTGGACCGGTCTGAACTCCACGGCCACCACCCCGTCGACGTTCCTGCACAGCTCCTCAAGGGCGGGCACCGAAACTGCCGGTGACAGCCGCCCGCTGAGCACCACCTGACCGTGCGCCACGTCCACGTGCACGGCGGAGGGAGCCAGGCCGAGACTCCTGACCATCACCTCCTCGACGATCTCGGTACGGATCGCCTGGTCCGTCCGCACGAAGATCCGCAGCAGGTCACTCCGGCTCACCACACCGATCAACCGCTGATTCTCATCGACCACGGGCAGCCGCTTGATGCCGTGCTGAGCCATGACACGGGCGGCGTCGACGACGCTCCAGTCCTCGCCAGCACAGACGGCGGGTGAGGTCATCAGCCCGGCCGCGTCGGTGGCCCACGCCTTGGTGGGCCGTACGCCCGCACCCGAGGCCGGGGCGGCGCCCTCCTGCCCGCCCCACATCTTGTGCAGCAGATCAGCCTCCGACACCACGCCCACCGGGCGGTCCTGAGCGTCCACGACGGGCACCGCCGTGATGTCGTACTCCAGCAGCAGGTGGGCGATCTCCTTGAACGGGGTTCTGGCCTGGACACGGACGACCGCGTTGCTCATCACGCCGCGCACCGTCTGGTGGTTCATCGCAGGGCTTCCTCTCGGGGTCCGGCTCCGGGCCGGGCGACGTGCGCGTACGGCCTTCACACTGTGGGCAACGAGCGACACACCCCGGATTACGCCCGACTTCCGGTGCTGCATCCACCCATTCCACCGCGCGCCGCCCCGGAACGCACGTCGGAACGACTGCCCCGCAAGGGGCAGCCCCCTCCCTGCTCGGCTGCCACCCCGGTGGCTGTCATTCCTGGTCGAAGTCCGTCCCCCGGGAGACCTTCTCCCACTCGGCGAGCTCGGCTCGCACGGAGTCCAGGTGTCCGGTCAGGGCGTCCACCGCGTCGTTGCCGAGGGCGAGACGGAGTGGGGTCCTCTCGGCGTCCAGAGCCAGCCGGATCGCCGCCGCGGCCTTCGCCGGGTCGCCGGGCTGGCTGCCGTCGCCGCCCTGTACCAACTGCCGGGTCGCGCCGACCTTCTCCGCGTACACCGGGTTCTGGGCGGAGAAGTACGCGGCTCCCTTGCCGAACAGGTTGGTGCGGAACGCGCCGGGTTCCACGATCAGCACCTTGACACCGAACGGTGCCACCTCGTCGGCCAAGCCCTCCGACAACTGCTCCAGCGCCGCCTTGGTCGCGCTGTACGCGGAGAACCCGGCGAAGGACAACTGCCCGCCGAGGCTGCTGATGTTCACCACCGCTCCGCTGCCCCGCTCCCGCATCTGCGGCAGCAGCGCCCGGGTCAGCCGCGCCGGGCCGAACACGTGCACCTCGAACAGGTCGCGCAGCTCCTGGTCGGTGGTCTCCTCGAACGCCCCGACCTGGGTGCGGCCGGCGTTGTTCACCAGCACGTCCACCCTGCCGTAACGGGCCAGGATGTCGGCGGCCACCGCGTCGATCCGCGCGCCGTCGGTGACGTCCAGGCTGACCGCGTCCACCCGGTCCGGGTACGCGGCGACCAGGTCGTCCAGCGACTCGGTCCGCCGGGCCGTCGCCACCACCGTGTCACCGGCGGCGACCGCGGCCTCCGCGATGGCCCGCCCGAAACCGCTGCTCGCGCCGGTGACCAGCCAGACCTTGGCGTTGCCGCTCATCTGCTTCTCCCTCGTCAACTGCCGTTCGGGCCTTCCCCGTCGACAGGTCCCATCCTTCCGGCGGAGCGGGCGCGACGTCCAAGACACGCTGTGATAGCCATAGGTTATGGACGTCCACGGGCGCGATCTGCGCTACTTCACCGCGGTCGCCGAGGAGTTGAGCTTCACCCGTGCGGCGGAGCGGCTGTTCGTCTCCCAGCCCGCGCTGAGCAAGCAGATACGGATGCTGGAGAAGCAACTCGGCGTGGTCCTGTTCGAACGTGACCGGCGGACCGTGCGGTTGACCACTGCGGGGGAAGCCCTGTTGCCCCGCGCCCGTGAGGTGCTGGCCGCCTGGGAGACAGCCGAAGCGGCGGTGGAGGAGGCGAAGACCGCCGAGCGGAGCACCTTGGTCATCGGTATGTCCACCAGTCCGGGCCGCGGACTGCTGCCCGCCCTGCGGACCCGCCTCGTCTCCCGGCATCCGGACGCGCGGCCCGTCCTGCGCCAGGTCAACTGGGCGGATCCCACCGCCGGGTTGGCGGACGGATCCAGCGACGTCGCCTTCGTCTGGCTGCCGCTGCCGGACGGTGACCGTTACCAGTACGAGGTGGTGGCCCGCGAGCCCCGGCTGGTCGCGCTGCCGGACGGACACCCCCTGGCGGCGCGGGCCGCCCGTGACCCCGAGGGACAGGTGGACTTCACCGACCTGCTGGAGGAGCCCTTCCTCGCGCTCCCCGAGGAGGCCGGTCCGCTGCGGGACTACTGGCTGGCCCTGGACGCCCGCGACGGCCGCCGACCGCGGATCGGCGGGGTGGTCTCCAGCGCCGAGGAGACCCACGAGGCGGTCGCCGGCGGCCAGGGAGTGGCGCTGCTGGCCACCGGTAACGCCCCGCTGGTCGTCCGGGACGGGGTGATCGCCGTGCCGGTCCGGGGCATTTCCCCGTCCCGGCTGGCGGTGGCGGCGGTTCAGGGCGACAGACGGCCACTGGTTGTCGCCTACCTCGCCGCCGCGCGCGAGGTCGGGGCCACCACCTGCTGATCCGGCAGCTCAGCCCCCCGCCTCCACGACATCCTCGCCACCCCCGTCCGCACGGTGTGGGCGGGCACCGGCGGCCCCACATGCGCGGAGCCGGGACACACGGCACGCTGGTGCCATGGCCGACGCCCAGCCCATCGTGATCTACCGGCCCGCCGTGGACGGCGGCCGGCGGGTGCGGGTGGGTGATCAGTTCCGTGGCATGGCGTACGGGCTGCTGGACGTCGTGGAGTTCCTGCGTGGCGCGGGCCTGGGGGACGTCGATGAGGACTGGGTGCGGCAGTCCGGGCTGATCGAGTGGCGGGGCGGCGGTCCGGAGCAGTGGCAGCGGTGACGCGGCGATGCCTTTCCCGCCCGTGGTCCTTGGGGACACGGGCCGACCGCCCGGTGGATCGGACCGTCACGCGGATGTGGCCCGAAGCCTGTGTCAGTATCGGCGGTGTGGGCGCAACGCCGTGCGCCGGGCCGAGGGCAGGGGAACGACCGAGATGAACCGGCCGCCAGGAATGATGGATGTGGCACGGGAGGCAGGCGTCTCACACATCACCGTCTCCCGTGTGATCAACGGTCATCCGTCGGTGCGGCCGGAGACCCGGACCCGAGTCGAGGCCGCGATTCGAAAGCTGGGCTATCGCCCCAACAGTGTGGCCAGGGCCCTCAAGAGCCGCCGTTCGGCGACGATCGGTGTGGTGATCGTCGGGTCGGAGCTGTTCGAACTGCCCCGCATCCTGCTCGGCGTGGAGACGGCCGCCAGGCAAGCCGGTTACTGGGTGAGCCTGGCGAGCAGGCAGGGTGAGAGCACCACAGGCGATCTGGTGGAGACGCTGCGGCGGCTCACCGATCAGTCGGTGGAGGCGATCGCGGTCGTCGCAGACCGGAGTGTCGTGGTGGAGGCGCTGGCGGGCCTCGTGTTCGAGGTGCCGGTGGCCGTGGTGATGTCCGGGAGCGTCCCCAACCCCGATCTGAGCTTCATCGAGGTCGATCAGGAGCTCGGTGCCCGTCTGGCAGTTCGGCACCTCCTCGACCTCGGGCACCGGCGCATCGCCCACCTTTCCGGCCCCCCAGGCACCTTCGACGCTCAGGCGCGCGTCGAAGGCTGGCAGGCCGAACTCGCTGCCGCGGGAGCGGAGGGAGTCCTGCTGGAAGGGGATTTCACCGCGGCGAGCGGGTTCCGTCTCACCCACGAACTCTGCACGCACGATGCCGGTCTGCCGACAGCGGTGTTCGCGGGCAACGACCAGATGGCCATGGGGGTGTTGGCGGCGTTCGCGGAACGTGGAGTGAAGGTGCCGCAGGACGTGTCGGTCGTGGGGTTCGACGACATAAAGGGCGTCGACTACCTGGTGCCCGCCCTGACCACGGTGCGGCAGGATTTCCTCCGCCTCGGCAGGAGCGCCATCGAGCTGCTGGTGCGGACGCTGCACGGGGAGAAGGCGGCGCGCGAGAAGATCACGCCGGAGCTCGTCGTGCGGCGCAGCACCGCTCCGCCTCCCGCCGGTTCATAGCCCCGACGTCACACCCCCGCCCCTCCTGCCCCGGACGAGGGGGCGGGCGCGTAGTCGAACCAGCGTATGAGTGCCTCGCCCTGACCGGCTTCGGCGTCGCCCGTGCCGTACAGGCCGATGTGCACGCCCACGAATCCGCCGGCTCGTTCGGTGCTGAAGAAGGGCCGCTCGATGCTGCCCAGGGTCGTCCAGGTGCCGTCCTCGACGTGGAACGTGTAGCCGGACTCGTCGCTGTCCACCGCGAGGACGACCTCGCCGTCCGTCACGGCGACCGCCGCGAGACGGGTATCGGAACCCGCTTTGCGGGCGGTGAGCACCGCGTGCGGGATTCCGGAGGCGTCGACGGTCAGCGCCAGCGTGGCATGCCGGTCGTGGTTCTGGAAGACGGCCAGCCCCGCTTCCCGCGTCTGCGCGACGGCGGTGAAGCGGATCCGGGTACTCGCGCGCAGGCGCAGATGCTGCTGGCGGCGGGCGATGAACGCGGGGGTACCCGTCGAGGTGAGGGGCTCGGGGGAGAGGCGGATGCTCAGCCCGTCCCCGCCGGAGCGGAGCGAGACGAGTCCGTCGACCGGTCCGCGCAGGCTGTACCACTCCGGGGCGAGTGCGGTGCCGTCGAATCGGTCCAGCACACGGCCGTCCCGAAGCGCCTCCGCGGCCGCCACCGTGATCTGGGCCGGCAGCCGCTCCGACAGCTGCACGCGTCCGCTGTCCGGCGCGAACACGGGTCCCCTGGCGGTCCATTCGACGGGTACGAGGAACACCTCCCGGCCGAGCGTGTGCGTGCCGTCGGTCGGCCGCACGCCCAGGGCCACGGCCCACGTCTCCCCGGCGGGGGTGTCGACCAGGTCGACGTGGCCGACGTTGTGGATGGGTTCTGCCGCTCCGCGGTGGCGGTGGGTGAGCAGCGGGCTCCTGGGGTCCGTGGTGTAGGGACCGGTGACGGCGTCGGCACGAGCCGCGGTCACGGCGTGATGGTGTTCCGTGCCCCCCTCCGCGGCGATCAGGTGGTACCGGCCATCGCGTTTGTAGAGGTGCGGTGCCTCCACCCAGGCACCGCGCAGCGCACCGTGCCACAGGACGTGGGTCGGGCCGGTCAGGGCCAGGGTGTCGAGGTCGAGCTCGCGCATCCACAGTTCACCGGGACCGGTCACGTCCGGGTGGGCGGCGTCGCGGCAGGCGGTGAACCAGCAACGGCCGTCGTCGTCGAAGAACAGTGACGGGTCGATGCCCTCCGCGTCCAGCACGATCGGATCCGACCAGGGGCCGACCGGCTCAGCGGCGGTGGAGAGGAACGTGACGCTGCCGTGGCGGCCCTTCGCCAGGGTCGCGACCACATAGAAGGTGCCCTCATGATGGCGGATGGTGGGAGCCCAGATGCCGTCCGAGACGTCCAGGCCGGTCAGCGACAGGCGCGAAGACCCGCGCACCACGTGCCCCAGAGGGCTCCAGTTCACCAGGTCGCGGCTGTGGAGGACCGGGATCCCGGGGTAGTACGCGAATGTCGACGTGACCAGGTAGAAGTCCTCCCCGACCCGGCAGATCGACGGGTCCGGATGGCTCCCGGCGAGAACGGGATTGGCGAAGGTCGGCACGAGGGCGCACTCCGAGGCAGACATGGGACGGCGGCGGGTCTGGTCGCGGCTGAAGCCTTGACAGCTTGTTAACGTTAACATCAGGATCCGGACGACGAACACCGGCAATCCGGCAAGTGCCGGGACGCATCACACGTCGAAGGAAACGTGAAATGACCGCATCACTCCCGCCTTCCGCCCGGTCGGACCGTCAGACGCGACACCCGGTCCCCGGGCACCTGGCCTTCCCCCCGGACTTCCTCATCGGCTCCGCGACCGCCGCCTACCAGATCGAGGGCGCCGCCGACGAGGACGGACGCGGTCCTTCCATCTGGGACACCTACTCCCACACCCCGGGCCGGACGTGGAACGGCGACACCGGAGACATCGCCGCCGACCACTATCACCGCCTGGAGGACGACCTCGACCTCATGGAGTCCCTCGGCCTGCGGGCCTACCGGTTCTCCATCTCCTGGCCGCGCGTCCAGCCCACCGGCCGCGGTCCGGTCAACCCCAAAGGCCTGGACTTCTACCGTCGTCTGGTCGACGGCCTCCTCGACCGGGGCATCACCCCGGTGGCGACCCTCTACCACTGGGACCTGCCCCAAGCCCTCGAAGACACGGGTGGCTGGACGAACCGCGACACCGCCTTCGCCCTCGCCGACTACGCCGGCACCGTCGGCGCCGCTCTCGGCGATCGCGTCCCGGTATGGACCACGCTGAACGAACCATGGTGCTCCGCCTACCTCGGCTACGGATCCGGAGCGCATGCCCCCGGCCGCACCGACGGCGCCGCGGCGCTGACCGCGGTCCACCACCTCAACCTCGCCCACGGACTGGCCGTCCAACAGCTCAGGGCGGTCACCACCAACAGCCCGCAGTGCGCCATCAGCCTCAACTTCCACGTGCTGCGAGGCAGGGGCTACGGCGCCGACGAAGCTGTGCGCCGCATCGACGCGCTGGCCAACCGCTCCTTCACCGAACCGCTGCTGCGCGGTCACTACCCGCAGGACCTCCTCAGGGACACCGCCGCGGTCACCGACTGGGCGTTCGTGCGGGACGGCGACCTCACCGACATCCACCAGCCCCTGGACCTGCTCGGCGTCAACTACTACGCCACCACCGCCGTCCGCCTCTGGGACGGTGTGAGCCCGCGTCAGAACAATGACGGACACAAGGACGTGGGAGGCTCCCCCTGGCCGGGCTCGCCCCAGGTCGAGTTCCTCGAACAGGCGGGCCCGCACACCGCCATGGGCTGGAACATCGACCCCAAGGGCCTTGAGGATCTCCTCCTGGACCTGCACACCCGGTTCCCGAACCAGCCCCTGGTCGTCACCGAGAACGGGGCGGCGTTCGAGGACCACCTCTCCGCCCGAACCGAGGGCACCCACGCCGTCCACGACCCCCAGCGCATCGACTACCTCCGCGGCCACCTCATCGCCGCCCACCGGGCACTCGCCTCCGGTGTCGATCTGCGCGGATACTTCGTGTGGTCACTGATGGACAACTTCGAGTGGGGCTACGGGTACTCCAAGCGTTTCGGCATCGTCCATGTCGACTACGAGACCCAGCGCCGCACCCCGAAGGACAGCGCCATGTGGTACCGGGACCTGGCGGTGACCGGCAGCATCCCACCGCTGCCGACCAGATGAAGGAAAGGCGGACCAGGATGGGCCTGGCCACACCCGCGGATCCGGTACGGACAGATCCGGTACGCACCCGGTTGGTCGCGGCCGGGGCCGCGGTGGTGACCATCGGCGCGGGGCTGGGCCTGAGGGCAGTGGCGACCGGGGACGTGGCCAAGTACGGCGGAGACGCGCTGTACACCGTCCTGCTGTATGCGCTCGTCGTGCTGGCGGCGCCACGCGTGACCCCTCTGACGGCCGCCGGAAGCGCGCTGACCGTCAGTTGGGCGGTCGAGTTCTCCCAGCTCACCGAGGCCCCGGCGGAGCTCTCCCGGCGCAGCGCCGTCGCCCGCCTCGTGCTCGGTTCCACCTTCAATCCACCCGACCTGGTCTGGTACGCGGTCGGCGCGGCAGTGGGCTGGCTCGTCCACTCCGCGGCGGGCTCGGGCAACGCGAAGTCGGCGAGAAGAACGATGAAGTCTCTGATCTTGGGAAGACGGGAGTGATCTTCGTACCGCTTCCATGAGGGGGACACTTCGCCGTGGCCACGCCCATACGCCGTTTCCGACCCGTGCGGCGCCGACACCGCCCGTTCGACCTCCGTCGGACCGCCGCGTTCTTCGGCCTGCTGGCCCTGGTGGTGATCCTGGTGGGCTTCTCGCTGCGGGCGGTGGCCGGTGCCGTCGAGCGACGCCCCGCGTGGGCTCTGGCGCTGGGTGTCGTGGGCGTGGCGATCGTGATGGCCCTTCGGCACGGGCGACGCCGGTTATCCCTCGCCGGGGTGGCGCGCCGGGCCGCCGCCGCGCTCGACCAGGGAGCAGGCAGGGCGGTCGAGGTGCTGGACACCCCCGCCTCCGTGGGTGCGGTCGCGGAACCTTCCGCCGTCGGCGCCGGCCTCGAGGAGACGGTCGTCCTCCCACGCGATCCCGTGGCCGCCCCCGAGGCCCTGGACCCCGATGAGTTCGAGGAGGCGACCGCCGCTCTGTGCGAGCGGGACGGATGCTCGGACGTCGAAGTCGTCGGCGGGGCGGGCGACCTCGGGGCGGACGTCCTGGCCGTCGCTCCGGACGGACGGCGCGTCGTCATCCAGTGCAAGCGCTACGGCGACGGCCACCGGGTCGGCTCCCAGGACCTGCAGCGCTTCGGCGGCACCTGTTTCACCGTCCACGAGGCCGATGTCGCCGTCGTCGTCACCACCAGCGACTTCACCGAACCGGCCGTCGAGTACGCCGAGCAGTGCGGGATCCTGTGCTGGGACGGGCAGGCCCTGGAGGCGTGGAGTGCCGGCACCGGTCCGGCGCCGTGGGAGTCATGGACCGAAGAGGCTCGCCGTTGACAGCCGCCGCCGACAACGATGGCGGCGGCTGTCACGGTCGTCGCGCACCAACCGGCGTCGTCAGGGGCGCCCTCGGGTTTCCATCGGGTGACTGCGTGGGGCCGGTGTCACGGCGGTCGGCGTCACGGCCCGGTACGTCGCCTTCGCGTCGTCGTTCGCCGTCGGGCGCAGGCATTCGATGAGGTAGTCGCCCGTGTCGGGGTCGAGGGTCACGCCGTGCGTCTCGCTGCGGAATCCGGGGAAGTGACGGTCGAACGACTCCAGGGCGGTGAGGTAGCGCAGCAGGGGGCCGTCGGGCGCGCCCACGCTCTCGCCGGGCATGAGGACGGGAATGCCCGGCGGGGTGACGGTGACCATGGCGGCGGCCACCTGGCCCGGCGCGTCGGCCAGACGTACGCGCTGCGTGCCGCCGCGGATCAGCTGCTGGTAACAGAGGTACGGCGGGGCGACAGGTTGCGGCAACTGCTGGAACGCTGTGTCCAGCAGGTCGACGAGGCGGGCCGAGCGCAGATGGTCGTGCATGTCCTGACACAGGTCGCGCAGGGTCAGGCAGGCGTAGCGCCTGGGATGCTCGGCGACCAGTGCGGGCAGCACACGGTCGAGGGGGGCGTCCTCGTCGTAGAGGGCCTTGAAGTCCATCAGGGCGTCGAGGAGGGTGCCCCACTTGCCCTTGGTGATGCCCATGGAGAACAGCACCAGCGTGGTGTAGCTGTCGGTCTTCTCCACGACGATGTGACGGGTGGCCAGGTACGCGGTGAGCACCCGTGCCGGGATGCCCCACCCGGCTGCCGCACCGGTCGCGTCGATGCCAGGGCAGGTCAGGGTGACCTTGATCGGGTCGAGCATGCAGTAGCCGTCGGTGAGCCCCGGGAAGCCGTGCCAGGCGGCGCCCGGTTCCAGGTGCCAGCAGGACGGCTCGGTGCGCAGCAGCTCGGCCGGTGCCTCGTCGAACGGCAGGCGTGCGCCGGTGCCTGGGTCGGTGACCGACTCGGGTTGCCACACGCCGAAGAACCACGGCGGCCGGTCGCCGGCCTCCTCGATGCGACGCCGGATGCGCACCATCTCCTGGCGGAACCGGACCGCCTCGGTCACGGCCTCGTCCAGCAGCCAGTGGCCCTGCGGCCCGTCCATCATCGCGGTCGCCACATCCAGCGAGGCGATCATCGGGTAGAGCGGGGAGGTGGTGCCGTGCATCATCAACGCCTCGTTGAACCGGTCGTGTTCGACGGGCGCCCTGGGCGCGGGCCTGACGTGGACCATGGCGCTCTGCGAGAGCGCGGCCAGCAACTTGTGGGTCGACTGGGTCGCGAAGACCGTCGGCCGGTCCGGGCCCGGGAAGGTGTCCTCGTCCACCGACATGCCGTACCGGCCCGCGTAGAGCGGATGGAAGCGGGCGTAGGCGAACCACGCCTCGTCGAAATGCAGCCGGGGAGTGCTCGCGGCGAACGCCCGCGCCGCCGTCGAGGCGTCGTAACACAGCCCGTCATAGGTCGAGTTGGTGAAGACGGCGTACTGGGCGTCCGCTGACACGGCCTGCCCGGTCAGCGGGTTGGCCGCCACCCGCGCCGCGACCGACTCCGCGTCGAGCTCCGCCAGAGGCAGGGGTCCGGCGAGGCCGTAGCCGTTGCGGGTGGGGATCAGGTAGACGGGGCGCGCGCCGGACATGACCAGCCCGTGCAGCACCGACTTGTGGCAGTTGCGGTCCACCAGCGCGATCTCGTCGCGGGTGACGCTGAAGTGGCCGACCACGCGGTTGCAGGTGGAGTCACCGTGCAGCACGAAGTAGGTGAGGTCGGCGCCGAAGACCCGGGCGGCGTTGCGTTCCGCCTCGCCGATCGGGCCGGTGTGCTCGAACAACGAGCCCAGTTCCCCGACGGAGATCGACAGGTCGCTGCGCAACAGCCGTTCCCCGAAGTAGTCGTGGAACGCCCGGCCCGCGGGTGACTTCAGCAGGGCGACACCGCCGGAGTGGGCCGGGGTGTGCCAGGAGTACTCGTGCGCGTCGTCGAAACGGCGCAGTGCGCGGAAGAAGGGCGGCAGCACGGATTCCCGGTAGGCCCCGGCGGCGGTGGTGATCCGGCCCGCGATGAAGCCGGGGGTGTCCTCCAGCGGCCACACGTACCCCACGATCAGTTCCGACACCCACAGCGGCAGGTCCCGTACACCGTCGTCCGTCATGACCAGGAAGACCGGCAGATCCTTGAACCGCCGGCCGATCGAGCGGAGCACCGCGGCGCCCCCCGGCTCACCGTCCCCGCCCCCTCGGCTGGGGAGGTCCCAGGCGACCAGCGCCGCGGTCAGTCCCGCCTCGGTCCGTAACACCGCTTCGGCGTCGGCCGCACCCACCGCCCACCGGACGTCGAAACCCCGCGCCTTGATCGCCTGACCGATCCCCGCCCATTGCTCCGAGCCGGCCCCCTCGTTGCGAGGATGCTCCCGCACCGCGACCAGAATCCTGCTGTCCGCCATGGAATCCCCTCCCCGGCGGCCCGTACCGCCGCCCCGGCTCAGTCTCCGAGAGAACCCGGCCGGACCGAGGGGAGCGCACGGTAAACCACCCGCACGACGGAAACGTCTGTCGTCGACGCCTCGGGGCGGGGGGATCGTCGAACGGCCCTGTGCCGGAGGGGCGGTGGGGTCTTCGGGTGCCGTCCGGTCGCGTTCAGCCGGCGGTGACCCGGGCGTTGACCCGCCGCATCCAGTCCCGGTCGGTGTGCCACATGGGGTGGTGGGGGGCGGCGTTGGAGGTCAGGACGACGCCGTGGAAACCCGCGGCGAGGCAGCGGTCGACGACGAACTCCGCGATGTCCTTGCCGACGGCGTCCTCCTCGAAGCGCGTCAGCAGCGGGGTGTACCCCACGACGCTCTCACCGAGGACGGCGGGGATGCCGCGGTCGCGGGCGAACTCGGCGACGGAGTCGACCCACCCGGCCAGTGTCTCCCGCATGGCCTGCCGGTGCGCCGGATAGTTCTCGTAGAGCCACAGGTCCCAGCGGTCGGGGTCCACCCAGTCGTGCGCGTAGAACAGTTCGCGCGGGATGCCGGTCGCGGCCAGCCGCCAGGGCTCGTCCGGCTGGTAGTCGGCGAAGGCGGGCGCGTCGGGGCGCAGCATGGCGGCCAGTCCGGGGGTGGGCCAGGTGGCCGTCTCCGGGGCCGCCTCGGTGCCGTGACCGAGTCCCACCACCTCGTACAGCGCGCCGAGCACGCCGTACACGTAGAAGTGGAAGTGCGCGATCTGCGCCTGCTCCGGCAGGTCGTCGAGCTCGTCGGGCCACGGCTCACCCAGCGAGTAGGTCACCGGGATGGCGGGGTGGCGTGCCTGGAGCAGCTTCACGGCGCGTTCGAGGGGGCCGCGCAGCCGGGCGTAGTGGCCGGGGGTGCCGTCGGCCGGTACCAGGGAGCAGTTGTCGACCTCGTTGTGCACCTCGACGTAGGCGACGGGGCCGGCCAGCCCGCGTTCGGTGAGGAAGTCCAGCAGCTCGGCAAGCGCTTCGGCCACCGCCTCGGCGCGGTCCGGGCCGGGGACGTCGGCCAGGGCGCGGTGCCAGCTGTCGGTGTCGGCGAAGCTGGGGGACTGCTGGTACTCCCACGAGGACACGATGACCTTGCAGTCATGACGGGCGGCGGCCTCGAACAGCTCGATGAGCCGTCGGCGGCCGTCCAGCGGGTAGCCGCCGTGCACGTTGTACCAGCGGGTGCGCTGTCCGAACTGCGCGCCCAGGCCGCGGACCTGCAGGGACTCCGGCTCGTCGACGCGTCCGGAGAACAGCAGGAAGGGCATGGCGCAGATGCGCACGGTGTTGAAGCCCCGCTCCACCGTCTCGGCGAAGGCACGGTCGAGGTCGGCGAACGGCTCGCCCGGTCCGGCCTGCGTGTACCAGCTGAAGTCCCACAGGGTGATGGCGAGCCGGCCCGTGGTCTCGAGCGGGGCGGGTTGTTGCTGTGCGGTCATGGGGTCACCCGTCGTTCGTGTGCGGTGGGATGCCGTCGCGGATCGGCGGAGCGGCGGCACCACGCTAGCTCAATTCATTATTTATGAATAATCCTTGACGAGGGTGACGCGGTTGTCCAGGCTGTGGGGCGAACGAACCCGCGCGCACCGAGGAGTCGCCTGCCATGACCGAATCCACCCATCCGTCCCGGCGCACCGTCGTCACGGCGCTCGGTGCGGCCGGCTTCGTCGCCCTGCCCGCCTGGCCGCAGACGGCGCGAGCGGCAGACGGCCCGGCCGTGGCCACCGCGAGCGGCCCGGTGCTCGACACCCACCCGGCCACCGAACCCTCCGGCACCCATGTGCGTGAGGTCGGCGGCACCAACGTCGTCTTCCAGTACGGCACGGTGCTCCCCGCCTTCGACGGCTGGCGCACCCATGAGCCCACCCGCGAGTACCTCACCCTCGACAAGAAGTGGCGCTTCCGCTTCGACCCGGCCGACCAGGGGCTCGCCGAAGGCTGGCAGTCCGCGCACCACGACGACGGGGCGTGGGGCCTCATCGACGTGCCGGCGGCCTGGGACCTGCTGAACACACCCGGATTCGGCTCGGAGACCACCCCCTTCGGCCGCGGCACCGCGTTCAGCGACGGGTACGCCTGGTACCGCACCACCGTCGACGTGCCCGGATCCTGGCGGGCCCGGCACGTACGCATCGCCTTCCTGGCCGCCGGATACAGCGCCGAGGTCTGGCTCGACGGCACCCGTCTGGGCAAGCACGAAGGCGCCAACTCCCCGTTCGCACTCCCGGTGGCGGGGGCGCTGAGGCCGGGAACGCGTCAGACGATCGCCGTGCGGGTCTTCCGCCGGGCGAGCTACACCGACTACACGGCCGCGACGGGGCAGCCGGTCACCGACGACTACGAGGTGCCGTACAAGCCGGTCGACTACTGGCCCTACGCGGGGCTGACCCGGTCGGCCTGGATCGAGGCGGTCCCGCAGGTCGGCATCGCCAAACTGCTGGTGTCCGGCGCGAACGGACGACTGGAGGCGCGCGCGGTCGTCGAGAACCACGGAGCCTCGGACTTCGAGGGCTGGCTCACGCTGGATCCCGGCCGGGACAGCGGCGCCCGGCCGGTCCGGGTCGAGGCGAGGATCGCGGCCCGATCGGCCGGCGTCGTGCCCGTCTCGGTCCCGGTGCCGCACGCCCCGAGATGGAGCCCGGCCGCACCGCACACCCTCACCGCCCGCGCCACCCTGACCTCCGGGAAGTCCTCAGGTCCGCGGGTGGACACCCTGTCGACCCGGTACGGCGTGCGTGACCTGACCGTCGCCGACGCGCAGGTGCGGCTGAACGGCGAGCCGCTGTTCCTCAAGGGACTCAACTGGCACGAGGAGACGGCCGCGCACGGCAGAGCCATGACACTCGCCGAGTACGACCGGGAACTGGGCCACATCACCACACTCGGCGCCAACCTCATCCGCAACTGCGTCTACAACCGCCACCCCTACGTCTACGACTGGGCGGACGAGCACGGCGTGACGGTGATGGACGACATCGACACCATGTGGCTCAACACCGCCCAGGAAAAGCTCCAGACCGAGCGCTACGGCCTCGCCCGCGCGCTGGCCCTGACGATGGCGTGGAACCAGCACAACCACCCGTCGGTCATCCTCTGGGGACTGCAGAACGAGTCGGAGATCGACGCCGACGGCGCCCCGGTCTACCGGGCCTGGCTCGCCGACCTCAAGGCGGCCGTGAAGGCCGTCGACCTCACCGCCCGCCCCGTGACCTGGGCCTCCAACACGAGCAACGACCCCGCCTTCGACCTTGCCGACGTGATCGGGTTCAACGAGTACTTCGGCTACTTCTACGGCAAGGACGCCGACCTCGGACCCACGCTGGACGCGGTGCACGCGAAGTATCCCGACAAGCCGATCCTGATCACCGAGAACGGCACCTGGTCCGAGGCGGGCACCCACGGCCCGGACACCACGCAGGGCACGGAGGAGTGGCAGGCGGCGAGCTTCAAAGCCCACTGGGCGCAGGTGACCGCGCGCAGCGCGTTCGTCGCCGGGTTCACCTACTGGGTGCTCAAGGACTACAAGGAGCGGGCCGGGTACAACCAGGCCTACAACGGCATCTCCGTGATGGGCCTGCTCACCTTCGCCGAGGAGCGCCCCAAGCTCGTCCACGACGCGTTCCGCGAGGCGGTGAATCCCAGGGGCAGGTGACCTGCCAGGGCGCGGCGGGAGGGGGAGGGGCGCTCTGCCCCTCCCCCTCCCGCCGTCGAACTCCCAGCCCTTCAGCCGGCAGGACCGTCCGGTCCGGCGGCGTCAGCCCTTCACGCTGCCCTCGGTCAAACCGCTGCGCCAGAAGCGCTGCAGGGCCACCATGGCGATCATCAGCGGGACGACGGAGACGAAGGCACCCCCGACGGTCAGCTGATAGAGCTGCGGTTGGCGGTCGGCGAACGACTGCCACGACGTCAGGCCGAGGGTGATGGGGTACAGCTTGGCGTCGGACAGCATGACCAGCGGCAGGAAGTAGTTGTTCCAGATGCCGACGAACTGGAAAAGGAAGATCGTCACCAGGGCGGGGGTCATGATGCGCAGAGCGACCACCGTGAAGATGCGGATCTCACCCGCGCCGTCGATACGGGCCGCCTCCAACAGCTCGTCCGGTATGGATGCCGCGGCGTAGATCCGGCACAGGTACACGCCGAAGGGACTGACGAAGCTCGGCAGCAGTACGGCCCAGTAGGTGTTGGCCAGGCCTGCCTTGCTGAACAGCAGGTACATGGGCAGCGCCAGCGCCGTGGCGGGGATCAGGACGCCACCCAGCACGATGTTGAAGATCGTGTCGCGGCCGGTGAAGGAGAACTTGGCCAGGGCGTAACCGGACATCGCGGCCAGAAGCGTCGCCACGGCCGCGCCGACGCCCGCGTACAGCAGGCTGTTGGCGGCCCAGCGCAGGTAGATCGCATGGTCGTAGGTGACGACCTGGTGCAGGTTGCTCCAGAACTGGGGATGCGAGAACCACAGGCCGAAGCTGCCGAACAGGCCGCCGGTGGACTTGGTGGACGCCACGACCAGCCAGTACACCGGGAGCAGGAAGTACCCGGCGGCCGCCACGAGCAGGCCGATGACCAGGATGCGGCTGCGTGTGGTGACCCCGGTGATGCCGCCGCGCGGCCTCGTGCCGTCGTCGGAGGCCTGCGTGTCGCGCCGTGGCGGGACGGTGCGGGCCGGTGTCTGGAGACTCACGCGTCCCCACCTCTCTTGTTGATCAGCCGCAGGAAACCGAAGGAGAGCGCGAACGCGGCGAGGGCGAGCAGCACTGCCTCGGCGGCGGCGAGGTGGTAGTTGTCGTTGGTGAACGCCTCGTTGTAGGCGCTGAGGTTGGGGGTGTAGGCGCTGTCGATACTCGACGAGACGGGCTTGAGCACCAGTGGTTCCGCGAACAGTTGCAGCGTGCCGATGATGGTGAAGACCGTGGTGAGGACCAGCGCCGGGCGCAGCAGCGGGAGTTTGACGTGCCGGACCGTCACCCACGCGCCGGCGCCGTCGATGCGCGCGGCCTCGTACAGCTCCGCGGGGATGGTACGCAACTGGGCGACGAGAACCAGAACGTTGTAGCCGGCGAACTCCCACGTGACGATGTTCGCGATGGACCACAGAACCGTGTTTCCGCCCAGCAGGTCGACCGACACCCCCAGGTGGCGCATGCCGTCCACGAGAGGGCTGACTCCCGGAACGTACAAAAAGCCCCACAGGATGGACGCGATGACCCCCGGGACGCCGTAGGGCAGGAAGAAGGCGGCGCGGAAGAACCGCACGCCTCTGGCCGAGGCGCTGTCCAGCAGCAGCGCGAGCCCGGCGGCCAACACGACCATCACCGGCACCTGGACGACCGCGAACAGCAGGACGCGACCGATGCTGCGCAGGAAGGCGTCGTCGGACAACGCGTCGGAGTAGTTGCGCAGCGCCACGAAGACGGTACGGGTGCCGCCGAGCCCGAGGGCGCCGGTGTGCTCGACATCCATGACGCTCTGGTAGACGGCGTAGCCGATGGGGACGGCGAAGGTCAGGAGGAACAGCAGGAGGAATGGCGCGACGAAGGCGTAGGGCGCCAGATTTCTGCGGCGGCGGGGCGCTCGGGTGGGCATCGGGGTTCTTTCTGGAGTCCGGAGGGGAGAACGGCGGCGGCCGTGTCGCGCCCACCGGAGGTGGTCACTGGCCGGTGGAAACCTTCAAACCCTTCCGCTTCAGGTCCTCGACCGTCTGCTTCTGTGCCTGCCGCACCGCGGAGACGAACGTGCCCTTGCCGGCCACGGCGGCCTGGAAGCCGTCGTTGAGGTGCTGGTAGGTGGCGCCGATCGTCGGTATCCACTTCCACGAGTTGTCGATGCTCTTGTCCGACTTAGCGAAGACCTCGTTGTACTTCTGGCCTCCGAAGAACTTCGACGGCTTGTCCAGCGAGGAGCCCTGGTACCCGTCGGCCGCCGCGGGCCAGCCGTATCCGCCCTGCAGCAGCAGGTCGACACTCTTGGGGTCGGTGTTGAGCCATTCGGCGAACTTCAGGGCCTCGGGGATGTGCTTGGCGCCCTTGAGGACAGCCGTGGAGGAACCACCCCAGTTCGCGGACGCGTTCGCGCCCTTCGTCCACTGCGGCATGGGTGCCACCGCCCACTTGCCGCTGGTCTGAGGAGCGTTTCCGCTGATGATGGCGTCGCCCCACTGGGCACTGACCCACGAGGTGATGGCACCGGTCTGCAGGTCCTTGTACCAGCCGTTGGCGAAGTCGGGTTCGGTCTTGATCACTTTCTGGCTGCGCAGTTTGTCCCAGAAGGCGGCGACCTTGAGGGTCTGCGGGGAGGCGATGTTCACCGACCAGGTGTCGTCGTTCACGCCGAACCACTTGGCGCCGGCCTGCCACGCGAGTGCGGTGAACCAGGCGGAGTTGCCGGCCGGGAAGGTGCTGATGTAGGCCTTCGGGTCGGCGTTGTGGATCTTCTGCGCGGCCTGGGCGAACTCGTCCCAGGTGGCGGGCGGCGTGATGCCCCACTTCTTGAACAGGTCAGATCGGTAGAACAGGCCCATCGGACCGGACGCCTGGGGGATCGCGTAGACGGCGGAGCCGAAGACTCCCTGCTGCCACTGCCAGTCCACGAACTTCGACCGGTCCTTGTCCGCGCCGTACTGGGACAGGTTCACCAGGCCGTTCTCCAGCAGGAACGAGGGGATCTCCTGGTACTCCACTTGTGCCAGGTCGGGCGCGTTGCCGCTCTTGAGCGCGGCACGCATCTTCGCGTAGCCGCCGCTGCTGCCTGCCGGGATCTTCTCCAGTTTGACGTGGAAGTCCGGGTGAGTGGCGTTCCACCTGTCCACGGCCTTGTCGACACCGGGAACCCACGACCAGAAGCGCAGGTCGACCTTCTGGCCGGGCTTGACGGGTGACTGGAGCCCCTTGTCCGACGAACCGGTCGAACCCCCGCAGGCGGAGAGCATCAGGGAGGCGGCGGCAAGGGCCACTGCGAGTGCGCCCCGGCTTCTGCGGAGGTGTGTGGTGCGGCTCATGGGAGGAGGTCCTTCCTCGCTTCGTACGGGAGGTGGTGCCTGGTGCATGCCGGTCAGTTTCGGAGCGGCATCGCCACCTCGTCAAGATATATTCATAATTAATTGAAACAGCTATGGTGGGTGTGGGCGTCAGACGCGCATCGCCGGACGCGCAGGCATCAGATGGGGAGACACACGATGACGGAGTGCCGCAGGATGGCGGGACGCGTGGCGGTGATCACCGGCGCCGCCCACGGAATCGGCGCGGCCACCGCTCGAAGGCTCGCGGACGAGGGCGCGGCGGTCGTGGTCACGGACGTGGACGACACCGCGGGGAAGGAACTCGCCGCGGCCGTCCAGGACAGCGGAGGGCGCGCGGAGTACGTACGGTGCGACGTGACCTCGGCAGCCGACTGGGAGAACCTGGCCCGCCACGTCGACGAGCGTCACGGGCGGCTGGACATCCTGCACAGCAACGCCTTCGCCCAGCTCAACAAGCCCGCCCACGAACTGAGCGAGGCCGAATGGGACGGCCAGATGGCCGTGCTGCTCAAGCCGGCCTGGCGGGCGATGAGGACCTTCGCGACCATGCTGCGCGAGGCCAGGGGCTCGGTCGTCCTCACCTCCTCGGTGCACGCGGTCATCGGCCTGCCCGGCCATGCCGCCTACGCCGCCGCGAAGGGTGCGCTGTGCTCGCTGGGCCGGCAGTTGGCCGTCGAGTACGGGCCGGACATCCGGGTCAACACGGTGCTGCCGGGCCCCATCCTCACCGCCGCGTGGGAGGGGATCCCGGAGCCCGACCGGGCACGCAGCGTGGCGGCCACGGCGGCGAAGCGGTTCGGGCAGCCGGCGGAGGTGGCGGCCGCCGTCGCGTTCCTGGCATCGGCGGACGCGTCCTATGTGACCGGAGCGAGCCTGGTGGTCGATGGAGGATGGAGCGTCATGAAGGAGTCCTCGTGAGCGGCGCGTACCGTGCGGCATGCTGTGCGCGGCATCCGCGAACAGGACCGAGACGGAAACGGAGAACGTGGTGACCCATCCGCCCAAGGGGCTGCACGGCCAGGCCGTGGAGGAGCTGGGCCGGCGCATCATACGCGGCGACTATCCCCCGGGCTCCGTGGTGGACCCGGTCAAGTTCGAGACCGAACTCGGCGTCAGCAAGACCGTCGTGCGCGAGGCGCTGCGCGTGCTGGCGTCCAAGGGACTGCTGGAGTCACGGCAGAAACGCGGTACGACCATCCGGCCCCGCGCCCACTGGAACCTGCTCGACAGCGACCTGCTGCGCTGGCAGGGGAGCAGCGCCCCGACCGACGGCTTCCTGGAGGACCTCGCCGAGGTCCGCGCCATCGTCGAGCCCGCCGGAGCCCGGTTCGCGGCGGCCCGCCGCACCGAGGCCGACCTGGACGCGATGCGGCAGGCGCTCGACGCGATGGCGGCGGCGGGGGCGGACGCGGACGCGATGGTCGAGGCCGACCTGGCCTTCCACCGCGCCCTGTTGGAGGCCGCGCACAACGAACTCCTCAGCCGGATGGAGGTCGTCATCGAGGCCGGTCTGCGTGTTCGCGACCGGATCGTGCACGGCGCCCGGCACTTCTCCGACTCCATCCCCGTACACCAGGAACTGCTGGACGCGGTCGAAGCGGGTGATCCGGACGCCGCCGTCGCGGCCGTCGAGTCGCTCCTGGCGCAGGCGTCCGACGACCTGGCGGCCGTACAGGCGCGGGAAGACCACGATGACGTCGCGACCGACACGCAGCCGAAGGAAGTTCCTTGAAGATAACCGGACTTGAGACGTTCCTGGTGGCTCCGCGCTGGCTGTTCCTGCGCGTCGCCACCGACGAGGGCGTCACCGGCTGGGGCGAACCCGTCATCGAGGGCCGCGCCGAGACCGTGCGCGCCGCGGTCCACGAACTGGCCGACCACCTCATGGGCCAGGACCCACTGCGCATCGAGGACCACTGGCAGGTCCTCACCAAGGGAGGCTTCTACCGCGGCGGCCCGATCCTCTCCAGCGCCGTCGCAGGCATCGACCAGGCCCTGTGGGACATCGCCGGCAAGACCTACGGAGTCCCCGTGCACCGCCTCCTCGGCGGCCCGGTACGCGACCGGGTGCGGATGTACGCCTGGATCGGCGGGGACCGGCCCAGCGACGTGGCGGAGCTGGCCAGGGAACAGATGAAGGCGGGCTTCACCGCGGTGAAGATGAACGCCTCGGCCGAACTCGCCCCGATCGACACCCCGGCACGCACCGCCGAGGTCGTCGAACGCGTCGCGGCCGTCCGCGAGGTGCTGGGCGACGAGCGGGACATCGCCGTCGACTTCCACGGCAGGGCCTCCACCGCCATGTCACGCCGCCTGCTGCCCCTGCTGGAACCGCTGCACCCGCTGTTCGTCGAGGAACCCGTCCGGCCGGAACACTCGGGCCACCTGCGCAGCCTGGCGGAGTCCACCAGCATTCCGCTCGCGACCGGCGAACGCCTCTACTCCCGCTGGGACTTCCGCGAGGTCATGGCCAGTGGCATCGCCGTCGCCCAGCCCGACCTGTCGCACGCCGGAGGCATCTCCGAGGTCCGCCGCATCGCGGCCATGGCCGAGACGTACGACGTCGCCATGGCCCCGCACTGCCCGCTCGGCCCGATCGCCCTGGCCGCGAGCCTGCAGATCGCCTTCGCCGTACCGAACTTCCTCATCCAGGAACAGAGCATGGGCATCCACTACAACGAGCAGTGCGACCTGCTGGAGTACGTGATGGACCCCGAACCCTTCCGGTTCCAGGACGGATACGCCGTGGCCGGCTCCCGCCCGGGCCTCGGCGTCGAGATCGACGAGAAGGCGGTACGCCACGCCGCCGAAGCCGGACACCGCTGGCGCAACCCCGTGTGGCGGGGCGCCGACGGCTCCTTCACCGAATGGTGAGCACCGTCAGGGCCCCGCACCCCACCCCCAAGGAAGAGCCCACCCCCATGAACCTGGTGGAAAACCTCCGCGCCCACCGCCTGTTGGCGATCGTCCGCGGCAAGGACCACGCCGCGTCCCTGCGTACCGTGCTCACCCTCGCCGAAGAGGGCGTCGCCGCCATCGAGGTGTCGCTGACCACCGCGGACGCCCTGACCGTGATCAGGCGGGCCCGCGCGGAACTGGGACCCGACGCACTGGTCGGCGCCGGAACCGTACGCTCGGCCGCCGACGCGGCCCGCGCCGTGGAGGCCGGGGCGTCGTACCTCGTCACCCCGGCCCTGGTCGAGGGGCTGGAGCCGTACGGCGTACCCGTGGCGATGGGCGCGCTGACTCCGAGCGAGATCGAACGGGCCCTCGCCCTGGGCGCCGACGCCATCAAACTCTTCCCCGGCTCCCTCGGCGGCCCCGGCTATCTCAAGGCCCTGCGTGACCCGTTCCCCGAGGTGCCCTTCGTGCCCGTCGGCGGCGTGGACGCGCGGGCCGCCCGGGACTATCTGGACCTGGGCGCCCTCGCCGTCGGCGTCGGGTCACCCCTCGTCGGGGACGCGGCCGACGGCGGCGACCTGGACCGACTCCGCGCCCGCGCGGCCGTGTTCCGCAAGGTGGCCGCGGGGGAGACGCCGTGACGACACCGGATGGCCGGGCCCCGGCCGACGTGCTGACCTTCGGCGAGACGATGGCGGCGATGCGGGCGCACGGCGCGCTGCGGCTGGGCGGCAGCCTCGGCCTGTCCGTCGCGGGAGCCGAGTCCAACGTCGCCATCGGTCTCGCCCGGCTCGGACACCGGGTGCGGTGGGCCGGCCGGGTCGGCGCGGACGAACTCGGCGCGCTGGTACTGCGCACCCTGCGCGCCGAGGGCGTCGACACCGACCACGCGGTCACCGACGACGCCGGCAGGCCCACGGGGCTGCTGCTGACCGAACCCCGCCTGGGCACGCTCACCCGGGTCAGCTACTACCGGGCCGGTTCCGCCGGTTCGGCGCTCTCACCGGCCGATGTCCTGCCCGCGCTGGCTTCGGGAACCCGCGTCCTGCATCTGACCGGCATCACCCCGGCGCTCAGCGCGTCGGCGGCCGAGTCCGTCCTGGCCGCCGCCGCGACGGCGCGCGAGGCCGGCGTCACCGTGTGCCTCGACGTCAACTACCGCTCCCGGCTGTGGACCACCGACTGTGCCCGCACCGCCCTCCGGCCGCTGCTGGACCACACCGACCTGCTCATCGCCTCCGAGGACGAGCTGCCGTTGGTGCTGGAACGGTCCGGCGCGGATGAGGCCGAGGCCGTGCGCGGCATCGTGGCCGCGGGTGTCGCGGAGGTGGTCGTCAAACGCGGCGCCCGCGGTGCGACGGCCTTCACCGCCGACGGGGCGAGCGACCGCGCGGCGCGACAGGTCGACGCCGTCGATCTGGTCGGAGCGGGTGACGCCTTCGTGGCCGGATACCTGTCCGGACTCCTCGACGGGGCGGATATCCCGGCCCGGCTGCACCGGGCCGTCACCACCGCGGCCTTCGCCGTCGCCACCCGGGGCGACTGGGAGGGCCTTCCGACGCGGGACGAACTAGGCCTGTTCGACGAGCCCGACGGCACGACGATCCGCTGACTCAGGAGACCGTTCATGACATCCACGGCACACCCCGCGGCGGTCCTCGTGGAAGGAGCGTACGAACTCGCCGAGGGCGGCCGCTGGGTCGACGGCCGGTACGTGTACGTCGACATCCTCAGCGGCCGGCTCTTCGAACTGCGCGACGACAGCGGACCCGCGACCGCGCGCCAACTGGCCCGGCTGGACGTGCCGTTGGGTGCCGTCGCGCCGGTGAGCGGCCGACCGGACGAGTGGATCGCCGCCGCGGGCACCGGCATCGCGCTGCTCACCGCCGACGGCGCACTGCGGTGGCTGGACCGCCCGGAGGACCGTACTCCCGTCCCCAGCCGGATGAACGACGGCGTCGCGGACCCCGCCGGCCGGTTCTGGGCCGGCAGCATGGCCTACGACGGCACACCCGGCGCGGGCTCGCTCTACCGTACGGACCCCGACGGCACGGTGGTACGCGTCCTCGACGGCCTGACCATCACCAACGGCCCGGCGTTCACCGCCGACGGCACGACCATGTACGTCGCCGACACGGCCGCCGGCACCGTCCTGCGCTGCCGGGTCGATCCCGTCTCGGGCGACCTGTCGGCAGGCCCCGAGACCTTCGCCCGGCTACGGGACGACGAAGGAAGCCCCGACGGAATGACCGTCGACGACGAGGGCTGCCTGTGGATCGCCCTGTGGGGCACCGGCACCATCCGCCGGTACCACCCGGACGGTCACCTGCTGCACACCGTGACCGTCCCGGCCCCGCACCCCACGTCGGTGTGCCTGCACCCCGGCGACAACCGCCTGTTCGTCACCACGGCCCGGTACGGCGTGGCGAGCCCGACCGCGGCCTCCGGCGCGGTGCTCAGCGCCCCTGTACAGGCCAGGGGAACGGCAGCCTGTTCCTGGCGCGGTCGACTCTGAGACCCGGTCCACCGGGTCCGGACGGGCCGGCAGGACGAAGGGGGCTCCACCGCCAGGCGGTGGAGCCCCTTTCTCGTCCCGCTCGGGACGGCCTGGCCTGCGGTGTGCTCACCCGTCACGGGTCGGGCGGAGTCCTCATCGAGTCAGAAGCATTGTGTTCGACCCGGGGTTGTTCATAAACTTTCCACTTGGAAGGTATTGAAACGTTTCAATGCAAGGGGATCTGAGCCGTGGCCGAGCAGAACAGAAGTGCGTTGAGCCGCCGACACATGCTCGGCATCATGACGGCCGCCGCAGCCGGGGCCACGCTCCCGGTCGCCGCCGCGCCGAACGCCGTCGCGGCCGGCGCCGCGGCATCGGGCAGGCAGGGTCCCGCACCCGTGGAACCGCAGGTCAACTCCCGGACCGCACCGCTGGGTACGCAGACCGCGCCGGCGTTCAGCTGGGTGCCGCAGGTGGCCCGGCAGACCGCGTACGAGATCCAGGTCGGCACCAGGCCGGGCGCGGCCGACGTCTGGAGCAGCGGCAGGACAGCGAGTTCGAACAGCACCGAAGTCGCCTACGGGGGCGGCGCGCTGCGGTCGGAACGGGCGTACTTCTGGCGGGTGCGCACGTGGGACGAGAAGGACGCGCCCGGCCCCTGGAGCGAGCCGGCGATGTGGGAGACGGGCCTGCTGAAGGGCGAGAAGGACTGGTCGGGCGCGCGGTGGATCGGCGGGCGTGAAGCGCAGGACCACGACTGGAAGGACCTGACCGCGACCGTCGTCTTCCGCGGTGGGTCCGACGCCGCCGACGGGCTGTCCCTGCTGCTGCGGGCCGAGCCGATCGGCAAGACCTGGGGCGAGGCGCTCAACTGGACCATCCGGCACAGCGGCGACGACATGCGGCTGGTCATGAGGACCAGCCACTACGCCGGCAACACCTGGGTGGACGACGGCACCTCCGAGCCGAACTGGGGCGTCGACCACTACGACCCGCAGAGCGAGACCAACCCCACCACCGCGGGCACCCGTGAGGTCCCCGTCGGCACCATCACCCTCCCCGCCTCCACCGGACTGACCAAGGACACCTGGGCCGCCCGCGACCACACCGTGCGGGTCTCGGTCATCGGGCTCACCGTGACCACCACCGTGAACGGTGTCGAGGTCGACAGCCGCACTCTCACGGGCGACCAGATCCGCCGCCACGGAAGCTTCGGCTTCGGCGGCGGCACCAACGCCACCATCCGCAACGTCGAGGTGACCGGCACCGGCGCCCGCGACTTCTCCGCCGACCTCACCACCGGCGCCAACCCGTTCGAGAACGGCATTGGCACCCTCGCCGGTCTGACCTTTCCGCCGAAGAACCCTTTCATCCCGTCCAAGAACAGCGTGCTGCCGATCGCCAATCCGGCCC
This sequence comes from Streptomyces sp. NPDC005263, assembly GCF_042872365.1. Lineage (NCBI taxonomy): Bacteria > Bacillati > Actinomycetota > Actinomycetes > Kitasatosporales > Streptomycetaceae > Streptomyces > Streptomyces sp. NPDC005263. Next base: position 294,624 of record NZ_JBIAKJ010000005.1, on the reverse strand, counting down.
CGGTGCTGCGCCGCGCGTTCTCCCTGCCACGAGGCCGCCGTATCGCCAAGGCCCGGCTGCACCTGAGCGCCGCCGGCAACGTCACGTTCACCGTCAACGGCGACCCGATCACCGTCGACGGCAAGCGGGCGAACCGCGGCCGGACCAACGTGCCCCGGCTGCTCACCGACCAGAGCACCTACGACCGTACGGTTCTGTACGACACCTTCGACGTCACCACGTTGCTGGAGGCTGGAGGGCGCAACGTACTCGCCGCCGAACTCGGACGCGGCTGGTACGGGGTGACGACACCCCAGGAGTGGTACTGGCACCTCGCCCCCTACACCGGCCAGCCCCGTCTGCGCGCGAAGCTCGTCGTCACCTTCACCGACGGCTCCGCCACCACCCTCGTCACCGACCAGGACTGGCTCAGCGCGGACGGGCCCACGACGTTCGACTCGGTCTACTCGGGCGAGAAGTACGACGCCCGGCGGGCGGACCAGCTGGGGCAGTGGCGATCGGCCGGCTACCGCACCGGCCGCGACTGGCGACCGGCCACCGTCCTGATCCCGCCCGGCAGTTGCTCCGGCCCCTCGCCCAAGTACCACGGCCTGCTACCCGCCACGACGATCCCCGACGGCTTCAAACCCGCCGTCCCGCGCGCCCACGAGGCCGAGCCGGTACTGGTCAACCAGACACTGCGCCCGGTGTCCATGACCGAGACGGCTCCCGGCTCGGGAACCTGGGTCCTGGACTACGGCCAGATCCTGACCGGCCTCGTCCGCCTCCAACTCACCGGCATACGCCCCGGCAGCGAGGGCACCACCCTCCGCATCCGCGGCGGCAACCGGATCGTCGGCGGTGACGGCACGGCCGCCTCCCCCCTCTCCGTCGAGGAGGAGAACTTCCAGCACGACGCCGACCTCCAGACGCACTACTACACCCTCGGCAGGCGGTCGACGCAGACCTGGGAACAGCAGTTCAACCACTTCGGCTTCCGCTGCCTGGAAGTCATGAACCTGGACGCGGTCCTCGGACGAGCCCCGGACCTCACCCGGGACGCGGACGTGCTGACCGTCGGCGTCGCCCGCTCAGGCTTCGCCCGCACCGGCACCTTCACCACCGACAACGCCCTGCTCAACCGCCTCCAGCGCAACCTGGAGTGGGCCGAGCAGAACAACCTGGTGCAGAAGCCCACCGACACCCCGTCCCGCGAGAAGAACGGCTGGACCGGCGACGCCATGGCCAGCTCCGAGTCCGAATCCTTGACCTGGGACGTCAACGCGGTCCTCACCACCTACCTGCGCCACTTCCCCGACACGCAGATCTCCACCGGCCAGCTCCCCATGTTCGTCCCCATCGCCAAGGGCGGCTACGGCTACGACCACACCCCCGGCTGGAACGCCGCCTGGAAGGCCGTGCCCGCGTGGGACTCGGCGTACTTCGTCATCCCGCGGGAGCTGTACACGTACTACGGCAACAGCAGCCTGTTCGCCGAGCTCTACGATCACCAGGACACGCTCCTGACGTACTACGAGACGCTGTTCACCGCCGAGAACCACTACATGTTCGAAGCATCCCTCGGCGCCTACTCCGGCGCGGAGAGCCCCGGCAGCAACGCCGTCATCAGCCTCGCCTTCTACATCCACTTCTGCGACTACATGGACGAGGTGGGACGCCGGCTCGGCCGCACCGAACGCGCCGCTCACTACGCGAAGCTGGCGGGCACCCTGCGCAAGGCGTTCATCGCCAACTACTGGGATCCCTCCCAAGGCCACTTCACCCAGGGCAGCGTCTCCAGCGAGAACACCCTGGCCATCGCCTTCGACCTGGTACCCGGCTCCGACCTCAGCCCCGACGACCCCCGCCACCTGCCCGGCACGAAGACGCTGGCGGACAACGAGAAGGCCCTCGCCACGTTGCTCGCCGACCGGATCGTGGCCGCCGACCAGCACATCCAGAACGACATGTACGGCTCGCGCTACGAGTTCAACATCCTCAGCGAGTACGGCTACACGGACATCGCCCTCAAGGCCGTCACCCGGACCGGACAACCCGGGTACGTCCACCAGATCGCCAAGGGCGCCACGTCACTGTGGGAGCAGTGGACCGACCGGCTCTCGGTCAACCACCACTACCGCTCCAACGTGGCCACCTGGTTCTACCAGAGCCTGGCCGGCATCAGGCCGACCTCGACCGCCTACGAGACGCTGCGCATCCGCCCATACATCCCCTCGGCCGCGGTCAACAGCCGGGTCCCGAAGAACACCGAAGACCTCGACCTGGCACCGGCGACCCTCGACCACGTCAGCGCCTCGATCGACACCGTGCGCGGCAGGGTGTCCGCACAGTGGCGGCGCCGCTCGGACGGCAGGATCGCCCTCGCGGTGACCATCCCGTACAACACCGAGGCCGAGATCTGGGTGCCAACCCAGGACAAGCCCGTCACCGCGCCCAAGGGTGTCGCCTTCGTCCGGGACGACACCTCGGGCGGCGCGGCCTACGAGGTCTACCGGGCCCGGGCGGGCCGGTACCGCTTCAACGCCGGGTGATCCGAACCCCTGCTGTCGTCTCCTCCACCGCCGCAGGAACGCGGAGCGAACGAACCGATTCGTTTGACTGCGGCGGTGGGTCATGCCAGCCTGAAAGCGAACCATCTAGTTCGTTTGATTGGAGTCATGTCGTGCCCCGCACCGTTGTGTCCGCCCCACCGGTCCCACCGGCCCCGGCGGAGCTGAGCGGCAGGTTGCCCCTGGTGATGGCGCTGGCCTGCGGTGTCGCCGTGGCCAATGTCTACTTTCCGCAGGCGATCACACCGTTGATCGCGCACGGTCTCGGTGTCGGCCAGGACGCGGCGGCCGTTCTGACCACAGTCACCCAGCTCGGCTACGCCGTCGGTATCTTCCTGCTGGTACCGCTCGGCGATCGGCTGTCCCGCCGACCGCTGATCACCGTGCTGCTGACCGTGACCGCGCTCGCTCTGCTCGCCGCCGGCCTCGCCCCGGCCATCGGTCCACTCCTCGTCGCCGGTGCTGTGGTCGGTGTGGCCACCGTCGTTCCGCAGATCCTGCTGCCCATGGCCGCGGGCCTGGTCGAACCCGAGCGCCGAGGCGCTGTCACCGGCACCCTGCAGGCCGGGCTGATCGGTGGCATCCTGCTGGCCCGCACCTTCGGCGGCGTACTGGGTGAGCATCTCGGCTGGCGTGCCCCGTACCTGGTGGCGGCCGTGCTCACCGGAATCCTCGCCCTCGCCCTCGGTTTCGCCCTGCCGCGCAGCGTCCCCACCGTGCGCGACCGCTATCCCACCCTGCTCGCCGACACGCTGCGGCTTCTGCTCCACGAGCCGCAGCTGCGCCGCTCGATCTACTTCCAGGTCACTCTCTTCGGGGCGTTCAGCGCGGCCTGGACCGCGGTCGCCCTGCTGGTCACGGGCCCTCGCTACGACATGGGGACCCAGGCGGTGGGCCTGCTCGCGCTGATCGGCGCGGCCAGTATGTTCCTGGCCCCCGGGGCCGGCCGCTGGGTCGACCGGTACGGCGCCGACCGCGTCAACCTGTGGTGCATTCTGCTCGCCCTCGTCTCCGGCGCCTTCCTCCTGACCGGCCTCTCGGGCGGCCTGGCCGGAATCGCCGGCCTCGCCGCCGGGCTGCTGCTGATCGACGTGGCCGTGCAGTGCGGCCAGGTGGCCAACCAGGCCCGCATCTTCGCCTTGCGCCCCGAGGCCCGCAGCCGCCTCAACACGGGCTACATGACGTGCGGCTTCATCGGCGCCGCCGTCGGCTCCTGGCTCGGGACGCGCGCCTACACCCAGCTGGGCTGGGGTGCCGTCTGTGCCCTGGTCGCGGTGGCCGCGCTGCTCGCCCTCGGCGCCCACCTGACCGGCCGCCGCGGTGGCCCCGGCGTACGGGGCTGAACGTAGCGACCCGCCTCGCGGCTGGTGGCCGAGCTGGTCTCGTACGGGTTCCTGACCCGGGACGCCGACCGCCGGATACGGATCGGCACCGCTGTGGTCGCGGATGCCGTATCCGGCGTCGGCCCGTCGCGGCGGTCAAACGAACCGGTTCGTTAGGCTGGAGTGCATGGCATACGACTCGGCGGCGACCAAGGAACGCATCCTCGCGGCGGCGACCGCGGAGTTCGCCGCGCATGGGGTCGCCGGTGCGCGGGTGGATCGTATCGCCGCCCAGGCCAAGGCCAACAAGCGTGCGATCTATGACTACTTCGGCGACAAGAACAAGCTCTTCGCCGTCGTTCTCGAACGCGTGCTGGCCGAGCTGGCGGAGGCCGTACCGCCCAGCGACGACCTGCCCGGCTATGCCGAGCGCCTCTTCGCCTACCACCGCGCCCACCCCGAGGCCCTGCGCCTGGTGATGTGGGAGGCCCTGGAGATCGGCGACCGGCCCGTCCCGGCCGAGGAGGCCCGCACCAGCCACTACCAGGACAAGATCGACGCCGCGGAGGCCGGCGGGCAGGGCCACGACGCGCGTACCCGGGTGTTCTTCACCATGGCCCTGGCGAGCTGGAGCATCGCCATGCCCCAGCTGCGTCGCATGGTCCTCGGCGCGGACCACAGCCTCGACGACCTCGGCGCGGAGGTCGCCCGAGCCGTACGGGATCTGACCGCGGTGACCGGTTCAGAAGGCGAGGAGCCGCCGCAGCACTGACGCCCCCGTGGCGCCGTGGCGTGGTGTTGTCGTGGCGGACCGGGCGCGGGCCCGGGCCGGTCGTGCTCTCAGGCGGTGGCCTGGGGACGGGCCGGGCTGAGGTAGTGCACGGCGGTCTGTGCGGTGTGCGGGGCGAGCAGTCCCCGCAGTTCCTCCGCCGCGACCTTCAGGAGGTCGCCGTCGCGGGTGGCGTGGACGGTTTCGAGGATGAAGGCGACGTGCGCGGAGTCCTCGGTGACGCGGGTGCGGTGGGCGTCTCGGTGGTTCCAGTGACGGGTCAGGACGCCGGCGGTGTCCGCGTAGATGATCTCGCCCGGCTTGGGGTGCTCGACGGTGTCGGGTTCGCCGAGCGGGGTGAACTCCTCGCTGCCGTCCGCGTACCGGATGTCGACGTCGTCGATGACGTGGTCGAGGTCGAAGGCGCCGGCGGGCAGGCCGTGCCGGACGGAGACCGCGTTGTAGGAGTCGACGGACGGGTTGATGCGGGGCAGGCTCCCCTTCTTGGCGAGGCGGCGGCCCAGCGCGTCGACGCTGGGGCGGATGCGGCGGGGGTTGGTGCCGAAGGAGCGGTAGGCGGTGTGCCAGGCCTCGATGCGGGGGTCGGTCTCGTCGGCGGGGTGCCAGGTGGCGTCGGCGAGTCGCTGTTCCAGGTCCGCCAGGGCCGCGGTGGTGTCGGGCCAGGGTTCGCGGCCACGCAGACCGGTCGCCGTGACCAGGGCGATGAGGGTGTCGGGGAAGGCGTCCGCGACGGCGGGGGTGAGGCGGAAGGCGGGCATGTGCGGGGTTTCCGTTTCCTGATCCGGACTTGGGCGGGGGTGTGGGGCGGGGTGTCAGGGCTTCCAGTCGCCGATGCGGTCCAGGCGGCGGCGCTGCTGGAGCGAGGTGGGCACGTCGAGGCCCTGACCGCGTGCGGCCAGGTGGTCGGCTACGGCGGTGCGGTGTTCCACGGGCTTGTGGTCGTCGTACTTGAACTTGGCCTGCACGTCGGTGACTTCCAGTCGCAGGCCGTGGATGCCGGGAAGCATCCGGCCGTAGGGCGGCCGGTCGACGGCGACAGCGGCGTGATCGCCGTCGGGCTGGAAGTGGGCGAGCTGGCGGCGCAGCAGTTCCGCCTTGGCCTCCGGATCGTCGACGACCTGGGCGCGGCAGGTGAACTGGACAGCTGTGTAATAGCTGGTGGGGACGCCGTCGTTGGGCGGAGTGCCGGTCGTGGCGCGCCAGGGGCCCGGGATGAAGGCGTAGTCACCGAAGACGGTGAAGAGGACGTTCGCGTCGTGCTCGATCGCCTTCCAGACCGGGTTGGGCCGGGCGAGGTGGATCAGGAGATGGGTTCCGTCGCTGGTGAAGTGGGTGGGCACGGCGACGGGTGGATGGCCAGGCAGGCCGTTGACATTGAGCTGGCCGAAGTCGTGGCCTTCGGCGACCCAGGTCTGCCATTCGGCTTCGTCTAGGTGGGCGTCCCAGGGCTGGATGAACATGCTGATCTCCTTGTGTCGACGGCTGGGGGCTACCGGGCTACCGGGCTGTCGGGCTGCCGGGCTGCTCAGGTCAGGGCGAGGAGGCTGACAGCGACGGCGGCAGTGCCCAGGCCGACGAGCCGGCCACGGTGGATGCGTTCGGCGAGCACGGTGCGAGCGAGCACGACCGTGCCGACCGGGTAGAGGGCGACGACCACGGCGACGACCGCGAGGTCACCGCTGCGGGCGGCGAGGAGGAAAAGCAGGTTCGCCACGGAGTCCAGCACACCCGCGACCCCGGACGCCGCACCCCAGCCAAGGGCGCCGGCGCTGAACGAGGCGCCGAGCACCGGCCACAACAACAGCTCGACCACGAGAGAGGCCGGGGCCGCGATCATCACGGTGCGCAGCACATGTGCCTTACGGGCGCCGAGGCCGCCGAGGAAGTCGGCGCATCCGTAGGCGAGTGAGCTGCACAGGGCCAGCAGCAGAGCGATCACAGCGCATCCTTTACTATCATTGGAACGACTGCACCGTACAACGCAACGACCGGTCGATGTCAACCAAACGACCGTGCGGTGCATTGTGGTGGTTGTGGCGAGGATGGAGATCAGATGGTCGAGACAGCCGCGGCCCTGCGGACGGTCGCGCACAACGTCCGGGCGGCCCGCACCCGGGCCGGCCTGTCCCTGGACGAACTCAGCAAGCGCTCCCAGGTCAGCAAGGGCGCCCTGGTGGCGCTGGAGAAAGCGCAGGGCAACCCCAACCTGGCCACCCTGGTCCGGCTGGCCGACACTCTGGGAATCTCGGTATCCGCCCTGATGCAAGGACCGCCCGAAGGCCGAGTCCGCGTCGTGGCCGCCGACACCGTGGCACCACTGTGGACCGGCGACCGAGGCAGCGAGGCCCGCCTCATGCTGACGACCTCAGGCTCGGCCCCGGTCGAGGTCTGGCGCTGGCACCTGGAACCGGACGAGGAATACCCCAGCCACCCCCACCAGGCAGGGGTTGTGGAAACTGTCAGCGTCACGTCCGGCCGGATGGCCCTGATCGTCGATGGCACCGAACACACCGTGGAAGCCGGGCAGACCGCCACCTTCGACGGCGACACCCCTCACACTTACCGCGGCTCCGGCACCGAGACATGCACCTTGATCATGACAGTCCACCTGCCGCCCGGTCCCGCTTCCACAACCTGACCCGCGTGGTGCATCCGAAAGTCCCATGACCGGGGAGCCCGGCGAGCTCGGCCGGACCTCTCAGGGCGACACTCCGTAGCGGGTGGCGATCGCGGCGGCGTGGTTGCGCAGGGCGTCGCGCAACCACTGCGGGGCCAGGGCCTCCGCGTTCATGGCGAGGTGCCACAGCGCCCATTCGGCGTGTCTCGGATCCTGAACTGTCACCTCCAGCCGCAGCCGACCGTCTGCGTCGGTTTCTTCGGCGTCGACGCCCAGCGCGGTGTCCACCAGGTCCTTCCGCCGCGCGGGGGCCACCCGTACCAGCACGGTGACTTGGTCGCCGCCGGTCCGAAACCGCGAGCTGCGTTCCTGCCAGGCCCGGTCCAGATCGACCCGGTCCGGTCGCTGTGCCGGTTCGGCGCGTTCCTCGGCGGCCAGAACCCGGGACAGCCGGTAGGTGCGGTCCGCGCCGGACCTCGTGGCCAGCAAGTAGCCCTGGTCGCGCACGGTTACCAGGCCGATCGGGTCCACCGTGCGCCACGTCGGGGTCTGGTCCACGGCCGCGTAGTGGATGCGCAGCTTGTGTCCGGCGGACACCGCGCTCCGGACCTGTGCCACTACGGCGTCGGGCACCTCCTCGGCGACCAGTCGGCGCGAGAGAAGGTCGGTCTCCGGGTCGATGAGCAATCGCTGCACCGCGCCGGCCGTGGTGGCACGGTAGCTCACGGGTGGCGCGTCAACCACCTTGCGCATGGCCGAAGCGAGCGCCGAGCCGAGGCCGAATGCCTGCGCGCCGCGCCGCGATCCGGCGACCCGCAGGGCAAGTGCCTCGTCGTGGTTGAGTCCGGTGAGCTCGGTCCGGAAACGGGGCAGCAACGCGAATCCGCCGTGCCGACCGCGTTCGGCGTAGACCGGAACGCCGGCCGCGGACAGTGCCTCGGTGTCGCGAGTCTGGCTACGCCTGACGTGCTGTTCGAGGTCGAGGTCCTCGCCGCCCGGTCCTGACCCGCCGTCACCCGCCTCCATCGGACAGGAAGGTCCGGGCAACACGTCGCTCCGGTGGAGGACTTCGTCGCTGGGCGCGGATGAACCTGAGCAAGGTCATCCGGTGGTGCCGGCAGGGACATGAGCACGTGCTGCGGGTGCGGTGGGCTGGGGTTGGGCCGGTGGAAGGCCTGCGATCTGCTGGAGGATGTCGGCCGCAACCGCGCGGACCTTGCGTCGTTCCCGCCGGGACGTGACGACGAGAATCTCGAAGGCGTCGTTCTCGTCGCAGCTGCGCAGAACCATGAGGGCGCCCTTGGCGCGTTCTATGACGGCGCGCCCTTCCAGGGCCTCCTTGAGCTGCCGGTTCTCGGCGCGCAGGGCCTCAAGTGCGGAGGACGCCGGGAGCGGAAGGACCTCAGGGAAGTCTCGCCGCAGTTGCTCGCCGAGGCCGACAAGTGTGGACACCAGGACACCGGCGGTGGCGAGAACGGCGGCCATGCGCTCGCTTCTGTCGGATGTCTGACCGGCTTCATACGGTTCTGACTCCATGCGCACATGTTGACCATAAATCACACCAGTGGCCAGTCCTTCCACGGTTTATTTAGATGTAACGGACGAAAGGCAGGTTCCGGGGCAACGCATCCGAATCAATGGTTCGGTCCGGCAGTGATTCCTCTACGCTAAATGCGTATAAAAGATATTAAAATGGACATTTTGTATGAACGTTATGGAAAATCTTCACTGATTCACACCGAACGCTACACAAACGTCCACGGGCGCAGCTAGCCTCACATCCCGGCGTCGCACCCGCCCCCCACGTGCTTGCCGTCCACTGCTCCTGCCCATGGACCAGGCGAGAACCTCAAAGGTTCTCTGCACGTCCCCCTTGCCGCGTCGAGACCGTACGCCGGCCGGGGTCGCCGTACTCCTTACCGCCCGCTCACGGGACCCCGGAGACGTCGGCCGCTGCTGCGCCGCGCGACTGTCCCGGATCCCGCGTTCCCCAGGGGGGACCCTCAGATGGCGCAACTGACCTCTGCACCCACGGATTCCGGAGCCCCGGATTCCAGACCGGCGGATTCTGCACCCACGGATACCGAGGCAGTCGAACTCGGTGGCGGACTCCATGCCGCCCCGCCCCGACTGACCCTGGTGATACCCACCCGGAACGAGAAGGACAGCGTCCCTCTCCTGCTGGCGCGACTGGCCCCGGCACTGACCGGGCTCGACGCGGAACTGCTGTTCGTCGACGACAGCGATGACGACACCCCGCACGTCCTCGCGACCCTCGCCCCGGGCTACTCCGTCCCCGTACGGTTGCTTCACCGGCCGCCCGGGTCACGCGGTGGCGGCCTCTCGGGCGCCGTGGTCGCCGGTGCCCGCCAGGCCAACGGCGGCTGGGTCCTGGTGATGGACGCCGACCTGCAGCATCCGCCGGAGGCCGCGGCCCTGCTGGCGCGTACGGCGATGCGCGGCGGCATGGACATCGTCGTAGGCACCCGTTACGCGGGGACCGGATCGACCTCCGGGCTGTCCGGCGCGTCCCGACTGCTGACCTCGACCGCCTCCACCCGTATGGTCAAGGCGGCCTTCCCGAGACGGCTGGCGACCGTCAGCGATCCGCTGAGCGGCCTGTTCGCGTTCCGGACCGAAGCGGTGGACCTGAACAGGCTGAACCCGCTCGGCTTCAAGATCCTGCTGGAGATGCTCGTCCGTAACCCGGCGCTGCGCGTCGCGGAGGTTGCGTACACCTTCGCGCCTCGCGAGGCCGGCGACTCCAAGGCGTCCTTCCGTGAGGGTCTGGCCTTCCTCCGGCACGTGACACGGCTGCGTCGCGACCGGCTCGTCGGTCAACTGCGCGAGAAGCCGGGCGACCAGGGTGGGCGCCTTCGCCAACTGACCCGGTTCCTGGGGTTCGGGCTGGTCGGGCTCTCGGGGGTGGCGGTCAACACCGCTGCGCTGTGGCTCCTGTTCGACCGGTTCGGGGTACACCATCTGGTCGCCGCCGCGCTGGCCACCCAGGCCTCCACCACCTGGAACTTCCTCCTGGTGGAGGGTCTGGTCTACCGGGGCCGCGGCTCCGGTAGCTTCAAGGGCCGCGCACTGCGTTTCTTCGCCCTCAACAACCTGCTGCTGCTCGGACGGCTTCCGGTACTGCAGGCGTTGGTGGTTGCCGGGCTGGGCGTGCTCACGGCCAACGCGGCGACGCTCGTTCTGCTCTTCCTGGTGCGCTTCCTCGTCAACGACCGCGTGATCTACGGATCAGGTGCGGTCAAGGAAGGCGGCCGCGACCCCGTGCGGCTGCTCGTCGACCCCGGTCCGAGCGCCGCCGCGGCAGGACCGGCCCACGCCGCCGGCCGCAAGCGTTCGACCTACCTGCCGTACCGCTACGACGTGGCCGGCACCGTCACCATCGGCTCCCAGATCCGCCTGCCGGAACTGGAGTTCTTCCGCGCCCAGTGGATCTCGGACGACGAGGTGGACATCGCCGTACGGGTCGGCGACGTGGGCCGTCGCACCCCGCACCGCCGGGCCTCGCTGACCGAGCACGGGCAGCCCGCCGAGGCCGCCGCTATTCGCTACGAAGAGCACCTCGGACGCTTCGGCGCGAACTTCAGCGTGCGCGTCGGGGAGCAGATCAGGGTGGAGATCGGACCACTGCTGGCCCGCTCGCCGCACGTCGTCTACACCAACGTGATCGAGGCGCTGCTTCGCTTCGTCCTGATCTCCCGCGACCGGATGCTGCTGCACTCCGCGTGCGTCGAGCTCGACGGCGTCGGCGTGATGCTGTCCGCCCTGACCGACACCGGCAAGACGGCGACCGTCCTGCGGTTGCTGCGCGAGCACGGCGGACGGTTCCTGTCGGACGACATGACGGTGGTGGACGCCGACGGCAACGCGGTGTGCTTCCCCAAGCCGCTGACGATCAGCTCGCACACCCTGCGCGCGGTGAACGCCGACGACCTGACCCGGGCCGAGTGGCGCAGACTCAACCTGCAGAGCCGTCTGCACTCCAAGGGAGGCCGCTCGCTGGCCCTGGCCCTCGCCCGCTTCAACCTGCCGATCATGGGCATCAACGCCGTCACCCAGATCCTGGTGCCGCCCCCGAAGTACACCGTCGACCGGCTGGTTCCGTGCCGTATGGGCAGCAGCACCACGGTCGAGGAGCTGTTCGTCATCGAGCGCGGCACGCCCGGCCTGCACGACCTGGACCAGGGCGAGGCGCTGGAGCGGATGCTCGTCAACACCGAGGACGCGTACGGCTTCCCGCCCTACCGCTACTTCGCCCCGGCGATCACCGTCGGCGGGCTGACCTATCCCCAACTCAAGGAGCGGGAACGGGAGATCCTCGGCGGCTTTCTGTCGGGGGTGCGCACCCGAGTGCTGGCCTCGGACCGATTCGGCTGGGCCGACGAGATTCCCCGGCTGCTCGCCGAAGAGCGCGGAGGGACGCGTACGGACCTGAACGGCAGCATGCCGACGGCGGCCGCGACACAGCGTGCGGCTGAGGAGAAGAGGGCGCAGGCCGAGGCCTGGCCGCGCTGGGGCGTCCGCTTGGCCCCCGGATCGATCGCGTCGTGAGAGAGCCCACCGAGTCGCTCAGTCCCCCCGAGGCGATCAAGGCGATCAGGGCGATCGAAGCGATGGGAACCACGGGGACTGCTGGGCCGGCCGATCCCCCCGGCCGCCCCGGCGCGGTGGTGGAATCCGGCAAGCGGAACTCCACCACCAGAGAACCGGCCCGCACCGTCCACCCCCCGGGCGGTGCGGGCCGGCCCGGCCACGGGTCGGCGGCGCTGCTGCGGATCGCCGCGGCGGTGCCGCTGACCGCCGTACTCGCCGTCGCCGCCGTGCTGCGCTTCTGGCGCCTCACGGCGGTGGGGTTCAACAGCGACGAGGCTGTCTACACCGGTACAGCCGCCTCACTCGCCGGCGACGGTTCCCTCGGGTCCATCTTCCCCGTGTTCCGTGCTCATCCGGTGCTGTTCCAGGCGTTGTTGTCGCTGGTTCTGCGCGTCCACCTCAGCGACTGGACGGCCCGCGCGGTGCCCGCGGCCATCGGCGTGGCGGCGGTCGCCATGACGTACGGACTCGGTGCCCGGCTGTACGACCGTACGGCCGGACTCGTCGCGGCGCTGCTGCTCGCGGTGATGCCGTACCACGTGGTGGTCAGCCGACAGGTGCTGCTGGACGGGATGATGACGCTGTGCGCGACGGCGGCGCTGTACTGCGTCGTGCGTTTCGCCGAATGGCCGGGCCGGCGGTGGCTGCTCGCAGCCGCCGGAATGATGGGCGTCACCGTGCTGGCGAAGGAGACCAGCGTCATTCTGCTGGGCGGGCTGTACGCGTTCTTCGCCCTGACGCCGGCCGTACGGATGCGGTGGCGGCAGCTACTGCCGGCCCTGGGCACGATGACGGTGGTCACGGCGGCCTCACCACTGGCGCTGGCGCTGTCCGACCGGTCCCGCACCGGCGGCGCCTATCTGTTGTGGCAGCTCTTCCGCCGTCCGAACCACCCATGGACCTTCTACTTCACGGCCGTTCCGCCCGCTGTCGGCCCGCTGATGCTGGTCACGGCCGCCGCCGGGCTGATCTGGTTGCGCCGGGAGAACACCTGGCGGGAGCGGCTCCTGCTGTGCTGGATCGGGGTCCCGGTGCTGTTCTTCACCATCTGGCCGGTGAAGGGCTTCCAGTACCTGCTGCCGATCGCGCCCCCGCTGGCGGTGCTGGCCGGCCGCACTCTGCGCCGTCTGCCCTCGCTGCCCTGGCCGACGCCGCGGCTCGTCTGGCTGCCCCGCGCGACGGCGGTGGCGGTGACCCTCGCCGTGGCGGCGAGCCTCGGCGTGCCCGCGTGGCAGCGTGCGGATCCGTCGGATGACGGGACCTTCCTCGCCGGGTCCGGTGGGCTGCCCGGCGGGCGGGAGGCCGGGACGTGGCTGCGCCGGCATGTGCCGGACGGCGCCCAACTGCTGGTGATCGGGCCGTCCATGGGCAACGTGCTCCAGTTCTACGGCCACCGCAGGGCGCGTGCGCTGTCGGTGAGCCCGGATCCGCGGGCCCGCAACCCTTCCTACGAGCCGGTGACCAACGCCGACCGGGCGATGCGCGACGGGGAGTTCCAGTACGTCGTATGGGACTCCTACAGCGCCAAGCGCACCCCCTTCTTCACCGGAAAGGCGCAGACGCTGATCAACCGTTACCACGGGAGAGCCGTGTTCACCGCCAGAGGACAGGGCGGCAAGGCCCTGGTCGTCATCTACCAGGTGCGTGCGACATGAGGCGCCGGACGGTGCGGCTGCTGCTCGCCGTACAGACGGCGGTGCTGCTGGTCCTCGCGGCCGGTGCTCCGGCAGGTGCCGCGGGCGCACATCAGCCCAGGACCCCGATACGGCACTTCGTCTACCTGATGCAGGGCGACCGCACCTTCGACCAGTACTTCGGAACCTACCCCGGCGCCGACGGCCTTCCCGCCGACGCGTGCCAGGCCCGTGACCGGGCCCATCCGCACAAGGGATGCGTCAAGCCGTACGCCCTGCACGGCAAGGCGGCCCCGGTCGCGGCCCTCTCCGCGGGCAAGACGGTGATCGAGCGGCAGTACGACGGAGGGAAGATGGACGGCTTCGTGGCGGCGTACGAACGCCAGGGCCGGGACGGCGCCGCCGCCATGGGCCACTACGACCGGCGCGATCTGCCCATCTACTGGAACGCCGCCGACCGCTACCAGCTCTTCGACCACTTCTTCGCCTCCGTCCGGCACGGCACCCGGCTCAACCGCTCGTACTGGGTCGCGGGCGGCGCCCTCGGCTCCGGCCGGTCGACGATCTTCGACCGGCTGCAGTCGGCCGGGGTGAGCTGGAAGTTCTACGTCGAGGACTACGACCCGAAGCAGACGTTCCGGCAGCGCTCCAAGGACAACTCGGCCACCCAGACGGTACGCGTCCCGCTGCTGGACTCGCCGCGGTTCGTGGACGACCCGGAGCTCCGTGGCCACATCGTGGACCTGGACCAGTACTACCTGGACCTGGAACACGGCACCCTGCCCGCTGTCTCCTACATCGCGAGTTCAGGAGCGGGTGAGCGCTCGGCCCGTTCCGTGCCGACCGGACAGCGGCTGGTGCGCACGCTGGCCACGCAGCTGATGCTCAGCGGCTATTGGAAGTCCTCGGCGCTGCTGTGGTCGTACGACGGATCCGGCGGCTGGTACGACCACGTCGCCCCGCCCCGGGGCTACGGCTTCAGGGTGCCGGCCCTGCTGGTCAGCCCGTATGTGCCGCGGGGCCGAGTGGACCACACCGTCTTCGACGCGACGAGCGCGCTTCGGTTCGTCGAGGAGAACTGGGGGCTGAAGCCGCTCGGCGGCCGGGACACCAAGGCCACCAGCCTCGGCCGGGCCTTCGACTTCGGCGGCGGGCCACGCCCGGCCGACCTCATTCCCGGTACGACGACCGCGCCGGCCGCCCTGCGGCCGACCCGGTCGCTGATGGTCTACGGGGTGTACGGCGGGGCGGTGGGCATCGCCGCTCTGTTGGTCCTGACAGCCTCGGTGGGACAGCGGCTCAGGAAGGGGGCGCGCTCATGGCGGCACTGACAACGGTGACGTCGACCGGTTTCGGGCGCAGGGGCGCACGGCGCGTCGCCGGCGTGCTGGGCGCGATGGCGGTGGCGTGCGTGGTGACAGCAGGCGTACCCGCACACGCCGCGGGCCAACGGCCGCCTGCGCATCGCGCGCCGTGGATGGTGACCGTTACGGTGCAGACCGTTCCGGTGCTGCGGCATGTGCGGTTCACCTTCGACGGCACGCAGATCGTCACCGACTCCCGCGGCCGGGCCGAGTACACCGGACCGCACGACTTCGACGAGCACTCCCTGACGCTCGATGAAGCAGCGATCAACACCAAGAAGCGTCGCTACCGCTTCGCCCGCTGGTCCGGGCAGCGCGACCCGGACCAGGCGTTCCGCACGTCCGTCGAAGGGCTGCCGCTGCGCGCCGACTACACGGTCACCGCTGCGTTCTCCGCCCGCTACCCGGTCACCACCTCGTTCACGGACCAGCACGGCACGCCGGTCGCGCCCGGCCGGGTCAGCTCAGTCGCCGTGAAGAGTGACACGGGGAGCACGGTGGAGGTCCCACCGGGGCGGACCGTCTGGCTGGACGGACTGCTGCCGGTCTTCCGCAAGAGCGTGCTGACGACGCGCACCATCTCCTACTCGCTGCAGAGCGTGATGGTGGACGGCACGAACACCGTCGACGCGGGCAAGCAGCGCTTCTCCCCGGCGGCCTCCGACAAGGCGGTCTTCATCACACAGTTCCACGACCTGACTGTCACCGCCCATGACGCGATGCTCTCCGGCACCACGGGTTCGGCGGCCAAGGTGACCATGCCGGACGGGACGGTGCGGGCGGTCCCGTTCAGCAAGGACGGACGCGCGACGTTGCGCGGACTGCCTCGCGGCCACTACGCGGTCGACGTCAAGGCCGGCGGACTGACAGCCGGCCAGGAGGTGCTGCTGTCGAAGGATCGTGAGGTGGACGTCCAGGTGATCGGCGACCGGGACCTGGTGGGCGCCGCCGTGTTGCTGCTGGCCACCGCGGTCGGGCTCGTGATCGCCGGACGGTCCGCGGCGCGCAGGGCCGCGGGCAGGACGAAGTCCGGCGAGAAGACCGGTGAGGGGACCGAAGGGAAGGCTGACGGGCAGCCCAGTGGTAAGGCCCTGAAGGTCTCGGAAAAGGTCTGGAAGAAGGCCCGGCCCGGCGACCTGGCTGAGGAGCGGCCCGGGGAGTCGTCAGGCGACAAGGCCGTGGTGACATGACACGCGCCAGGGCGGCGCTGGCCGTCCTCACCCTCATGCTGGGACTGCTGGGCTCGGTGCCCGGTCGGGCCGCGGCGGCCGTCCACGCCCGGGCGGGCGGTACACGCGTCCCGCTGCTCGCCTACTACTACCAGTGGTTCCAGCCGTCCTCCTGGCAGCGGGCAAAGATCGACTACCCGCTGCTCGGCCGCTACTCCAGCGACGACACCGGGGTCATGCGCACGCACATCGCCTGGGCGAAGTCGGCGGGCATCGACGGATTCATCGTCAGCTGGAAGAGCACACCGGTGAACAACCGGCGGCTGCGGCTGCTGTTGTCCGTGGCGGCGGCCGAGAACTTCAAGATCACCATCATCTACCAGGGCCTGGACTTCCAGCGCCACCCGTTGCCGGAGGCCGAAGTGGCGGCGGACTTCGCCGCCTTCGCGCAGTGGTTCGCCGACAGCCCGGTGCTCTTCCGGCTGGGCGGCAAACCCCTGACCGTGTTCAGCGGCACATGGGCATACACGCACGACGAGGTCGCGCGCATCACCCGACCGGTGCGCGGCAAGCTGCTCGTGCTCAACACCGAGAAGAACGAACGCGGTTACGAGCGCCTGGCCGACGTCACCGACGGCGACGCCTACTACTGGTCGTCGGTGAACCCCGACACCAACCCCAACCACGCAGTCAAGCTCAGCGCCATGGGCCGGGCCGTGCACGCCCACCGCGGCTACTGGGTCGTCCCCTTCGCACCCGGCTTCGACGCCCGACTGGTCGGCGGAACCAAAGAGGTGCCGCGCAAGAACGGCGACACACTGCGCGCCGAGTACACCGCCGCGATGGGCTCGCAGCCGGACGTACTGGGCCTGATCAGTTGGAACGAGTTCAGCGAGAACTCCTACGTGGAACCGTCGGTCGCCAACGGCCGGCGCTATCTGGACGTACTGCGCGAGCTGCGCGGTGGGGCGGTCGCCGGACGGACGGCCACCCTCGCCGGCGAGGAGCCGGGGCCGCGTCGGCAGACCGTCGCGCGATCGGCCTACTGGCCGAACCTGCTCCGGCTGGCCGGGTTCGCAGCCGTCCTGGTGGCGGGCGTGACGATGCTGGCCCGGCGTCGAGCGGGCAGCCCCACAGGCCGCAGAGGAAGTCACCCAGGAAGAAGGACGCCATGACAAAAGCATTCGGTACCAGGAGAGAGCCACGCCGACCACGAAGACGGCTGACACGGGCCGTTCTCATCCTCGCCACGGGGCTCGGCACCGTCTTCACCGTCACCGCCCCGGCCCACGCCGCGCTGCCCGGAGCCGACGCCCGCCTCACCAGAGCTCCGTACCTCACCGACCTCACCACCACGTCGGTGCAGGTCAACTGGGGGACCACCACGCAGAGCAAGGGCAGCATCCACTACGGCCCGCTCGGCAACTGCTCGGCGTACACGGTGACGGCCGGTAATTCCGGCTACCCGATGACGATCAACGGCGTGACCGAGTACCGCAATTCGGTCACCGTCGGCGGACTGTCGGCGGGCACCGCGTACTGCTACCGCGTCTACACCGGCGGCAGCGCTCCGGTGGACCTGCTCGGCACGCTGGCCACTCCCCGGTTCACCACCCTGGAGCCGCTCGGTTCGACCACGCCGTTCAGCTTCGCCGTACTGGGCGACTGGGGCGACACCACCAACAGCGGGGTCGACGACGGCTCGCTCAACGTCAATCAGGCCAACGTGCTGTCCCGGATCGGCAGCAGCGGGGCCCGCTTCGCGCTGTCGGCGGGGGACATCGCCTACCAGGGCGGCTCACAGACCAACTACGGCGACCTGAACCAGACGGGCATCGACATCAGCGGCGTCTTCGGCCCGCAGTACTGGGCACTGCCCGGTATGAGCACTCCGATGTTCGCGGTGAGCGGCAACCACGGCCAGAACTCCACCTACCTGCTCAACTGGCCGATGGCCGCCACCAACGCCGCCTCCGGCGGCACCTACGCCATGGTCAGCTATCCCTCGATCGACGGCTCGAACCCGGGCTCCTACCCGACGGCGTACTACGCGATCGCCACCGGCGGGGTACGCATCTACATGCTGGACGCGGCCTGGGGCAACAGCAACACGGGCACCGCGACGGGTGGCACGTGCGGTTCGCACTGCGCGATCTACGAGGTCGACCATGACGCGCACTGGACGGTCTCCTCCGATCAGTACCAGTGGCTGGCCGACGATCTGGCCGCGCACCCGGGCGGGGTGAAGATGGCCGTCTTCCACTTCCCGCTGCGCTCGGACGACGCGACGGAGCCGGACGACAACTACCTCAACATCTCCGCCGGGCCGACCAGCCTGGAGACCATGCTGCACGACAACGGAGTGGGGCTGGTCTTCAACGGCCACGCGCACGACTACCAGCGCAACACCGCACCCCCGGGCGGCGTGGTCAGCTATGTCACCGGCGGTGGAGGTGCCAAGTCCACACCGGTCAGGGGCGGCACTCGCTGTTCCGCCACCGACGCGTACGCCGTCGGCTGGTCGTACAGCAAGGCCAAGGGCTCCGCGTGCGGTGCGGCGCCGGTCCCGACCAGTGACTCGCAGGTGTACCACTTCCTGAAGGTCACGGTGAACGGGACCACGGTGACGGTGACGCCCACCGACTCCCTGGGCAGGACCTTCGACGTGCAGACGTACAACTTCGCGGCGCAGTGACAGGGAGTGCCCGGGCAGCTCACCACTTGGTGGGCGGCGTCGGCATCCGACGCCGCCCACGGGTCACGCACGGCGGCCACCGGGAGCTCAGCCCGGTCGGTCGCCGGCTGTCCGGCGTGCGCCCTCACATCTGAGATTACCGAGGCCGCCTCCTCGGGCCGGTGGTTACGCCTCGTCATCACGAGCGGGAGGGGACCCGCTCGGGAGGGGCTCCGCTGCTCTCCCTGACCACCAGTTCCGTCGCCACCTCCACCCGCGTCGTCTCCGGCTGTTCCCCGGACAGCAGTCGCAGCACCATCCGGGCGGCGAGCGCGGTCATGTCGGCGAGCGGAGTGCGGACCGTCGTCAGGCGGGGGGTGACCCAGTCCGCGAAGGGCAGGTCGTCGAAGCCGACCACGCTCACGTCGGCCGGGATACGCAGGCCCAGTTCGGCGGCGGCCCGGTAGGTGCCCAGCGCCTGATGGTCGCTGCCGGCGAAGATGGCGGTCGGACGCTCGGGCAACGCCAGGAGTTCCAGGGCGTGTTGGTGTGCGAGCCCATGGGTGAAGTCGCCGTAGCGCACCAGCTCCGGGTCGAAGGGCAGACCTGCCTCCGCCAGCGCCGAGCGGTAGCCGTCGACCCGCGCCCGAGACGTGAGCCGGCGCTCCGGGCCGCTGATGATCGCGATGCGGCGGTGGCCCAGCTCGATGAGGTGGCGGGTCGCGGCCAGCCCGCCGGGCCAGTTGGTCGCGCCCACCCACGGCGTGCCCGGCGCGGGCTCGTCGATCGGCGCCACCAGCGCGTAGGGAATGCCGAGCCGGCCCAGTTCCTCGTGCTGCTGAGGCGTCAGTTCGGGCACCACGAGAATCGCTCCGCGGGTGGAGCGGGTGGCGAGTGAGTCCAGCCACTGACGGGCGCGTCTGGTCCGGCCGTGGGTGGAGGACACGACCAGTCCCATGCCCGCGTCGTGCAGCACGTCCTCCGCGCCCCGGATCAGCTCGACCGCCCAGGGACTGTCCAGTTCGTTGATCACGAAGTCGATCAGTCCGCCGGGCGGGGCCGCGGTGGCCGCCGGACGGTGTTTCGCCAGGTAGCCATGGTGTTCAAGGAGCCGCTGCACCTTGGCCCGCGTCTCCGCCGATACATCGGACCTGTTGTGCAGCACCTTGGAGACGGTGGACACCGATACGCCTGCCTGATCGGCGATTTCGGCCAGGGTGCGCCGTCTCGCCTCACCTGATCCTGTCCGAACCGTTGACGTCATCGGATGAATCTCCTACGTTGCCGGGCGATCGAAGTTTGCGAAAACTATCGCAACCGCGGTCCTGGAGTAAGGCTCCTCGGCGAAAAGGTGGTCCCCATGAAGAGATGGCGCGCGGCTTCGCTGGCCGCGGCCCTGGCTCTGGTGCTCTGCGGTTGTGGAGGAACCGGTGGTGGCGGCGGATCGGGCGACGCGAAGGACGAGTTGCTGGTCTGGGTGGACAACACCCGGATGCCCGCGGCCCAGCAGTACGAGAAGGCCCACCCCGACGTGAAGATGCGCATCGTCACCATCCCGCCCGACGCGGGCTACGTGCCCACCAAGATCTCGCTCGCCAACCGCACCAAGCGTGGCTGGCCCGACGTCGTGTTCCTGGCCAACCCGGCCGAGGCGGCGACGCTCGCGAGCAAGAAGTTCGGCTACGCGGCCCCGCTCGACGACCTCGTCCCGCAGTCCGTCCGCGACGGCTTCACCCCCGGCTCCCTCGAAACCTGTTCCTTCGGCGGCAAGACGTACTGCCTGCGCAACGACATCGCCCCCACCGTCCTGTGGTACGACGCCACGCTGATGAAGCGATACGGCTACCAGGTCCCCAAGACCTGGACCGAGTACCAGCGCACCGGTCTGAAAGCGGCCGAGGAACACCCCGGCACCATAGTGGGAGCCGTCAACGGCAAGTACGGCGCCGGCATCTACTTCGGCAGCAGCGGCTGCCCCACCCGCGACACGCTCAGCCTCACCGAGGTCCACATCGATCTCGGCGGACCGGACTGCACCCGGGTCGCCGACCTGCTCCAGCCGCTCGCCCGTAAGAAGGCCGTCACCACCGTCGTGCCCATCGACCCCGGCTTCGCCAAGTTCGGCAAGGACAACAAGATCCTGATGCTGCCGGCCCCGGCCTGGTTCGGCGACTTCATGTTCGGACCCGCCTTCAAGGTGCCCAAGGGCCGCATCGCCGCCGCCCCCATGCCCACCTGGCCCGGCGAGAACGAGCCGTACGCGGGACAGGTCGGCGGCGGCGCCTTCCTCGTCTCCTCGCACGCCGGTGAGCGGACGAAGCAGGCCGCCGACCTGGTGCGCTGGATGACCACCGACGTGAGCCTCCAGGCGAAGCAGCCCACCTACCCCGCCTTCACGGCAGCCGCGAAGAAATGGGGCGAGGCCAAGTCGAAGGACCCGTACTACGCCTCGGACCCGATGCCCGCCCTCACCGCGGCGGCGAACGCGCTGCGCCCCGGCTTCGGCGCGGTCCGCTTCGAGGCCGACTGGCAGAGCAGCTTCAACGACACCTTCGTCAAGGCGGTCGATTCCGGCAGCGACCTGCGCGGTTCTCTCAACGGTTGGCAGGACAAGCTTGAGGCGGCCGCCAAGACCAGCGGATACACGGTCGGATGAAGACCCTCACGACCCTCCGCCCGCCCGCGGTCGCCGCCCCGCGGCCGGTGAGGGCCGGCCGCCGGCGCCGCCCCTCGGGTACCGCCGCCGTCTGGATCCTCGTCGGCCCCTACACGGTGTTCCTCGTGCTCTTCGGGCTTGCGCCCGCCGGATACGCCCTGTGGACGTCGTTCGTCGACAACGGCTCCTTCTCCGGCGGGCGCGACTGGGTGGCGGTGTTTCACGACTACCGGCTCGGCGACGCCGCCGGCCACGTGACGACGTATCTGCTGCTGTGGCTGCCGGTCCTGCTGCTGACCGTCCTGTCCCTCGCCTTCACCCTGCACGCCCGACCCGGCCGCACGACCAGCGCGCTGCAACTCGTCTACTACCTGCCCGGCGCGGTCACCGGCTCCGCCGCGGCCCTGCTGTGGCTGTTCATGGTCAGCCCGGACAGCAGCCCCTTCTCACCCCTGCTCACACTGATGGACGTCAGGAGCGCCACGGACGCGCTGTCCGGCGGCAGCGTCATCGCCGTCCTCACCGTGATGGGCGTCGCGGTGCACGCCGGCGGCTGGATCGTGGTCCTGTACGGGGCGCTCAACGCGCTCCCCAAGGACGTCCTGGAGGCCGCGCAGGTCGACGGGGCCTCGGCCTGGCGGACCATGTGGCACGTCAAGCTGCCGATGGTGCGCACATACGTCGCCTTCGTGCTGATCTCCAGTTTCGCCTCCGGCAGTCAGGTGTTCGTCGAGCCCACCGTGCTGTCCACCGGCGCCCCCGGCCAGATCAGCCCCACCTGGTCCGTCAACCAGCTCGCCTACACCTACGCCACCCAGGACGGCGACTTCGGCAAGGCCGCGGCGCTGTCGCTGGCCATGCTCGCGGTAGGAGTGCTGGCCGCCTGGATCGTGATCACCCGCACCCGTATGTACGCCACCGACTCCTCCGACTCCCGGTGAGTGAGGCGATGACCGCTCTGTCACGCGGCGCCCGCGCCCTGTTCCTGCTCGGCGCGGCCGTCTTCTTCGGACTGCCCCTGCTCTGGCTGCTGCTCGCCCCCACCCGCACCGCCGACGACCTGACCACCGGCTCACCGCTCGGCTTCGGCTCGCTGGGCAACGTGGGCGACGCGTGGTCGCACCTGACGTCGTACAACGACGGCGAGATCACCCTGTGGATCGGCAACTCGATCGTCTACGCGGCGGCCAGCGTGGCCCTCGCCCTGCTGCTGTGCGTGCCCGCGGGCTACGCGCTCGCCAAACACGACTTCGCCGGCCGCCGGGCCCTGCTCACCCTGTCGATCGTGACGATGATCCTGCCGCCGGCCGCGCTGGTGCTCCCGCTGTACCTGGAGATGTCGGCGGTCCACCTCACCGGCACGGTCTGGTCGGTCATCCTGCCGCTGTCCTTCTACCCGTTCGGCGTCTACCTCGCCTTCCTGCACTTCCAGGCGAACTTGCCCGACAGCCTGCTGGACGCCGGGCGCGTCGACGGGGCGAGCGAACTGCGGCTGTTCTGGTCGGTCGCGGTGCCGCTGGCCCGCCCCGCCATCGCCCTGATCGCCTTCTTCGGCTTCGTGCGCTGCTGGACCGACTTCTTCCTGCCCTTCGTGATGCTCTCCGACGACCGCACCTTCACCCTCCAGCTCGGCCTGATGTCCCTGCTGCAGTCCACCGGCGCGGTCAACAACTCCAGCGGATTCGCCGACCTCGACATCCACCAGCCGGAGGCGGCCCTCGCCGGGCTGGTGGCCTGCGCGCCGCTGCTGATCGGTTTCGTCCTCGCCCAGCGCTTCCTGCGCACCGGGCTGCTGGCCGGGGCGGAGAAGGGCTGATGGACGACACACGAACCGAACTCGCTCTGCAGGTAACGGAATTGATCGAGCCCGTCGCATCCCGCTTCAGTGCGGGCCGGGCGCGCGTGCGGCTCGGCGTGAACACCGCGATCCACGACGACACGGCCGCCGAACTGGAGGCGTTCGCCCGGCCGCTGTGGGGACTCGCGCCCCTCGCGGCGGGCGGACAGGCCGTTGCACACGCCGGGCTGTGGACTGAGGGGCTCGCCCACGGCAGCGATCCCGCACACCCGGAATACTGGGGCGAGCCGGTCGACCATGACCAGCGCATCGTCGAGATGGCCGCCATCGGCTTCGCCCTCGCCCTCGCCCCCGATCAGTGGTGGGACCCGCTGAGCGGCCCCGAACGCGACCGGCTCGCACGCTGGCTGCTCAGTGCGCTGCCGCGGGAGACCACCGACAACAACTGGCTCTTCTTCCCGGTACTGGTCAGCCTCGGTCTCGACCGGGTGGGGGTGACCTATGACCGCTCGCTGATCACGGCACGGCTGGACCGCCTGGAGACGTTCTGGCTCGGCGACGGCTGGTACGCGGACGGGCCCACCGAACGCCGCGACTACTACGTCCCGTGGGCCATGCACTTCTACGGTCTGCTGTACGACGCGCTCACCGGCGGCGACCGCTTCAAGCACCGGGCGGCCGCCTTCGCCGGCGACTTCCGGCACTGGTTCGCCGACGACGGAGCCGCCGTCCCCTACGGCCGCAGCCTCACCTACCGCTGGGCGCAGGCCGCCTTCTGGGGCGCGCTGCCGTTCGCGGGCGTCGACGTACTGCCGTGGGGCGAGGTCAAGGGGTATCTGCTGCGGCATCTGCGCTGGTGGCATGGGCGGCCGGTGACCGGACCCGACGGGCTGCTGTCCGTGGGGTACGGCTATCCGCAGCCGGCGCTGGCCGAGCAGTACAACGCGCCGGGCTCGCCCTACTGGTCACTCAAGGCGTATCTGCCGCTCGCGGTGCCCGCACCGCACGCGTTCTGGACCGCGAGGGAGGAGCCAGCTCCCGCCCTGCCCGCGGTCAGCCCCCAGCCGCACGCCGGGGCGGTACTCATGCGGGACTCCGGCGACGTCACCCTGCTCGCCGGGCGCCAGCACCACCCATGGGTGCGCCACGGTGCCGAGAAGTACGCCAAGTTCGCCTACTCGACCCGCTTCGGCTTCAGCCTGCCGGGCGGCACTCTCGGGCTCGAACAGGGCGCGTACGACTCGATGCTGGCGCTGAGCGACGACGGCGGGGCGCACTACCGGGTGCGGGAGGAACCGGCCGATCCGCAGGTCACGGCGGACACGGTCCGCAGCACCTGGAGGCCCTGGCCCGATGTGGAGATCACCACCTGGCTGACGGCCGCCGCGCCCTGGCATGTGCGCACCCACCGCATCCGCACCGCTCGGGCCCTGCACACCGCCGAGGGCGGCTTCGCCGTCGACCGGGACGCGGGCACGGACCGCGTCACCGGGCCGGGACACGCGCGGGTGTCGGCCCCCGAGGGACTCACCGGACTACGAGACCTCGACGGCCGACGTGACGGCGTGGTCGTTGACTGCCTGCCCGGTACCAACGTCCTGGCACGGCGCACCGCACTGCCCGTCCTCATAGGCCGACTTCCTGCCGGGGAGCACTGGTTGAGGTGCGCCGTGCTCGGCGCCCCCGGCGGAAGCGAGGAAGCCGAGACGGCCTGGCGACAGCCCCCGACCACCGCACACCTCTCGACCCCCGCACACCCTCCGACCAGAGCGCATTCCCCGACCCCTGCACACCCTCCGACCAGCGCAGACCCGACGACTGGAGACGCGACATGAGACGACGCGACACGAGGCGACGCGACATGACACGACGGGACATGAGGCGACGCGACATCAGACTCAAACACCTTGCCGTACTGGCCGCCGTGACCGCGCTGCTGACCTCCCCGGTCCAGGCGCACGCGGCGCCGTCCGGCCACACGTACCACGTCGCCCACCGGGGCAGCGACCACGCACCCGGCACGCAGGTAAGCCCCCTGCGCACCATCGGCGCCTGCCTCGACCGTGTCCGCCCGGGCGACACCTGCCTGGTCCACCAGGGCACCTACCGTGAACAGCTCACCCCTCCCTCCGGCACCAAGGACGCCCCGATCACGATCGCCGCCTACGGTGACGGCCCGGTGACCGTGGACGGGACCGAGCGGGTGACCGGCTGGAAGGACGCCGGCGGTGGACTGATCGCCGCGAACACCGACCTGCCGCCCGACCCCGACTTCAACGCGGTGTTCCTCGACAACGCCCGTGCCGCGGAGGGCCGTTGGCCCAACTCGGGCGCCGATCCGCTGAACACCACCTGGGCCGAGGCCGACACCACCTCCACCGACCAGCACATCGACGACACCGACCTGCCCGCCGCCGACTGGGTGGGCGCCACCGTGCACCTGTGGGCGGGCTCCAACCCCTGGGCCCAGCAGACCGGCACGGTCACCGCCACGACACCCGGCAAGCTGGACTTCAAGGGCGGCAACTACCGCTGCCCACCGCTGTGCATGGGGAACCAGACCTACCGCAACTACTACCTCGTCGGGTCGAAGGCCGCCCTGGACCAGCCGGGGGAGTGGTACTACGACAAGGCCGCGCACCGGCTCTACATGGTCCCCCCGAAGGGCGGCATCGCCGGACACACGGTGACCGCCAAGCACCGGCTGTGGGGTGTCGACCTGAGCGGCAGCTCGTACGTCACCGTGCGCGGCCTGAACCTGTGGGGCACCTCCCTGCGAACGGGCAAGTCGAGTACGGGAGTCATGGTCGACGGGCTGCGGGCCACGTACATCTCCGAGTTCTCCACCCTGCCCATGCCGCCGGACAGTGATCTCGCGATCGATCCGTTCGAGGGACACATCGTCGCCTCCCGCATCCTCGACTCGGGCGTGCAGATCCTCGGCACCGGCAACACGCTCAAGAACAGCGAGATCGCGCAGTCGGCCGGTGACGGCGTCCTGGTCCGCGGCACCGGCAACACCGTCACCAACAACTACATCCACGACGTCGGCTGGATGGGCAGCTACACCCCCGGCATCGAGATCAACGGCAACGGTCACACGGTCACCCGCAACACGATCCGGCGCACCGGACGGGCGGCCATCGACACCGCCTGGCAGCTCAACGGCACCGAGTTCCACGACAACCGCATCGCCTACAACGACATGTCGGAGGCCATGCGCACCTCGCGCGACGGCTCACCCTTCTACGTCTGCTGCAGCCTGAACGGCTCCGGCAGCTCCATCGACCACAACACCTCGCACGACGCGGACGGCCAGGTCGGCTTCTACGTCGACAACTATTCCGGCAAGTTCTCGCTGCACCACAACGTCGCCTGGAACACCGGCTCCCGGGGCACCTTCTTCAACGGCCACACCGGCCCCAGCATCGGCAACCAGGACCACAACTCCAGCTACGGCGTGGGCATCAACGGCAACTCGGTCCTGCTCAGCGGCGCGACCGACGCCTCCGGCTCGTACATCAGCAACATCGTCGGCCCGAAGCCGATCACCGCGACGCAGACCGGGAACCCGCTGCCGGTGGTCCGCTCCAACCTGATCAGCGACAAGCCCGGCTACACGGACGCCGTCAACGGTGAGCTGTGGCTGACGCCGGGTTCGCCCGCCATCGACGCGGGCGAGGTGGTCGACGGCATCACCACCGACACCCTCGGCGCGGCTCCCGACCAGGGCGCCTACGAGTACGGCGCGCCCGTCTGGTCGTCCGGCTGCGATCTGCCCGGCTGTCAGCAGCGGGTGCGGCACGGCAACTGGAGCGCCACCGCGAGCGACGGCACCGACGCCTCCGTCACCGTCGACGGTGACATCAACTCCCGCTGGACGGGCGCCGCCCCGCAGGCCGCCGGCCAGTCCCTGACCGTCGACCTCGGCGAGAGCAAGACCTTCGGCCGGCTCTCCCTGGACGCGGGCCGCGACACCAGCGGTCAGCCGTACGGCTTCACGGTCTCCGTCAGCGGTGACGGCATGCACTTCGGCGAACCGCTCGCCCGGGCCTCCGGCCGCTCCTTCACCCAGGACGCGGTGTTCCCCCGGCAGACCACCGCCCGCTACATCCGGATCACGCTCACGGCGAGCGGACCCGCGCCCTGGGTCGTCAACGACATCCGGCTGTACGGCGACGGACCCGACGCCGCCTCGACGCTCCAGGCCGAACAGGCCACGACCGTACGAGGAGCGGAGCGCGGCACGGCGGCCACCGGGGTTCTCGGCTCAGGCGACCGGGTGGCCTTCCGCAAGGCGAACCTCCGCGGAAAGCACCTCACCGCCCGCCTCGACTCCGCCTGCCCACAAGGGACCCGGAGTTGCTCGCTCCAGCTGCGCCTGGACGCGCCGGACGGTCCGCTGGTCGGCGTGGTGCCCGTCGCGGGTGGCGGTGACTGGCAGGAGCGGTCCGTGACCCTGAAGCGCGAGGTCACCGGCACGCACGACCTCTACCTGGTGGCGAAGGACGCGGCCCAGGTCGCCGCGCTCGACTGGCTGACGATCAGGCCCTGACACGGGACGGGCCGGGCGGCGGGATTCCCTCCCGTCGCCCGGCCCGTCGCGTCCCCGCCGCGCCGCGATGTCAGCCCGTGATGGAGTCCAGTTGCTCCGCCGCGGGGCGCAGCGCCCACAGATCGCCGCCCGGTGGCTCCTGGAGCGAGGGCACCGCCCGCTGGGCCCGCCGGTCGCCCGCGTCGGCGGCCGCGTGCACCACGTCGGTGGCCGCGTACCGGTAGAACTCGAGCTCCGGATGCGGCCAGGCGGCGGCTCCGGTCGCGGCGGGCAGCAGATAGTCCACCGCTTTGAACAGGCTCTGCCCGTCAGGGCCCTGGTACTTCCACAGGTTCACACCGACGTTGCGGCCGATGGCCGCGAGCCGGGTGTAGGCGACCAGGTCGAAGGTCGAATAGTGCCAACTCCGTGTCCGGGCCAGCTCCTGGGGCTGGCTGCCGTCCGCGGCGATCTGCGGGGCGATGCGTGCGCTCCGCGCGTTCAGGACCGTGCGGCGGGCCAGGTTCGTGTCGCCCGTCGCGTAGGCGAGGGCGGCGACCTGCATGTCGTAGAAGGTGCCGTGGTTGTTCGCGGCGGCCCCCTCCTGCTTGCCGAAGTCGCTGTTCTTGAGCCAGTCGAGGAAGGCGGTGTTCCACCGTGCCATGCCGGCACGGTCGGCCTTGGTCCAGCCGCTGCCGCCGGTGTCCAGGATGGCCAGCGCGTCGAGGACGCTGGTGTACGACTGGGAGAAGTCGATGATGCCGATGGCCCGGCCGTCGTATTTGCAGGGGATGAACTGCGCGTGGTTCAGGTTCGGGTTCATCTTCGTGGCCGGATCGAGGAACCAGGTGCGCAGGATCTGCCCGGCCTTGACGGCGTACCGCTTCTCGCCGGTGTAGTACCACGCCAGGGACAGGTCGTATGCGGAGTCGAAGACCTTCTCGACGTCCTGGCGATCCGTTCCGGTGTCGACCTCGGGGTTGCGCTCCCCGTCGCGCTGCACATACGGGCAGCCCCACGGGTTGTCGGAGGTCGGTGGCGTGGAGGGCCACCAGTACGGGGCCTGACTGAGATAGTCGTGGGTGTCACCCCCGGGTGCCGGCTTGGGTTTGTCGACGACCGTCCAGGGGCCCTGGTTCAGCCACTTGTCGGCACGGGCCGTCAACGCCCGTGCGGATCGCCGCAGTTGTGGGTCACCGCGGTCCAGACGGATCTTGGTCTGCTGCATGCGGGTGCCGTCGAGGACGGCGGTGTGCGGGGCTCTGGGCTCCAGGTGCTCCACCCTCGCCGTCGCCGCGGGTACCGCGCCGGCGGTGAACGCGGCCAGGGCCGCGAGGAGGACACCCAGGCGGGAGCGAGCGCTCATAGGTCAACTCCGATCACGTACGTGAATTCAGCAGTTGGCGTGGCGCGGCCTACAGCTTGCGCTGGGCCTCGTAGAGGTTCCGCGGACGCACCGCGCCGGGGCTGCCGTACAGCTCCAGGCGCGTGTGCAGGTCGCCCGTGAAGTCGGGGACGTCGATCTGGTCGAACTCCGTGACCTCGTCGACGCCGACGGTGGCGGAGTACGGTGCCAGAGCGTCGATCTTCATTAGGCCCGCCCGGCCGTTGGTGACGCGGATGTTCCAGTGCGTGAAGCGGGCGCCGAACAGGGGCCCCGCGCTCGCGTCACCACCGTGACGGCCGTTGTTGTTCACGGTGATGTCGGTGCGGACGTTGGCGAAGGGCATGCCGCGGTGGCTGTCGAAGGTACCCATCCGCATGTCACCGCGCGACCACACGTTGTACGAGGACAGTCCCTCGACGTTGATGCCGTGCAGTTGGGTGTTGGACGGCGCGGGACTGGTGCGCTCCTCGATGGTGAAGTCCTCGATGAGGTTGTCGTGCGACCCTTCGCGGCAGAAGTAGGGATGGTGCGAGCCGCGTCCCGCGACCCGGGTCCGGCGCAGGGTGCAGGCGGAGGCGGCCACCAGGCCGAAGCCGTTGTCGACATGACGGACCGTCACGTCGTCCACCCAGCAGTCGTAGGCGCACTGCAGGGCGACGCCGTTGTACCCCTTGTCGAGAAGGTGCTGCTGCTGGGGTGTCTCCACGGCCTCCAGGGTCAGGCCCTCGACGCCCGAGCCCGTCAGCTCCGGTACGTGGGTGGTGAGCTGGGGGTTCCATTCCGGCCGTACGTCGAGCGGGAGGGGACGTTCCAGCGTGACCCTCCTGCCGTGGACAGCGGCGATGCGCACCGGCCACTCGTAGGGGACGTACGAGGTCAGCTTCGTCTTGTCGTCCCAGTAGTACGCCTCGGGGCCGGGGCCTCCGCCCGCCATGTGCTCCAGCAGGGTGTGGCCGGGGTCGTCGGCGAGCCGGAGGAGGACGAGCGCGCCGGGACGCAGCCCGTCGGGGCTCGTGACCGTCACCGTCCAGGAGCCCTGCCGGGCGGGGGCGACGCCGGTGAGCGGCCGCCACTCGTCGCGCCGGTTGCCGGTCCATCCCTCGAACGGCCACGCCTTCGCCCGGATCGCCGCGGTGAGGGAGTTCCAACGGGCCTCGGGTGCTAGCCAGATGAGGCCACCCGCCCAGGACCAGGACGACTTGTCACCGCCGTAGCGGGAGCCGTAGACGCCGATCAGTTCGGTGAGGTTGCGCGTGGCGTACAGCTTGGTGCGGCCGCTGCCGGCGCCGCGCAGGACGACGTTCGAGTGACCGACGCGTATGACGTCGTCGATGCGGAAGGTCCCGGACGGGATGGAGACCGTGCCACCACCGGCCCGGCCAGCAGCGGCGATGGCACGGTTGATCGCGGGGGCGGAGTCCGTGGTGCCGTCTGTCCTGGCCCCGAAGGCGCGTACGTCGAACAGACGGGGGTGGCGGGCGAAGCGCACCTGTCCGCCGCGGTAGCCCGCCCGGCCGACGTAGGGGATCTGCGGGTGGGCGTAGGGGGTCTGCGTGAACTCGCGCCATAAATGCGGGACTTGCCCGTGCGTGCCGGACGCGGCGGCAGCGGTTGTGCCACCCGTCGCGGCGTAGGCCGCCACGACCGCGGCGCTGCCCAGCAGGCCTCGTCTCGTGATGCCGGTGTTCCCGTCTCGGCTCTCGCCGCCAGGTGATTCGCTCATGTCCGCCCGCTCCTCCACAGTGATTCAGGTGATTCATGTAGATGAACAACGTTCATAGCTATGTCGGTCGTGAGCATGCCATGTATTCCCGGGGGCGGGAAAGATACGTGCAGGGCAAAACTCGATCGAGCGCGTCAATCAGGGGTGCTCTCAGGGTAAAAGCTGACGGCTCGTCAACAACCCTGGTTCAAGTCCTTGACTCCTCCGATGTATTGAGGTTGCCTGCGTTCGCGCTCGACGCGGTGGAGATTTCGACGCTGCGTGCCCCCTGACGTACCCGGCCGGTCCGGCCGACGCTTCGACGACTCCGGGTCCGGGCGACGGCCGACGGCCGACACGATCGACCACCACCACCAACCCATCGGAAAGGACCCCGATGAACAGGAGATCCGTCCTACGGGCCGGGGCCGGCCTGCTGGCCGGCGGCGCCGCACTCGCCCTGCCGAAGGTCCCGCTCGCCACCGCGGCGCCGGCCGCCGACCCGACCGACGGCTGGACGCAGACCTCGTTCACGTACAGCTGGCAGAAGCCCTGGAACCTCGACCTCGGTGACCGGCACAGCTACAGCGACGGCGTGCACCGCATGTGGGTGTACGACACCGACGAGCCGTTCGAGGAGGGCAGCTCGACCGACCCGCGCACCGAGATGCGCTGGAAGGTCGACTACAAGACGGGCAACCGCATGTGGGACGCCGACGTCTATCTCCCGTCCGGCACCGACGCCGCGTCCTTCGTCCAGATCCTGCGGGGCGTCCACCCGTCCGGCACCCCCGCCACCGACATCATGCTCAACATCTACGACACGGGCGGCGGCACGGTCCGGCGCTACGACGGCACGGTGCTCCGGACGAACGCGTACGACACGTGGTTCAACGTGAAGATCGCCCATCAGGCGAGCAGCGGGACCGGGACCATCAAGGTCTACTTCGACGACTCCCTCGTTCTCACGGTCGACGACCGGGGCCCCGCCACCCGGTACTTCAAGAACGGCGTGTACAACCACGGTTCCGGCCGCGCCGAGGCCCGCTTCCGCAACATCCGCTACTGGACGAGGTGAAACGACGTGCGCAGACGACAGGCTCTCGCCCTGCTCGGCGGCACCGTCCTGGCAGGCACGGTCGGTGCGACCGGCGCGGCCGGGCAGGCGTACGCCGCCGACGAGGTGTACTTCCAGAACCGCGGCAGCGTCGAGGGGTGGGACTACGCCTACACCCAGAAGGACGGCGTGATCGCCACCGTGGACTCCCCGGTGTACAAGGGTGCCCACTGTCTGGAGGCGACCCAGACGTACATCGGCGAGACGGGCGGCTACCACTCGGAGGTCATCCAGCGCGGCGCGCAGAGCGTCGGCGAGGACAAGTACTACGGCCAGGCCATCCGCCTCGCCCCCGACTGGGAGTTCCATGACCAGAACGTCACCTTCCAGCAGTGGTCGCCGGAGGACCCGGAGGGCCCCTGGCTCCTGATGTTCGTCATCGGCGACGAGATCCGTTTCGGCGGCTCCGGCGGCATCAAGGGCACTGTCGGCTCCATCACCGCCCTGCGCGGTACGTGGCTGCGTGTCGTCGCCCGCCTGAAACTGGCCGGGGCCTCAGCCGGCGCCTTCGAGGTCTGGCTCAACGGCAGGAAGACCGTCAGCCAGACCGGCATCACGGTCCTGCCGTCGACCTCGCGCACCATCCGCTGGTCCAACGGCATCTACTGCACCGCGTGGCGGGACGGTACGCCCAGCGGCCCTGACGTACTGACGATCCACCACGACAACCACCGGATCGCCTCGTCGTACGCGCTCGCCGAACCGGCCAACTGGTCCTGACGGCCGCTGCCCCCGGCAACGTGCACGTTGCCGGGGAGTTCGACGCGGGCACCGGCTCAGTCCGGCAGTCCCCACGGCTTCGCGTCGCCGACCGCCGGAACGTCACGCGGACCCAGGTCCGGGTGGGTGCCGCGCGGGAGAACGACGGCCGTTTCGTTCCGGCCGAGCTGGATCCGGACACGGCCGGGCCCTGTCTCCCGGTAGCTCAGCCGCCGCCCGCGTTCGTCCCGTACGTCGATGGCGCCGTCGATGCCGTGCTGCAGCTGGAGCGGGGCGCCCGCCTCGCTGCGGACGCGCACCCATCGGGTCCGGCCGCCCGACCGGTCCGCGTCGACGAGGAACGCGCCCTGGGTGCGCAGACCCTGGACCGACAGGTCGGGCCAGCGTCGTGACACGGAGGGGAAGACCCGTACGACGTCGCCGTGGCTCTGCACCGCCATGTCGAGGACCGACTGGGCCGCCGTCAGCGGGCTCTCGACGGCCAGGTTCCCGCCCTCCACGTACATGGTGTTCGGGGTCATCCACGCGTTCTTGATGACGTTGCCGTCGGTGAAGAAGGCCAGGTGGTCCAGCGCGTCCTCCGGGCGCTCCATCAGGGAGGCCATCGAGGACGCGGCGGCGTAGCTGTAACCGGCCCACAGGCTGCGGTCCTTGACCCAGTGGTCGAAGGTCGTCCGTATGGTGTCCCGGTCGGCGGGCCGGTCCCAGCTCAGTTCGTGCAGCGGGAAGAGCCACAGCATGTGCGAGAAGTGCCGGTGGGACTCGGTGAGCGGCTTGCCCACGCCGATGTTGACGCCGGTCGCGTCACGGGGGTAGTCCACCAGGCGCTGGAGGATCTCGCGCCAGCGTCCGGCGCGCGGATGGTCCGTGCGCAGCAGGCGCAGGCAGTCGAGGAGGGTCGCGCAGCCCCAGCGGATCAGGGAGAGGTCGTACGTGCAGTCGGTGGCGTCCGCCCACTCGGGCGACCGGGTGAGCGGCAGGTGCAGCTTTCCGTCGCCGCCCTCGTACAGGAAGTGGTCGTAGAAGTTCACCGCCTTGACGAGGATCGGGTAGAGGACGTCACGCACGATCGACAGGTCCATGGTGTGGCGGTAGCTGAGCCAGACGTTGTGCATGGCCCAGATGAGATTGCCGTTGTTGTCGGTCTTGGTGGAGGTGCCCGGGATGCCGACGGTCTTGGCGCCGGGGCGCAGCATCCAGTCCGAGGGGTGGGCCAGGGCGTAGGTGTCGCCGTCCTGGAACTCCGGTGGGACGGAGAGCGGAAGGTACTTCTCGAAGTTCTTGAAGGTGGAGGTGACGGAGTCGAGTTCGGGGTGATGGGAGCCCTGGATCAGCCAGGTGGCGATCTGCACGTTGAGGTTCCACCACACGGCGCTCCAGCTGCCCCCGGTCTCCGGGTACCACGGCCCCCACTCGGACATCGAGGGCCCGCCGGCCCGGGTGGCGCAGGCTGCCTTGTAGAGCTGGATCCAGTAGAAGTCCTGGATGCGTTTGTCGGGTACCGACAGCAGGCTGCGCCGGTAGAAGCGGTGCCACCAGGCGCGGTGGTGGCGCACCAGGTCGTCCGGTTCCGCGGACAGTGTGCGGGCCACTTCGGCGACGGCCAGCCTCGTCGTGTGCGACAGGTCGTCGGGGTGGCGGTAGACGATGTGCGCGGCCAGTAACCTGCCGCTGCCGACGCGCCGTTCGCGCCAGGCGGTGGTCCATCCGCCGCCCGCGATCAGCGGCTGCTCGACGTAGTGGGTGGCGCCGGTGGATCCGGTCCGGGGGTCGGGGTTGCCCGTGTAGTCGGCGGGCTTGTCCTTTTCACGTGGCGAGATGGCGGGCAGCCAGGTGAACGACCAGGCCGCGGCTTCCTCACCGGCGCTGGGCCGGGTGGAGATCAGCAGCGCGGTACGGGCGTTGTGCACCAGCATCGAGAAGCGGACGCTGCCCCGGGTGGTGGTGACGACACCGCGCAGCTCGGCGTCCCAGATGTCCAGGGTCCAGTCGACGCCGGTCACCTCGCCGGCCAGGGTGAGGTCGAAGTGCCCTATGGGCAACCGGGAGAACCCGTACGGAGCGCGCCACTGAGGTCGCTGGTCCTGTACCTGGCTGTGGCTGACCATGACTTTCACGGAGTTGGCCGTCGCGCCTCGGTACACCTGCACCCCGAGCAGACCGTTGCCGAGGAAGGGGCCGTCCTTCCAGTCGCCGGGCATCCGCCGCCACCGCAAGGCGGCAGCCCTGGCCATCCGTTCGTACAGGTCCGTCGCCCCTCCGGACGACGGGGACGCCGCCCAGGCGGTGCCGGACCCGATCGACCAACCCCCCGCGGCGACCGCGGCCGCCGTGCCGATCACACCTCTTCGAGAGATCCCGTTCCCTGGCGTCGCGGTCACGTAGGTGCCTCCCATTTCTGGTTGTGAACTCCCAGGCATAGTGCAGGTCCCTAGAGTGATTGGGGAAGACCTCCGACGTATCGGAAATCAGGGGGGGACCTCACATCGGCTCGATGACGTTCTTCCGTGAGTGTCCGTAGAGCACCGAGGTGCGTACGTCCGCGAGTTCCTGTCGCTCGGTCAGCTTGTCCAGGACCACCGCGTTCAGATGGTCGGTGTCGCGAACGGCCACATGCAGGAGGAAGTCGTCGGTGCCCGTGGTGATGAAGACCCCGATCACCTCGGGCATCCGCGCCACGAAGGCCTGGAACTGCTCGATGACCGTACGCGACGGCGGCCGCACCCGCACGGCGATGATGGCCTGCAGCCCCCGGCCGACCGAGGGGAGGTCCACCTCGGCGTGGAATCCGAGCAGCACCCCGCGCTCGCGAAGGGAGCGCACCCGCTCCAGGCAGGTGGAGGGCGCGATCCCCAACTCCTGTGCCAGGTCCCGGTTGGTGCGCCGACCGTCTTGCTGCAGGAGGCGCAGCAACGCCGAATCTAGTTCGTCCATGTCCCGTCACATCTCTGGTTTGCCGAATTATATTCGGCCAGGATGTCAAACTCTTGGATCTGTTGTTAGCGTTTCAGCGAAATTACCGTTCTTGATTCGCTGCTCCACGGTGCTGTCGAGGTGGAGCCGGACGTTCGCAGGGCAACAGGAAAAGGGGCATCAGGGGTGGACGAGCGGAAAACCAGGGTCGTGGCGACGTGTTCCGTCGTGGCGGCCGCGCTGTTCTGGAGCAGCTCGTACGCGGTGACCAAGGAGGTGCTGGCGAGCGTCGGTCCGCTGAGTATCGGGGCGGCCCGCTTCACGATCGCCGCCGCACTGCTCTGGATCATGGTGCGCATGCGCGGCAAGCCGGCCGCCCGGCCGGACGCCCGCCAACGGCGCATGATCCACCTGAGCGGTCTGCTCGGCATCACGCTCTACTTCGTCCTGGAGAACATCGGCGTCGAGTTGTCGACCGCCTCCGACGCCTCCCTGATCGTGGCCTCCTATCCGCTGATGACCATGCTCCTGGAGCTGGCGGTCTTCCGGACCAGGATGCCGCTGCTCAGGATCGCCGGCGTACTGCTCGCCGCGGGGGGAGCCTTCCTGGTCGTGCGCAACGGGGCCGAAGTCGGAGGCGGCGCACGCTGGTTCGGCGATGTTCTGCTGCTGCTCGGCGGGCTGGTGTGGGCCGGGTACAACGTGCTGGGCAAGTACGCGGGCCGCGGGCAGGACGCGCTGAACCTCACCTACCACCAGACCATGGCCGGCGCCGCCGGCTTCCTGCTCGCCTCGCTCCTGGAGATCAGGGACTGGCGGGTGCCGGACACCACGGCCTCGGCGCTGCTCGCCTATCTGGCCGTGGCGTGTTCCGTCGGCGGCTTCCTCCTCTACAACTACGGCCTGCGCCGGATGACATCGAGCGTCGCGGTCAACATCCTCAACCTGGTACCGGTGTTCGGTGTGCTCGGTGCCGTGGTGATCAACGGTGAGACAGTCCGGCTCGCCCAGGTCCTCGGCGGCGTGGTCATCATCGCCGGTGTGGCACTCGGACTGGTCGAACGCCGAACAGCCGTCGGGAAAGCCCCGGTGCGCGAGCCGGCTCCGATCGGCTAGCGCGCCCACAGGAGTCGGGCGGGACGAGGACGACCGCACGCTCGCCCCCGGCTACGGTGCCCGCCCCGCGTCAGCGGCCCCTGCGTACCCGAGCCGCCGCTCGGGCTTCCGCGGCCTTGCGGGCCTCGGCGGCTTTCCGGGACTCCTTCGCGGGGCGGCTGCCGAGGCCGCGGAAGGGAACGTTGCCGCCGCTGCTCTTCGCCCCTGTCGGCGGGCGCTTCGCACCGGTGATGGCGGTCAGCTTCTGGTCGCCGGAGCGCACCTGTGTGACCGTCGGCCGGATCCCGGCGTCGGACATCATCCGGTTCACGTCCCGGCGTTGGCTGGGGGTGACCAGGGTGACCACGTTCCCCGACTCCCCGGCGCGTGCCGTGCGGCCCCCACGGTGCAGGTAGTCCTTGGCGTCGGCCGGCGGGTCGACGTTGACGACGAGGTCGAGCGCGTCGATGTGAATGCCCCGCGCCGCGACGTTGGTCGCCACCAGCACGGTGATCTCACCGTCCTTGAACTGGGCGAGCGTGTGGGTGCGCTGCGGCTGCGACTTGCCGCTGTGCAGAGCACCGGCCCGTACCCCGCTGGCGCGCAGGTGACGGGTGAACTGGTCCACGCCGGCCTTGGTGTCCAGGAACATCAGCACCCGGCCGTCCCGTGCGGCGATCTCGGTCGCGGTCGCGTACTTGTCGGGGGCGTGGATGTTCAGCACGTGATGGTCCATCGTGGTGACCGCGTCCGCCCCCTGGTCGACCGACGCCAGCACCGGGTCGTGCAGGTGGTTCCGCACCAGCTGGTCGACGTCCCGGTCGAGGGTGGCCGAGAACAACAGGCGCTGACCGTCCAAGCGGACCTGGTCCAGGATCTCGGTGACCTGCGGCAGGAACCCCAGGTCGCACATCTGGTCCGCCTCGTCCAGCACCGTGATCCGTACCTGGTTCAGGTGGCAGTCCCGGCGCGACACCAGGTCGGCCAGGCGCCCCGGCGTCGCGATGACCACCTCGGCTCCGGTCCGTAGCAGCGCCGACTGCCGGTTGATCGACAGACCTCCGACGACCGTCGCCAGTCGTACGTTCAGTGTCCGCGCGTACGGGGCCAGCGCGTCGCTCACCTGCTGTGCCAGCTCCCGGGTCGGCACCAGGACCAGCGCCAGCGGTCGCTTCGACTCCGCTCGCAGGCCCGCCGTCCGCATCAGCAGCGGCAGCCCGAAAGCCAGTGTCTTGCCGGAGCCGGTCCGCGCACGGCCGAGGACGTCGCGGCCGGCCAGCGCGTTGGGGAGGGTCGCCGCCTGGATCGGGAAGGGCTCCGTCACTCCGAGGCCGGTCATCGTCGTCAGCAACTCCGGCGGAAGCCCGAGTGCTTCGAAGGACGCGGCAGGCGGCAGACCCGGGGACGCCGCCGGTGGTGTCGGGAGGTCGTTGTGCCGTGCTGTCGCCCGCGGCGGCTTGCCGGCACTTGGGAGTCCTTGCGGCGACGACTTCGTGTTCATGGGGAACCTTTCTGGTCTGGTGCCCCGGAACGTGCCGGGCCCGTGCCCGGTGGGTACGGGCGCCGACGGTGTCGAAGCGTGAGCCGTATTTTACCTGGGGTACGGCAGGCGGTTTCCGACGGATCCCGCAGATCAGGGATCACTGAACACGGCGGAGGGGGGTAGTCGGGTCCGGCAAGGTTCCCTCGCATGAAAGTGAAGCCCGTGCCATGGCCGAGACACGAGACGTCGTTGAACTCATTCTCCGGGATCACCGAAAAATGGAGGATCTCTTCCGCCTGATGCGCAGCGTCGAAGCTGACCGGGCGGCCGCCCTGCGGGAGTTCGCCGATCTGTTGATCGCGCACGCGCAGGCGGAGGAGGCGGAGGTGTATCCCGCCCTCAAGCGCTACAGGAAGATCGAGGACGAAGAGGTGGAGCACGGCGAGGAGGAGCACGAGGAGGGCAACAAGGCGCTCCTGGCGCTCTTGGAGGTCGCCGAGGTCGGCTCCGAGGAGTGGGACACGAAGCTGGAAGAGCTCGTGGAGGCCGTCAATCACCACGCCGACGAGGAGGAGCGCACCATCCTCAATGGCGCACGCGAGAACGTCGCCATGGAGCGTCGGGAGGAGCTGGGCGCGGCGTTCCTGGCCGAGCGGGAGCGTCAGCTGAAGGCAGACTGCGGCGCCGTGGACAACGTACGGCGTATCGTCAAATCCTGACCGCGACCGCCGAGGCGCCCCC
The DNA here is from genome assembly GCF_042872365.1 of Streptomyces sp. NPDC005263. NCBI lineage: Bacteria > Bacillati > Actinomycetota > Actinomycetes > Kitasatosporales > Streptomycetaceae > Streptomyces > Streptomyces sp. NPDC005263. The sequence continues at coordinate 255,748 of NZ_JBIAKJ010000005.1, read as the reverse complement.
CTCCCGGGCCTTTCGTCGGTGCGCGGGCGGGGGAGAAGCACGTATGCGGCGGCTCATACGGCGAGGGCCCGTATCCCCGTGCCGGGCGGCGAAGCGGGACATGGCGGACGGGTCCCGCCCCATGCCCGACCAGGAACCCAGGTGTGGACGGGGCGCTACGGGGGACTTGGTCCGCAGGCCGGGTCAGGTGTCCCCATGGGGCTGGACCGGCTCAGGTTCCTCTGGTTCAGACATGGTGCCGGGGGAGCCGCCCACCGGGGTCACGAGAGGCTGCCCTGTTCGCAGACCAGCCGGGCGACCTCACGCGGCTTGATGTTGTTCTCCTGCCGGCAGGCGGCGTCAGCTCAGGCGTAGCGCGGACCAGGCCGCGCTGTCGAGGGCGAGGTGGTGGTCGAGGGTGTCGCGGGTCAGGTCGGTGGGGACGTCCTCCCGGGTGCCGAGCGTCGCCGCCGCCACCAGGTGGCCCAGGCGCAGTCCACTCGCCGGGGTACGGCCTTCCAGAAGTGCCGCGAGGTAGCCGGCGGCGAAGGCGTCACCGGCTCCGACGGGTTCGACGACCCGGGCGGCCGGGGTGGGGACGTAGGTCTCCTCACCGTCGGCGCCGTACGCCGTCGCTCCGCGCCCGGCGTCCTTGACGACCAGTGCCGGGCCGGGCCCGAGCAGGTCGCGGACGTCGTGAGCGGTGCGGGTGCCCCACAGTCTCTCGGCCTCGTCGCGTCCGACGAACACGAGGTCGGCGCCACGGGCCAGCTCCCTCAGTACCGGGGCGGCGTCGGCGGGACGGTGCCGCCACAGCGCCGGGCGGTAGTTGACGTCGAAGGAGATGGCGGGGCCTGGGACGGCACGCCGGACGACGAGGTCGGTCACGAGTTCGGCGCAGGTGTCGGAGAGCGCGGCGGTGATGCCGGAGAGGTGCAGAGCGCGCGCTCGGTGCAGGAGTGGAAGGCCCGTCAGGCCGGTGTCCATCGCGGCGGCCGCGGAGTCCCGGCGGTAGTAGTACGTGCCGGTGCCCTCCGGGCCGGGGTCCTTGAAGTACACGCCGGTCGGCCGCAGCGGGTCCGTCTCGACGGCGGAGACGTCGACGCCGCGGGTGGTCAGGTCCTCCAGGACACGCCGTCCGAGGGGATCGTCGCCCACGCGGCCCACCCACGCTGCGCTGTGCCCCAGGGCGACCAGGGCACAGGCCACGTTGGACTCCGCTCCGCCGACAGCGAGCGCGAGTGCTCTCTGGTGCGCGAGAGGCCGGGCGTCCCGAGGGCTGAGCACGGCCATGGTTTCCCCGATGCACACCACGTCGGCTCCGGGCTCGGAGCGGGTCGGCGCAGGGGGAGACGAGGGTGGGATGACCACAGGGGTTCCTTCTGCGGGATTTCAGACAGCGGTGCCAGGGCGGAAGGAGCGCCCCTCAGGTGTCCAGGACGCGGTGCAGGAACTGCTGGGTGCGCGGCTCGGCGGGACTGCCGAAGACCTGCTCGGGGGAGCCCTGTTCGAGGACGACGCCGCCGTCCATGAACACCACATGGTCGGCGGTGTCCCTGGCGAAGCGCATCTCATGGGTGACGACGACCATGGTCATGCCGTCCTCGGCGAGGGAACGCATGACGCCGGTGACCTCGCCGACGAGTTCGGGGTCGAGGGCGGAGGTCGGTTCGTCGAAGAACATGATCGCCGGGTCCATGGCCAGTGCGCGGGCGATGGCGACGCGCTGCTGCTGCCCACCGGACAGCTGTGCGGGATAGGAATCGGCCTTGTCGGCGAGCCCCACCCGCTTCAGGGCGGCCCGGCCGCGCTCCTCGGCCTCCCCGCGGGAGAGCTTCCTGACCTTCAGCAGGGCGAGCGTGACATTGCCCAGCGCGGTCTTGTGCGGGAAGAGGTTGAACTGCTGGAAAACCATCCCGACGTGCCCGAAGATCTCCGGTGCGCGCTTGCGGTCGTGCAGCGGGACCCCGCCCACCCACACCTCCCCGCTGTCGGCGCGCTCCAGGTCGCACATGATGCGCAGCAGGGTGCTCTTGCCGGATCCGCTGGCGCCGATCAGGACGACGACCTCGCCCGGCTCCACCGTGATGTCGACTCCCTTGAGCACCTCCAGCGCACCGAAGCGCTTGTGCACGCCGGACAGAGAGATCCTCGACGTGGTCACCGCCTTCTGCTGGGCGGCGGGATCGGTGATCATCATGCGGTGACAGCCTTTCGCTCCATGTGCCGCACGAACAGCGACAGCGGGTAGCAGATGACGAAGTACAGGACGGCGACAGCGAGGTAGGACGTGCCGGGGTCTCCCACCCGGTCGATCACGGCCTGTCCCTGGCGGACCAGTTCGACGTACCCGATCACCACGGCGATCGAGGTGTCCTTGATCAGGGAGAGGTACTGGCCGACCAGCGGGGGAAGGACGATCGCCCGGGTCTGGGGGAGGACGACGCTGAAGAACGTCTGGACGCGGGGCAGGCCCAGCACCCGGGCCGCTTCCCACTGCCCGCGGGGCACCGCCTCGATGCCGGCCCGGAAGATCTCCGCGATGTAGGCGCCCTGGTAGAGCGTCAGGGCGAGCAGGGCCGCGCCGAAGACGGTGATGCCGACGAGACCCAGGTAGGCCGCGCCGAAGTAGAGGAAGAGCATCTGGATCAGCAGCGGAGTGCCGCGGAAGACCTCCAGATAGCCGCGGGCGAGCTGGGCCAGGACCGGGATGCGGCTCGTGCGCAGGGCCGCGACGACCAGCCCGAGCAGTGTTCCGGTGGCGATCGCCGCGATCGACAGCAGTACGGTGGCCCACAGGCCGGAGACGTACAGTTCACGGTTCGACCAGATGACCGACCAGTCCATCAGGCCTCCTTCTGGACGGGACGCGCGGAACGGGCCGGCAGCAGACGGCGTACGGCGCTCAGGGGACGGGGCCGTTCGGAGTCACGCAGCGGGGGCTTGAACGCGACGCGTCCGATGAGCCCGGCCACCAGGACGACCGCGTTGGTGAGGATCAGGTAGAGCACCGCGGCGATACCGAAGACCTGCACGGTCAGCAGGGTGCGGGAGTTGATGACCATGGCCGTGCCCGTCAGCTCGGGGACGGAGATGGCGGACAGCAGCGACGAGCCCAGGATGATCTGGACCAGCTGGTTCACCACGGCGGGGTAGACGTTGCGCAGGGCCTGCGGAAGCACCACGTACAGGAAGGTGCGCGGCGGGCTCAGGGCCAGCACCCAGGCGGCCTCGCTCTGACCGCGCGGGACGGCCTGGATGCCCGCCCGGAAGATCTCGGTGAGGTACGCGCCCACGTTCACGCCGAGGGCGAGCACTCCCGCCTGCACCGGGCTCAGCCGCAGACCCGCTGACGGAAGGGCGAAGTAGGCCACGAACATCTGCAGCAGCACAGGGGTGTTGCGCATGACCTCGACGTAGACGGCGGCGGGCGCGCGCAGGACCGCGTAGCGGGATCTGCGGGCGAGCGCGCCGAGCAGGCCGAGGGCGAAGGCGAGCGCGAAGGCCTCGAGCGACAGTTTCAGGGACAGCCAGGCCGCGTCGAGATAGGTGGCCCAGTCCCGGAGGGCGTAGGTCCAGTCAACGAACATGGGACTCCTCCATGGGGCGGCGGCAGGGGGTGTCCGCCGCCCGGCCGGGACTCAGTAGGACGGGTTGAGCGGGTAGACGCGGTCCACGCCGAACCACTTCTTGTAGAGGGCGTTGGCCTGCCCCGAGGTGTTGAACTCCCGCAGCCATGTGTTGACCCACTGCAGCCAGGTGGCGTCGCCCAGCGGAACACCTATGCCGTTGTACTCCAGCGGTACGACGGAGTCCTTGGTGACCTTGAGGGAGGGGTCGGTCTTGGCCTGGAAGTTGAGGAAGTTGGAGTCCTCGACCATGGCGTCGGCCTGGCCCTGCTTGACGGCGAGCACGGCGGCGGAGGAGGTGTCGTACTCCTGGATCTTCGCCTTGGGGTTGCCGGCCTTGACGGCGTCGCCGTTGGTGGATCCCTTGGTCACGGCGACCGTCTTGCCGGTGAGGTCCTTCAGAGCGGAGATGCCGCTGGACTTCTTCACCAGCATCACCTCACCCGCGACGATGTAGGGGTCGCTGAAGGCGACCTGCTTGGCGCGCTCCGCGGTGGTGGTGAAGTTGCAGACCACCGCGTCGACCTTCTTGGTCTGCAGGTTGGGAATGCGGTTCGCGGACGTGGTGTCCACGATCTTGACCTTGACGCCGAGGGCGGTGGCCATGGCGGTGGCGACGTCGACGTCGAAGCCCTGCGGCTTGTTGTTCTTGTCCATCGAGCCGAACGGCGGGAACGTCAGGCAGCTGGCGACGTTGAGGGTGCCGCGCTTGATGACGTCCTGGAGCGTCGAGGACTGCTGGTTCGCAGCCGAGGTGCCGCTGCCGGCGCTGCAGGCAGCGAGTGATGCGACAGCGGTCACACCGATACAAATCGTCATCAGAGGGCGGGTACGGTGACGAAGTCTCATCGCGTGCATTCCCTTCCGGGAGGGTTTGAGGGGGAGCCTGAGCGGCCGGAGAAGGGGGTGATCGCCATCGATCGGCAGTTACGTTCTGCTATGCAAAATCACGTTTCGCATAACGTTGGGGGAGAAGCTAGCCCGGTGCCCCACGGTCGTCAACGGTCGATTTCAATATGTGACATTCCGTTTTGCTATGCAGTTCGGTAAGGTGCCGTCGGGTCCCCCGCACGGGACCGGCTGGGGCCGCACGCCCTCGCACCGCATCCTGCGCAGGAGGAACCCGCGTGGCTTCGCTCGACAGCGCGAATCAGACCCCTGACGGCCCCGGGGCTCGTCGCAACGCGTCATCGTCCCTGCGACGTGCGCTGAGCATCCTGATGTACCTGGCCGAGGACGACGGCCATCCGCACGGCACCTCACTCACCGACCTCGCCACCGGGCTCCAGATGAGCAAGAGCACCGTGCTGCGGCTCGTCGGCCCGCTGCGCGAAGAGCGACTGGTGGATCAGGATCCGGAGAGCGGCCACTATCGGCTCGGGCCGCAGAACGCCTTGCTCGGGCAGCTCTACCTGGAGCGCCTCGACATCCGGCGCACGGCATCGCCGCTGCTGCACCAACTCGCCCAGGACGTGCGCGAAGCGGTGCACCTGGTCAGTTTTGACCCCCCTGAGATCGTCTACATCGACAAGGTCGAGAGCCCTCAGGCCGTACGCATGCACTCCCGGGTCGGCGGACGGCAGCCCGCCTACTGCACGGCCACCGGGAAGGCGTTCCTCGCGCACGCCGCGGACGACGTGCTCGACCAGGTGGTGGCGGCCGGCATGCCCGCCCGCACGCCGGCCACCATCACCTCACCCGAGCAACTGCACGCCGAACTCGCCCGCATCCGTGAGCGCGGCTACGCCGTCGACGACGTGGAGAACGAACTCGACATCCGCTGCGTGGCCGCACCCGCCTTCAACCACAGCGGCGCCGTCGTCACGGCGGTCAGCATCTCCGGCCCGGCCTCCCGGGTGACACACGACCGTCTCGCGGAGATCGGACGACAGGTCGTCGAGGCATCCCAGGCTCTCACCGGCCGCCTGGGCGGAATCGCTCCGACACCTCGGTGAACACCGGCACCTATAGCGCGTTGTGGGGTGATATGGCATGCGAAGCTTGGCCCGGCTGCCGAAGGCCCATCTCCATCTCCATCTCGAAGGCGCGATGCGCCCCGCCACGCTCGTGGAGCTGGCGGACGAGCGCGGTGAACGGATCCCGGACTCGAGCCATGGCAGGTCGTTCGAGGACTTCACGTCCTCGTATCGTGTCGCTGCGCGGCTGGTGCGTGAGGGGCCGCGGGAGAACCTTCTGCGGCTGGTGCGCGAAGTGGTCGAGGATGCCGCCGCGGACGGAGCGGTATGGATCGAGCCGCACGTCAACCCCCTGACCTACGAGACCGATCCGGACGCCGCGCTGGACCTGATGGACCTGGTGATCGACGAGGGCCGCCGTACCGCTGCCGGGCTGGGTATCGGCTTCGGCGTCCTGGTGTTCGCCCGGCGTGACGGGGACCCGGCGGAGGGCGTTGAGGCCGCCCGCCTCGCGGCCCGGCGTGCGGGAAGCGGGGTGGTCGCCTTCGGTCTGGCCGGGGACGAGGCCCGAAACGCCCCTGAGCCGTTCGCCGAGGCATTCGCCATAGCCCGGGACGCCGGGCTGATCTCCGCTCCGCACGCGGGGGAACTCGCCGGCCCGGCGAGTGTGCGAGCCGCACTCGACAGGCTCGGCGCCCGACGGGTCGCCCACGGTGTCCGGGCGGTTGAGGACCCCGATCTCCTCGTCCGCCTCGCCGCGGAGGGCGTGGTCCTCGACGTCTGCCCCACCTCCAACGTCGCCCTCGGCGTCGTGGAGTCCCTGTCCGCGCACCCTCTGCCGCTCCTGCTGGACGCCGGAGTCAGGTGCACCCTCAACGCCGACGACCCCCTCCTGTTCGGCCCGGGCCTGCTCGAGGAGTACGAGACAGCCCGTACGGTCTTCGCCCTCACCGACCCTCAACTCGCCGCCATCGCCCGCACCTCGGTCGAAGCCTCCGGCGCCCCGCACGCACTGGTGGAGGGTGCCGTCACGCTCATCGGTGAGTGGCTGGACACCCCTGGTCCACTGGCGGATCGCTTCCGCCCGGTCGTGTGACCGCCGGCGTCGCGGTCACGCCGGATCAGGTCACCGTGAACCCGTCGAACGTGGCGATGCCCCGTCCGTCGGTCCAGCCGTTGGCCGCGGTCATGAACACCCCGACGTCCTGGGTGGCGGCCGCGCCTCCCGGCGTGGCCGTGCCCACGGTCGTCCAGGTGACGCCGTCCGTGCTGGCCTGACCGGTGTACGAGGCGCCGGACCGGGTCAGCCGCAGCCGCACCGGCGCGGTGAAGGAGCCCGACAGTTCGATCGAGTCGAAACGGCCGTCACCGTCCGCGTCCCAGCTCAGCGCACAGCCGTTGGACGGTGTGATCGCCAGGTTCACATAGCCCGCGCTGCCCTGAGTGCCCAGGTCGTTGCGGACGATGAGGCCCGCCCGTGCCCAGCCTCCGGACGCGTCCTGGGACGTGACCGTGACCTGGGCCACCGTCTTGTCGCCGTACGCGCCCGCCCGGTACACCGTCCCGAACTCGTTGGTGCCGCCCCACAGGTCGGCCCCCGCGCCCTCGATGGCGATCTCGTCGCCGGCCTGGCCGAACACCGCGTCGTTGTAGGAGACCGTGCGGTACGGGTCACCGACCCCGGCCGCGGCCATCAGCCGTACCGGCGCCACCGCCTTTCCGCCACCCGCGTACGCCGCCGCCGCGACGACCCGGCCGACCAGCTCCGTAGGCGCACCCGCCAGAGAGACCTCGAAGCGAGCGGCGAACGTCGCGCCGGACGCCACCGACGCCTTGCTCACCTGATCGAGCGCCTTGACTGCCATGCCCTCGGGGGCCGTGAGGGAAAGGGTCACGCCGCGTGCCGCCGTGAACCCGTTCCTGTTGGTGAAGGTGACCGTCACCGTCGCGGGCGTGTCCTCGGCCACCGCTCCCCGGTCGACACCCGCCGTGAGGGTCGCCTGGTACGGAGTGGCGGCGAGCAGGTCGCGCACGCTGCGGGCCAGGACGTACGAGGAGCCGTGGGGATCGGTCGGGTGCGTCTCGTGCGCGTGCGCCCAGCGGTCCTCCAGGGCGAACCAGTCGATCGTCGCCGGGTCCTTTCCCGTGGCGAGCGCGTTGAAGTACGTCGACCAGCGAGTGCGGTACAGGCCGCCGACCAGTCCGGACCACTCCCGGTTCGCATAGTCGTGCAGGCCCTCCTCACTGCTTGCGCGTCCGCCCCAGGTGGTGATGAGGGAGCGGACGTCGTACTCGAGGCGGTCCTTCTCGGCCCGGTCGGCGCCCCAGGATCGCGCGTCGGCGAGCCACCGCCCGAGCAGATGCGGGCCGGAGGTCGCCAGCAGGTCGTCGAGGAGGTCCATCCAGCTCAGCCAGGTCTTGGTCAGCTTGCCGAAGAGGGCCTTGTCCCCGGCGTCGTGCGCGGCCTTGATCTGCGGCAGCAGGACCCGGCTGCGGTTGGACAGGACCTGCCGGGCCACGTCGACGACGTCGTACCGGTAGGCCGAGCTGCCCCTCAACCCCGTTTGTACCGCGAGGAGTTCGGTGAGTGCGGCATCGAAGGCCGTGGTGTCGTAGCGGTCCTTCTCCGGCCCCCAGGCGGCGGCCTTGTTCGCCGTCAGGCTCGGACGGGCGCCGAACAGGCCGTCGGGTGCCTCGCTCCAGCTGTCCGCGCGGGACATGTTGTACGCGGTGTCGCGGATCGTCTGCCAGGCCGCGGCCGCGTGCCGGTCGGGGCCGCCGTAGCGGGAGAGGGCGTACGCGGCGAACCAGTCGTCGAGGTTCACGGTGCCGGGCGTCCAGGCCAGGTCGGTGAGGAGGGCGAGGGCGGGCGCGTTGTTGTCCGCCCCCTCGGGCATCGCCGCGATACCGGCGAGCGAACTGCCCTTCTTGTCACGCCACTTGGGGTACTGGTCCACCCAGTCCGGGGCGTTGGCGCCGATCGGGGTGTGGCCACCGAAGTTCCAGATGCTGCCGAAGGCGTACGGGGTGCCGCCCCAGTCGCTCTCCCGGTCCGTGACGGTGGTGTAGCGGTCCGACAGGCCGTCCACGATCAGCATCCGGCTCTTGTCGACGCCGTCGAGCAGCTCCTTGGCCGGGTTGTTCTGCCAGCCGAGGATCGCCCAGACGGCCCCCGGGTGGGCCTTCTGCAGTGCCGCCTCGACGGCCCCCGCGGCCTCACCCACCGGCACGTCACCGGCGTTGCCGCCCTCGTGCAGCAGGTCCATCTTGTACATCGTGCTCTCGCCGAACCGCTTTTTCTGGGCACGGTAGAAAGTGGCGGCCACGTCCTCGAAGGCTGTCGTGCGCGGGTCGAGCCAGTCGGGGCGTTTGAAGGCGCCCCAGGTGCCCTGCGCCACCACCGCCGCGTCGCCGCCGTGCTTGGCGGGGAAGTCGTCCGGGACGCTGCCGTAGTAGCCCGGCAGCACCGGCGTCATGCCCAGGTCACGTACCCGGTCGATGATCTTCTCGGCTAGCACGGCACGCTTCTCGATGAGCTGCCGGGAGACGGGCCCGCCGAAGCCCGACATGTTCTGCAGCAGCCACCAGGGCTGGCGGGCGGGGGCCGGGATCCAGGCGCGCATCTCGGCGTCGGTGTAGCCGAACTGACGGAACGTGTCGTAGTAGACGGCGTCGCCGCCCATGTAGACGAGGACCCGGTTGACTCCGTGCACGGCCAGCACGTCCAACTCGTACTGCCAGGCGTCCCAGTCGCGGTAGGCGCCGGTGTAGCCCTCGTTGGTGTCGTTGAAGGCGAAGCGGTGCGGCACGTTGGCCGTTCCCGTGATCGCCGTGGCGGGCGCGGGGAGGGTGCGCGGCAGGGTCACCTGCTCGCCGGTCCAGGAGACGGAGGCGTGCGCGGTCCGCCGCAGGTAGGTGTGGAGGCCTGTGAGCAGCACGGCGGGGCTGGTGCCCTCCACCGTGATGTGCCCGGCCCGGCCGGTGACCCGGAAGCGGTCGGTGGTGTCGTTGACGGCCCGCAGGGTGAGCTGCTGGTAATGGTCGGGAAGCAGACGCTTCAGCGCGGCCGCCGCGGGCGCCGTGTCGAACAGGGTGCCGTCGGCCGCGTACGCGCCCTGCGGAAGGGGCAGCATCGCGGCGCCGCCCAGCACGACGGCGCCGGTGAGGATCCGTCTGCGGGTGACCCCTGGGATGCCGAGGGGTTCTCGGTTGTCGTGCATGAACGTCCTTCCGCAGAGCTCAGTTGATCGGCGTGATCGTCAAGGCGAAGATGTGCAGGGCGGCGACGCCCTCCTGGATGCCGTCGCTGACCTTGGGCAGAACCACGGAGCGCAGCTCCTTGCCGGCCGCAAGATCGACACCGAAGGTGAACAGGCTGACGGGGTTGTCGTCCCGCCCTGAGCTGGTGTGGCGGTAGGGCAGCACCACCGCGGCGGAGGAGTTCGCGCCGTACCAGTCGGGGACGGCGACCGAGAACGCCTGCTCGGTGCCGTCGGCGTAGACGACCTTGCCGTCGCCCTTGCCCTCGCCCCAGGTGCTGGTGCCGAGGAAGGACAACCGGGAACCGGAGCCGGACAGCAGCACGGTCTGGCCGTAGGAGATGACGTTGTCCTTGCTCCCTGGCCGGGTGTCCGGCCAGGTGAAGGGCACCCCCTCGTAGGTGACCGTGGCCCCCGGAGTCAGCCCCGCCGACGCCAGCGCCTCGGCGGACAGACTGGAGTTCGAGCCGTCGATGTTCGCGACGGTGCGGGCGTCGTCCGAGGAGATCCCCGCGTTGTCGAACGCCGCGGGCAACGAGCGGTACGGCAGCAGGGCGGTGGAGGTGGCGCGGGTGCAGTCGGAGCCGTGCGGGTGGACGTCGAACAGGGCGTGCGCGGTGAACACGATCCGGCCCTCGGCGTCGTCGGCGAGCCGGGTCCGCCAGGTGCGGGTCACCGACCGTCCCGGCGCGAGGTCGCCCAAACCGTCCTGTTGGGCGGAGTCGTCCACGGCGAGGTAGAGCACGGTGCCGCGCAGCGCGATCGCGGCGGTGTTGGTGAGGGTGGCCGTCAGGGTCACGGCCTTGCCGGCCTCGAGTGCGGAGGGGGTGACGGTGAGCGAGACGGGCGGCGAGAGGAAGTCCTGCTCGGGACGGTAGGAGATCACGACGCCTCCACGGTGAAGTGGTCGAACACGGCCTGGACCGTCGTGCCGGGGTAGTTGAGGTTCACGGCGCTCGCCACCAGGCCCGCGTCCAGGGCGCCGCTCGCGGAGGGCACGGTCGCGCTCGCGATCTCGTTCCAGGAGAGGCCGTTGTTGGTACTGGTGTAAGCGGTGAAGGTGGTGCCGGAGCGGACCAGTCGCAGCCAGGCGGGATGGGCGGAAGCGCCGCCGCCGGCCCAGGTGTCGAGGTGTCCGTTGCCGTCACTGTCGGTCATGAACTCCACGCCGTACGACTGCGACATGGTGAATACGGCGTAACCGCCCTCCTCCGGCGCGGTCAGGTCGTTGGCGACGGCGATCCCGTACTTGGCGGTGGGGTTGTCGCTCCCGGTGAGGCTGACCGTCTCGACCTGCACCACGCTCGACCCGGCGGCGGAGCCGGGAAGGAGGATGCCCCCCTTCTCGTCGGTGCCGCCGGAGAAGTCGCGGCCGCCCGCCCAGATCACCAACTGGCTGCCGTACTGGCCGAACTTCGCGTCGTCGGTGGTGGCGAACGTCCGGTACGGGTCCCGCACCCCATTGGGCTCGTAGGGCACCGTGAACGTCTTCGCGGACCGCGCGCAGTCGCTGCTGTGCTGGTCGACGTCGAAGACCACGTGCGCGGTGAACGACACGTTCCCGGCCACGTCGGCGGGGATCGACGTCTCCCAGCGCCGGGTTGTCCTCGCACCGGGCCGCAGGTCGCCGAGCGGGATGGTCTTCGCCGCCGTGGTGGCTCGGGGGTTGATCAGATGGAGCACGGCGTTGAGGAGGGGGAAAGGGCAGTCGTTGGTGAGGACCGCGGTGGCGGTGACCGCGTCACCGCCCGCCGGCTCGGCCGGCTGCGTGGTGACGGTGAGGGTGGGGCCCAGGATGTCGAACCGGGTACCGTTGCTGATTCCCATGCGGCTCACCGGACCCAGTCGACGGTGAAGACGTTGGCGATGTCGCTGGGCAGGGAGGACGGGACGGTGATGTTGATCTTTCCGTCACGGCGGGTCCACCGCAGGCTGCCGCTCGTGCCGAGCAGCCGGACCCGGGACGTGGCGCTGATGGGGATGTCGCCGGGCACCGAGAGGGTGCCGGTGGGCTTGCCCAGCACGATGATGTTGAACTTGCCGGGGGAGACGGTGTAGCGGATGCCGAGCGCACTGCCCTCCTCCTCCGCCCGCACCCAGGGCGTCGACCCGTAGATCGCGGGGCCGTTGACCTTCAGCCAGGCGCCGATGTCCTTCAGTCGCTCCTGCATGATCTCGGGGATCGTGCCGTCCGGCTTGGGGCCGATGTTGAGCAGCAGGTTGCCGTTCTTGCTGACCACGTCGGCGAGCAGCTGGATCAGGAACTCGGAGGTCTTGTAGTCCTCGTCCGGCTCGTGCTTGTTGTAGCCCCAGGAGTAGCCGATGGTCATGCAGCACTCCCACTTCTGGGGATCCATCGTGGGGTTGGTGCGCTGCTCGTACGTCGCGAAGTCGAAGTGGGTGTCGAAGCGGTCGTTGATCACGACACCCTTGGGGTGCTTACGGTTCTTGGCCTGGTTGTAGTAGTGGGCCATGGGTTCTTCGCTGCGCCACGGCGGGTTGCCGGTGGGCCGGAACCACTGTCCGTCCGCCCAGAGCAGCTCCGGGTCGTAGCGGTCGACGATCTCGTACAGCTGCTTGAGCTCGTAGTCCCCGACGTAGTCCTGGACCGGCTTGTAGCCGGTCATCGGGATCTCCTCGTCGGTGTAGAAGTTGCGCATCGGCCGGCCGATCGCCGGGTTGAAGAACTCGCCGAGCGAGTAGTACAGCCCGGGCCGCACGGTGCCTCGTCTGCGGGCCGCGGTCATCAGCTCGCCGACGAGGTCACGCTTCGGTCCGTACGCCACGGAGTGACGGTTCGTCACCTTGCTCGGATACAGGGCGAATCCGTCGTGGTGCTTGCTGGTCAGCGCGAAGTACTCGGCGCCCGCCTGCTCGAACAGCTTCACCCAGGCGTCGGGATCGTACTTCTCGGCCTTGAACTGCGGGATGAGGTCGTCGTAGGTGACGTCCTCGCCGTAGGTGTCGCGGTGGTACTTCCACTCGGCGCTGTCCTTGGTGCTCTGGTACCACAGGTACCACTCGGAGGCGCTTCTCGGTGTCGCGCCGCCGATCACCGAGTAGATGCCCCAGTGCACGAAGATGCCGAACTTGGCGTCCTTGTACCAGCGCGGCACCGGGTGGGTGTCGAGGGATGCCTTGGTGGGCTGGTAGTCGGGGATGCCCGAGGCGTCGAGCGTCGCACCCTGGGTGAGGGCCTGGGCGGTGCCGGGCGGGGCGAGCAGCACCGCGCCGCCGAGGGCGGCAGCGGTGGTCATGAAGTGTCTGCGGTTGACTCGCATCAACATGCCTCTCACTCGTGGGTGGAGAAGGAGTCAAAAAGCGCGGTCGTGATCTGGCCCGGGTAGTTGAGGTTGACCGCGCTCGCGATCAGACCGGCGTCGCCGGTGCCGCTCGCGGAGGGAACGGTGGCGCCGGCGACCTGCTGCCAGGCGGTGCCGTCGGAACTGGCGTACGCGGTGTAGGCGGTGCCCGCGCGGACGATCTTCAGCCAGGCCGGGTGGTAGGAACTGCCGCCCCCGGCCCAGGTGTCGAGCTTTCCGTCGCCGTCGCTGTCGGTCATGAACTCCAGGCCGTACTGCGCGGACATGGTGAGCACCGCGTACCCGCCGGCCTCGGGCGCGGTGAGGTCGTTGGCCACGGCGATCCCCGCCTTGGCGGACGGGCCGCTGCCGGTCTGACCGACGACCCGGGCGGTCACGGTGCCGGACGGCGGCGCGGCGTCGGCGAGGTAGACCGCCGCCTTCTCGTCCTTCCAGCCGGACAGGTCCTGGCCGCCCGCCCAGATGGCGAACTGCTCGCCGTTCTGGGCGAATTGGGCCTGCTCGGTGGTCGCGGTCGTCAGATACGGCGCTCGCACCGCGGACGGAGCGGGGGTCACCGTGGCGTCCACGCTGTCGGAGTCGCGGCGGGTCCGGCCGTCCTGGACGAAGGAGGTGCGTACGCCGATCTCGTGGGTGCCCCAGGCGGCGTCGGCCGCCGGGGTCACCGTCCAGGTGACGGTGGCGCTGTCACCCGGGGCGAGGGAGCGGGTCCTCGTGCTGCCGGCCGGTTCGGCGGACCAGCCGTCGGGGAGGGCGAGGCGCGTGCTGACCTCGGTGACCATTTTGCTGCCGGTGTTGGTGACGGTCGACTTGATCTCCGTGCCGTCGCCGCCTGCCTGCAGGGTCGGCCGGTACGGGGTGAGCCGCACGCGGGCCGACGGGCAGTCGCGGCCCGCCCCGAGAGTGGTGAGGTCGACGGCGTCGGCGAAGGCCTTCATCCCGACGTCGTTGGGGTGCAGATGGTCACCGGAGTCGAACGCGGCGGCGTAGCGGGTCGGGTCGTCCGGGTCCCGTACGGCCTTGTCGAAGTCGGCGTAGTCGTCGAAGACGCCGCCGTCACGGACGAACGTGTTGACCTTCTGCCGGTCGGCCTCCTTGGTCTCGGTCCACCAGTCGCCCCAGCCGCGATACGGCACGACCGTCGCGCCGATCACGCGCAGCCCGCGTTCGTGGGCGCGGCGCACAATCTCCTTCATGCCGTCGATCACCTGATCACCGGTGGCACCGCCCCAACTGAGGTCGTTGACGCCCTCGAAGAGGACCACCGTCCGGGCACCCGGCTGCGACAGCACATCGCGCTCCAGCCGGTCCAGCGCCGACGGGTTGCCGTCCACCCCGGCCGTGATCCGGTTGCCGCTGATGCCCTCGTTCAGCACTCCGGCGGTGGCCGTACAGGCGGACAGCCGCCCCGCCAGATAGTCGGGCCAGCGCCGGTTGGCGTTCGAGGTGGAGGCCGCGCCGTCGGTGATGGAGTCACCGAGCGCCACCACGGCACCCGCCGCGTTGCCGCCCTGTACGTCGACACCGGTGAGGAACGGGAAGGTGGAGTCGGTCTTGGTGAAGGCGTCCCCGTCGGCGTCCGAGGCGTGGTCGCCGCCGCCGTCGGGTGTCCAGTAGACGGTCTGGAGGCCCATCCAGTGCTGGCTGATGTGAGTGAGCCGGCCGGGGAAGTACAGGCTGACGACCAGGTCGCTGCGGGCGGGAACGGTGAGCTGGACCTGATCGCTGGCCGCCTGCCCGCCGGCCGCGATCGTCACCCCGCTCTTCCCGCCGAACCGCAGCCTCTGCGGCTTCGTGACGGCGGATCCGCCGTCCCGGAGTCCGACGGTCGCGTGTCCGATGGTCACCGGCTCGGTGGTGAAGTCGTTGGTCAGGCGGATGCGTACGCCCGACCCGCCGGCGCTCACCCGTACCGGTATCCGAACCGTCACCTCCGAGGTGCCCGGGTCGTACGCGGCGTGCTGGGCGGTCGCCCACGTCCCCGTCCACCCCCGCGCTGTGGTCTCGGCCGCGGCCGGTGCCACCGGAAGCAGAGCTGCCACGGTGGCCGCCAACGCTGTGGCCAGCACTGCGAATCTTCGATACCCCCGCGGGTGTTCAAGCCGTCTGGACACGGTTCCTCCTCAGGAACAGCCGCGGCCGAGGCCGAGCGATGTCAGGTCGATGGAGTCGGCGAATGCCTTCATGCCGGCGTCGTTGGGGTGCAGATGGTCACCGGAGTCGTACGCCGCGCCCAGCCGCTGCGGATCCGCCGGGTCCCGGACCGCCCGGTCGAAGTCGGCGTAGTCGTCGAAGACCGTGCCGGAGCCCCGGACGAACGCGTTGACCTGCTGTCGCCGCGCTTCCGTCTCCTCACTCCAACCGCCCCAGGTGAAGTCCTTGTACGGAGTGATCGTGGCGCCGACGACCCGCATCCCGCGCTGGTGCGCCCGGGCGGCGATCTCGGTCATCCCGGCGATGATCTGCTCGGCACTCGCCCCGCCGAGGTCGTTGATCCCCTCGAAGAGGATCAGGGTCCGCGCCCCCGGCTGGGAGAGCACGTCACGGTCGAGCCGGTCGAGCGCCGAGGGATTCGTCGCGCTCCCGGCGGTGATCCGGTTGCTGGTGATGCCCGCGTTGAGTACTCCGGCGCCCGGCAGGCAGGCGTTCAGCCGGGCCGACAGCAGGTCGGGCCAGCGCCGGTTGGTGTCGGCCGTCGAGTAGGACCCGTCGGTGATCGAGTCGCCGAGCGCCACCACCGCCCCGGTCCTCGGCGCGGTCACATCGACGCCGCTGAGGAAGGGCCAGCTCGTGGTGGTCCACGTGTAGGCGCCGCCGGAGGTGTCGGCGGTGTGGTCGCCCGCCCCGTAGTTGGTCCAGTACACGGTCTGCTGCGCCCACCAGTGATCGGTGATGTGCGTGACCTGGCCGGGCAGATGGAGACTGACGACCAGGTCGGTCAGGGCCGGCACGGCGAGTCCGACCGGGTCGCTCACAGCCTGGCCGCCCGCCGGGATGGTGACCGCGCGCTTCCCGCCGAACCGCACGTCGTACGGGCGCGCCACGGCGGAACCCCCGTCTCGCAGGCCCACGGTCGCGTGCCCGATCGTCACCGGGTCGGTGGCGTAGGCGTTGGTCAGCCGGATGCGCACGGATGAGCCGCCGACGCTGGTGTGCACCGGCATCCGTACCGTCGCCTCGGACATCCCCGAGACCTCGTAGTGCTCGCTGGCCGCCGTCGCCCAGGTGCCCGTCCAGGCGAGTCGAGCGCTTTGCTGACCGGCCTCGGCGGGTGCCACCGTCCCCGCCACGACGGCCGAGACCGCCATGAGTAATGCCGCGAGCCTGCCGCGTATCCCAAGCATCTGACGCCCCTTATCGTTCCGTTTGCTGTTCCGCGCCGGTGCGCGCGAGCGCCTGGTACGCCTTGGCGGCGCCCTCGGCCCTGAGGTTCACGAACGCCGGGGTCACCCTGAGCGGCGCCGCGTACCCCCTGAGCGTCACGGGGCCGCGGACGACCTTGCCGTTGGTGACGTCCCGCCACGTTCCGGTGGGCAGGAAGACGTCCCGGGTGGTGCCTTCGTCGAGCTTCGGCGCGGCCAGCACGGCCGGGCCGAGCATCCACTCGTCGGCGACCGTGTAACTCGCCTCGTCCTTCGGGAAGTCGAAGAACAGCGGCCGCATGATCGGATCGCCGGTCTTCAGCGTGCCCTGCACCTGGTCCCAGATGTAGGGGGCGAGCTTCTCGTGCGTCTTGATCGCCTGCCGGTAGAGGTCGACCGTCTCGCGGTCGTAACCGACCCACTCGCCGGTCGTCGCGTCCCGTACGCCGGTGGGCGAGGTCGAGGCGTACATCAGCGGCATCAGGGAGGCCGCCTGCGCCCAGCGGGCCAGGACCTGCTTGGTGGGCGGCGGGTAGCCGAGCGAGCCGCCGATCATGTCGGTCTCCACGAACGGGTAACCGATCGTGGAGACCGCCAGGTTGGCCGAGACGGCGGCACGCAGCCCCGCGAAGGTGGTCGGCTTGTCTGCCGTGCGGGTGGCGAAGCCCTTGGCCTGCGCGGCGTTCCAGGCAACCCTCAGCCCGGCTCCCTGCTGGTCGAACGCGTCGGCCAGCTCGGTGCCGTACTTCACGTAGTCGGCGCGGGTGGCCCCCGGGTAGGGGGCGCACCGGTCGTCGAAGAAAGCGGTGTCGAACTTGAAGCCGGCGACCCCTAACTCGCTTGTCTGGGCCTTGAGATCGTCGGTGTACCACTGCCGGGCGGCAGGGTTGGCCAGGTCGATCAACCCGGTCTGGCGGCCGTTCCACCAGGTGAACAGGCACGGCTTGGACGGGTCGGACGGGTCCTTCAGCAGATAGCCGTTGTCGACGGCTTCGGAGAAGTCGGCGGCTGTCTCGGGCATGTACAGGCCCGTCCACATGCCGAGGTCGAAGCCGAGGGCGCCGAGTTGCCTGGACAGGGCGCGCAGATCGGGAAAGCGTTCGCCGAAGTCGGAGGCGATCACGCTCTCCTCGACCTGCACCGCGTGCCCGCCCAGCCCGGCGCCGGCCAGCGCGCGGGCCCAGGCGAGGACGTTCTCCTGGGTCTGCTCGCCGTAGAGCTGCGCCCAGGAGTTCCAGAGCGGGGTGGCGTACTGCTCGTAGGGGATGTCGGAGCGTTCGGGTCTGCCGACCAGCGCGATGTGGTCCCGGTACACCGCCGCGGGGGTGTCCTCGACGAACACCGTGGAGGCGGCGGGCCGGTCTCCGGTGACGGTGAACTCGCCGAGCCCGTTGCCGCCGGAGTTGATCCGCACGTCCATCGGGTCGTTCGTGTCCGCCCACAGTCCGGTGGCACTGGAGGTGTACCAGAAGGGGGAGACCACCTGGTAGGACGCCGGGCTGAACCCGGTGTCCACCACCTGCCCGGAGTCCAGCGGCCACGGCTGGACGGTCTGGTCGCTGTTCTCGCCGTGCCCGTACCAGTGCCCGGCACTGTTCAGGTCGTACGCCGTGCTGAGCGTGTCGGCCCGGGCGCCCGACAGGGACCAGTTCATGTCGTACCGGTCGGAGCGCAG
Source organism: Streptomyces sp. NPDC005263 (assembly GCF_042872365.1). Classification (NCBI taxonomy): domain Bacteria; kingdom Bacillati; phylum Actinomycetota; class Actinomycetes; order Kitasatosporales; family Streptomycetaceae; genus Streptomyces; species Streptomyces sp. NPDC005263. The sequence continues at coordinate 237,605 of NZ_JBIAKJ010000005.1, read as the reverse complement.
GGCGATCCGCAGATCGACGGTGACGCCCGGCAGGTCGGTGGCGGCGGTGACGCGCAGGGTGTTGCCGTCACGGGTGCTGCCGGTGACCTCCCGGACGATGTGCCAGTCGGCGCCGATCCGGAACCGGAACGCCGCCGGTGCGGTGGCCAGTACGGTCCGGCCCTTTTTCACGGTGGTGACGGTCAACCGGTCCGTGGCGACGCGCAGTTCGTAGGCGGGCGTCGTGACGGTGACCGGCCCGGAGTCGGCGGCCGCCGGCGCCGTGCCCAGCAGCGGGGCGGCCAGCGCCAGCGCCGCCGAGCCGCAGCGGACGGTTCGTCTCGCCGTAGGCGGCATCAGGCACCACCGCCGCAGGTCAGCTTGGCGTCGGCCCAGTCGGCGTGGTCGAGGGCGTTGCCGTCCCCGGCGTCCGAGACGACGAGTTCGAGCCGCCGCGCGCCTGCCACGTCGACGTCGATGTTCTTCGTCGCGGTGTCCCGGTCGACGGTGCCGCTCTCGTAGACGGGTGTTCCGTCGGCGAGGACGGTGTAGGTGACGGTGGCCGGGCCGTCGGACCGGCCGTAGGTCTCCTGGTCGAGGCCGAGCGCGGCGTGGAACGTGGTGCAGGTGCCGCCGAGCCACACCTGCACGCTGCTGGCGGCGTGTGTGCCGAGGCCCTTCTCGTAGACGGTGTCGTGGAGGGTGAGCGGCAGGCCGTCGCCCTCGGCGTTCTCGCCGACGGACTGGTCGCGTTCGACCGGACCCCAGCCGTTGCTGCTGGAGGCGAACGGCAGATCGCTGACGTAGTGTTCGCCGGTCGTGAGCGGTGGTGGCTGCGCCGCCACCACCTGTTCCCCGGTCACGGAACCGGGCTTGCCGGCCCGGGTGAAGTCGGCGGTGGCGCGGAGAATCGCGACGGTGCCGGTCCTCTGGTCGGCGGGCACGGTGACGGTCCACCGCGCTTTCGCCGAGCCACCCGGTTCGAGGGTGCCGAGTTTCACCGGATCAGCCGGGGTCGCGGTCCAGCCGTCGGGCAGCTTCGGCCTCAGGCTGAGGCCACTGAGCGCCTTGGCGTTGCCCGGTACGGATACCGTCGCCGTGACCTGGTAGGCGGTGCCCGGCTCGACACTGTCAGGGGCGTCGACGGTCACCCGCGCCGGGGTGACCGGGTCGGCGTAGGCGGCGGCGTCGTAGGCCGGGGCGGCCACATCGGCGACCCGCAGCGAGGACCTGACATTGCCGAGCGTGGTCAGGCCGACCTTGCCCAGGCCGCCGCTCTTGGCGTCCTCGCTCCACGAGGCGATGGCGATGGTGTTCTTGCCGTCGGCGCGCAGGATGCCGTTGGGGATGGGGAAGGTGTGCTGGGGGCCGGTGTCGTTGACGTAGTTCCCCATCAGCCAGCCGTTGACATAGATGAGGGCGCGGTAGTCGCGGTCGGGGTTGTCGGTGACCGTGACGCCGACGGAGACGTCCTGGCCCTTGGGCAGCTTGGGGTTGAAGGTGGTGCGGTACCAGGCGATACCGGCAGTGGTATCACTCGTCGGCAGCGTGGCCGCGTCCCACGACCCGTCGGGGAATCCGGGCAGGGTCCAGCCCGAACGCTCCCCGTACAGACCGCCGTTGTTCATGTGCCCGCGCACCGGGTCGACGGGCTGCTCGCCGCCCCTCGCACCCTGGACACGCCAGGTGATCTGCGCGTCGGACCCGGCCAGATATGCCGTGGTCAGGCCGCGCGGCTGCTTGTGGTCGTCGCTGTTCCAGGTGAAGTCCTCGTTGTGGCCCATGGTGCCGACCAGGACGGAGACCACGTTCTCCTTGCCCTTGTGCAGCAGACCGTCGGCGATGGGGAAGGTCTTGCGGCCGGTCTGACTCGTCCCGGCGAACTTCCCATTGATCCACACCGAGTACGCGCCCACCGCGGCCGAGCCGGTGTCCGGGTTGGTGGCGTAGGCGGTCAGGGAGAGGGACTTCTCGGTGCCGGTGGCCTTGAAGCGGCCCCGGTACCAGACGTAGCCGTAGTGGTACCCGTACTCGTCCTGGTAGAGCACCGGCAGAGTCCCGGGCTTGGTCGGGTTGTCGGTGGTCAGCTTGTCGGCGTACGTCCAGGACGAGTCGTCGAAGCCGGGGGCGGCCTCGGGGGTTTCGGCGGACGTCTTCCAGCCGGTCAGCTCGGGGAGCCTGACGTCCTTCGGGCCCGGCACGGTGCCAAGCAGGCTGCCGGAGGAGGTCGGTTTCACGCTCAGGGGTACGCCGTTCCAGGTGACGTTCCGTACGCCGGACGGGGCGAAGACCTCCAGCGGGCCCGCCTTCTTCGCGTCGCCGGTGAGGGCGAGGGTCGTCCCCAGGCCGGTGACGGAGGCCGTGCGGACCAGCTCGGTGCCGCGTTCCAGGACCGGACCGGCTGCCGTGTCCTGCCGCCAGAAGCCGGCGGCCTCGGCGTCGGTGCCGATGAGCAGCAGCAGATCGGGGCGGCCGGCGCTCTGGACGAGGACCCGGGTGACGCCGGAGTGCGTGTAGTCCAGCTTCAGATCGCCGCGCTCGGCGTCCCAGCTGACGTCGGCCTTGCCGTCGAGCACGGTGACCTTGGGCTTGGCGGAGTAGCGGAGCATCGTCTGCCCGGGGTCGCCCTCGCCGCCGTACAGCACGGCTTGTGTACGGCCACCGGTCTTCGCGCTGGTCAGCAGCTCGCTGGTGGAGTAGACGAGCCGCTGGCCGCCGCCGAGGTCATGGCCGGCGACGAGGATCTTGCCGGTCTTGCCGTTGAGCCGGGCGGTGACCGGATAGGTCCCGTCCGGGGTCTTCCAGTCGAAGGTGGTGGTGGCGTCGGCGTCGGCCATCGGGTCGCCGTGCCGGAGGTAGAGGAACTGGGTTTTGGTGTCCGGGTTGGCACGCGCCTCGATGTGCACGGCGTTGTCGGAGGAGGCGGGTGCGTCGGCCGGATCGGTGGCCGTGAGCGGGGCGGTGGTGGTGTAGAAGAGGCCCTGCCGCTTCATCTCGTCGTAGTCGGCGCCGGTCTGGCGCGGCTCACTGATCGGTGCGCCGTAGTCGTACGAGGTGTAGACCTGGCGCGGGTCGGCGAGCCAGCCCCAGTTGGTGCCGCCGTAGGTCATGTACAGGTTCTCGATCGTCGTGCCCTGCATGACCTCGTGCTTGTTGACGATCTTCTGGTAGGCGGGGCCCATCTTCTCCGGGCACTTCTCGTAGCCGGTGTCGCCCCAGGTCTGGAACCAGCCGGTGCCCGCCTCGAAGATCGACAGCGGTGCGTCGTCCTGCTGCCGCTTGAGCGTGGGCAGCCACCACTCGCCCTTGCAGAAGGAGTTGTACTGGTCCAGTTCGCCGACGAAGTCCAGGCCCTCGCCGCCCGCGTACTGCGGCATCGGCTCGTTGCCGACGAGAGGCACGGTGATGCCGTCGGCCCGCACCTGCTTGGAGAGATCGACGATGTAGTCGCGGCCTTCGGGGTCGTACAACTCGTTCTCGACCTGGTAGAGCAGCACCGGACCGGTGCCGTTCGTGACCTGGTGGCGGGCGAGGATCTTGTCGATCTCCTTGAGCCACTCGCGGGCGGCGTCGAGGTATTCGGGGTCGGTGGAGCGGGCCTGTCCCTTCTGCGTCATCAGCCAGCCGGGGAACCCTCCGCCGTCCGTCTCGGCGTTGATGTACGGGCCGGGCCGGGCGATGACATAGAGCCCGGCTTCCTCGGCCATGTCGAGGAGCTTGTCGACGTCACGGATCCCGGTGAAGTCGTAGCGGCCCTTCGCGGGGGAGTGGTAACCCCAGTCGAAGTAGATCGAGACGGCGTTCATGCCGCTCGCCTTGATCTTTTGGAGCACGTCGCGCCACAGATCGGGACTGGGCAGCCGCCAGTAGTGGAACTCCCCGGACCAGACGAAGAGCCGCTTGCCGTCGACCTTGACGGAGTACTTGTCGTAACTGACCGTGTGGGGCTTGGGCTTGGCGACTGCGGCGTCGGCCGAAACCGTGGCGTGCGCGGGCACCGCGGCGGCGAGGGCCCCGAGCAGTACGGAAACCAGCGCCGCGGACAGCAGGGCCTTCAGACGTCCGACTCGGGCGAGGTTCACGAGGAGCCTCCCGCGCAGGTCAGCTTGGCGTCGGCCCAGTCGGCGTGGTCCGAGGAGACATCGCCGGCACCGTCGACCACCAGGTCCAGCCAACGGGCGTCGCTCACATCCACGTCGATGTCGGTGCCGCCGTCGGAGCCCCGCACCACCGGGGTCGTGGTGAGCGAGCGGCCGTCGGCGATCGCCTGGAAGGAGACGCTGCCGCCGTCGCCGACCTCGTCGTCCACCCCGGCGGTGGCGGTGAAGCGGGTGCAGCCGCCGCCGAGATAGACCCGGACCTGGCTGTTCGCGTGGACGCCGAGGCCCTTGGTGTACGTGGTGCCGCCGATGCTCAGCGGACGACCGTCACCCGCCGCGTCCTCCCCGTTCGAGGAGTCCTTCTCCACGGGCCCCCAGCCGTTGACCGCCTTGACCAGGGTCAGGTCGCTCACATAAGCGTCTGCGGACAGCGCGGGCGGTGGCACCTGCACAGCCCGTACACCGGTGACGGTGCCCGGACGGCCGGGCTGGGTGAGCTTGGCGGTCGCGGTCAGGACGGCGTAGTGGACCGGGTCACCCGGCGGGGTGACGGTGTAGTCCGCGGTCACGGTGCCGCCGGGCCGGACCTGGTCGAAACGGGTCCTGTCGTCGGTGGTCGCGGTCCAGCCGTCCGGAACCTTCAGCGCCAGCGCGACGTTCGAGGCCTTCGGCGCGTCCCTCGGCACGCTGAGGGTGACGGGGACCTTGGTCGCGGTGCCGGTGGCGAGGAACGGCTCGGCGTCGACCGTGACGTACGCGCCCGCGGCCGGCATGGCGTAGGTCGTGGCGTCGTACGAGGGCGCTGCCACCGTACCGACCTTGATCCCGCCCGCCGAGGCGCCGAGGTCGACGAGCTTGACCGAATCCGGGCCCGCGCCGGCCTCGGTGGACCACACGGCCAGCGCGATGGTGTTGCTGCCCTGCTCGCGCAGGAGACCCTTGGGGATGACGAATCGTGTCTGCGGCCCGGTGCTCGGCAGGTAGCGGCCGATCAGCCAGCCGTTGACGAAGATCTGAGCGCGGTAGCCGGTCTTGCCCCCGGCTTCGGCGAGATCGAGTGCGAGCGCGTTGTCCTGGCCCTGCGGCAGGTGGAGCGGGGCGGTGGTGCGGTACCAGCGCACCCCGGGCCCGGTCTTCCCGGTCTGCTGGGACAGGGTGGTGCTCTTCCAGCTGCCGTCGGAGTATCCCGGCAGCGACCAGCCGGCCCGCTCTCCGTACAGTCCGCCGTTGTTGTACGGCCCCCGGGCAGTGTCCACCGGGTCCTCGCCACCCCGGTTGCCCTGGATCTTCCAGGTGAGGGTGGAGGCCCCGCCGATCACCTCGGCGGAGAGCAGACCGCGCGGCTCCTTGGAATAGTCGTGGCCCCATTCCTCGTTGTGGCCCGCGTTCTCGACCAGGACGGACAGGACGTTGTCCCCGCCGTCCGAGCCGGACTTCAGCGTGCCCGCCGGGATGTCGAAGGTGTGCGCGCCGTCGCCGGAGCTGCCGAGGTGGCGGCCGTTGAGCCAGACCGCGTACTGGCCGGTGTTGCCGGTCTTGGCGTCGAGAGCGAGCGCGGTCGCCGCACCGGTGGTCCTGAACCGGCCGCGGTACCAGACGTCGCCATGGTGGAAGCCGTACTCGTCCATCGCGAGGACCGGCAGCGATCCGGCCAGCTGCGCGTTGTTGGCGGTGAGGTGGTCGGCGGTGGTCCAGGTCGAGTCGTCGAAGCCGGGAGCGGCCTCCGGTGCCTCCTCCTTGTACTTCCACGTCGTCAGCGCGGGCAGCGCGAGGGGGAGCGGCGCCTGGGTGACGGCGACCGCGCGGCCGTTCCAGGTGACCTTCTTGGCGTCCGAGATGACCTCGATCTTCGCGGACTTGGTGGAGTCGCCGGTCAGGTTCAGCGTGCCGTCCACCTGTTGGGCCGTACGGACCAGGGACGGTCCGCGTACGAGGACCGGGCCCGCGGCGGTGTCCTGCCGCCACCAGTGGGCGGTCTCGGCGGTGTCGGCGATCAGCAGTTCCATGCCGTTCACCAGCACCCGGGCCAGGCCCTTGTGCGTGTAGTTCAGCCGCAGATCGCCGCGTGCGGCGTCCCAGGTGGTGGTGACATCACCGGCGAGGACCTTGACCTCGGGTCGCTCGGCGTACCGCAGCACGGTCTCGCCGGCCTCGCCCGCACGCCCGTACAGCAGCGTCACCTCCCGGCCGCCGATCTTGGCGTGCGTCATGATCTCCGAGGTGGAGTACACCAGCCGCTGCTTCTCACCCAGGTCATAGCCCGCGACGAGGAGTTTGGCGTCCCGGCCGTCGACGGTGATCGTTCCCTGCTGGGGCACGCGCGGGTAGTCGCCGTCCTTGCCCGAGAGGGACAGGGTGGTCTCGTCCTTGTCCTTCACGCGGGTGTCGGCGTGCCGCACGGTGAAGAACTGCGTGCCGTCGTCGGGGTTGACCCGTCGGTCGATGCGCAGGGCGTCGTCGGTGGGGGTCGGGGCCTCGGCCTTGTCGGTGCGCGCCAGCGAGGTGACGGAGTTGACCATGTAGCCGAGGCGCTTGAACTCCTGGTACTTGTCAGTCAGTTGGCGTGACTCGTTGATCGGGGCACCGTAGTCGTACGACGTGTAGACCGCGTTGGGGTCGGCCAGCCAGCCCCAGTTGGTACCGCCGTACGTCATGTAGAAGGACTGGCCGCTCACTCCGGCCGCGATGTTCATCTTGCTGAACACCCGGGTGAAGTCGGTGCCGGTGAGCTTCGCGCAGTCCTGGTATCCGGTGCCGCCCCAGGGGTCGAACGCGCCGCCCTGTGCCTCCGGGATGATCAGCGGGGACTCGGGCTTCCACTCGTTGACGTACGCATAGTCGGGGAGGTTCTTCCAGGTGTCGGGGTCCTTGCAGTCGAAGCCCTGCGGGTAGGCGTCGAAGCCGTAGATGTCGGGGGCGCCCTTGCCGCTCACCCAGTTCTGGTTGGCGCCACCGTCGTTGACGAAGGTGGGCACATCGATGCCGTCCTCCTTCGCCCAGTCGATGAGGGTCTGCATGTAGTCGGCGTCGTGCCGACCGCCCTGGTACTCGTTCTCGACCTGATACAGGATCACCGACCCCGTGCCACGGGTGAGTTGGTGGCGCGCGATGATCGGGTTGATTCGGCTCATCCACTCCCGGGCCGCCTTCAGGTACTCCGGCTCGGACGTACGGTTCACGCCGGCCTGCGTCGACCGCCAGGCAGGCATGCCGCCACCGGAGACCTCCGCGTTGATGTACGGACCCGGCCGGGCGATCACGTACAGGCCCGCACGCTCCGCCTCGTCGAGCAGCCGCTCCACGTCACGGGTGCCGGTGAAGTCGTACGAGCCCGGCTTGGAGGAGTGGTAACCCCAGTCGAAATACAACGAGACCGCGTTGAACCCACCCGCTTTGATCTTCTGCAGGACGTCGCGCCACGCGTCGGGGCTGGGCAGCCGGAAGTAGTGGAACTCGGCACCCCAGATGTACAGGGGTTTTCCGTCGACCTTTACGGAGTACTGGTCGTAGGTGACGGTGTGCCGCGCCGGGGTCTGCTGCTCCGCCTGGGCCGGTGTCACGACACCCGCGCCGGACAGGGACATGGCCGTCAGCGCTCCGGCAAGGAGCAGAGATCTCCACTTGCCCCTCATGACGTCAGCCCCTTCACGACGGCCGCCCGCGCGGTCTCGATGTCGTTGACGTCCTTCGTCCGGCCGTCGAGGTTCCGCGTCGCGGTGGTGAGCGCCTCGGTCAGAGCGTCGCTGTCGGTGCCGCCGTCCTTCTTCCGCAGCTGGGCGATGAGTTCGTAGTCCTCGATGCCGTCCTTCAGCTGCTCCCAGCGGATGCTGGACATCGGTCCGTCCTTGCCCGGGTAGACCAGGTACTCGTCGCCCTGCGTGAAGATGTACACCGGCTGCTTGAAGGGATCGCTGGTCCAGCTGTTGTACGACCAGCGCAGGAAGCCGTCCAGATCCCGCTGGGCGGAGATCCAGGGCAGCATCCGCGACTCGACGGCGGGCGAGTAGGACAGCGTGTTCGGGTGGGCGGGCGAGCCGTACACGTAGAAGGTCGTGATCTTTCCGGCCTCGCGCCGTTCCTCCACCTTCTCCTTCGTCATCGCGTCGATGCCGCCCCAGTCGACCGACAGGTTGGACGCGACGCCTTCGGTGTTGATGGAACCTGCCACGGAGATGCGGTCGTCGAAGGCCGGCGCGACCTCGTGGACGAAGTTCTTGACGACCGTCATGGTGTCGATGGGCCGCTCGTCGAAGGACAGGTAGGTGTCGTTCAGCCAGCCCTTGGCCTTCAGGTGCTTCTCGAAGGCGGGAAGGAACGTCCCCCACGCCTGACGCCAGCGGTCGCCGCCCAGATCGACGTTCTCGTAGACGGTCTTGCCGGTGCTGGTGTCGGTGTAGGTGAGGTGCTCCTGGTCCTGGAACGCCAGCATGGAGAAGGCGCCGATGTCGGGCCCGAGACCGGCACGTCTGGCGGTCTCGACGTACTTGTCCCAGCGGCTGAAGTCGAAGGAGAACGTCTTCCCGTTCCAGGCCCAGCCCACCATGCTGGTGTACGGCGTGGCGGTCTGCGACTGCCGGGTGCCGAGCGACCACTGGTGGTGCCAGGGATTGTCGACGATGGTGGTGTTGATGACTTTCTGACCGCGCGAGGCGAGGTCGCGGTCGTACGTGTCGATCAGCCTCCAGTGCTGGTCGGACCAGAGCTTGACGCCGTAGTTCTTGGCGATCGTCTCCGGCTGCGCCCATACGTCGAGGAAGAAGCTGTAGTTTTTCGGGTCGGGCACGCTCGCGTCAGCGACCTCGATGGTCAGCGGGTACGTGCTCTGGGTACGGCCGTCGGCGTTGACCTTCACCGTGCCGGTGTAGGTGCCGGGCTTGGCCCCCTTGGGGATGTGGAAGGTGAACCACAGCGGCTGCGCCGCGTACGCGGGTACGTCCACCGAGGACCGCTCCTCCAGCGGGTCGCCGACCACGTCCGGGTTGCGGTCGCCGGACACCTCCTTGCCGGAGCTGACCTGGTCGATGGTGGCGGACCAGTCGACCTCGCTCTTGGAGCGCTGCACGGGCACGTACTTGACGAACCGGACCTGGGTGCCGGCACCGGACAGCTTCGCGCCGCCGGGCCCGGTGAGGTCGCCGACCACGGCATTGACGTTGTCCAGATTCTTGCCGGAGGCGATCGCCAACTGCGCCGAGACCTGCTCGTTGCGCACGGCGGACAGCTTCAGCTCCTTGGTGTCCTTGCCCTGTACGGGGGTCATCGGGTAGCGCGGGACCCGCTCCTCCGCGGAGCCGGCGAAGGAGCCGGTGGGAACCCAGGTGATGGTGTCCCTGGTGCCCATGGCGTCGGCGACCTTGACGGTCAGCCAGGTGGTGGTGGCCTTGGAATCGAGGTCGGTGCTGGTGGTCGCCGTACCGGTGACGGCGATCGCGGTGGTGCTCGCGGCCACGACGACACCTGCGACAAAGCCGGCGACGAGTGAGGACGTACGTGCCATGGGGGCTGGGTTCCCTCTCTCACGGAGGTGCAGGGAGTGGTCCCCGGCGAGCCCTGGGGGGCGGGAGGACTGCCGGGAAGCGGGGATGGCCCCCGGCAGGCCCTCAGGGGGAGGAGGGGCTTGCCGGGAAACCGGGAGGTGCTGGTGATGCCGGTGCGTCAGGAGGTGACGGTGAATCCGCTGAAGACGGCTTCGATGTTCTCGCCGGGGTAGTTGACGTTGGCCGCGCTGGCGACCATCCCCGCGTCTTCGGTGCCGGCGGCCGACGGCACCTGGGCGGTGCCGACCTGCGTCCAGGTCTGGCCGTCCTTGCTGGCGTACGCCGTGTAGGTGGTGGCGTCCCGGGTCAGCTTGAGGTACGCCGGGTGGTAGCTCGAGCCGCCGCCCGCCCAGGTGTCGAGCTTTCCGTCGCCGTTGCTGTCGGTCATGAACTCCAGTCCGTAGCTCTGGGTCATGGCCAGTACCGCGTAGCCGCCCTTCTCGGGTGCGGTCAGGTCGTTGGCGAGGGCGATGCCCGCCTTGCCGACCGGTGAGGTGCTGTTCTGTGAGACCAGCTGGGCCTGCACGGTGGACTTCTCGCCGGCCGCGTCGTCGCGGTAGATGACGCCCTTCTCGTCCTTCCAGCCGGACAGGTCCTGGCCGCCCGCCCAGATGGCGAACTGGTCACCGGCCTGGGCGTATTGAGGGTCCTCGGAGGTGGTGTCGGTCGTCAGATAGGGCGCCTGCACGCCGCCCGGGGCGGCCTTCACCTGCGCCTGCACGGTGTCCGACACCTTCGTCGAGCCCTTGGGCCCGGTGTAGGTGGCGGTGCCGGTGAGGGCATGGCTGCCCCAGCGGGCGTCCTCGGCCGGGGTCACCGTCCAGGTGGTGGTGAGGGTGGCGCCGTTCTTGAGGGAGCTCGCGGTGGTCGGACCGGCCGACTTGGCGCTCCAGCCGTCGGGCAGGCCGAGGGCTGCCTTGACGCTCTTGATGGTTCCGGTGCTCCAGTTGGTCACGTCGGTGGTCACCTGGAACGGCTTGCCGGCGTCGGTGGCCGGGGCGTCCGGGGTGATCAGGACGGAGGCGGCCGGCGCGTCGTCGCGCTTGAGTGCCTTGATGGCCTTGGCGGCGCCCTTGGCCTTGAGGTTGACGAAGGCCGGCGTGACGCCGAGCGGCGCCGCGTACCCCTTGAGGGTCTGGGGGCCGCGGATCACCGTGCCCTGGTTCACGTCGTACCAGGTGCCCGGCGGCAGATGAACGGAGCGGGTGGCTCCGGTGCTCAGCTTCGGCGCGGCCAGCACGGCCGGGCCGAGCATCCACTCGTCGGCGACCGTGTAACTCGCCTCGTCCTTCGGGAAGTCGAAGAACAGCGGCCGCATGATCGGATCGCCGGTCTTGAGCGTGCTCTGCACCTGGTCCCAGATGTAGGGGGCGAGCTTCTCGTGCGTCTTGATCGCCTGCCGGTAGAGGTCGACCGTCTCCTGGTCGTAGTCGACCTTCTGCCCGGTGGTGGTGTCGTTGGTGTCCACCGGCGAGGTCGATGCGTACATCAGTGGCATCAGCGAGGCGGATTGCGCCCACCGCACCAGTACGTCCTTCGTCGGTGCGGGCTGGCCGCCGGAGCCGCCGATCATGTCGGACTCGACGAACGGGTAGCCGATCGTCGAGATGGCCAGGTTCTGGGAGGCGGAGGCGCGCAGGGAGTCCCAGCCGGTGCCCTTGTCGACCTGACGGGTGACGAAGCCGGCCTCGTGGGCCGTCTTGTTCCAGTGCACCCGGATGCCGGCGCCCTGGAGGTCGAACTCGTCGGCGAGCTGGGTGCCGAGCTTCTGGTAGTCCGTGACCTGCGAGCCCTCGCGCGGTGCGCACCTCTCGTCGAAGAAGCGGGTGTCGAACTTCAGCCCGTCGATGTCGTACGTGTCCATGAGGGACTTGAGGTTGCCCTCGTACCAGGCCTTGGCCTCGGGGTTGGCCAGGTCGATGATCCCTGCCTCGCCGTTCCACCAGGTCACGTCACACGGCTTGGTCTTGTCCTTGGCGTCCATGAGCAGATAGCCGTGGTCGACCGCGTACTGGTAGTTGGCGGAGTCCAGGTTGATCCACAGGGTGACCCAGACGCCGAAGTCGAACCCCATATCGTGGATCTTCTTGGAGAGGCCCTTGGGGTCGGGGAAGGTCTTGGGATCCCAGGTCAGATTCCCGTAGTTCGACTCCCACTTGTCGTCGAGCTGGATGGTGTGCCCGTCCAGACCGTTGTCGTGGAGGTCGGTGGCGTAGTCGAGCAGTTTCTCCTGGTCGACCTTGGTGTAGAACTGCGCCCAGGAATTCCACAGCGGCTTGGCGTACTGCTCGTACGGGGCGTCGGACTTGGTGGGTTTGCCGACGATGCCGATGTAGTCGCGGTAGACCTCCAGCGGGGTCGACTCGACGAACACGGTGGCCTTGTAGGTGTCGGGCGACTCGATGATGAAGCTGCCGAGGCCGTCCTTGCCCTTGTTGAGCGCCACGTCCATGACGTTCCCGGTGTCGACGCGCAGACCGGTCGACTTGGAGGTGTACCAGAACGGGTCGATCATGTGGTACGACGCCGGGCCGAAGGTCTTGTGGTCGACCTCGCCGGCGTCGAGCGGCCAGGGCTGGTTGGTGCCGGGACCGCCCTGCGGGGTCTCCGCCTCGCCGTGGCCGTACCAGTGGCCGGCCGACGACAGGTCGTAGGTGAGGCCCAGCTGCGTCGGTGCGCCGCCGTGGACGTCCCAGTCGAGCTGGTAGCGGTCGGCGCGGGGAGTGATCCGGGCCTCGACCGTGGCGCCGTCGAGCGTGCTGTCGGCGGTGATGGTCAGGACGCCGTTCTTCCACGTCCAGCCGGTGACGCCGGTCGCGTGCTGCCAGGTGCCGTCCGCTGTCGCGAAGCGCAGGGCGCCGGTGTCGCCGGATGTGGTGGCGAGCACGGTCTTCCCGGCGCGGCGCGTGGTGAGGGCGAGTTCGTCGGTGGCCACGTCGAGGGTGTAGCCGGGGGTGTTGACCGAGGCCGGCACGGAGACCGTGACGGCGTGCGCGGTGCGGGCCACCTTCGGCTCGGCGGTGGCGGTGGCGGTGCTGGCGGCGGCGGCCGTGGCCGCGGCGGTGGAGCCGGTGAGGGGCGCCATCAGCATGGCGGCGGTCAGTGCGGCAGCGAGCAACAGGCCGCCGGGACTGCTCAATCGGGCGTGCACTCGTGTCCTCCTGTCGGACAGGACGGTGGCTCAGGAGCGGCGGTGCGTGGTGCCGGTGGCGTGCGGAGCGCACGGTCACTGAGAAGCGCGGTGCCCGCCAGGGGCTGCGTTCTGCTTGATGCTGCGTGCAGATGCAATATTCCAAGCGATTTCGCACATGCTCTTGCGAGAAACGCCACCTGTCAACATGTGGGGAACCAGGCGCTCCGAGTGTCCCGAGGGGTGTCGTCGAGCAGCTGTTGTCCCTGGTGGCGGTCTGGTCCCGGGTCCCGCTGACCGGCCTCGGCAGGCCCGGAAACCGTTCGTAACAGACGGGTAAATTCTGCGTGCCCCGAGATCTTCCGGGGACGCCCGGTCAGGCCAGGATCACGGAACGGGTCAGATGGCGCGGATTGTCCGGGTCCAGCCCACGCGCCGAGGCGAGGGCGGCGGCCAGCCGGTGCACCACGACGAGATCGGCCAGCGGGTCCCGGCCGAGCGCCACCAACTGCCCGCCGGTGCGCGCGATTTCCTCGGCGAGGCCGAGTGGCAGGGCGGCCGGGTCTCCGAACCACCAGGCCACGCGGCCGGGTGCGGTGACGCTGATCGGGCCGTGCCGGTACTCCATCACCGGGTAGGCCTCGGTCCAGGCGCCCGCGGCCTCGCGCATCTTCAGCGCCGCCTCCTGGGCGATCCCGTACGCCCAGCCCTGCCCCAGGAAGGTGAACTGCTCGGCCTCCAGCACCCCGTCCGGCAGCGGTGCGTCCAGCGCCGAGTCCCCCTGTGCCGGCAGATGCCCGAGGTCCTCGCCCAAGTGCGCCCGCAGAAGCACCAGTTCGGTGCTCGCGAACCGGGTCTGGACGACCGAGGTCTCGTCGGCGAAGTCGAGCACGACGACGGCGTCCGCCGGCCCCGTGACAGGCGACTGCGGCACCGCGGTCACCGCGGTCGTGGGGGTGTGCTCGCGCAGTCTGCCGAGCAGCTCCAGCACTTCGGTCGTGGTGCCGGACCGGGTCAGCGCGAGCACCCGGTCGTAGGCCCGCCCAAGCGGCATCTCGGAGGCGGGGAAGGCGTCGGTCTCGCCGTGACCGCCCGACTCCCGCAGTGCCGCGTACGCCTGGGCGATGAACCACGACGTCCCGCATCCGACGACGGCCACCCGCTCGCCGGGCCTGGGCAGCGCGGCGGAGACGGGCCCGTCGGGACTCCCGGCCAGTGCCACGGCCTGCCGCCAGCAGTCGGGCTGGGTGGCGATCTCTATGTCGGTCTGAGTCATCGCGGAACTCCCGTCTCGGGCGCACGGTGTGACCGATACGTGACGTGACGGCCCTTGACACCATGCGCGTTTCATTGAGCATCATGCCGTTAGATGATTGATAGCACTAAGAATCGAGCATAAACAAGCAAGCGAGCACGCAGTCAGGCGAGCACGCGCTTGAACCAAGCACGCCATGCGTGCGGAGAGGTACTCCGTGAAACGGCACCTCGCGGGCCTCGCCGGGGGACTGGCCCTGGCACTGGCCCTCACCGGTTGTGGCAAGGGCAGTTCCTCGGACAGCGGCGGATCCGACGGCAAGACGATCAGGTTCGTCGCGGCGAAGTACGACGACGACACCCAGGCCTACTGGACCGCTCTGATCAAGGACTTCGAAAAGGCGAACCCCGGCTACCGGGTGAACCTCGAAGTCGTGGACTGGGAGCAGATGGACTCCAAGGTCAAGACGTACGTCCAGACCAAGCAGGAACCGGACATCCTCAACTACAACAAGTTCTCCGACTTCGCCCGCGACGGCCTGGTCCACCAGGCGCAGGACGTCGTCTCCCCCAAGGTGCTGGCCGACTTCCTCCCGCTGTTCCGGCAGAAGGCGCAGTACCAGGGGAGCCAGTACGGCCTGCCCTTCATCTCCAGCGCACGCCTGTTCTTCTACAACAAGGACATCTTCGCCAAGGCGGGCATAGCCCAACCGCCGTCCACCTGGGCCGAGGTCGAGGCAGACGCCAAGAAGATCAAGCAGGCCGGCTACATCGGCCTCGGGCTGCCCCTGGGCCCCGAGGAGGCGCAGGCCGAGTTCCAGATCTGGGCGATGAACAACGGCGGCGGCTGGACCGACTCCTCAGGCAAGTGGGCGATCGACCAGCAGGCCAACGTCGACACGCTCAGCTATCTGCGGAAACTGACGAAGGAAAAGGTCACCCAGCCCAACCCGGAAGCCACCAACCGCAAGGACGTCTTCAACCAGTTCGCCCAGGGCAAGATCGGCATGCTCAACGGGGCGGTCTTCATGCGGAAGGGCTTCATCGACCCGGTCGACGCCACACTGAACTACGGCGTCGCGGCCCTGCCCAGCAAGGACGGCAGCACCCACAAGACGCTCGGCGTGCAGGACTACCTCGTCGCCTTCAAGAAGAGCGACGGGTCGAACAAGGGGGCGGTCAAGAAGTTCCTCGACTTCTTCTACCAGAAGGAGAACGCCGCCAAGTTCGTCTCCACCGAGGGGTTCCTGTCGGTCACGGGGTCGGCCGGTCAGGTGCTCAGCTCCGACAGCAAGAACGCCGCCTACTACAAGCCGTTCGTCGACGCCCTCTCCAGCGCCGAGTTCGCCCCCACCGACGACCCGGCGTGGGCCGCGGTCGACGGTGCGGTGAAGCAGCGCATCGGCACGGGGGTGGCGGGCGGCGACCCGGCGAAGGTCCTGGCCGAGATCCAGAAGACCGCGCAGAAGGGCGACTGACTTCGGTGGCCGTACACGATGTCACCGCACGCGCCACCGGGGCCGAACACCCGGCCCCGGAGGCGCCTGCGCCGTCCCCGCCGCGCCGCCGTCGCAGGACCTGGCGTGCGCTGGAGCCCCTGTTGTGGCTCGGTCCCGCGACCCTCCTCATCCTGACCATGGTCGTCTGGCCGATCATCGAGATGATCCGTACGTCCCTGACGAAGGTGAGCTCCACCGGACTGTCCGAGGGATTCGCGGGCCTGCGCAACTACACCGACCTCTTCGCCGAGGGCGACCTGCCCGGAGTGCTGCTGCGCACCGTCGTGTGGGTCATCGGGGTCGTCACCGTCACGATCCTGGTCTCGCTCGGCCTGGCCCAACTGCTGAACGCCAGCTTCCCAGGACGCCGTCTGGTGCGGTGGGCGATGATCGTGCCCTGGGCCTCGTCCGTACTGATGACGGCGCTCATCTGGCGCTGGATGCTCAACAACTTCTACGGCGTGATCAACCGGCTGCTCATGGACCTCGGCGTGCTGGACGCCCCCGTCAACTGGCTGGCCCATCCGGGTCAGGCCCTGGCGGCGATGATGGGCGTGGCGGTGTTCGTCTCGCTGCCGTTCACCTCGTTCGTCCTGCTGGCCGGTCTGCAGAGCATCCCCGGCGAGGTCTACGAGGCGGCGCGGGTGGACGGCGCCGGCCCGGTCCGCGCCTACCTGGGCATCACCCTGCCGCTGCTGCGGCCCTCGCTGGTGGTCGCCGCGATCATCAACGTCATCAACGTGTTCAACTCGTTCCCCATCATCTGGGCCATGACGCGTGGCGGCCCCGGCTTCACCACCGACACGACCACCACCTACCTGTACAAACTCGCCTTCGACAACCAGTCGGTGGGGGAGTCGGCCGCCATGGCCGTCGTCAACTTCGGGCTGGTCCTCGCCGTGGTGCTGGTCTACCTGCGCGTCGTCCGCCGACAGGAGGACACCGCGTGAGCAGGACCGCCGTCATGTCCCGCAAGGCCGCGCCGCGCAGGAGGCGGCCACGACCGATGAAGCTGCGCACCGTCCTGCTCACCGCCGCCGGCTGGCTGGTGGCGCTCGCGTTTCTCGCGCCCTACGCGGAAATGCTGCTGACGGCGCTCAAACCGACGCCCGAACTGATGGAGTCCCCACCGTCCTACCTGCCCTCGCACTGGCAGTGGTCGAACTTCACGCAGATCTGGTCGCTCACCGACCCGCGCGTCGGCGACGCGCTGCTGTTCTCGCTGTACGTCGCCGGGGCGTCGACGCTGCTCGCCCTGGCCGTCGGGCTGCCCGCCGCGTACTACACCGCCCGGCACCGCTTCCGCGGGCGCGGTGCCTTCCTGATCCTCGTGCTCGTCACCCAGATGTTCGCGCCGACCGCGCTGCTGGTCGGCATCTACCGGGAGATGGTCAGCCTCAACCTGACCGACACCGCTGAGGGCCTCATCCTGGTGAACGCGGCGTTCAACCTGCCGTTCTGCGTGTGGATCCTCAACGCGTACTTCGCGAGCATCCCCAAGGAACTCGAGGAGGCGGCCTGGCTCGACGGCACCGGGCGGTTCGGTGCCCTCACCCGGGTCATCCTGCCGCTCGCCATGCCCGGTGTGGTGACCGCGCTCGTCTACACCTTCATCGGCGCGTGGAACGAGTACGTGGTGGCTCTCACGATCACCTCGTCCGGCAACCGGATGACGCTGACCAGGGCGATTCCCGGCTTCGTCACCTCGTACCACGAGCAGTGGCAGTACCTGTTCGCCACGTCCGTCGTCGCGATCGTGCCCGTGGTGGTGCTGTTCGTCTTCGTGGAGCGCTACCTCGTCGCCGGCCTGACAGCGGGCGGCGTGCGCGGATGACGCCGGGATCCGCATCGGAGCCGGGGCCGTCGCGGGGGCCGGTATGGGAGGGGCGCGCGGCGTCAGGCGCGGATGACCTCCACACCGGCCGCCGTGAACGACTCGGTCAGTTCGTCCGAGGCGGCCTTGTCGGTCACCAGGACGTCGATGTCCTCCACCGGGCAGATGCGGGCGAAGGCGCGCCGGTCCAGCTTGGAGGAGTCGGCGACCGCGACGACCTGCTGCGCGCGGCGGGCCAGCGCCCGGTTGATGCTTGCCTCGCCCTCGTGGTGGGCGGTCGCCCCGTGGGCCACGTCGATGGCATCCACTCCGATGAAGACCTGGTCCAGTGCGATCTCCGCGAGCAGTTCCGTGGCCAGCGGCCCGATCAGCTCATAGGACGCCGGCCGGGCCACCCCGCCGGTCACCACAAGCTTGACGTGACGCCGTACGACCAGCTCGTTGGCGATGTTCAGGGCGTTGGTCACCACGGTGACCGCCGTCTCCGCGCCGCCGGAACTCAGGTCCGCGCGGGTGGCCAGCGCCCGCGCCACCTCGGTGGTCGTGGTGCCGCCGTTCAACCCCACCACGGCACCGGCCTTCACCAGCCCGGCGGCCGCGTGCGCGATCCGCTCCTTCTCCGGAGCGTTGCGCGCGGCCTTGTAGCGCAGCGGCAGGTCATAGGCGATCGCGTTGAGCACGGCTCCGCCGTGCGTGCGGGTGACCATCTGCTGGCGGGCCAGCTCGTCGAGGTCGCGCCGGATCGTCGCGGCGGAGACCCGCAACTCCTCGGCAGCCGGTTCGACTTCGATCCGACCGTCGCGCGTCAGCATCTCCAGCAGCGCGCTCCACCTGGCCTGCGGTGCCGCCATGTGTCACAACTCCCCGTTCGTGGTGTGCGCCACGATGTGCGCACCTCCATGAAACCACAGCGTTTGATTGGGTGTTTTATGGTCACCAAACGAGCAAAACCCTGCACACCCCGTGAGCCCTCGCGGCGGCCCCTGGCGTCGTCGCGGCCGTCGTACCCCGCGATCGGAGGGCGGCCGTGCCGCTGACTCCCACCGCCGACGTGGTGAGCTCCGCGTACCGGGACGGACGGGCCGTCGGCGCGTTCAACGTGATCACTTTGGAGCACGCCGAGGCCGTTGTCACCGGGGCGGAAGCCGCGGGCCGCCCGGTCATCTGCCAGATCAGCGAGAACGCCGTGCGGTTCCACGGCAACCGGCTCGCCCCGATCGCGCGCGCCACCGCCGCGCTCGCGGAGACGGCCGCCGTCCCCGTCGCCCTGCACCTGGACCACGTCACCGACGAAGCGCTGATGCGCCGCGCCGCGGACTGCGGCTTCGGATCCGTCATGTTCGACGCGTCCGCGCTGCCGCACACCGAGAACGTGGCCGCCACGCGGTCCGCCGCGCAGTGGGCTCACGCCCAGGGGCTGTGGCTGGAGGCGGAACTCGGCGAGATCGGCGGCAAGGACGGAGTGCACGCACCCTCGGCACGTACGGACCCCGACCAGGCGCGTGACTTCGTGTCCGCCACCGGGGTCGACGCACTGGCCGTCGCGGTCGGCAGCTCCCACGCGATGACCACCCGCACCGCCCGGCTGGACCACGACCTCATCGCCCGCCTCGCCAAGGCGGTCCCCGTACCACTGGTCCTGCACGGCTCGACGGGCGTGCCCGACGCGGAGCTCACGCAGGCGGTGGCGGCCGGCATGGTCAAGATCAACATCGGCACGGCGCTGAACGCCGCCTTCACCGGCGCGGTCCGCGACACACTCGCCGCCGCACCCGCGACAGTCGACCCCCGCCCGGCGCTCACAGCGGCGCGACTGGCGATGGCCGATGCCGTGACCTCGGCGCTGCGCACCCTGTCGGGCGGTGGGCACGGAACGGGATGAGCCGACGAGGGCCCGCCGGTCCCGGCGGGCGTTGCGAACCGCTCCCGGTGCGAAGCGTGAACGCCCGCTGGGGTGTTCGGACTTCCGGTCGCTGGTGAGTCGTCAGGGCCGCCCCGAGGGCGAGGTGGTCAACCACCTGAACCGAACGGTCCGGGCCGACGGGCCGGTGACGAACTCACCCTGTCCGCGCCGTTCGGCGATGTGGTCCTCGACGACGCCGACAGCCGGCCTCGGCCGGTAGCGGTTGTACCATCCGCTGACCGCCGGTGGAGAAATCCGGTCGACAGGCCGGCCCGCGACGCACTGTGATGGCTCCGACCGCCCGACGCGTGGAGCGGGCCGACAGGGAGCTGCTCTTGGCAAGCGAGAACACCGCGGACACCCGTCCGGTGATCGATGTGCACCTGGTCGTGCGGCTGCTCGAAGCGCAGTTCCCGCAGTGGGCCGCGTTGCCTCTCGAACTGCTCGACCCGGCCGGTTCGGACCATGTGATCTACCGGCTGGGCGAGGAGCTGTCCGTCCGGCTGCCCCGCCATGCCGGCGCGATCGGGCAGGCCAGGAAGGAGTCCGAGTGGCTTCCCCGGCTCGCCCCACACCTGCCGCTGGCCATCCCGGATCCGGTGGGGGTGGGTGAGCCTGACTTCGGCTATCCATGGCCGTGGGCGGTGTCCCGCTGGCTGGACGGGGAGGTCGCGACCGTCGAGGCATTGGCCTCCTCGTACGGGACTGCCGTCGAGCTGGCGGAATTCCTGACCGCTCTTCAGCGGTTCGTGCCCGAGGACGTCCCCGCCGGGCACCCTGGTGCGGACCTCGCCGGCCCGCCGTTGGCCGAACGTGACCGTGCGACGCGGGCCGCCATCGCGGAGGTTGACGGCAGATTCGACATCGCGGCCATGACCGAGCTGTGGGACGCGGCGCTCGGCGCCCCCGGATGGGACCGCCCCCCGGTCTGGTTCCACGGAGACTTCCACACCGGCAACCTGCTGACCGTCGACGGCCGCCTCAGCGCGGTCCTCGACTTCGGCGGGCTCGGCATCGGCGACCCGGCCTGCGACCTGACCATCGCGTTCACCCTGATGTCGGCCGGCAGCCGGACTGCCTTCCGGGAGGCGCTCGGCGTGGACGACGCCACGTGGACCCGGGGCCGCGGCTGGGCCCTGACCACCGCTCTGAACGCCTACACCTCCTACGCCGCCGTCAACCCCCGGGTCGCCGCGCAGACCACCCGGCAGATCACCGAGGCGCTGATCGGCTGAGCAACCGCGTGATCACCGTGCCGACCCGCCCGGGCGCCGAGATCATGCTCCGTTCCGGCGCTGGTCACCGCTGTGCCGGCGGAGTCGGTCGGTGTGGCGGGCGACGTCGTCGACGCGCGCCGCGAGGTCGGGGTGGCCGGGAGCGAGATACGCGTGCGTGGCCGTCAGGGGGCCGAGCAGGGCGGCGGCGTCGTTGTCGGCGAGGGCAGTCGTGAGTTCGGCGAGAGGGGTGCGGGCGGCGGCGGGGAGGTCGGTGAGCGCGGTGATCTGGCCGACGAGCTGGCGCAGGTCCGCGGCGTTGGCGCGGGCCCAGGCGGTCACGGTGCGGTCGGCGGCCCGGCGGTCGCGGGTGGCCTGTACCCGTTGCTCACCCGTGGACCCCGGGTGGCCGGGGCGTACGCGCAGGTAGCGGCGTTCGGCGGCCTGACGGCTCGAGACGCCGAGGGGGTGGGCGAGGTCGGCCCAGTTGGCGCCCGCTTCCCGGGCCACTTCGATCAGGCCCGGTTCCCACTCGGCGAGTTGATCGCGTACTTCACGCAGCAGCAGGAGCGTCGCGAGTGCCTGCTCCGTGCTGGTCCGGGCGGGCTCGGGGTGATCCCCGTCGTGCGACGTCCGGGCCGTGCGCAGGGCCTCGTCGATCGTGCTCAGCGCTGTCGCGGCGGCGAGGAAGGACGTGGGGGTGAGAGCGCGGGCGGGGGAACTGGGTCGATCGTCCGTGGTCATGGGGCCTCCAACAAGGCTGTCGCCCTTCCGATGACATTCAACTTGTCATCGCTTGGATGACATGTTACAACGAAGACAGGTGAACCGCATTGGCAGCAAAGTGCCTGACCTGAACACTGGAGGTGTTTCACCATGTTGATGCGCACCGACCCGTTCCGTGAGCTCGATCGACTCACCCAGCAGCTCCTGAACACGACCGGCACCTGGTCGCGGCCGTCGGCGATGCCGATGGACGCCTACCGCGAGGGCGAGGAGTACGTGATCGCCCTCGACCTGCCCGGCGTCTCCAAGGACGCGATCGACATCGACGTCGAGCGGAACATGCTGACGGTCAAGGCCGAGCGGCGGCCCGTCGCCAAGGCGGACGACGTGCAGATGGAGCTCTCCGAGCGCCCGCTGGGCGTCTTCTCCCGCCAGGTCGTGCTGGCCGACACCCTGGACACCGAGCACATCAAGGCGGACTACGACGCGGGTGTGCTGACCCTGCGGATCCCGATCGCCGAGCGCGCCAAGCCCCGCAAGATCGCCATCGGTGGCGGCTCCGCGCACAAGGAGATCAGCGGCTGAGCCCCCTCCCAGCCGCGCCGGAGGCGGGAGGACGGCCTCCCCGTGGTCGTCCTCCGCTCTCCACTCGCCGCACTACACACAAGGGAGCAGCGATGGGCATGCGATGGGAGGCGTTCCTGGACCAGGTCAAGGAACGCGGTGAGTACAAGACCGCCGAGGAGGCCGAGCGGGCTGCCCGCACGGTGCTGGCGCTTCTGGGCGCGCACCTGGTGGGCGAGGTACGAGCGGAACTCGCGGCCCGGCTCCCGGAGGAGTTGGCCCTCCTCCTGCTCAATCCGCTCCAGGCACACGAGCCACTCTCCCCGGAGCGGTTCGTGCGGGCCACCGCGGCGTGGATCGAGGGAGCCACCGAACGGACCGCGGCCTGGGACGTGGGCGCTGTGCTCAGCGTGGCCGCGGACGCCGCGGGCGAAGAGCTCACCCACCGGGTGCTGCTCCAACTCCCCGCGGGCTACGACCTGCTGTTCGGCTTTCCGCAGCGCGTATAGCCCGCGGGCAGCGACCACCCTCCCCCTGACCGAGCGGCGTCGGCGGCCGACGGACACGCCCCCGGGCCACCGACGTCGCGACCACACAAGACGAGAAAGGCAACCGCGTCACCGATGATTTCCCTGCAGGAGCCGTGCCGGTCCACCACGGGCATGACGTTCGAGCAGATGCTGCAAAGGGTGCGGTACGAAGGCGCCTACCCCACCCGAGCACGGGCCGAGGAGACGCTGCGCGCGGTGCTGGCCGCGTTCGGGCGCCAGCTCACGGGCGATGAGCGGGTGGAGCTCGCGGCCAGACTGCCGCACGAGGCCGCCGTCACCTTCACCTCCGAGATCCCGACCACCGACCCCCTCACCGGCTGGGGTTTCGTGAAGGACCTGGCGTCCCGCACCGGCGGCACGCCGGCCACCACTCGCTGGGACACCGGAACCGTCCTGCGCGCCGTGGCCCAGCTCGCGGGTGAGGATCTCCTCACCCGCATCCTCGCCCAACTCCCCTCCGGCTACGCCCTGCTGTTCGGCCGCGCCGAACTCACCCAGGCGGCCTGACGCGAGGGAGGCCGTGGCACCCCTGGAAGCGGCCGGCCCTTGCCTCGTACGGCGGCCGGTCTCCTCCCCCCGGCGGCAGCCAACGAGCAATTCCGCGGCCTGATGGGGGGAGGAGCGGTACTCAGCGCACCGGGAAGCCGAAGGAGTACCCCTGCTGCTTCAGCCACGGCAGGACCTCGCGCAGGGCGGCCACGGTCTGGGAGCGCTCTCCGCCGGCGTCGTGGAAGAGGACCGTCGGGCCGTTGGACATCTCGTTCTTGACGGTGGTGATGATGGCGTCGGTGCCTGGGCGCTCGAAGTCCTTCGAGTCGACGTTCCAGCCCAGCGGCCGCATCCCCCGGGACGCGGCGAGGTGCCGGCTGTAGGGGGTGAAGGCACCGCCCGGCGCCCGGTAGTACAGCGGCCGGACGCCCCCGGAAGCTTTGGTGATCATGCGTTCGGCGTCCAGGATCTCCCGTTTCTGGGAGGAGTCGGGCTTGGTGTCCATGGTGGTGTCGTGCGAGACCGAGTGGTCGCACAGCCGGTGACCGCCCGCCACCACCGCCTTCACCAGGTCCGGATGGGCCTGCGCCTGCGTGCCCACCATGCAGAAGGTCGCCTTCACGCCGTTGTCCCGCAGTACTTGCAGCACCTGCGGTGTCCAGACCGGGTCCGGCCCGTCGTCGATGGTGATGTTGACGCCGCGGGCGCCGTGGTCCGAGGCATGGACGATGTCCGCGGACACCGGAGCCCCGCCGCTGCCGGCCGGTGCGGAGGGCCGCGCGGAGACGCCCGCGCCTGCCTGCCCTCCCTCAACGGGACCGGCCTGCGCGGTCCATACGGAGGTGGCGGCGGCCATCGCCGTCACCCCGACCGCCGCCGCGAATACCCGGCCGTACCATCCCCGCCCGCCATGCCGCGCCATGTCCGCCCCTGCTCCCTCGTCCTGGTGGATCCCCCTGCACTCGTCAGGACGGAAAAAGGGCGCCCCGGGATCCCTCTGTTACGGATCAAGGACAATAGGGCGGAGGTTCTGAGACGCGTGGCGGCGGCCAGCCCCCCGTTTCCGGCCGGCGCTGCGATGGCGCGGTTCAGGGGAGCAGGGGGCCGCACAACAGGGCCGCGGGGCCAGGCGTGCTGCCCAGTCGGGTGGTGAAGGCGATACCGGCGGCGTACTCGTCGGCGGCGCATTGGCCCTTGTAGTGGCCCTCGGCGAAGTCGCCGCCGGAGCCATCGGCGGGCCGGTTGTCGGACCGGTCGACCCAGACGGTCCGTCTGCTGAGGCCCGGTGCGGTGCGGGCGGTCGCGCACAGGGCCGCCGACACCTGGTCACCGCGACGGCTGTAGCCGATGAGGAACTGCCGGGCGGGGCACTGGAGTTTGGTGTAGCCGCCGGCCCAGTCACCGCCCGGAGGGACATGGCGTTCGTCGGTGACGACCGTCTGGGTGTCGTCCGCGGCGCGCAGGTCACCTGCGGTCGTGTCGGTGCACAGGCCGCGGCCGCCGGTGTGGCTGAGGCCGATCAGCCGCAGGCCGTCCGGGCAGGCGGCCTTGTACGCCCCGGGATCCCAGTCGCCCCCGGCCCGCACCCGCAGGGACCGTACGTGGTCGCCGTGGTCGGTGGTGAGCATGCGCCAGACGGGCGCCGGCGCGATGTACCCGGTGCGGGTCGCGGACGTCATCATGTGGTCCCAGGCGGTGCGGCGCCAATCGCTCCCGTCGAGGAGGCCGTAACGGTGCCCCGCGGTGTCGTAGCGCAGCAGGGCCCAGTCGTCGTGGTCCTCCCATCCGACGAGGGGCCAGTAGGCGAAGTCGGCGTCACGGTCGGCGAAGTAGTCGGTGAGATTGCCGAACCAGGCACGGGCGGCGGTCCCCGTCTCCTTGGCTCCGATGCCGAATTCGCTGATCCACACGGGCGCGGTGTAGTGCTGTCCTTCCGTGGTGACGAAGAAGGCCTGGTCGGTGAGGACTTGGGACAGCTGGTCGTGGGTCAGGTCCTGGTAGCGGGGGTCGTGGGTCTCGCCGATTCCGGTGGCGCCGCTGTGCCGGGGGCCTGTGTAGCCGTAGAAGTGGGCCGAGTAGACCAGCTTGTGAGTGTTCAGGAGGGTGTGCGAGAGGGTGCGTACGGGCGTGAGGGTGGGGCGGTCGTGCGGCAGCCCGTCGACGGGCACGCCGGTCCAGTTGATGCCCTCGATGACAATGAGGAGATCGGGGTCGGCCTCGGTGAGGATGCGGTCCGCGGCGAGTTGGGCCGCCGCGTACCAGTCGTGGCCGTCTCCGCTGCCCCAGTTGGGGTCGTCCAGTACGTCACGGCGCACTTCGTTGTACAGATCGGCCCCTACGACACGGGAGTTGGCCGCGTAGCGACGGGCCATGAAGACCCAGTCGTCGGCCCACTGCTGGGTGGTCTGACCGCTGTTCCACCGTTCGTTGCCGTCCACGCCGCAACACCAACGGGAGCTGTTCGTATGGTTGTTGAGGATGACCGCGATGCCGTCCTGGGTGAGCGCGGCCACCACGGCGTCGTAGATCTGCAGGGGCGTCCTGCCGCGCAGCCGCGGGTTGGCCGCGACGGCGGCGTCCGGCACCGGAGCTGTCACGCGGATCATCTCGTTGGAGAACGGCAGCCGGATGCTGTTGATCCCGAGCTCGTGGATGTCGGCGAGCAGCTCGGGCAGCGCGACGCGGTCCAGGCCGAGGGGTATGCCGTAGGAGTTCTGGCCTGCGTGGTGGTTGGCGGGATCGGCGGTGTCGCCACTTCCTGTCCAAGAGCCCTGTGCACCGTCCCAGTTGGCCGACTTCAGACGGAGCCGTCGCCCCTGCGCATCGACGATGTACCGGCCACGGGTGGACAACGGCGGCTGCCAGCTGTCCGCCGCCGGGCGAGTGCTCTGGGCGGGGGCCTCGGATGCGGCGGGCTTCGGGGCGGTGGCGAGTGCGGTCGGCGTCGTGGTCAGCAGCGTGAGAACCACGGCCGCTGCTGTCAGGTACTGGACAAGTCTGACGGTCGGCATCCGGGTCCTCTGAGGGCGCGTGGTGGGGGAGGCGGGCGAGCAGTGGCTGCCAGCGTACGAAGGAACACCGGCGAGGTCGACGTCAGTTCTCGCCACCGTGCTCCCTCCTGCCGACGCGGCGGCAGGGGCCGGGCGGAGGCGGGAGCCCGCCGCCCGGCCCCGGGAGCCGCTGATCAGATGTCGGGAGGGGGAATCCGGGTGTAGGTGAGGGGATTACTGGTACCGGCGCCGGTGGTGACGGTGACGCTGACCGGCCCGTCGGCGCCCGCCGGAGCCACGGCGGTGACCTGGGTAGGGGAGACGACCGTGAACGCCGCCGGGGTGGAACCGAAATGGACTTCGGTCGTGGTGGTGAGGTCGGTGCCGGTCACGGTGACAACGGTGCCTGCGTGGGCCGGTCCCTGGTCGGGGACGAGGGAGAGCAGGGTGGGCAGCGTCAGGTAGAGGTAGCCGGCTGGGTTGCTGGTGCCGCCGGGGGTGGTCACGGTGACGGCTGCCGCGCCGGTCGCGTGGGGTGGGGTGACCGCGGTGATCTGGGTGGCCGAGTTGACGGTGAAGGACGTCGCGGCCACCCCGCCGAAGCTCACGGCCGTCGCGCCGAGCAGGTCATTGCCGGTCAGCGTGACGGTGGCGCCGCCCGCTGTGCTTCCGGACGCAGGGGTGACGGCGGCGAGCGAGGGAGAAGTGGCGTAGAAGAAGTACGCGCTGGGACTGTCGGGGTTGCTGGTGCCGCCCGGCGTGGTCACGGTGACGGCCGCGGCTCCGGCCGTGTGGGGTGGGGTGACCGCGGTGATCTGGGTGGCCGAGTTGACGGTGAACGATGTCGCGGCGACGCCGCCGAAGGCCACCGCTGTCGCGCCCGTGAAGCCCGTGCCCGTAAGGGTGACGGTGGTGCCGCCGGCGACCGGCCCCTGGGTGGGCGTCAGATTGGTGAGGGAAGGTGCCGAGAGGTAAGTGAACGTCAGGGCGTTGCTGGTGCCGCCGGGGGTGGTCACGGTGACGGCCGCGGCGCCGGTCGCGTGGGGTGGGGCGACGGCGGTGATCTGGGTGGCCGAGTTGACGGTGAAGGACGTCGCGGCGACGCCGCCGAAGGCCACCGCTGTCGCGCCGGTGAAGCCCGTGCCCGTGAGGGTGACGGTGGTGCCGCCCGAGACGGGCCCCTGGGCGGGCGTCAGATTGGTGAGGGACGGTGAAGTGGCATAGGTGAAGGGCACCTGCTGGATGCTGGTGCCCTGACTGGTGGTGACGGTGAGGTTCACCGAACCGGTGCCCGACGGACTGACCGCCGTGATCTGGGTGCTGCTGTCGACAGTGAACGAGGTGGCGGGCTTGGCGCCGAACCGGACGGTTGTCGCTCCGGTGAAGCCGGTACCGGTCACGGTGACGGTGGTGCCGCCGGCGGCCGGTCCCTGGCTGGGACTGACCGAAGCGACCACAGGGGCAGCCATGGCTGTCCTCCTTCGGTAGGACGCGCTCGTGATGCGAGTCGGGGCACCTCCGGGCGGCGGACGGCCCGTCGCCCGGGCGGCGTGAGGGGTACGCCGCCCGGACGCGGTTCAACGCCTCCGTCGCGCGAAGGCTGCCGGATGGATCAGATGCCTGGACCTGCGACGTAGGTGAAACCGCCGACTTCGGTGGCCGACCCCGCGGGGTTGGTCACCACTACGTCGACCGCGCCCGCGATGCCGGGCGGCGTGACCGCCGACAGCGTGGTGGCGCTGATCACCGAGAACGGGGCTGCGACCCCGTCGAAGGTGACCGACTCGGTGCTGCTGAGGTTGGTCCCGGTGATGGTGACCGCCGTACCGCCGGAGGTCGGGCCCGAGGTCGGGCTGAGGGTGGTGATCGTCGGGTTGTCGATGTACGTGTACGTCAGACCGTTGTTGGTGCCACCGGCGGTGGTCACACTGACCCCCGCCGGCCCGGCCGCGGCGCCCGCCGGAACCACGACGGAGAGCTGGCTGTCGCTGACCACGGTGGGGGTCGCGGTCGCGGCGCCGAAGGAGACGCTGGTGGCCGTCGACAGACCGGTGCCGTTGATGGTGATGGTGTTGCCGCCGGCCAGCGGCCCTGAGGTGGCTCCGAGGGCACTCTTGAACGGAGCGCCGACGTAGAAGAACGACACCGGGTTGCTGGTTCCGCCGGGTGTGGTCACGGTGACGCCCACCGTGCCGGTTCCGGAGGGGGAGACGGCGGTGACCGTGGTCGCTGAGACCTGGGTGATGTTGGTCGCCGACTTGGTGCCGAACTTCACGGCACTGGTGTTGGACAGGTTCGTCCCCGTGATGGTCACCAGCGTTCCGCCGCCGGTGGAACCCTGATTCGGAGAAATGGGCATGGGGCACTCCTCGCTGGATGATGGAGACTTGCGAGGAACCGGCAAAGGGTCCCCGGTCACCGGTTGCCGCGTCTGCGGACCAACCCTGCCGACAGGCAGGCCTGCTGCTCTCATCCCGGGCGATCGAGGAGCAGTCGGTGTTACCGGACACGGGGCGAGGGAAGAGTCGGCTGCTTCCGCACACAGGGTGGGAGCTGCAGCAGCCGTCGGGCATCCCCGGGCAAAGAGATAACCGGCAAGGGCTGCCCTTCTCAACCATGCCCCGGCACGGGATGGGCAGCCCGCCGGTTCGCACTCTCAGTGACTCATAGGTCCGATCGAGTGACAAGAGCCGTCAACTCACCTCACTCGAAAGAGGGATGAATAGCTCGCTTGTCCTCATCAACGCTTGATGTTGAAGGGCTCGGATTGACGGTGTGATCCGGGGCCGTGTCAGCCGGTGCCGCGGACGGCACCGGCTGAACGGGATCCGGGTTCCCCACCGGGGGTGCCCATCGCGGTATGCCGGCCTGGGCACCCGGACTCTTCCGGAGAGCGCCGCGGGTGGACCGACCGACTGCCGCATCCCCCGGCGAGGACGGGCAGCCCACCGGTCGGATCTGCTCCAGTTATTCATCGCGGCTATGCCAGCAGCAAGCCCCTCCTGGCCCGACTCACACGAACGGCCCAACGCATCTTTCACGGCCGCTCGCCGACGAGCGGCAAGTAGGAGGGGGAAGGCGACCGATTGACACGCACAGACGTGCGGGCTGTTGCGGAGGCGCTGCCCGCCGAGCCGCCCCGAGCCGCGCCCTCACCCGTCCGGATCCCACTGGGTGCGCACGGCCGACGCCCGCGATCACAGTGGACTGCTGACGACGACCCACGGGGCCGGGAGCGCCCGTCCGACGAAGTGAGGACAACCAGTGCTGACCGTCAAGACCCTGCGCGGCCTGGCCTTGGCCGTGCTGCTGAGCACATCGGTGCCGGGCCTGGCCGCACCCGCCACCGCCGAGAGCCTCACGTCGCGTCGAGCGGCCACGGTGCCGTGCGGAGACGTCACCGAGCTGATCAGACAGGTCAACCAGGCCAACACCGTCGGCTCCGGCGTGATCATGCTCGCGGCCGGCTGCACCTACACGCTCACCGCTCCCGCCGAGACATCCGGGCCCGAGGGGGCCAACGGACTTCCCACCGTCACGGGACAGCTGATCATCTACGGCAGTGCCGCCACCATCATCCGCGACTCGGCCACACCGTTCCGCATCGCCGAAGTCGCACCCCAGGGATCCCTGAGGCTCCAGGGGATCACCGTGTCCGGGGGCAGCGCCACCGCGGATCCCGGCACCGACGGCGGCGGCATCCTGGCACGCGGACGACTCGCCCTGGTCGCCTCCGCCGTCACCGGCAACACCGCTTCGCACCTCGGCGGCGGTATCGCGGTGGCGTCCGGCGCCACCGCGCAACTGACCGCCACCACCGTGTCGGGCAACCAGGCCTCCGACGGCGGTGGGATCCACGTCGACACCACGGGCCGACTGACCGTCACCAGCGGCTCGGTCAAGTACAACAACGCGACCTACACCGGCGGGGGGCTGGCCAACTTCGGCTCCACGGTGCTCAACGGCAGCACGATCCGCGACAACACGACCGACTACTTCGAGGGCGGCGGCATCTACACGGCAACCGGGCCCCTCACGGTCACCGGCGGCAGCGTCTCGTGGAACACGGCCACCACATTCGGCGGAGGCATCGCGAACTACGGCAGCACCGTCCTGCTGGTGGGCACATCCGTGAGGGACAACACCGCCGGAGAGTCGGGTGGGGGCGTGTTCCAGGAAATGGGCACGTTCCGCCTGGTCGGCAGCCCGGTCATCGGCAACACGCCCGATCAGTGTGCCCCACCCGGCGCCGTCCCCGGCTGCCCGCAGTGACCGGACCCAGTCCCCTCTCCGCACCGAGGCGATGCGATGCCCGACCGTGCCGGCCCTGTCCGCCCTGAGAGTGCCCCACCACGGTGGATCGCGCAGCACCGGCCGCCGGAGCAGGCACTGTTCAGTGGCGTCTACGGACTGGTGCTGGCCAGCGCTCTGGCGGCCGCGCTGGACGCGACGGGCGAGAAGGCCGATCCCGGCGCGGACGCGCTGTGGGTCCTGCTCACCGCGCTGGCGTCGGGCGCCGCTCATGGTTACGCGCACGTCATCGCCCAGCGTGCGTCCGGCGACAGGGCGGCAACGACGAACAGACGGCAGTTGGTGTTCGCCGAGTGGCCCCTGGTCGCCGCCGTGCTGCCCACGGTGGCGATGCTGCTCGCCGCGGTGGCCGGGTGGTGGGCGGAGTCCACGGCCGTGGACGTGGCCCTGGTCTTCAACACCGTCGCCCTGTTCGGCTGGGGCACCTGGGCCGCCCGCAGCGCCGGACACGGATGGCCGTCCTCGTGCCTGGCAGGGGGCCTGGACATGGTGATCGGCCTGGTGATCATTATCGCCAA
Source organism: Streptomyces sp. NPDC005263 (assembly GCF_042872365.1). NCBI lineage: Bacteria > Bacillati > Actinomycetota > Actinomycetes > Kitasatosporales > Streptomycetaceae > Streptomyces > Streptomyces sp. NPDC005263. The sequence continues at coordinate 207,006 of NZ_JBIAKJ010000005.1, read as the reverse complement.
TGCCCTGATCAAGTAGGCAGGCGACGGGGCGCCACATCCGCGGGAATGACCGGCTTCCCGCGAACTTGTGCGGGACGCCCTGGCTGAGATCCGCACCAGACCATGGTCGCGTGAGCGCCCTGTGGCGTGCGCGTCGTGTCGCTGATCCGGCGTTCCAGGGTTTTCGTTCAGACAGGCGGGCCGAAGGGCGGGTGCGCACCGTTGAGGAAGTAGTCCCCGACGTCGCGGAGGCGGTGGGCGACGGGCGCCTGCAAGGTGTGGGTCCGCACGTTGCGCCAGAAGCGGTCGAAGCCCAGCCGCGCGGAGGCGGAGCGGGCACCGACGATGTCGAGGGCGCGGGTGGTGGATTCCTGCGCTGCCCTGGAGGCGGCGGCTTCGGCCACGGACACGAGGACCGAGATGTCCGCGTATTCGTCGTAGGTGAGCGCCTCGCCGCATGCCAGGCCGCCCTGCACGGCTTCCAGCGCCTGCTGGGTGAGTGCGGAGGCGGAGCGGGCGAGGACGGTGAGTTCTCCGTAGGCGGTCAGTACCTGCGGGTCCTGGTGAGAGCTGTCCGGCCAGGCGGGATGCCGGGGTGAGTGGCCCGCCCTGCTGTACTCACGGGCTTCAGCGAGCACCCCCTCAGTCATGCCGAGGAGGAGCTGGACGGAGAGGAGACGCCCGACCGGCGACGCGAGGGCGGCCAGCGGTGACAGGACCTCCTCGTCCGTGGACAGGGAGCAGAGTACGTCCTTGGCGGCGACCGGTACGGCGTCGAACTCCACGCTCCCGCCCGCGGCGAGCCGCTGGCCGAAGGTGTCGGCGTCGCCCTCGACCCGCACGCCGTGACGGGCGGGATCGACAACCACGGCCAGCGGTTCGCCGGTGTCGGTCCGCTCGGCCCGCACGGCGAGACGGTCGGCGACCAGGACCCCCGTGGCGTAGCTCTGCCGACCGTCGAGTACATAGCCACCGGCCTTCCTGGCCAGCGTCAGCGGCATTTCCTGAGGGGCCAAAGCACCACCCCAGCACCACTGTTCGGCTGCGGACTGCCGCTCGACCTGAGCGGCGAGAGCGGGCTCGGCGAAGTACCTGGCGCTCCACGACAGGAAGTAGTGATGGCCGAGGAGTTGACCGATCGCGCCGTCGGCCGCGGCGATCTCCCGGACGACGGCGTACGCCGTCAGCCAGTCATCGCCGCCTCCCCCTAGCTCGGCCGGTATGAGGAGCGTCAGCAGTCCCGCTTCCCGCAGTCCGGACACCTCGCCGAACGGGATCTTGCCTGCCTGCTCCCTGGCCACCGCGTCCGTGGCGAGGTCGTCCGCCGTCTCGCGGGCCACGCGCAGCCAGTGCGCACGGCCGGGCCCGGTCCGGTCGGATTCCGAGGCCGGTCCGGACGGCGCAGTGGCAACGCCCATGGCGGTGGTCTCCTCAAGCTCGGTGGCAGGGCGGCGTGTTGTCGGGGCCCTCTTGCTGGTCGGGCACGTGCGGCCGTCGCCGATGTGGTCGAAACCAGATGGGCGAGGAGCCCGAACTCCGGGTAGGTGAGGCCGAGGTGGCGTGCCCTACACGCGACAGCAGGCGGCGCTGACGACGTGACCAAAGTCGACATGCCGACGACGAACGAGTCGTTGCTGCGTGTGAGCCATGTGCACCATCCTGCGCACCTGTTGGGCGCGAGTCAACGCTTCCCTAGTAAATCGATAGGAAATGTAGGGAAGGTAACACGTGGGTGGGTAGGTGCGGGCCTCCCTCGAAGGCCGTCAGGGGTCGACAGCGCGCACCCGGGCGGTTGCAGTGGCCATGCCGCCATCTGTTGCCGCCCTTGCCGACAGGCTATTGTCAAGTCTGCCAATAGGGGGAAACGTGACCGGGCAACGGCGCAGACGCGCGCCAGAACAGGCGCGGGAGGAGATCCTCGACGCCGCCGCCGAGTTGATCGCCCAGTACGGGCCGGACGGCGTGGGACTGCGTCGGGTGGCGGAGGCCGTCGGTATCTCCCACGGCCTGGTGACCCACTACTTCGGTACCTACCAAGCGCTCGTCCGGGCCGTACTGCAGCGTGAGAACGAGCGGCAGCGGGAACGGATCCGCGAACGGATGCGTGCCGATCACGGCGTACCGTACGCGGACGGCATGACCGGGGTGCTGTTCGAGACGCTCGCCGACGAGCGCTACGTGCGTCTGTTCGCCTGGTCCAGCCTCCACTCCGAGGACGTTGGCATGTCCTCGGAGGGGCTGTCGGAGTTGGTCGACGCGATCGAGGCCGGTATTCGGCTCGTCCTGCCCGACACGGACCGGCCGGACCGGGATCGGATCGAGGCTGTGGTGCTACTGGCGCTGTCAGCCGCATACGGATTCGCGCTCGGCAAACGTTCCTGGCTGGCCGGGCTCGGGCACGATCCGGCCGACCCGGCGCACGACACCGCGTTCCGTGCCGCACTGTCTTCCGTACTCGCCACCCACCTGTCTGGAGGGTCCGCACCCCAATGACGTCTGGTCTGCTGTTGATCGTCGGCGTCACCACCGTGGTCGTGGTGAGCCAGTTCTCCGTGCGGCGGGTCCGGTCGCTGGCGTATCTGTGGGTCGCCCTCCTGATCGTGCGCGGCTGTGTCCCCCCAGGCCCGAGCCGTACGACCTCGGCCGGGGTCGCGTTCTTGGCCGCCGGGTTGGTCGTGTCGATGGTTGCCGGGGTCCTACGCGGCCGCACCATGCCCGTGTGGCGGGACACAGACGGACGGCTGTACCGCAAGGGCGGCCAGGTGACGCTGCTGTTGTGGCTCGCAACGATCGTCGTCAAGCTAGGGCTCGGCGCGATCGCGGAAGCGGCGTTCGGTGAGCCGTTCAACGGCAACGCCCTCTGGCTCGGCCTCGGTATCACCTTGGGCGCCCAGCATCTGGTGATGACGTATTACGGCCGTCGTCTGCCGATACCGGCGTCCTCGTCGCAGGCACCAACACGTGCTCGCGACCAGGACATCCAGAGCACCCCGTAGTTCAGGGAGCCTGCATCTGCTGCCCAGTCCTCCAGCCGCGTCCACCGCCGCCCCGAGGCCTGGTGGGTCAGACGTCCGGTTCGGAGACGTAGGTGAACGATGCGGTGGCGGTGCCGCCGGGGCCGGTGACGGTCACGGGGACGGGGCCTTCGGAGCCGGTGGGCGGGGACATGGTGGTGAGTGTGGTGTCGGAGACGACGGCGAAGGTCGCCGGGGTGCCGTTGAAGGTGACCTGGTCGGTGGCGGTGAGACCGGTGCCGGTGAGGTTCACCTGGGTGCCGCCGGTGACCGGTCCCGAACCGGGATCGACACTGGTGAGGGTGGGCTGACTGAGGTAGGCGTACGAGAGGCCGTGGGCGCTGCCGCCGGGGGTGATGACGGTTACCGCGACGGGACCGGGCGTCGGGGCCTCGGCGGCCCTGACGGTGAGCTGGGTGTCGGAGACCTGTTGGATGACCGCCCGGGTGGGCCCGAAGTAGACATCGAGGGTTCCGGCGAGGTCGCGGCCGGTGATGACGATTTCCTGGTCGCTGCCGGCGACGGGGCCTGCCGCGGGGCTGATGTCCGTCAGGGTGGGGACGGGCCGGTAGTAGAACTGGCCGAGGGTGCCGGTGCCGCCCGCGGTGGTGACCGTGACGGGGACGGCACCGGATCCCGCGGGGGCGATGACGGTCAGGGAGTTCGCGGTGTTGGCGGTGACGACGGCCCGAGCGGCGCCGAAGTGCACGGCGGTGGCGTTGGCGAGGTGGTGGCCGGTGAGTGTCACGGTGGTGCCGCCCGCTGTGGATCCCTGGTCGGGGATCACGGTCGTAGCCATGACACCGACGGTGCCGGCGTCCGTGTTGGTCACGTAGGCGCGTGTCCCGTCGGGGGTGAACGCGGCGATGGTGGGGCCGTCCCCGACGTCCATGTTCTCGACGACGGTGTTCGTGGCGGTGTCGATCACACTCACCGTGTCCGGCTCGGCGTTCGCCACGTACGCGTGGGTACCGTCCGGGCTCACCGCCGGGAAACGCGGCTGGGCGCTGACACCGACGGTCGCGACGACGGTGTTGGTGGCGGTGTCGATCACACTCACCGTGGAGTTGCCGACGTTCGTGACGTAGACATGCGCCCCGTCGGGGGCGGCCGACAGCAGGATGGGGACGATGCCGACGGCGATCGTGGCGGTGACCGTGTTGGTGGCCGTGTCGATCACGCTCACCGAGTTCGTGGACAGACCGGCGACGTAGGCGCGTGCCCCGTCCGGGGTGATGGCCAGGCCGATCGGTCCTCCCGGGACGGAGATGGTCGCGGTGACCGTGTTGGTGGCGGTGTCGACCACGCTCACCGTGTCCGATTGCTGCACCGTCACATAGGCGCGGGCGCCGTCCGGGGTGAGGGCCACCACCGTTGCCCCGGCCCCCAGGGCGACGTCCGCGACGATGGCGTTCGTGGCGGTGTCGATCACGCTGAGGAGGCCGGCGTCGTTGACGGTCACATACGCCCGGGTGCCGTCAGGGCTGGTGGCCACGAAGGTGGGACCGGCCCCGGTGGGAATCGTGGCGATGACGGTGTCGGTGGCGGTGTCGATCACACTGACGGTGTTCGAGCCCCGGTCGGCCACATACGCGCGGGCCCCGTCGGGCGTGAGGGCGATTCCCTGGGGCATGACGCCCACGGGAATGGAGGCCCCTGCCGCGAACGCCGTACTGAAGCTGAAACCGCGTGCCTGGACCGGCTGCGGCGATGGCGATGCCAAGGTGAACATGACACTCCCTGAGACAGGCAGGAGGATGTCCTCCCGCACGGAAATGTCTGCTCCACCGCATGGGCCGGCAGCGAGCAGGCGACCGGCCCCGGACCGGGCACCGGAGAAAAACACACTCTCCTCAGCCAAATGCCCATCCACGGAAGGTACTTAACTCCCGCGCAATAGGTCAGATAGTCCGATATTCGCGTCATGGAGCTTGTAACGGGACCTTGTCGAGGCAGCTTCGCCACGTGGCGGAGCAGACCTTTTCTCCCCCCTCCACCAGTTCAGGAAAAGGCTTTGAGTCAGGCGGCGCCCCGCTGCTACGGTCCTGATGGACCGTGAAGTCGTTGTAGGGAGGTGAGACCCGTGAACACAGTTACCCATGGGTGCTCCCTCAACCCGTCACGGTCCGGCGGCTGACGTTCGGTGTCGCCAGGAGCGCCTGAGATCGAGGCACTCCTGGAGGGAGACTCCGATGAACACGAAGCCTTTCACATCTGGCCTGAGCGAGAACGCGGTGATGATCACGCGCGTCGCGGACAGGCAATGGCATGCGCTGGATGACGACCTGGTGGTCGGGCGCGGGCATGCCCAGCACCGGCCCGACGGACGCCTGTTCGTCAGCATCGACGCCTGGCACGAGGCCACCTTCGACCAGCTCGCCGAGGTGATGCTGGCGGAACTGCCGGCGCCGCTGTACACGGTGGTCGACGAAGCCGACGTCGAGCTGACGGCCGGTTGGCGGCGGGCCGGTTTCACGGTGCGGCGCCGCGAGTGGGAGTACGTCGTGCCGACCGACCCACGGGTCACAGGGCTCGAAGCGGTACTGCCACCTCCGGGCGTGACGATCGTGCCCGCCGGTCAGGTGGACGAGAGTCTGCTGCGAGCGGTGGACCGCGCGATCCGTGACGAAGTCGAGACGACCGTCGGGTGGCAGTCGATGCCCGCGGAGGTGATTGCCCTCCCCGAGGGCGACACCGTCGTCGACCCGTCGAAGTACGCGGTGGCCGCGACGCCGGACCGCTACCTGGGATTGATCCGGGTGGTGATCCCGATCCGGCCGCGCATCGGTCTGCTCGCGGTCCGGGCCGACGAGCAGCGCCGCGGCATCGCGCGGGCGTTGCTGGCCCACGCGCTGGGGACGCTGCACCGCTCCGGGTTCGCCGAGGCCTGGACCGAGGTCCAGGAGTCCAACCAGGCAGCCTCGGCGCTGTTCGAGGGCATCGGCGCCCGACCGATGAGCAGCAACCTGGAGCTGGTGCGATGACGAAGAACAGGAACGTCATCGAGGTCGAGGGCAGGGTCGTCGAGTGCCTGCGCAGCGCCATGTTCACCGTGGAGCTGAAGAACGGCCACCAGGTGCTCGCGCACATCAGCGGGAAGATCCGCAAGAACTACATCAAGATCATGCTGGAGGACCGGGTGCTGGTGGAGCTCCCACCGTACGACCTGACACGCGGCCGCATCGTGTTCCGGTACCGGAACTGACGGTGGCCGGCGGCTGCGGCGGTAGCTGATCCTGGGGCCCCGGTCACGGCGTTTCTTGTGACCGGGGCCCCGTCGATGGCCAGCACGGTCGAGGCGGGCCGCCCCTCAAGCCACCGCCAGTAGGTCCGAGCCGGATCCGAACCCCCGCTCCATGGGCGGCAGTTGCCGGGCGATGTCAATGTGCGGGACGCCAACAAGATCCTGTCAGGAGCCCCTAGGGGCATCGGCCTGGATGCCCGAGGCCCGCAGCTCCACCAGGGGTGTTCGGCGCTCGTGGCCTGCCCGCAGGTTCTTCTCGAGGAGCGTGAACGACTTGGGTTCACCGCCTGGCTGCGGCTTGCCCGCCTTGTGGCCGACGACCCGGTAACCCTCGTCCACGTAGTACGTGTTCAGGCGCGCGTTGCTAGCCAGACAGTCCAGACGCACGAACGTGCGCCCTGCCGCGGCCACGCGTTGCTCCGCGGCTCGCAACAGCAGACGCCCCGTCCCCGGCCGGACGGTGCCGTGGTCCACCATCAGCCGGTGCACGTACCCGGCCACCGGCGTTCGCGGCCCCCAGGCGGCCTCGTCCTCCCACCACAGTTCCCAGGCCCCGGCCACACGGCCGTCGGCCTCGGCGAGCCAGACCTCGCCATCGGCCATGATCCGTCGGAAGTGGTCCTCGGCCAGCTCGCCGGGCTGCCACTGGCCGGTAATGCCCCGGGCCAGCATCCAGCGGGCAGCGTCGTCGCGCAGGCGAACGAGAGCGGCGAGGTCGGAGTCGTGGGCGAGGCGGAATTGTAAGTCATTCACGCCGCGATCCTCGCACGGTCCCGAACCCCGGCGGACGCCGACTGGTCGGCCACTGAGACGCCATGAGGCGACGTCATCGCCCAGCGCCCGGACTGCCTGGCCGGCCTGAGGCCAGAGGCGTCCTGGTCAGGCCGCCGGGCGGCCGAGGGGTGGGACCCGGGCCCGTCACCGGTGCTGTGCGGTGCGCAGTTCGTCGGTGAACCGGGCGAGGGCCTCCTCGGCCGTGGGGACGGGGCCGAACAGTTGCTCCTGGCGGCGGGGGTCGGCGACGTAGCGGCCGGTCTCGAACCAGCGGAACATCGCAGCCAGGTCCTTGATCAGGGGCATGAAGCGGCCGGCGACGGCTCCTGCGGCGCGGGCGACGGCGGACGGGACGGCCAGCACCTTGATCTTCTTTCCGGCCCGGCGGCCCATCACGTCGGCCACCTCTCGCATGCTGACCGGACGGTCCCAACCGATGTCGATCCGCTCAGCGTTGTCGGCCTCGGCGTCGACGGCGGCAGCCAGGTACGCCGCGAGATCGGAGGTGTGGACGAAGGTCAGCGGGACGGTGGCCTTGCCGATCCACACCATGCGGCCCTTGTCGACCGGGTCGCCCGCCATGCTCGCGACCTGGTCGAGGAACGCCCCCGGGCGCAGGGCGACGAACGGGACGCCGAGCTGTTCGAGCTTGTCCTCGGCGAGCTTCTTGTGCCAGAAGTGCGGGACTTGGGGCGTCTTGTCGCTGGTGAGGATGCTGGTCAGGACGAACCGCCGGATGCCGGTGCGGTGGGCGGCCTCGGCGAGATTGGCGTTGCCGATGGTGTCGATGTCGTTGGCGTTCTTGCCGCCGCGGGTGTAGCCGGCGGCGGTGGTGATGACGGCATCGGCGCCGTTCATGGCGGCGACGAGCGAGTCGAGGTCGAGCATGTCACCGCGGGCGATCTCGACACCCCGGCTTTCGAGCCTGCTCGCGTCGGTGGTCGGCCGGACCAGGGCGCGGACGTTCTTGCCGCGCTTGAGCAGTTCGTCGACGACCTTGCCGCCGAGGGAGCCGGTCGCGCCGACGACGAGGACGGGGAGGGTGGTGCTCATGGGGGTCTCACTTTCCATCAGGTCAGGAGTAGGGGGGATCAGGTGGCGCAGACGTGGGCGCCGTCGGGCCCGGGTCGCTCTGGGGCGGGCCGGTGATGGGCGGATCTGCCGCGCGGGTCACCGCCGGTCCGCAGGAGCCTTTCCCTCGGACGAGTCCGCCTGCCCGCCCCGGGACAGCTCGCGCTTGCCCATGGCGCTGAGGCCCCGCTCAGCCCGTTCTCCCTGACGTATCGGGGTGAGCGGGGGTCGCGCCACATCCGCCGGCTCCGCTCACCCGGCGCCGGAATCTATGTGCCCTTCAGGCCGGACCGGGCTGCAAGCCGAGGGGAGTTACTCGGACTCTTCCCCTGGCAGCGGGCGGCTGTTGAGCGCGTCCGTGATGGCGTAGGCGATACGGACGAAGGACTCCGCCTGCTGGGCCGAGAGGTCCCGTGCGGAGGTCTCCTCCAGGGCCCGCCACATGTCTGCCAGGGGCTCGCGCATCGCCCGGCCCTTGTCGGTGAGGTGGACCACCATGACGCGCCGGTCATGTGCGGCCGGCTCACGACTGAGCAGGCTGGCGTCCTGCATGCGGCGAAGGGACTTGGAGACGGTGGAGTGGTCCAGGCCGACGCTGTCGAGCAGCTCGGACTGGGTCTGGCCGTCCCGGTCCAGGAGTTGCATCAGCAGCAGTTCCTGTCCGAGATGCAGATCCATGTCGCGGAGCATGGCGGCGGCGTAGGCGCGGTGGGCGCGGGCGAGCTGGAAGATCGCGTAGCTCATCGGTCCTGCGCCGGCCGTCGTGGGGATGCGGGGTTCGGGGGTGGGCATGGTTCGGTTCCTCAGACGGTGTGGGTGGGGTAGTCGGTGTAGCCCGCCGCTCCTCCGCCGTAGAAGGTCTCCGGGTCGGGGGTGTTCAGCGGCGCGCCAGAGCGTAGCCGCTCGACCAGGTCCGGGTTGGCGAGTGCGAGGGCGCCGACGGAGACGAGGTCGGCCGTGCCGCGGTCGATGTCCTTGGCACGGGCGGGCAGGTCGGTGCCGGCCCGGTTGAGGATCAGCGTGGTCGGCCACAGCGCGCGCAGAGCGCCCAGCAGCTCCTCGTCGCCCGCGTGCAGCACGTGGAGGTAGGCCAGGTCCAGAGGGCGCAGGGCGTCCAGGAGCGCCGGATACAGCTCGGCGGTGTCGGACTCGGCGATGTCGTTGTAGGGGTTGCCGGGGGAGATACGGATACCGGTGCGCTCGGCGCCGATCTCGTCGGCCACCGCGGCCGCGACCTCGACGGCGAAGCGGATGCGGCCCTCGATCGAGCCGCCGTAGCCATCGGTGCGCTGATTGGTGTTGTCGGACAGGAACTGGTGCACCAGGTAGCCGTTGGCGCCATGGATCTCCACGCCGTCGGCGCCGGCCGCGACGGCGGCCGCTGCGGCGCGGCGGAAGTCGTCGACGGTCGCCGCGACCTCCCGCGTCGACAGAGCGCGGGGGGTCGGCATCTCCTGGGGCCCCGACGCGGTGAACATCGCGCCCTGTGGGCGGATCGCCGAGGGGGCGACCGGCTGGCGGCCGTGGGGGGTGTTGTCGGGGTGGGCGATGCGTCCGGTGTGCATCAGCTGGATGACGACCCGGCCGTCGGCCGCGTGCACGGCGTCGGTGACCTTGCGCCACCCGGCGATCTGCTCGTCATTGTGGATGCCGGGGGTCAGAAGGTAGCCCTGGCCGTCGGCGGAGGGCTGGGTTCCCTCGGTGATGACGAGCGCGTGCGAGGCCCGCTGGGCGTAGTACTCGGCGTTCAGCTCGGTCGGTACGCCTTCAGGGGTGGAGCGGTCACGGGTCATGGGGGCCATGACCAGGCGGTGCGGCAGAGATAGGCCGCCGAGATTGGTCGGCGTCCACAGAGAGTTCAACATGAGGGGGTCCTTCGATTGAGCGTTCTTGTGGGACATGAGGTCGCTCCTCCAAGGCAATGTGGCCCCCTCTGATGGCACACCCATGGGTCTCCTCAGTTCTGCGGGGGACGTTCAAGAGAAAGCGTGGCTAGCCACACGATTACCGTAGCAGCGATCGTGTGGCTAGCCAAGTATTTGCATGGGTGGAGGCGAAGGTGGTCACCTTGGCTCGCTCCGGGGTGTGCCGACCACTTGTGTGGACGGCAGGGCCGCAAGGACGGGAAGGCCCTCGCGAGGCGTCGTGATCAGCTCACGCCCGGTCGTCGTCGTGGTCGAACAGCAGGCGGACGAAGTCGGTGACGGGCCCGACGATGTCGAGGTCCTGGTCCAGCACCCACTGCAACTGGAGCCCGTTGAGGACGGCATGGAACAGGACCGCCGCGCTCTCGGGGCTGACACCCTCGCGCAGCGAGCCGCGGGCGTCCTTGCCGCGGCATCCCTCGGCGAACTCGGTGCGCCCGCGTTCGTATCGTTCGACGAAGTACGAGTGGGCGGGATGATCCGGCCGTGAAGCCGCCGCGGCGAGTTCGATCCACAGGCGCATCAGCTCGGGCGCGTTCTGGTGGTGGCGGATGAGTTCGGCGAGGTAGGGCGCGAGCTGGTCCGGGGCGTCGACCTGTTCCAGGCCGTGCTGCCATTCCTCGGCGTCCCGGTCGGCGAGCACCTCGGCGAGGAGTTCCTCCTTGTTGCGGAAGTGATGCAGGAGGCCGGCGTGGGTGATACCGGCCCGCTCCGCGATGTCACGCAGGGAGGCTTTGGTGTAGCCGTTCTCGGCGAAGCTGTCGCGTGCGGCCCGCACGATCTCCGCTCGGCGGGCCGGCGTCTTGGCGTACGGCCCACGCGCTCTCGCTCGACCCACGGGTGCGCTCACTCTCCTCGAAGAAGTCGGTCCGGCGCGGAAGCTGAGCATCAAAACCTACCAGTGGTTGGTGTTCACTGCTTGAGGGCCACCGCCCAGCAGGCTCAGGGCTGCCGCGATGAGTTTCGGCCGGGTCGGGAGTCTGTGTCTGTGACCGTCGTGCGGCGTCGTACGACGCTGCCCGGCACGAGACACCATGGAGGACACCATGCCGACCACACCGGACGACCCGACCAGCGCGCTGCCCGGCCGCCCGCCCGTCGTCGACCTGGCCACCTGGCAGACCGCCCGTGACGAGCTGCTGGTCCGGGAGAAGGCCCACACCCATGAGGGCGACGCCATCGCCGCGGCCCGTCGCCGGCTGCCGATGGTGGAAATCGACGGGACGGTCGAAGTCGTCGGACCGGATGGCCCGGTCCCGTTCCTGGACCTGTTCCAGGGCCGCGACGAGCTCGTGGTCTACCAGCACATGTGGTACGACGGCGCGCCGCACCAGGGGCAGTGCGAGGGCTGCACCACCACGGCCTGGCACGTGAAGGACGCCGTCTACCTCAACGCCCGCGGTGTCTCGTTCGCCGTCCTGACCACGGGCCCCTGGGACGAGGTGTCCTCCTATGTCGAGTTCATGGGGTACACCCAGCCCTGGTACTCGGTGCGGGGCGTGGACGCGCCGGTCGGCGGAGAAATGGGCCACATCATCTGTTTCCTGCGCGACGGTGACCGCGTGTTCCTCACCTACTCCACGACGGGCCGTGGCAACGAAGCGGTCAACGGTTCCCTCGCCCTGCTCGACATGACGCCCTACGGCCGCGGCGAGGCGTGGGAGGACAACCCCGAGGGCCGGCCCGTGATCGGCGATGTCCGCACCGGGTACCCGTCCGAGGGCGGCCAGGCCTGCTGGTACTGGCGCACGGACGCCGACGGCGTCGCCACCTGGGGCCCGACCAGCCGACCCGTGCCGCAGTGGACCCGGCCCGGCGTGACCCCCGTGGAGACCCTCGGTCGGCACGGCCACCACCACTGACCCGGAGACGTGGGCGTCACCCCATCGGTGTGGTCGGCCGCGTCGGCGAGCCGACCGGGGCTGCCGGAGGCGCCTCCCACTGGGGTGGCCCCCGACCAAGGAGCGGAAGCGTGTGTCGCTGCCAACTCCGTCCCATAACCTCGTGCTTGGAGACGTCAGATGCCATGTGCGTCGACAACGAGGAGGCGATGGTGTTCGCAAGGGGTACGCGGTTGCTCGCGGCCGCCATGACCGTGGCCTGCGTGGTGCTCGTGGGCCCCAGCGCACCGAGCAGTGCCCTCTTCGTCAGGTCGCTGCCCGTCGACGCCGTCACGGATGTCGTACCGAACCGGGTCATGACGTGGAACATCTGCAACCCCTGCGAGGCGAGCAACGTCGACCGGGCAGCGGAGATAGCCACGTACGCGCCCCAGGTCATCGGGATGCAGGAGACGTGCGTTCGTGACGTCGAAAGGATCCGGGACTATCTGAAGCGCTTCTACGGTCTGGTGTACCACGTCGCGTACGGGTCGGTTCTTCGGAACTGGGGCCGCTGCGGGGGAGCGCCGTGGAGCCCGGGAGGCTTCGGCCAGGCGCTCCTCTCGGCCGCCCCGATGACAGACCGCGTCGACGTGGAATACCCCGACGGTGGATCCGAAGACCGCGGGTACATGGCAGTCACCACCATGGTGGACGGCCGGTCCGTCCGGGTCTTCAACACACACCTCGCCCAACGGCGTCAAGAATCCGTCCGAGCGGAGCAGACCGGCGTACTCGCCGCAGAAGTCGCCCGGCACGACCGTGCGATCGTTCTCGGCGACTTCAACGCCGTGCCGGACGCTCCCGAACTCGCCCCCATGTGGGAACTGGCCGCGGACACGGACCCGCAGTGTCATCCCTCGCCCGTCGGTACCTGCGAGCCGACCACCGACTGGCAGAGCAAGTTCGACTACGTCTTCCTGCGAGGCATCGCCCCGATCGAGCACCGCGTGCGATCCACTCCGTACTCGGACCACCACCTGCTGTACACCGACCTGAACCTGACGTAAGGCCCGCGCCTCAACGGGGCCTGGCGCCCCGCAGACCGAACGCGGAGACGGCCGCTCCGAGCAGCACCATGACCACCGGGACGACGAGCGCGGTGCGGTAGGCGTCCAGCACCGCGCCCGGTGACCCATCGGCGCCCGCCGCGGCGACCCCGTACACCGCGGTCACCGCGGAGATCCCGACCGCGGAGCCGAACTGGGTGCACGTGTACAGCAGCCCGCCGGCCAGGCCCTGCTCCTCCTCGGCCACACTCCACGCCGGTCATCTCGACGGGCAGGAAGAGCCCGTAGGCCACGATCGCCAGCAGGAAGCCGCCGAAGATCACCCGGCCGTTGCCGTAGCGGTTCACCAGGCGTGGAGTGAGGGTGGGTGCCAGCACGGCGTCGCAGCCCATGACGATCAGAGCGAGCGCGGCCCGCAGGGAGGACCAGTCGCGCAGCTCCTGCAAGTAGAGCGTGACGATGAACTGGAAGCCGAAGAACGCGCCCACCCGGCGGCGAAGGCGCCGAGGGCCGGCCCGAGCCCCTCGCCGCCGTGTTCGAGCCGGACGATGGCGTAGGCCAGCAGCATCGCGGCGGCGGTGGCAGCGCCGACCAGGTCATAGCCGCGCTGTGCGGGCTCGGGGCGGGCCTCGGCCGGCAGCAGCCTGAGCGCCGCGAGCAGGATGGCGCCGGTCAGGAACACCGGGGCGAAGAACACCCAGCGCCAGCCGAGTTCGGTCAGCAGCCCGCCGATGACGAGGCCCAGTGAGAAGCCGCCGGCGCCGACGCCGGCGAAGACCAGCAGAGCCTTGTCCCGCTGCGGCCCCTCGGGGTACGAGGTCGTGATGATCGACATGGCGGCGGGGGCCATGAAGGCCGCAGCCACGCCGGTGACGAACCGGCCACGACCAGCATCCATCCGTCGGTCGCGAAGCTGGACACCGCTGTGCTCTTCATGCGGTGGACGGCTGGGGCATCTGCGGCTCATCAGGAACGGACCCTGTCCGTCGTGCACGCCGCACACGCCCAACCGCATCACCCGTGCCGGTACGTCGAACAAACCATCCCGGAGCCTCCACGATCGCCATGGCCGCGACCGTACCGAGCAGCGAACAGCCCGGGCCACACCTTTTATCCAGTGCTGCTCCGCTTACCGATCAGGTCCCGGTACAGAGCCGCGCGTTCCTCGGCGGTCTTCGCTTTGGCCCATTCGTTCTTCCAGGCCTTCTCCAGGTCTTTAAGTCTCTGTACCCAGTCGCCGAACTCCTTCAGGTCGACATGGCGCTGGCTCGCGCTGAGCGGGGCTTTGGCGCCGAGTTTGTCGTCTTTGTGGCCGCCGAACTGGCTCACGGGGTTGTTGTTCTTCTCACTGCTCGTCAGGCCGTGTTCGTAGCCGTCGGGGGTTTTGCCGCCCGGCCCGGCGGTCTCGATACCGACCTGAAGTGCGCCGTCGCGCTTGCGGGTCGGCGGCTTGTAGCCCATGAACACGTGCCCGTACGACTCGTTCGGGAGGATGGTGTCGCCGTGGAAGTCCTTGTTCCCCATGCCTCCGATGGCCGTCGGCAGGCCGTAGAGGTGGCTGTGGGGATCGAGCCAGTTCTGAACGGTGGCTCCGATCTCGCCCTTCTCCACGAACTTGCCCCGCGTGCCGTCCTTTTCGTTGTCGGCGATCTCCATGTGATGCGTGCCGAACCCGCGCCGGTACACCGGCTTCGCGGGCGTTGATCTGGGCTCCCAGGGCTTCCGGTCGTCCTTGGTGATGTGGAGCCACTGGGGCAGTTCGTAACCGTGCTGGCCGTCGGCCAGTTGCGGAATGCGGATGTTGACGCGCCCGCCATAGGCCAGGGCGTGGGCGACATCGCCCTCGAAGTCCTCGTGGACGCCCGCCTCCGGGTTGAAGACCTTCAGCCCTTCCTTCAGGATCAGGAAGATCTTGGTCAGCAGTTCGGTGCCGCGCTCGACCCGCTCCCGGTGCTTGTCGGCGTGCGGTACGTCGTCGCTGATACCGGGTGGGAGCAGGGTCTTGACGAAGGTCTGGAAGATCTGCTCGTTCCGTTCCCCCGTCAGCTGATCCTTCTCGGACTGCGGGGTTTCGTCGGCATGCATGGCCATGTGGCGGCCGAGCTGGTAGTCCGATCGGGTGGGTTTGGCCGGTGGTTTGCCCTCGCCGCGATCGTCGATGTCCTGCTGCCAACGCAGGGTGGCCACGAGCAGGCGTTTGCCCTCTGGCTGCTTCAGCCAGCTGCCGAAATCGCCCGCCTTGATGTACGCCTCCGCCTCGGCGTGGGAGCAGATGCCCACGCTCTTCAGCCACTTGGGGTTCTCGGACTCCGTGGCTTTGATCGCCTGAAGTTCCTCGTCCGTGAACCTCGGACCACCACGTACCCGCTTGTGGATGACTGCTCGGATGTCCTTGGTTCCGATCCCGGCGTTGCCGCCGGCGAGCAGCCCCGCCAGGCGGGCTGTGGCCGAGGGTGCCACGATCTGCTCGGCCCCGCGCCCCTCGGGTTCGCTCTGCTGCCCTTCGGGGCGCTGCTCGTCCCGTGCCCGCTGGACCGCACGGGTCACCGCGGCGTTCCCGGCGGCCCGTTGAAGGGCGAGCAGCGGGGGCGGGGCAGCGGCCGACCGGGACGCGGGACCTTGGCCGGCGCGGTCAACGCTCGACCGTTTCGGTGCCTGGATACGCATACGGGTTCCTCTTCGTTCGACGAGCGCCCTTCCCTCTTACCCGACCGGGGCCCGGAGCAGAGAGGTCCACAGGGGCAGAACCAGGGGCAGACTTCGGGAGGCGGGACGAGGAGCTCCCGACAAGGTTCGCTGAGGGGCCACCTTCTGGGCCCCACCCTTGATGCCGTAGCCCGGAGTCGACCGCGCACTCATGGTGCGTCGGGCACCGTGAGGTGGGGGAGTTGGGGGACCGCTCGCATGTCCGGGTTGCCGTAGTAGGCATCGGGGCCGTGCTTGCGGGTGTAGTGGCGGTCGAGAAGGTGGCGGGGCGGCGGGGAGGCCGGGGCCAGGGCGAGGGTGTGGATGGCGATGTCGGCGACCGCCTCGCAGATGATCGCGTGTTCCAGGGACTTGCGAGCCGAGCCGCCCCAGGTGAAGGGGCCGTGGTTGGCGACGAGGGCGGCCGGGACTTCGGTCGCCCGGTGGTCGTCACCGTCGAGCATGTCCACGATGACGCGGCCGGTGTTGTACTCGTAGTCCTTGGCGCACTGTTCGGCGGTGAGGTCGGGGGTGCAGGGGATGGGGCCGTTGAAGGTGTCGGCGTGGGTGGTGCCGAGGACGGGGATGTCGCGGCGGGCCTGGGCGAAGGCCACCGCGTGGGTGGAGTGGGTGTGGGTGACGCCGCCCACGGACGGGAACGCCAGGTAGAGACAGCGGTGGGTCTCGGTGTCGGTGGAGGGGCGCAGGTCTCCGTCGACGACGGCGCCGTCGGAGAGACGGACCGTCACCAGGTGGTCGAGGGTGAGGTCCTCGTAGCGGACCCCGGAGGGCTTGATGACGAAGACCCCGGCCTCACGGTCCACTCCGCTCACGTTTCCCCAGGTCAAGGTCGCGAGGCCGACCTGGGGGATCGCGAGGTTCGCGTCCAGTACCTCTTGCCGCAAGCCGTCGCCGAGTCGCACGGTCATCGGTCGTCTCCTTCCGTGGTGATCATGCGTCAGAGGGCCTGGGCGAGTCGGTGGTAGGCGGCGTTCCAGCGGATTTCCTTCGCGAACTGCTCGGTGGTGGTGTTCTCGTCGATGATCAGCAGTTCGACGCCGGTCATCGCCGCGAAGTCCGCGAGCGTCTCCCTGCCGACGGCCGAGCTGAGCACGGTGTGGTGCGGAGCCCCGGACAGCAGCCAGCTCTCGGCCGACTCCGCCAGGGACGGGCGCGGCTCCCACACCGCCCGGGCCACGGGCAGGCGGGGCAGTGGCTGGCTGGGGGCGACCACGTCGACGGCGTTCGCGGTCAGGCGGAAGCGGTCACCGAGGTCCGCCAGACCGACCACCAGGGCGGGGCCGGGGGAGGCGTCGAAGACCAGGCGGACGGGGTCCTCGCGGCCGCCTATGGAGAGGGGGTGGATCTCGCAGCGGGGGCGGGCGGCGGCCACCGAGGGGCAGACCTCCAGCATGTGGGCCCCCAGGATGCGGGGGGTGCCGGGACCGAGGTGGTAGGTGTAGTCCTCCATGAAGGTGGTGCCCCCGGGCTGCCCCAGGCCCATGACCTTCATGACGCGCAGCAGGGCGGAGGTCTTCCAGTCGCCCTCGCCGCCGAATCCGTAACCGTCGGCCATCAGGCGTTGGACGGCCAGGCCGGGCAGCTGGCGCAGGCCGCCGAGGTCCTCGAAGTTGGTGGTGAAGGCGGTGAAACCGCCGTCCGTGAGGAACGCGCGCAGGCCGAGTTCCTGGCGGGCCGCGTACAGCAGCGCGTCGTGGCGGATGCCGCCGGGGCGCAGGGCGGGAACGACGTCGTACGACTCGACGTACTCGTCGGCGAGTTCGGCGGCCGCCTTGTCGTCGACCTCGTCCACCACCGCCACCAGGTCGTTGACGGCGTAGGTGTTCACGGAGAACCCGAACCGCAGCTGCGCCTCGACCTTGTCGCCCTCGGTCACCGCGACGTCGCGCATGTTGTCGCCGAACCGCGCCAGGCGCAGGGTGCGCGAGGCCTGACGGCCGGCGGCGGCACGGGCCCAGTCCGCGACGCGGCCCACCACCCGCGGGTCCGTGGCGTGACCGGCGACGATCTTGCGGTCGACGCCGAGCCGTGCCTCGATGTGCGCGAACTCGCGGTCGCCGTGGGCGGCCTGGTTGAGGTTCATGAAGTCCATGTCGATGCTGGACCAAGGCAGTGACAGGTTGTACTGGGTGTGCAGATGCAGCACCGGCCGGTCAAGCGAACTCAACCCCGCGATCCACATCTTCGCCGGTGAGAAGGTGTGCATCCATACGATCACCCCCACGCAGTCGTCGGAGACGGTGGCCTCCTGGCACAGCCGGCGGATCGCGTCGGTGTCGGTGAGGACGGGCTTCCACACGACCCGGAGCGGCACGCGTTCGGCCGCGTCCAGTCTCTCGGCGATCTGCCGGGACTGATGGGCGACCTGGTGCAGCACGTCGTCGCCGTACAGGCCCTGACTGCCGGTGAGAAACCAGATCTCCTGGCTGGTGGACGCCTTCGGGGGAGTGGCCATGACGGGGGTCCCTCTCGAGTGGAGCAGTGGGGCAGCGGAGCGGGTCGGGGGGCAGGTGGAGCGGGGGGTCGCTCAGGCGGATGCCTCGGCGCGGAGGCGGCGCAGACGGTGCATGACGTCGTTGGCGCCCCGGCCGAAGTAGTCGTGCAGGAGCCGGTACTCGGCGTACAGGCGGTCGTAGGCCGCGGCGCGTCCAGCGTCCGGCCGGTACACGCCCCGGTCGGCCTTGCCCATGCGTCGGGCCGCCGCCTGGATGCCGGGGTACGCCCCCGCCGCCACCGCGGCGTGCATGGCCGCGCCGAGAGCGGGACCCTGGGTGGAGCCGATGACGCCGAGGGGACGGCGGGTGACGTCCGCGTAGATCTGCATCAGCAGCGCGTTCTTCGTCAGGCCACCCGCGACGATCAGTTCCCGCACCGGCACGCCCGCGGTTTCGAACGCCTCGATGATGGTGCGGGTGCCGAACGCCGTGGCTTCCAGGAGCGCCCGGTAGACGTCCTCGGGGCGGGTGGCCAGGGTCAGGCCGACCAGCAGTCCGCTCAGGTCGTGATCGACCAGGACGGAACGGTTGCCGCTGTGCCAGTCCAGGGCGATCAGGCCGTGCTCACCGACGTCCTGCTCAGCGGCGAGGGCGGTGAGGTGTTCATGCGGGTCGCGGCCCAGCGCGGCGGCCTCTTCGGCGTACGACGCGGGGAAGCCGTTGCGTACGAACCAGCCGAAGATGTCGCCGACACCGCTCTGCCCGGCCTCGTAACCCCACAGACCCGGCAGGATGCCACCGTCGACGACACCGCACATGCCGGGCACCGCGCCCTGCTGGTCGGAGCTCATCACATGACAGGTCGAGGTACCCATGATGGCCACCATCTGCCCCGGGTCCACCGCGCCCGCCGCGGGCGCCGTCACATGGGCGTCGACATTGCCGACGCAGACCGCGATGCCTTCCGGCAGACCCGTCCACGCCGCCGCCTCGGCCGTCAACTGTCCGGCCTTCGAACCCAGTTCACCGATCGGCTGCCGAAGTTTCTCCGTCACGAAGTCCGCGAAACCGGGATCGAGTGCCTCCAGGTAGGCAGGCGAGGGATAGGCCCCGTCCTGGAACTGGCCCTTGTAGCCGGCGGTGCAGGCGTTGCGGACGTACCTGCCGCACAGCCGCCACACGATCCAGTCCGCGGCCTCCACCCACCGCTCGGTGCGGTGGTAGATCTCGGGATCCTCGTCCAGCACCTGAAGCGCCTTGGCGAACTCCCACTCCGAGGAGATCTTCCCGCCGTACCGCTCCAGCCAGGGCTCCTTGCGTTCCGCTGCGAGCGTGGTGATCCGGTCGGCCTGCGCCTGGGCCGCGTGGTGGCGCCACAGTTTGACGTAGGCGTGCGGGCGGCCGGTCAGGCCGGGCAGTTCACACAGCGGTGTGCCGTCGGCGAGCACCGGCAGCACCGTGCAGGCGGTGAAGTCGGTGCCGATGCCGATGACCTGCTCGGGCCGCACGCCTGCGGCGGCGAGCGCCGCGGGCACCGCGTGGCGCAGCACGTCGACGTAGTCCGACGGCACCTGAAGCGCCCAGTCCGGGGCCAGTTGGGTACCGTCCGGCAACTCCCGGTCCAGGACCGCGTGCCGGTACTCGTGCACGGCGGTCCCCAACTCGGCGCCGTCCCGCACCCGGACCACCAGTGCCCGTCCGGACAGCGTCCCGAAGTCGACTCCTACGACGCAGGGTTCCGGATTCCCGGCACTCTCGTCTCCGGTGTTCACCATCAGCCTCCTCCACACTGAGGTTTCCGACATGTCGATCACAGTTCGATTTTCTGAAGGCGCCGCGACGGAAGCGTTCCGGTCGCGGAACGAAGCACCCCCTAGCCGCGGCTCCTGCCGAAGTAGCGGGCGCGTACCCGGTCGAGCAGGATGGCGACACCCAGGACCGCGCCCTGCACCACTTGCTGGTCGTACGGGCTGACCTTGAGCGCGAGCAGGCCGTTGGTGATGAACTCCAGCAGGATCGCGCCTGCCGCGATGCCGGCGATCCGGCCCTCGCCGCCGGACAGCGACATCCCGCCGACCACCGCCGCGGCGATCGCGGTCAGTTCCCAGCCCGCGCCGACCGAGGGGTCGGCCACGTTCATCCTGCCGATCACCAGGACGCCGACCAGACCGGCGAGCGCGGCGCTGGCCATGTAGGTGGAGGTGATGCGGCGGGCGGTCGGTATGCCGGCGAGCCGGGCGGCCTCCTTGTTGCCGCCGACCGCGTAGATCTGACGGCCGACGTAGGTCCGTTCCAGCACGAACCAGGCAACGGCGGCCGCGGCGACGAAGAACAGGGCGGGTACCGGCACTTCGCCGATGTAGTACTGGCTGAGGTTGCTGAACAGCGGGTCGAGGTTGTTGATGGGGGAGCCGCTGGTGATGGCCAGCGCTGTGCCCTGGGCGACGGTGTAGGTGACCAGGGTGATCACGAAGGGCGGCACGTTCAGGCGGGTGACCATGAAGCCGTGCCAGAGACCGACCCCGCCGCAGATCACCAGTGTCCCCAGGATCGCGAGGGGCGCGGGCAGGCCCTCGTTCACGTTCAACCAGGCGGCCAGGATGCCGGCCAGACCGGCCAGCGCGCCCACCGACAGGTCGATCCCACCGGTCAGGATGACCAGCGACTCGCCGATCGCCAGGATGCCGACCTGCGACAGGTCACGGCCCATCACCTGGAGGTTGCCCACCGCGGTGTACGTGTCCGCGTTGGCCGCGATCCCGACGAACACCAGCACACACGCGATGATCACGCCGGCTTCCGGGGAGGCGGCGAGCTTGCGGGCGAGGCTCGACACGGCCGGACGGGAATCCGGCGTGACCTCGGCGGGGGCGAGCGTGCTCTG
Organism: Streptomyces sp. NPDC005263; assembly: GCF_042872365.1. Lineage (NCBI taxonomy): Bacteria > Bacillati > Actinomycetota > Actinomycetes > Kitasatosporales > Streptomycetaceae > Streptomyces > Streptomyces sp. NPDC005263. Next base: position 186,084 of record NZ_JBIAKJ010000005.1, on the reverse strand, counting down.
CGCGCTCATGCTGTGGCTCCGTTCGTCAGTTGTTCCTGGTCGGGCGTCGTGCGGGGAGGGATTCCCAGGCCGGAGTCCTCCCGGCCGGGGTCGTCCTGGTCGACGGCGGATGTTCCGGCGGCAGCCGTCATGATCCGCTCCTTGGTGGCGTCGGCCCGGTCGATGACCGTGACGACACGCCCGTGGTTCATCACCGCGATGCGATGGCAGATCCACAGCAGCTCCTCCAGTTCGGAGGAGGCGACCACCAGCGCCATGCCCTGCTCCGCCGCCCGGTCGATCAGCTTGTAGATCTCCGCCTTCGCGCCCACGTCCACGCCACGGGTCGGCTCGTCGAGCAGCAGCAGGCGCGGTTCGGCCGCGAACGCCCGGCCGAAGATGGCGCGTTGCTGGTTACCGCCCGACAAGGAGCCGATCGGCTGCTCCACCGACCGCATCCGCACGTCGACGTTCTCGGTGATCTTCCGTGCCTCGGCGCGTTCACGGCCCGGGCCGAGCAGGCCCCGGGTGCTGATCCGCTTGAGCACGGAGACGACGACGTTGGACCGGATCGAGGCGAACAGCACCAGCGACTGCTCCTTGCGGTCCTCCGGGATCAGAGCGATCCCGGCCGCCACGCCGTCACCCGCGCCGCGCGGCTGGTAGGGCTCGCCGCCCAGCCGCATCCGGCCACCCGTCGAGGGCTGCGCGCCGGCGATCGTATGGACCAGGCGGCTGCGACCCGAGCCCATCAGCCCGGCCACGCCCAGGATCTCGCCCTCGCGCACCTCCAGGTCGACCGGGCCGAGACCGTCCGCGGTGAGGCCCTCGACCTGCAGCAGGACGGGGCTCGTGGCCGGCGGCGCCTTCGGCTCGCCCTGTGCGACCTCGCCCCCGACCATCTCCCGGATGAGGCGTTCCTCGGTGGCCTCCTCCGGTTCGAGGTCGGCGACCAGGCGACCGTTGCGCAGCACCAGGACGCGGTCGCTGACGTCACGCACCTCGTCGAGACGGTGCCCGATGAACAGCACGGTGCCGCCGCGTTCGGCCAGCTGCCGGGCCAGTCCCAGCACCATCTCGGCCTCGACCGGGCCCAGCGAGGAGGTCGGCTCGTCCAGGATCAGCAGTCTGGGTTCGCGGCCCCAGGCCTTGGCGATCTCGATCATCTGCCGGGTCGGCACCGGAAGGGTGCGCACCTCCCGGCTGACCGGGATCGTCTCGGCGGACAGGCCGATCTCCGCCAGCATCGCCTCCGCCTCGGCCCGCTGGGCGGACCGGTCCACCAGTACCCGCCGTCGCGACTGCCGCGGGCGCCGTCCAAGGAGCAGGTTCTCCGCCACGGACAACTGGCCGACCAGGGGAAACTCCTGGGAGACCATGGCGACGCCGAGCTGCCCGGCCGCCTCGGTGGACCCGGCGACGAGCGACTCGCCGCCGATCAGGATCTCCCCGCCGTCCCGGTGGACGGACCCGGCCAGGGTGCCCATCAGGGTGGATTTTCCCGCGCCGTTCTCGCCGACGACGCCGACGACCTGGCCGCCGTAGAGGTCGAGTTCGGGCAGGTCGAGGACGCGCACCGGACCGTAGGACTTGTGCACGCCCCGCAGCCGTGCGGTCACCGCGGGACCCGGGGCGTTCTTCGTGGACGTCATGCTCAGCTGATTCCGAGCTTCGTCTCGAGGGACTGGTACGCACTCAGGTCGGACTTGGTGACCAGGCCCACGCCCGAGCTCAGGGTCGAGCCGTCCTTCTCCAGGTAGGGCTTGACGAGCGCCATCGTCCTGGCTTTGCCCAGCACCTTCTCCGCGGCCAGGAGGTAGGCCCCCGTGTAACCCTGCTGGTACGGCATCTGCACCACCGTGCCGGAGATGACCCCGGACTGGATGAACTTCAGGGTCTGGGCGTCGGAGTCGTCGGACACGATGTGCACCGAAGCGGTCTTGCCGGCCGAGGTCACCGCCTGCGCCAGGGCGGGCCCGTCATAGGAGTAGACGCCGTACAGACCGGTGACATCGGGGTTGTTGGCGAGGATGGTCTCGGCGTCGGAGGTCGCGGTGCTGGCCTGGAGGTTGTCGTTGACCTTCTGGGCGACCGTGATCTTGGTGCCCTTGAGTGCGGCCTCGAAGCCGGCGATGCGCTGGGTGGCGTTCGACGCGGTGAGGGAGCCGACCAGGATGGCCACCTTCCCCTTGCCGCCGAGTACCTGCTTCATCGCGGTGCCCGCCTGGAAACCGGCGGTGTAGTTCGGGGTGCCCAGGTAGAGCGAGGCGGCGTCGGTGCCCGGCAGCGGCGAGTCGATCGCCAGGACGCCGATGCCCTTCTGGACGTCGGTGTGGATGGTTCCCGCGGCCGAGGTGGGGTCGATCGCCGAGATCGAGTAGCCGGTGACGCCCTGCGAGCGCAGGGTCTCCAGCTCCGAGTTCTGCTCGGTCAACTTGCCGTTGGGCGGGGCGAAGTAGGTGCACTTGCTCTTCGCGATGCCGAGGTCGGAGCAGCCCTTGAGGAACCCGACCTGACCGGCCTTCCAGTAGTCGGCGGCGACGTTCACGACCATCGCGATGTCGACCTTGGACAGGTCCTTGCCGGCCAGGGCGGACTTCAGTGCCGCGTCGAGCTTGGCGAGGTTCGTCTGGTTGAAGGTGACCGAACCGGCCAGCGCGACGGGGGCCGGGGCGGAGCTCGGGTCGGAGCCGGCCGAGGTGGAGGAGCCACCACCACTCTTGGAGCAGCCGGCCGCGGCGAGTGAGAGGAGCACCGCGGTCGCGGCGGCCACCGTGCGGGATCTTCTGGTACGCATCATCGTTGATCAGCGCCTTTCTTGGCGTCTGGGGTGCGGTGAACCCACGACCGGTAACGGATGTGGGCACGACGGGATGACGGATCGTGGTCCCGTCCGCCGGCCCGGCCGAGGGCCATGTCGGGGCCTCGGAGGGGCGGGGCGGGGAGGGGTGAGTGGTGATCCGCTGGGGAGCGTTGGAGGGCGGACGGGCGGTCTGCCGGGCGCCGGCGGATCGCGCGGACGACCGGTGACTGGTGAGTGAGGCGGGAGGCTGCCGCCGGGTGGGAGCCGGCAGTGATCACCGCAAGGTGGTGGTGTGTCCTCGTGCGCATGCCTGACGGTGCGTCAGGCCAGCGCGTCATCGGGTCGCTGGCGGATCACTTCGCCGATGTCCGGGACCCAAGTGGTCTGGAAACTGCGGGCGTTCGGCACAAGGAACGCACGGGGGGCGGTTCCCGGCGACCGGGGTGGTTCCCGCCGCCGGATGGCCGGCGCTCACGCTAACGGGAAGCGGTCCATGTCAGACTTCCTTTTCTCCGGGCAGGACGGTGGTGCGATCGAGGTGCTGGTCAGGGCCGGGGGCGGGTCGCCGAGGTACGCACCACAAGACTGGGTGGGATGACGATGTGGGGTGTCTCCGCGGAGGGGGGTATCCCCATGTCGGGGTCGCCGACCATCTCGATCAGCGCGTGCAGGGCACGCCGGCCGAGTTCGTCGAAGTCCTGACGGACGCTGGTCAGTGACGGCCCGAAGTACTCGGTTTCCGGCATGTCGTCGAAACCCACGACACTGATGTCCTCCGGTACCCGGCGCCCCGCCTGTTGCAGCGCCCGCAGCAGCCCGAGGGCCATGTGGTCGTTGGCGCAGAACACCGCGGTGACCTCGGGGTCGGCGGCTGTCCGCCGCCCGAGCTCGTATCCGGTACGGGCCGTCCAGTCACCGCCGACCAGAGGTTCGGTCACCGGAGCACCCCGCCTCTCCAGGGTGGCGCGCCATCCGGCCTCGCGCTCCTGCGCGTCGAGCCAGGAACGCGGCCCGACCAGGTGGTGCACCGTGCGATGACCGAGGTCCAGCAGGTAGGAGGTGGCGAGCTCGGCTCCCGTCTCGTTGTCCACGGCGACCGAGGCCAGCGCGGTGTGGGCGCCGCAGCCGACCGCGACCAGGGCCACGTCCGGCGGCACGTTCGCCAGGGCGCTGACCGCGGCGGTCTGCGGCGCGATCACGATGATTCCCTCGACCCCCTGATCCCGAAGCCGGTCGACGGCGTCCAGTACCGAACGCCGGTCGAGCGTGCCGATCGCGGCCACGGTGACGAAGTACTCGTGCTGCCGGGCCGCCTGCTCGATGCCGTAGAGCATGCAAGCCGGGCCGTAGAGCGTGGTGTTGAAGCTGATCACACCCAGGGTCCGGGTGCGGCGGGTCGCCAGGGTGCGGGCGGCGGCGTTGGGGCGGTAGCCGAGTTCACGGACGGCGGCGAGCACCCGGTCCCGGGTGGCGGGGCGCACGTTCGGGTGGTCGTTGAGGACGCGTGAGACGGTCTGGTGAGAGACGCCCGCGACGCGGGCCACATCCGCCATCACCGGGGCGCGATCCCCGTCCATACGCCACCTCCTCACGTGCCGTCAGGTTTCCGGCCGGTTTCCCTCTCCGAGCGGATCCGGCGAGCTGTGGAGAATTGTTAGCGCACACATTCCGTAGGGGTCAAGCCTCTCCAACCGCTCGCATCGGACATTTTCCGACAGCTTTGTCAGCCCCATACAAACCCTCTGACCTGGCACTCCGCCGGCGGCGCAGCACCGTTCCGGCGCGACCGGGAACCAGAGTCAAGGAAAGGCATGTCTTTGTTTCCATACTCTTGACTCTTCAACAGTGTTGACCCGCTGTTCACGCCAGCGTAAAAAGAGCGGGGTCGCGGCCCGGTCGATCACCACCGACCGTACGAGAACGGCAACAGGCACCGCCCCTGGTCCAGCCCCCCACAGGGCCGCGGTCCAACCGACCGCACCCCCCGTCCCCCTAGAGCTCGGATGAGTGGTGACATTCGAGCGCCTCGATTGTTAGCGCTCACAATTCCCCCGCTGAGCGGGCGGACGTCCCCCCTGCCCCGAGCGTCCGACGCCGGGCCAGAGAAGAACGCAAGAGGGAAGAGGTTCACAGTGATAGCCAGACATCTGAGAGCGCTCCGGCTGAGGGTGGTCGGCGCGGTCCTCGCACTGCTCGCCGGCCTCCTGGCCGGTGTCATCGGCACCGCGGGCACGGCCCAGGCCGCTTCGTCCCTGCCGTGCGACGTCTACGCCTCCGCGGGCACGCCCTGTGCCGCCGCACACAGCACCACGCGGGCGCTCTACGCCTCCTACAACGGCCCTCTTTACCAGGTCAAGCGCGCCTCGGACTCCGCCACCACCAACATCGGCCTCCTCAGCACCGGCGGCTACGCCAACGCGGCGGCGCAGGACTCCTTCTGCTCGGGTACGACCTGCGTCATCACCAAGATCTACGACCAGAGCTCGAACCACAACGACCTGACCATCGAGGGGCCGGGCGGCAACGGCGGACAGGACGTCGGCGCGATCGCCAACGCCCTGCCGGTCACGGTCGGCGGCCACGCGGCGTACGGCGTCTTCGTCTCCGCCGGTGTCGGCTACCGTGACAACAGCACCACGGGCATCGCCACCGGCAGCTCTCCCGAGGGCGCCTACATGGTGACCAGCGGCCACCACGTCAACAACCGCTGCTGCTTCGACTACGGCAACGCCGAGACGTCCGGCAACGACACCGGCAACGGCCACATGGACGCGATCAACTTCGGTACGGAGTGCTGGTTCTCGTGTTCCGGCACCGGATCCGGTCCCTGGGTCGAGGCGGACCTGGAGAACGGGCTGTTCTTCGGAGCGAACGGCGCCTACTCGGGCAACACCGGGATCTCCAGCGAGTACGTCACCGCCATGGAGAAGAACAACGGCACGACGACCTACGCGATCAAGGGCGGCAACTCCCAGTCGGGCTCCCTGAGCACCTTCTACAACGGGGCCCTTCCCAACCTCGGCGGATACACCCCGATGCACCTGGAGGGCGCCATCGTCCTCGGCACCGGCGGTGACAACAGCAACGGCTCGGACGGTTCCTTCTTCGAAGGCGTCATGACCTCCGGCTACCCGAGCGACGCCACCGACAACGCGGTGCAGGCCAACATCACCTCCGTCGGCTACACCACGCCGACCGCCACCTTCCCCGTCGCCGGTACCGCCTACCGGCTGACCAACACCAACTCCGGCAAGGTCCTGGACGCGGTGAACTGCGGTACCGCCAACGGGACGTCGATCGACCTCTGGTCCTCCCTCGGCAACACCTGCCAGCAGTGGAAGTTCTCCAGTGCGGGCAACGGCCACTACACCATCACCAACGTCAACAGTGGCACGGTCCTGGACGACAAGAACTGCGGGCAGTCCAACGGCACGGCCGTCCAGCTGTGGGCCTCGCTCGGCAACACCTGCCAGCAGTGGGACGTCACCAAGGTCGGCAGCCACTACACCCTCACCAACGTGAACACCGGCATGGCACTGGACGTCACCAACTGCGGAACGGCCAACGGCACCGCGGTCCGCCAGTGGCAGCAACTCGACAACACCTGCCAGCAGTGGAACATCGCCCCCTGACCGAACACCCCTGTCGCCGATGGCCCGCCGGACCTCCCGCCCGGCGGGCCATCGGCCCACGACGTCTGTCAGTCGGCGGGCTTGCCGAACCAGCGGGAGAGGTGGTCGTCCAGGTCCTGCTGATCGTCGCCGATCCAGGCGACGTGGCCGTCGGGTCGTAGCAGGACGCACGGAACATCCACTCCCGCGGTCGGATCCGCGAGGTGATCGACCCGGTCTGACCAGCCGCCGACGGTCAGGTGCGCGGTGCGGTCCAGCAGCAGTCCGCGGCCGCGGTGCAACAGATCGTAGAGCTGGCCCTGTGCCACGGGGATGTCGCGCAGGCGGCGACCGAGCAGGTCGGGGCCCGCGCCGAAGTCGTAGCGGATACCGATCGCGGTGATCTTCTCGATCAGGTAGCGATTCACCTCATCGAAGTCCATCAGTTCGGTGAGCAGTCTGCGCACGGCCTGCGGGCCCGGCTCGGTGGACAGCAGTTCCATCTGGGCGCGGGTGTTGTCCAGCACGTCCGCGGCGACCGGATGCCGTTCGGCGTGGTAGGTGTCGAGCAGTGTTTTCGGCGCCCAGCCGCGGATCTGCGCGGCCAGTTTCCAACCGAGGTTGAATGCGTCCTGAACGCCCAGGTTGAGGCCCTGTCCGCCGGTGGGCGGATGGATGTGTGCCGCATCGCCGGCCAGCAGGACCCGCCCGGTCCGATAACGTTCGGCCAGCCGGGTGGCATCTCCGAAGCGGGACAACCAGCGCGGGGAGTGCACGCCGAAATCGGTTCCGGCGACGGCGCGCAGCTGTTGTCTGAAATCCTCGAGGGTGGGCGGTTCCGCGCGGTCGCTGACTCCCGCAGCGGGGACCACGACGCTGTAGGCTCCGCCGCCGAAGGGCCTGAGCCAGAATCGCTTGTTGGTCTCGCCGACTTCGGTCACCTTGGCGGCGATCTCCTCCTGCGGCACCCCCACTTCCATCTCGCCCATCAACGTCTCGGTCCGCGAGGGCTCGCCGGGGAAGCCGACGCCGAGCAGTTTGCGCACCGTACTGCGCCCGCCGTCACAGCCGACGAGATAGCGCGCACGCAGCTGTTCGCCGTCGGCCAGCTCGACGGTCACACCCTCGTCGTCCTGCTCGAAACCGGCCACCGCGCAACCGCGGCGGATCTGCGCACCCAGGTCCCTCGCATGGTCCTCAAGCAGCTGAACGATGACCGGCTGCGGGATGCCCAGCAGGTAGGCGTGCGCGGAATCGAGGCCTTCGGGCGCGGGCTTGGCGATGGCGGCGAAAAATCCGCCGGCCGGACGTTGTCTTCCGTGTCCGAGAACGCGATCCAGCAGTCCGCGCATGGCCATCAGCTCGAGACTGCGAGCATGCAGACCGACGATGCGGACGAACGACACCGGCTCGGTTTCCTTCTCCAGAACGAGCACCCGCACATCGTGCAGCCGCAGTTCGGCGGCCAGTATCGCGCCGGTGGGCCCGCACCCGGCAATGATCACGTCGAACGACGACAACTGGGGGGTGGACGACAACTCGGTGGTGGACTGCGCGGAGTGCATAGGTGTTGCCCTTCGGGAGTGCCTGGTTGGCGAGGCGCTCCCGGCGACACCTACGTCAGTCGCCGGACTGTGACTTGAAGGGGGAGCACCCACATCGATACAGCGTTCATGGGTCTCACCTCCTCGGGCGATGTCACGGTCAACTGCACGCTACAAGCACGAGATTCACCCGTCCAACCTTTTTCCCAGCCATGCGCGCGCACGGCTCCGTCAGGCACCGCGCGCCGATCGACACGTGAGCCGCACCTCCCACTCGGCTGGGCATCGGTCACTCGTCGTCGGTCGAACCCTCCAGCGGGCCGGAGGCCAGGACTTTGGCGGCGAAGTTCGCCAGTTGCGCCCGCGCCTTCTCCCGCGGCACGCGTTCCTGTCCGGCCAGGTGCTCGATGAGGTCGGCTCGGGTGGCGGCGAGCAGGGCATGGGCGGTGAAGTCGCTGTCGGTCAGGTGGGGGATCTGTTCCAGTACGTCTTTCAGCAGGCCGTGCCACCGCTCGTAGTGTTCCGCCTGGTACGGGCTGCCGCTCCCGCTTTCCTCCAGGGCCAGCGCGAGGCGCCGGTTGTCGAGTTTGAAGCACAAGACGGCATCGAGCAGGGCGGGCACGCGCTGCCGCGGTGGTGTGCCAGGCCCGAGGGGTGGCGGGCCAACTTCGATGGCCTCTCGGACCGGTTCGAGCCGTGACTCGTACATCGCGCGGAGCAGCCCGGCGCGATCGCCGAAGGCCCGGAAGAGCGTGCCCTTACCGACGCCGGCCGCTACCGCGATATCGGCCATGGTGACGTCCTCGGGGCTCTCCCGGTGAGCGAAGAGCGCGTCAGCGGCTGCGAGCACGGCCTCCCGGTTGCGGACGGCATCCTTGCGGGACTTGCGCTCAGGCATGCTGCTCCCTCCTTTTTGCAAAACGGACCGCCAGTCCGTATCTTGAAAACGGACCGAGGGTCCGGATTCTATCCTGATGGAGGACACCCATGCCTGAACCGACTTCTCCGGCGGATCTCTACCGCCACAGCCTGCGCCTGCTGCTGGACAAGAACATCACCGGCTGGGTCGGCCTGTGGGCCGAGGACGGTGTGATGGAGTTCCCCTTCGCCCCCGAGGGCTGGCCTCCGCGGCTGGAGGGCAAGGGCGCCATCGCCGCCTACATGGAGCGCTACCCCGACCACATCGACCTGCATGACTTCCCCGACCTGCGGATCCACCAGACCACCGATCCGCGGACCATCGTGGTCGAGATGCGCGGCGTCGGCCGCCTGGTGGAGACCGACGGCCCCTTCGACATGACCTACATCGCCGTTGTCACCGCTCAGGACGGGCGGTTCACGTCCTACCGTGACTACTGGAACCCCCTCGCCGTCCTCGCACCCGGCACCGACTTCACCGGGAGCAGCCGATGACCACCCCTCGCACCACTCTGGTCATCGGCGCCACCGGCACCACCGGCAGCCGCACCGCCGCCCAGTTGACAGCCGCCGGCCACCAGGTCAAAGCCGCCAGCCGTCACGCCACGCCGGTTCCCGGTGCTGAGGCGGTCCCCTTCGACTGGTACGACCCGACCACGTACTCCGCCGCACTCGACGGAGTCGACCGTGTCTACCTCATACCGCCCCTGGGTGACCCCGACCCGGCGGCGACCATGCTGCCGTTCCTCCGTCAGGCCCGCACCGCCGGCACGCACCGCGCGGTGCTGCTGAGCGCCTCGGCCATCTCCGAAGGGGGTCCGGCAGTGGGAGCGGTGCACCAGGCCCTGCCCCAGCTCTTCGAACAGTGGGCAGTGCTGCGGCCTTCATGGTTCATGCAGAACTTCACCGGCACGCACGCGCACGCTCTGAGCATCCGCGAGAACGGCACCATATGGACGGCCACCGGGAGCGGCCGGGTCGGCTTCGTCGACGCCGAGGACATAGCGGCCGTCGCCGTCCGCGCTCTGACCGACGAACACGCCCCCGACACCGATCTCGTCCTCACGGGGCCGGAGGCGCTGAGCTACGACGACGTCGCCACGATCATCACCGAGGTCACCGGCCGGCCCGTTGTCCACCGCCATCTGTCCTACGAGCAGATGCGCGACCGCCTCACGGCAGTCGTCCCCGCGCAGTTCGCCGCCATGCTGGCCGGCATGGACCGTGCCATCGCCGAGGGGGCGGAAGACCGCACCACCGACACCGTCCAGGGTCTCACCGGCCGGCCCGCGCGGACCTTCCGCGCCTTCCTGGAGAGGGAGACGCGGTGCGGCAGTTGAGGTCTCAGAACGCCAGTGAGGCCCCTCTTTTCGCCGAGTGTTCTTGACGTCTCACCGGCCAGACCGTTCGGGGATACTCGGGAGAACCTTCTCGGCGATGGCGAGGAGAGCGCTGTCGTCCGGGAGGGCTCCGGACGTGCTCCACACGGTTATCTCGCAGTAGCCGCCCCGGTCCTTGCGGTCCAGGGCGACGGACAGATTCCTGGCCAGGGGGCCTTGTTCGACCGGTCCGCCGGATCCGCCGGTCCCGAGATTGATCTCGAACTTCATGGTGTGATCCGAGTAGAGGACCGCGGGCCGACCGAGGACCGTAAGCGTCTTGATGTCCTGCTCGGTGCCGTACTTCATCAGCTTCACGTACTGGTCGGTCGTCAGCTCGTTGTACGTGGCCGAGACATTCACGGTGTACGTCTCGAACGCGACCTGTGCCTCCGGTTGGGCGACCTTCCCATCAGTCAGGGCAGCGGTGTCGTTGGTGCCGGAAGCAGAGGTTGCCATCTCTTCGGGCGTTCCAAGGAGCTTGGCCAGGTCTGGCCGGTTGAGCGCCTTGCACAGCTCTTCACCGGTCACGGACTGGGGCGTCTGCTTGTAGGCCTTCGGCAGCTTCTTGTCTTCCGAGCTCGAACACGAGGCGGGCTGCGGCGTGTTGTCGTCGGACGGCGCAAAGCGCGGGCCCAGCCACAGCGCGGCCGCGAGCGCCCCGAACACGGCCACGGCCGCGAAGGCCTGGCCCCACGCGTTGGGCTCCTTCTCCGGAGTGTTCGGGCCGATGGCCGGCGCGGTTCCCGCCTGGGCGTAGGGCTGGGGCTGGGCGTGGGCCTGCGGCTGGGGCTGGGGCTGGGGCTGGGGCTGGAGCTGGGGGGCAGCGTCGACCGCCGCCCCGTCCGTGGAAGGTGTCGGACTCGGGTTCCGGCGTGCGCGCAGGGCCCGGACCACTGTGTGCACGCGTATCGCGGTGAACAGGAGGAACGCCGCGCCCAGACCGGCCGCGACCAGTTCGTGATCACTGACGGCGAGGTACAGGAGGCGTACGCCGAGAACGGATCCGACCGCGATGAGCAAGGGCTCGCGGACCCAGAACGGCAGGAGACGGATGAGGAAACCGAGCATGCGGTGATCTCACCAGGAAGAGACGATATCCGCCGTGGTGGAAGCCACAGTTCCGGGCATGTTCATGGCGTACCGACGGAAGAGCACCTACGTGAGGACTACCCCACACCTCATGTGCGAGGCCCCGATGGTGCCTCGACGGGCATCGGTCGGGTAGCGTGCCGGCCATGTCGAGTCCTGAGTCAGACAGGGTGGGGGCTTTCGGTCACGCCGTCAGCCCCCTGAACCACTGAGTTCGTAGCCCTGCCGTCGCACCGCGTTCTGTGGTGGGACGAGTGTGTTCTCAGGGCTGGCCGCGGTGACGAGATGACCTTCTCGTGCCTCTCCTCACCTCGGAGCCACTCGATGCCTCTCCCGCTGTACCTGCTTGCCCTGGCGGTCTTCGCCATGGGCACCTCGGAGTTCATGCTCGCCGGCCTGTTGCCGGACATCGCCTCAGATTTCGACGTCACCGTCGGGACGGCAGGCGTCCTCACCTCGGGCTTCGCGATCGGCATGATGATCGGAGCCCCTCTGGTGGCCGCGCTTGCCCGCAACTGGCCCAGGCGCTCCAGCCTTCTCGGGTTCGTCCTTGTCTTCGCGGCAGCCCATGCCGTGGGCGCTGTCACCGCGAGCTTCCCGGTCCTGTTGGTCACCAGGGTCGTTGCCGCGCTCGCGAACGCAGGGTTCCTCGCCGTCGCGCTGACGGCTGCCGCCACGCTGGTCTCACCCGACAAGAAGGGACGTGCGCTGGCCGTGCTGCTGTCGGGCACGACGGTGGCCACGATCGCCGGTGTCCCCGGTGGGTCGGTGCTCGGCACGGTGCTCGGCTGGCGGGCCACGTTCTGGGCTGTCGCCGCTCTCTGCCTGCCAGCGGCTCTCGGCATCCTGAAGGGCGTCCCAGCAGGGCGCGTACAGGGAGAGGCGACCGGCGGGCCGGCCTTGCGGGCGGAGCTCGCCCAGCTCACAAGGCCGCGGTTGATCGTGGTGATGCTGCTCGGCGCGCTGGTGAACGCGGCAACGTTCGGCAGCTTCACCTTCCTCGCCCCCGTCGTGACCGGCACCGCCGGGCTGGGCGAGTTGTGGATCTCTGTCGTTCTGGTGCTCTTCGGTGCCGGTTCCTTCGTCGGCGTCACCCTCGCGGGCCGTCTGTCCGACCAGCGTCCCGCTCTGGTCATCGCAGTCGGTGGCCCGCTGCTGCTCATAGGCTGGCCGGCCCTGGCGGTACTGGCCGACAAGCCGGTCGCCCTGTGCGCCCTCGTGTTCGTGCAGGGCGCGTTGTCGTTCGCGCTGGGCAGCACGCTGATCACGCGGGTCCTCTACGAGGCTGCGGGAGCCCCCACCATGGCCGGCTCGTATGCGACCGCGGCACTCAACGTCGGCGCCGCCGTCGGCCCCCTCGTCGCCGCGACCACCCTCAGCACCAGGGCCCAAGACCTCGGGCCGCTGTGGGCGAGCGGACTCGTGATCGCTGTCGCGCTGCTCATCGCGTTCCCTCTGCGCACCGTGGTCCGGGCCGCCTGAAGAGCCGTGGTGCTCCGGTGACCCAGGCGAGCGCTCGGTGCCTCGCCGCAAACGACCAACCTGACGGGCCCACGGGGCGTTCCGCTCGGACAGCTGACGGTCACGGTGTGACGGCCGCCGCGTCACGGAGCGCCGGGGGCTGGTCCTCGGCCTCGTCCTGTCCGACCGGGATGCCGTCGGTGGTGCGGTAGGCGGCGGGACGGGCGACGGCACCGGACGGACGGAAACCGGGTGCGGACGGTCGGTGCCGTGGTGTGTGATCGGGGCTATGACGATGACGTCAGGCAAGCGGGGAGCCGACGGGCTGAGCGAGGCCGTTGGCGCGTTGCGGGAGTGGCAGAACGACGGGGCGCCGATGCAGCTGCATCCGGGGGACCTGGGCTGGTTCTGGCGGTCGGGTGCCGAAGCGACCGCGGCGGCGGTCAGGACGTGGAGCCGGGACGGACGGATTCTCGCCGTCGGGCTGCTGGACGGTCCCGGCCTGTTGCGGCTGACGATGGCGCCGGATACTCAGCGGGACGAGGAACTGGCGCGGCAGTTGGTCGAGGACGTGACCCAGCCGGAGCGCGGCGTGCTGCCCGAGGGGAGGGTGAACATCGAGTCGCCGACCGGGGCGCTGGTCCAAGATCTGCTGTTCGAGGACGGCTGGAAAGCCGACGAGCCGTGGACGCCGCTGCGTCGCGACCTCGCGGAGCCGGTGCGGGATCCAGGCGTGCGGATCGAGGTGGTCGGACCGGAGCGGGCGCACACGTTCACCGCCGTACATCGTGCGGCGTTCGAGCAGTCGAGCTTCACGGACGTGCGCTGGCACGCGATGGCGACCGGACTGCCGTACGCCGACGCCCGGTGTCTGCTCGCGTACGACGACCAGGGCAACGCGGTGGCGGCGGTGACGGTGTGGTCGGCCGGTCCGGACAGGCCCGGGCTGCTCGAACCGATGGGCGTGCACCGGGAACATCGCCGTCACGGCTACGGCAGGGCGATCACCCTCGCCGCGGCGGCCGCACTCCGGAAGCTGGGTTCGTCGAGCGCGATCGTCTGCACCCCGAGCTCCAACGCCGCCGCCGTCGCCACCTACACGTCGGCCGGCTTCGAGCGACGTCCCGAGGTCCGGGATCAATACCGGGACGCCTGACGTGCTGTCGCTCTTCTCCGGTCAGCCGGCCTCCTCCCGTGGGGCGTCACCGGGTGCCGCCAGCCAGGGCATGCGGTGGACCAGGATGTCGCGCAACCGCGTCAGGGCCGCGATCTTCTCCTCCAGCTCGGCCACCCGCTGCGAGCCGACGACGTAACCGTCGGCGCACGCGGGCGAGTACGCGAACACCTCGGGGAGGTCGGTGTCGAGGTAGCGCACGAAGGACTTGACGTTCTCGACGGTGAACCCGGAGGCCAGCAGGTCGCGGACGTTGCGGACCCGGGTCACCGCGTTCGGGCCGTAGACCCGGTAGCCCGAGGACGCCCGGCCGGACTCCAGCAGGCCCTGCTCCTCGTAGTAGCGCAGGGCTCGGGTGGTTGACCCGGTTCGTGCGGCGAGCTCGCCGATCAACACGTCACTGTCTCCTGTTCGGTCGTGGGCTCGGAGCCCGCCTGCGGTCAACTCCCGTTCGACCGCCCGCTCGAAGCCCGCCTCGGGGTCAAACCCCGAGCCGGACCACGGTCTTCCCGGTGAACCTGCCACGAACGAGATCGAGCAGCGCCCCGGGCGCACCGCGCAGCCCGTCGATCACCGTTTCGTCGTAGACGAGGGATCCTTCGCGCAGCCAGGCGCGGAACTGCTCACCGAACTCCGCGGCACGGTCCAGGTGGTCCCACAGGGTGAAGCCGCGGAGGGTCAGGCGTTTACCGAGGAAGTTCAGCAGATCACCGGGGCCCTCGTCCGGACGGCCGGTGCTCTGCAGGCCCAGCGCTCCGCAGACCGCGATACGGCCGTGCACGTTCATGACCTCGACGGCGCGCAGTTGTTCGCCTCCCACGGTGTCGAAGTAGACGTCGATGCCGTCGGGAGCCGCTTCGCGCAGCCGGTCGAGCACCGGGCCCTCGTGATAATCGAAGGCCGCGTCGAACCCGAGATTCCCGGTCAGGTGGGCGACCTTGTCGGGCGATCCGGCGCTGCCGATCACACGACCGGCTCCCTTGAGCCGGGCGATCTGTCCCGCCATGCTCCCCGTGGCCCCGGCCGCGCTGGAGACGAAGACGGTGTCCCCGGGCCGCAGCCCCGCCGCGTCCATGAGTCCGACGTAGGCCACCAGGCCGAAGCCGAGGTGCATGGACGGGCTCGGGTACGCCGCCCTGTCCACGCGGCGGAACGCACTGGCCTCGGCCACGGCGTACTCCCGCCAGCCGAGCCGATGGACCACCAGCTCACCCTCGCTCACCGCCGGATCCGACGAGGCGACCACCTCGCCGACAGCGTCCCCGTACATCACCTTTCCCACCTCGTAGGGCCGCATCGGCAGTCGTGAGTCACCCCTGATCAGCGTGAGCATGCCAGGATCGAGCGACATGAACAGGTTCCGGACCACCACCTGACCGGCCGAGGGGCCCGGCACTGCGACCTCGAGGATCTCGAAGTCGTCCGGACCGGGCAGCCCGACGGGACGTGCGGCGAGCCGGACCTCCAGAGCCGTACGAGGCAGACGGGAGAACGCAGGTGGCGTGATGCTCTTGGCAACAGGACTCATGCCGCCGACGCTAGACATTGACCCCTACGTGAAGGTCAAGTCACCCCGCGGGGCTCACCCCGTCCCCTGCCGGGCGGAGGCTCGCTCCATGGCATGGTCAAGGTGGGCGATGACGGCCGGCACGTCGTCGCTCTCGGTGCTCCGGATCAGGTGCAGGGCAGGCCGGACGAGGCCGCCCGGTCGGGCTATCAGTCGGGCGAGTACGGCGGCCCGGATGTCGAGCCGCCGGATGGTGGCCTCGCGCTCCTCTTCGTTCTGGCCGGCCAGCAGGACGGCGTTGTACCACGCCTCCTCGCGGGACTGACGGACACTGAAGTCGAGGATCTGCTCGTCGGTACGGGCTCCGACCTGATCCAGCAGCGACAGCAGTGGCGACACGGCGCCGACCGAGTCCTGCACCACCAGCACCACTCGTCCGAGGATGTCGTTGATCAGCAGAAAGTCGTGCCGCATGGCATGGATGTCCTCGCCCGGGCTGGTCCGCGCGGCGGCGATGGCCAGGTCGAGGTTGATGTGCGCGTTCACGCCGAGCAGCAGGTGCTGGACGATGATGCTGTCGGTGTCGTCGAGCAGCCCGAACGCCTCGCGCCAACAACGCGGCCCGCCCTTGTCGCGACGCCAGGCGTCGTAGGCGTCGAAGTAGCGGTTGCCGAAGTGCGTGTCGAAACGGTCCATGCGGGCCCCGTCGTCGAACAGCCCCCCGTGTATGGCCGTTCGGACCTCAACGGTCACCTGTCGGTACAGCGCCGCGAAATACCCGATCCGGTCACCGGCGCGGCCGGCCTCCCGCACGATCCCGGCAAGCCCGTCCACGACATCGTCGATGCTCTCCGCCGCCATGCCCAACTCCCCACTCACGTCTTCTTGTTCGCCCTGTCCTACCACCCCGTCCCGCAGATGGCCCCCGCTCTTCAGGAAGCGGAATGTTGAGGTCCAGGGGTCACGCCCCGATGTAGCTCACCGTTGCAGCCATGTCCGCCTGTACGGTGCGCGCGCCTGCCACTCCGGCGGCGCGGCATTCCCGGCAGCAAACCCGATCGAGGGGAGCCCGGGGGTGAATCCCCAGGTGATCGCCCCTGGGTGGCGCACAGCCCGGCAGTTGTCGCCGTCGGCTTTCCCGATGCCTTGACAGGGTTCCGAACCCACCCGCAGACTTTGTTGCGTAAAGCGAGTCATGTTTCTCTATGAGCAACGAGGTGTCATGATGATTCCCGCGTGCCGTCTCGTGGACCTGCCCCGAGGTGAAGCCGTCCGGCTGGACATCGATCCGCCGGTTTCGGTGTTCCACACCGAGGACGGCGAGGTGTTCGCCATCGACGACACCTGCACCCATCAGGACGCCTCGCTCGCCGACGGCTGGCTGGAGGGGCGCGAGGTGGAATGCCCGCTGCACGCCTCGAAGTTCAGCCTGCGGACCGGAATGGTCGACGCTCCGCCGGCCAAGCGCCCCGTCCGTACGCACGAGGTGTACATCGAGGACGGCATGATCTATGTCCAGCTGTCCACCGAGGCTCCCAACCTGCCGCCGTGCATCGCGGCCCGGCTCGCCGGAGGCCTCGCGTGAGGACAGTGCCCGCGGGAGGTGTCCCGTCGGCCGGTCTGCCGCCGGCACGCTCGTGGCGCGAGCAGGGGGACGGCGACCGGGGGAAGGGGAGCGCGGTCCGCAGCTGTGCTGCCTGGTGCGAACCGGCCCTCGCCGCTCGCCGCCGGGTCGCATGACCACCGCGACCGAGCCGGGTCAAAAGGCTCCCGCGCTCCACCCGCGAGGTCTTCCCCGGCCCGCCCCCGGCGCGCCGGTCAGTGTCGACACCATGCGGGCCGAGGTGGCCGCCCGCGCCCTCGAGGCCGGCGCACGGCTGGTCAACGATGTCTCGGGCGGCCTCGCCGACCCCGGGATGCTGCCGTTGATGGCGCGGGCCGGGACGCCGTACGTGGTCATGCACTGGCGTGGGCACTCCGCCGACATGCAGGGGAAGGCCGTGTACGGCGACGTCGTCACCGATGTCGTCGACGAGTTGCGGTTGAGGATCGAGGCGGCTCTGCGGGCCGGGGTGGCGCCGGACTGCCTCATCCTCGATCCGGGGCTGGGGTTCGCCAAGGAACCCGGCCACACCTGGCAGCTGCTGGGTCGTCTGCGGGAGGTCGTGGCGCTCGGCCATCCGGTGCTGGTGGGCGCGGCTCGGAAGTCGTTCCTGGGGCAGCTGCTTGCCGACCCGGCGACAGGTCGGCCCCGTCCGGCCCCTCTGCGGGACGCGGCCACGTCCGCGGTGTCCGTCCTCGCCGCCGTCCAGGGTGCCTGGTGCGTTCGCGTGCACGATGTCGCCTCGACGGTCGACGCGGTGCGGGTGACCGCTCGCTGGTGTCTCGACACCACCACTCCCACTCCGTAGGGCGCTCCGGATTCGACCGGGAAACATCCTTGACCACCACTCGCCCCTCCATGATGCTTCGTTGCGGTAGGCGAGATGTGTACCGCGATGAGAAACATTCGACTTTGGTCTCGTACCAGCTGAGGAGTAGCCATGGCTCACCAGGTCAGCGCTGTCGTCGCGCGAAAGAAGGGTGCCCCCGTCAGCCTGGAGACGATCATCGTCCCCGACCCGGGCCCGGGCGAGGCGCTGGTGAAGGTCGAGGCGTGCGGGGTCTGCCACACCGATCTGCACTACCGCGAGGGCGGCATCAACGATGACTTCCCGTTCCTGCTGGGGCACGAGGCGGCGGGTGTCGTGGAGGCGGTCGGCGACGATGTCACCGAGGTCGCCCCGGGTGACTTCGTCATCCTCAACTGGCGTGCCGTCTGCGGGCAGTGCCGGGCCTGTCGACGGGGACGGTCGCAGTACTGCTTCGACACCCACAACGCGCGGCAGAAGATGACCCTGACCGACGGAACCGAGCTGTCACCGGCCCTCGGCATCGGCGCGTTCGCGGAGAAGACGCTGGTGGCGGCGGGACAGTGCACCAAGGTCGACCGGGCGGCGTCGGCCGCCGCGGCCGGCCTGCTGGGATGCGGAGTGATGGCGGGCATCGGCGCGGCCATCAACACCGGCAACGTCGGACGCGGAGACACCGTGGCGGTCATCGGCTGCGGCGGGGTGGGAAACGCGGCGATCGCCGGCGCACGGCTCGCCGGAGCCGCCAAGATCATCGCTGTCGACATCGAGGAGCGGAAGCTCGACACCGCGGTGCGGATCGGGGCGACCCACACGGTCAACTCCAAGAAGGGCGATCCCGTGGCGGCGGTACGCGAGCTGACCGGCGGCTTCGGCGCCGACGTGGTGATCGAGGCGGTCGGCCGTCCGGAGACGTACCAGCAGGCGTTCTACGCCCGCGACCTGGCCGGCACCGTCGTCCTGGTCGGCGTACCGACGCCGGAGATGAAGCTCGAACTCCCGCTGCTGGACGTCTTCGGGCGGGGAGGCTCGCTGAAGTCCTCCTGGTACGGCGACTGCCTGCCCTCCCGTGACTTCCCGATGCTCATCGACCTGTATCTGCAGGGCCGACTGGACCTGAACGCGTTCGTGACGGAGACCATCGCGCTCGACAAGGTCGAGAAGGCCTTCGAGCGGATGCACGACGGTGACGTGCTGCGTTCGGTGGTGGTCTTCTGATGGCTGGGGCCCGCATCGACCACCTCGTCACCTCGGGCACGTTCTCCCTGGACGGCGGTACCTGGGACGTCGACAACAACGTGTGGATCGTCGGTGACGACACCGAGGCCGTCGTCATCGACGCCGCGCACGACGCCGAGGCGATCGCCGCGGCGCTCGGGGGACGCGCCCTGAGGGCCATCGTGTGCACCCACGCGCACAACGACCACATCGACGCCGCGCCCGAACTCGCCACCCGCACCGGAGCTCCGGTCCTGCTTCATCCGGACGACCTTCCGCTGTGGAAGCAGACCCACCCCGAGCGGGCACCGGACGCCGAACTGACCGACGGGCAGACCATCGCCGTGGCGGGGGTCGAGCTGACGGTGCTGCACACGCCCGGTCACGCCCCCGGGGCGGTCTGTCTGTACGCGTCGGCCCTGAAGGCGCTCTTCAGCGGTGACACGCTCTTCGCGGGAGGTCCGGGGGCCACCGGGCGGTCGTACAGCGACTTCGGCACCATCATCGACTCGATCCGGGACCGGCTCCTGAGCCTGCCGGGCGAGACGGCCGTGTACACCGGCCACGGAGACGCCACCACCGTCGCCGCCGAGGCCCCGCATCTCCAGGAATGGGTCGACCGCGGGTTCTGACTGTCGCGCGAACTCTCCTCGTGACGCCGGGCACACGGCCGACATCCCTCTTGATCAGGCCTGAGGCGCTGATCGTCGCCGTGGGCCGTCGGCATGTCCTGTTGCTTGTCACGCAGGAGGTTTCGTCATGAGCAACAAAAAATGAGAGGTGGCCCGCCCTCTGAACGTCTTGACAGGGGTTCGGGGCCGCCCTCAAACTGGCGTTGCGTTAACCGCAATCCGTTTCGTTATACGCACCCGAGGTGTCATGATGATTCCCGCGTGCCGACTCGCGGACCTCCCGCGAGGTGAGGCCTTCCGGCTCGACATCGACCCGCCTGTCTCGGTGTTCCACACCGACGACGGCGAGCTCTTCGCCATTGACGACACCTGCACCCACCAGGACGCCTCGCTCGCCGACGGCTGGCTGGAGGGCTGCGAGGTCGAATGCCCCCTGCACGCGTCCAAGTTCGACCTGAAGACCGGCGCCGTCGACGCCCCGCCGGCCAAGCGCCCGGTCCGCACGCACGAGGTCCTCGTCGAGGACGGCGTCATCTACGTCCGGCTGTCCATGGCCGCCCCCAACCTGCCGCCCTGCGTCGCAACTCGGCTCGCCGGAGCTCTCACGTGAGGACGGTGGCCGTGGTGGGCGCCTCGCTGGCCGGTCTGTCGGCCGCGCGCTCGCTGCGGAAGCAGGGGTACGACGGACGGCTGGTCGTCATCGGCGACGAAACGCACCGCCCGTACGACAGGCCGCCCCTGTCGAAGGAGTTCCTGGCCGGCACCATCGGCGAAGCCGATCTCGCGCTGGAGCCGGACGACGAGGATCTACGGGCGGAGTGGGTGCTCGGAGCCCGGGCCACCGGACTCGACAGCGCCCACCGCGCAGTGCGGCTCGCCGACGGTCGGGAGGTCCGGGCCGACGGCATCGTCATCGCGACGGGTGCGTCCGCGCGGACGCTGCCGGGCACGGAAGGCCTGGCCGGTGTGCACACCCTGCGCACCCTGGACGACGCCCTCGCCCTGCGGGACGAACTGGCCCTGGGGGGCAGGCTGGTCGTGATCGGCGGCGGTTTCATCGGCGCCGAGGTCGCCTCCACCGCCTACGCCCTCGGACTCGACGTGACGGTGATCGAGGCGGCACCGACGCCGCTGGCCGGGCCGCTCGGAGAGACCATGGGCGGTCTGGTCTCCACCCTCCACGCGGACCACGGCGTACGGCTGCTGTGCGGCGTGGGCGTCAAGGGGCTGAGCGGCGACGAACGCAGCGAGCCCGGGATCCCCCCGGCCGCAGGCGGGGGAAGGGTCGATGCCGTCCTGCTCGAGGACGGCCGCAGCATCCCCGCCGACATCGTCGTCGTCGGTGTGGGCGCGCGCCCGTGCGTCGACTGGCTGGAGGGATCCGGCATCGCGCTCGACAACGGCGTCCTGTGCGGCGCGGACGGCCGCACGAGCCTGGCGGGCGTGGTCGCCGTTGGCGACTGTGCCAACTGGTACGACCCTCGCGTGGGTGCTCACCGCCGCGTCGAACACTGGACCGGTGCGCGCGAGCGTCCCGAGGCGGCCGTCGCCACGCTGCTGGCGGGGGGTGCGGTGGAACCGGGCGTGCCCCGGTCGCCGTATTTCTGGTCGGACCAGTACGGCGTGAAGATCCAGTTCGTCGGTCACGCGGCAGGCGCCGACAGCGTGACGATCGAGGAAGGCACCCCGGACGACCGCAACGTACTGGCTGTCTACCGGCGGGCCGGGCAACCGGTCGCCGTGCTCGGGATGAACCAACCACGGCTGTTCATGCGGTGGCGCAAGCAGCTGGCGGCCGCACTGTCTTGAGGGTGCCCCCGCGGCACCATGTCGCGGTGGTGTGCAGTACGCGGCGTTTCTCCCTATGACATGACGTCCGGTGTCGCTCTTCCCGGCGTGCGCATGACCGATCCATGACGTTCCCCGAGGAGGCACTGTGACTTCGACCAGCCTGCCCACCAGTCTGATCGCCACTCTCCCCGGCTCCTCCTACACGGATCCCGGGATCTTCGCCCAGGAGCAGGAGCGCATCTTCGAAGCCATGTGGTTCTGCGCCGTGCGTTCCTCCGACCTGGCCGGGCCCGGGTCCTTCCGGACGGTCGAGGTGGGGCGCGAGAGCATCCTGATCACCCGCGGACGGGACCACTCGACACGCGCCTTCTTCAACGTCTGCCGGCATCGCGGAGCCAAGCTCTGCACCGAGGAGGCCGGCGAGGTCAAACGGGCTTTCCAGTGCCCCTACCACGCCTGGACGTACGACCTGACGGGCAAGCTCGTCGCGGCGCCCAACCTCACCAAGATGCCCGACGTCGGCCGCACGGAGTACGGCCTGGCGAGCGTGGCGACGCACGAGTGGCTGGGCTATGTGTGGGTGTGCCTCGCGGAGAACCCGCCCCCTTTCGACGAGGTCGTGCAGGACGTGGTCGCTCGTCTCGGCGACACCGAGTCCATCGAGCACTACGACATGGAGAACCTCCAGGTCGGCCGGCGGATCGTCTATGACGTCAAGGCGAACTGGAAGCTCATAGTCGAGAACTTCATGGAGTGCTACCACTGCGCGACGATCCACCCCGAACTCACCGAGGTGCTCCCGGAGTTCGCCGACGGATACGCCGCACAGTTCTACGTGGGTCACGGCGCGGAGTTCGCAGCCGAGGCCAAGGGCTTCACCGTCGACGGCTCCGAGGGGCTGGACCGCATTCCGGGGGTCACCGAGGATCAGGATCGCCGCTACTACGCGATCACCGTCAGGCCGCAGGTGTTCATCAACCTCGTGCCGGACCATGTCATCTTCCACCGGATGTACCCGGTCGCCGCGGACCGCACCATCGTCGAGTGCGACTGGCTCTATCTCCCGCACGTCGTCGAAAGCGGCAAGGACGTCAGCCGGTCGGTGGAGCTCTTCGACCGCGTCAACCGGCAGGACTTCGACGCCTGTGAGCGTTGTCAGCCGGCGATGAGTTCCCGGCTGTACGCCAAGGGCGGCGTTCTGGTCCCCAGCGAGCACCACATCGGAGAGTTCCACGACTTCGTGCAGCGGCGTCTGGGGGCCGGGCATGCGCAGTAGCGGCGTCTTCTTCCGGCTGGTCGGCGCCCGGAGGCCGGCGGTGGCGCACGGACTCAGCCCAGGTAGCCCATGCGGTGGCTGATCTCCTCGGCGCCCTGGATGAGCACCGGGGCGAGTTCGTGCATGAGTTCCTCGGTGAGGCGGTACGCGGGTCCGGAGGCACTGAGTGCGGCGATGACCTCTCCGTCGCGGTCGCGGACCGGTGCCGCCATCGCGTGGAGGCCCTCTTCCAGCTCCTCCAGAGTCCAGGAGTAGCCGCGCTCCCTGACCTCGGCGAGGTTCCTCTCCAGTTTCGTCTTCGCGGTAAGGGTGCCCGGCGCCATCTTCTTCAGGCCGGCCTCGGACAGGAGTGCCGTGCGCTTCTTGGCGGGCATATGGGCCAGCAGGACCTTGCCGCTGGAGGTGGCGTGCAGCGGGGTCAGCTGGCCGACCCAGTTGTATGCCGTGATGGCACCGCGCCCGCGGACCTGGTAGAGGTTGATCGCGTACTGCTCCTGCATCACGGCGATGTTGACGGTCTCGCCGAGCTCCTCGGCCAGACGCTCGCAGACCGGGCGGCTCTGCTGGGTGATGTCGATGCGGCCGGTGACCGCGCCGGCGAGCCGTACGATGCCGAAGCCCAAGCGGTACTTGCCGCGCTCGCCCGCCTGTTCCACCAGACCCCGCGCCTCCAGAGCGCCGAGCAGCCGGAACGCGGTGGACTTGTGCACGTCGATCTCGGCGGCCACCTCGCTCACGCCGGCCTCGCCGCGCTGGGCCAGGATTTCCAGCACGCTGATGGCGCGGTCGACGGACTGGACCCCGCCGGCCTGCGGACCTGCTGTTTCGCTATCTGAACTGTAGTTGCTCACAGCGCAACTATACGCGCAGTAAAGATCCAGCCATAGCGTCGCACGTCACCGGGCCGAAGAAAAGACCCCAAAGTTGCGCTGCTCGCAACCTGGTGCGTATGGCGATACTCGTATTAGCATGCCGCGCGTATCCACGGCACGAGCGAGACGAGGCATCATGGCTCCTGTGCAGTACGACTTCGTCATCGTCGGCGGCGGATCGGCGGGCAGCGCACTGGCCAACCGGCTCTCCGCGGACCCGGGCAACAGGGTGCTGGTTCTGGAGGCCGGCAGACCCGACTACCCGTGGGATGTCTTCATCCACATGCCCGCGGCGCTGACCTACCCGATCGGCAGCCGGTTCTACGACTGGAAGTACGAGTCCGAACCCGAACCCCACATGGGCGGCCGACGGGTCTACCACGCACGCGGCAAGGTACTGGGTGGCTCCAGCAGCATCAACGGCATGATCTTCCAGCGCGGCAACCCGATGGACTACGAGCGCTGGGCCGCCGACCCCGGCATGGAGACCTGGGACTACGCGCACTGTCTGCCGTACTTCAAGCGGATGGAGAACTGTCTCGCAGCCGATCCGGACGACGAGTTCCGCGGCCACGACGGCCCTCTCGTCCTGGAGCGCGGTCCCGCCTCCAACCCGCTGTTCACCGCCTTCCTCGAGGCCGTCCAGGAGGCGGGCCAGTCCCGCACCGACGACGTCAACGGATACCGGCAGGAGGGCTTCGCCCCGTTCGACCGCAACGTCCACCGAGGACGCCGGCTGTCGGCCTCGAAGGCCTACCTCAAGCCCGCGAGGAAGCGGCCCAACCTCACCGTCACCACCCGCGCCCTGGTCACCCGGGTCCTCTTCGAGGGCAAGCGGGCCGTGGGTGTCGAGTACCGGCGAGGCCGGGGCAAGCTCCAGCAGGTGCGCGCCCGCGAAGTCATCCTCTGCGGCGGCGCGATCAACTCCCCCCAGCTCCTGCAGCTCTCCGGCATCGGCAACGCGGAAGAACTGGGCGCGCTCGGCATCGACGTCGTCCACGACCTCCCGGGTGTCGGCGAGAACCTCCAGGACCACCTGGAGGTGTACATCCAGTACGCCTGCAAGCAGCCCGTTTCCATGCAGCCGTACCTGGCGAAGTGGCGGGCCCCCTTCATCGGCCTGCAGTGGCTCTTCCGCAAGGGCCCCGCCTCGACCAACCACTTCGAGGCGGGCGGCTTCGCCCGCAGCAACGAGGACGTGGACTACCCCAATCTGATGTTCCACTTCCTGCCCATCGCGGTCCGCTACGACGGTTCCGTGCCCGAGGGCGGACACGGCTACCAGGTGCACGTCGGGCCCATGTACTCCGACGCGATCGGCTCGGTGAAGATCAGGAGCACGGACCCGCGGGAGCACCCGGCGCTGCGCTTCAACTACCTGTCCACCGAGCAGGACCGCCGCGAGTGGGTCGAGGCCGTCCGGGTCTCGCGCACGCTGCTCGGCCAGCCCGCCCTGGCCCCGTACAACGACGGGGAGATCTCGCCCGGACCCTCCGTGGAGACCGACGAGGAGATCCTCGCCTGGGTCGCGAAGGACGCCGAGACCGCCCTGCACCCATCCTGCACCTGCAGGATGGGCACCGACGAGATGTCCGTCGTGGACCCCACCAGCATGCGCGTGCACGGAGTGGAGGGGCTGCGTGTCGTCGACGCGTCCGTGATGCCCTACGTCACCAACGGCAACATCTACGCGCCGGTGATGATGATCGCGGAGAAGGCGGCGGACCTCATCCTCGGCGAGGAGCCGCTGCCGCCCTCCGAGGCCGTGTACTACCGGCACCGCGACGCCCGGACGCAGGCGGGGTAGGCGTTGGGCACCGAAGGCTTCCGCACGCTCCTTCAGAGCGTTCGCTACGAGGTGCTGCCCGCGCGGACGACCGAGGACAAGGTCCTCGCCCATGTCCCGCGCGATGTCGTCGTCACCGTGACGGCGTCGCCGGTCAAGGGCCTGGAGCCGACGCTCGACCTCGCCGGCCGGCTCGCGGCGCACGGCTACCGCGTCGTCCCGCACGTGCCCGCCCGGCTGCTGCGGGACGACGTGCACCTCAAGGATGTCGTGGACCGGCTCCGCGGGGCGGGGGTCGACGACGTGTTCGTCCCGGCGGGGGACGCCGACCCGCCGGCCGGGGCCTACGACGGGGCCCTGCCGGTGCTGCGCAGGCTCGGCGAGCTGGGCGGCCCGTTCGCCCGGGTAGGCATCACCGGCTATCCCGAGAGCCATCCGCTCGTCCACGACGACCTCACCATCCAGGCGATGTGGGACAAACAGGCGCACGCCACATACATTGTCAGCAACCTCTGCTTCGACCCGCGGCTGCTGGGTGACTGGGTGGCCCGGATACGCCGCCGGGACGTGGTCCTGCCCGTGCACGTGGGCGTCGCGGGGCCGGTGCAGCGGGCCAAGCTGCTGTCCATGGCGACGAAGATCGGCGTGGGGGAGTCGACGCGTTTTCTGACCAGGCACCCCTCCTGGTTCCTGCGCTTCGCGACCCCTGGCGGCTACGCCCCCGAGCGGCTGCTCACGCGCGCAGCCGGGGCCCTCACCGCGCCCTCGGCCCGAGTGGCAGGCCTGCACCTCTTCACCTTCAACCAGATCGCCGAGACCGAGCGCTGGCGTCGAGCCCTGCTCGACCGGGTGCCGTAACGCAGACTTCGTCGTTCGCGCCTTGATCGGAAACAGGGTGTGTCCGACCTGTGCACAGGGTGTCCTCGGTGACCGCCTGCTTGATGAAACCGTCACCCGACACCCCCTTGACGTGGGTTCCCGCATTACCCAGAGTGTTCCACCACAAGCAATGCGATGCGTAATGCGCAACGGAAGCTCGAAGGGTTCCCGACGTGGCAGACCTGTATGTGGCTGGCGAATGGCGGGACCCGGTGGCGGGCGGGCACCGCGACATCCGCTGCCCCGCTGACGGGAGCCTCTCCGCGACCGTATCCGAAGGGACGCGTCCCGACACCGAGGCCGCCGTCGCCGCGGCCCGCCGGGCCTTCGACGAAGGCCCCTGGCCGCACACCCCCGAACGCGAGCGCGGCGCGCTGCTGCTGCGCACCGCCGACCTCGTCGAGCGCGACGCCAAGGCGTTCGCCCGCGCCGAATCGCTGGACACCGGCAAGAGGCTGGTGGAGAGCGAGTACGACATCGCCGACGTGGTCTCCTGTTTCCGCTACTACGGCGGGCTCGGCGGCACCGATGCCGGCCGCGTGATCGACACCGGCCGCGACGACGCCGTCAGCCGCGTCGTGTACGAGCCGATCGGCGTGTGCGGACTGATCACCCCCTGGAACTACCCGATACTACAGGCGAGTTGGAAGGTTGCCCCGGCTCTCCTGGCGGGCAACACGATCGTCCTCAAGCCCAGTGAGCTCACCCCCTCCACCTCGATCCTGCTGATGAAGGCACTTCAGGAGGCGGGGCTGCCGGCCGGTGCGGCCAACTTGGTCCTGGGTGCCGGGCCCGAGGTGGGCGCGCCGCTGTCCGAGGACCCGGCCGTCGACATGATCTCCTTCACCGGTGGCCTGGACACCGGCAGACGGATCATGGCGACCGCCGCCGCGACCGTGAAGAAGGTCGCGCTGGAACTCGGGGGCAAGAACCCCAACGTCGTCTTCGCCGACGCCGACTTCGAGACGGCCGTGGACTTCGCGCTCACGGCCGTCTTCCTGCACTCCGGGCAGGTCTGCTCGGCCGGCGCCCGGCTGATCGTCGAGGAGTCGCTGCACGACCGCTTCGTGGACGAGGTCGTCCGCCGCGCCCGGCAGATCCGCCTCGGCGGCCCCTTCGATCCCCAGGCCGAGACCGGAGCGCTGATCTCGGCGGGGCATCTGGAGAAGGTCGAGGCGTATGTCGCGGCCGGCCTGGCCGAAGGCGCCGTACTGCGCTGCGGCGGCGCACGTCCCGGCGACCCGGCACTGGCGAACGGCCACTACTACCCGCCCACCGTGCTCGACGAGTGCCGACAGGACATGCGGGTGGTGCACGAGGAGTCCTTCGGACCCGTCCTCACCGTGGAGCGCTTCACCGATGAGGATGACGCCGTACGCATCGCCAACGACACCACGTACGGACTCGCGGGGGCCGTATGGACGCAGGACGCCGGGAAGGCCCAGCGGGTCGCCCGGCGGCTGCGCCACGGCACGGTGTGGATCAACGACTACCACCCCTATGTGCCGCAGGCGGAATGGGGTGGCTTCGGTCATTCCGGCGTGGGCCGAGAACTGGGTCCGACCGGCCTGGACGAGTACCGCGAGTCCAAGCACATCTGGCAGAACATCCAACCCCGGCCGCAACGCTGGTTCAGCGGCTGAACGCCGAAAGAGGTCGACCATGACCCCAACGCAGACCGAGGCACCGAGGCGGCGCGGCACCCCAGAGGATGCGGTCCCCACTCCGGTCATATCCGTACGCAACCTGTGGAAGGTGTTCGGGCCGAAGGCGGACCAGGTACCGGAGTCCGAGGAACTGTGCGGGCTCTCCCGCCGAGAACTGATGGACCGCACGGGCTGTACCGCCGCCGTGCGCGACGTCGACTTCGAGGTCGCGCCCGGCGAGGTCTTCGTCGTCATGGGCCTGTCCGGCTCCGGCAAGTCCACCCTGGTGCGCTGTCTGACGCGGCTCATCGAGCCCACCGCCGGCGAGATCGTCTTCGAGGGCGAGAACATCCGGGACGCCGACGTGGGGCGCCTGCGCGAACTGCGGCGCAGCAAGTTCTCCATGGTCTTCCAGCACTTCGGTCTGCTGCCCCACCGCCGCGTCGTCGACAACGTGGCGTTCGGACTGGAGATCCGCGGCATGGGCAGGGCCGAGCGCGTCAAGCGGGCGCTGGAGGTCGTCGAGCTCGTGGGACTGTCCGGGTACGAGAACTCCTACCCCGACCAGCTCTCCGGAGGTATGCAGCAGCGCGTCGGTCTCGCCCGGGCGCTGGCGGGCGACCCGGACGTCCTTCTCTTCGACGAGCCGTTCTCCGCGCTCGACCCGCTGATCCGCCGTGACATGCAGAGCGAGGTCGTCCGCCTGCACCACGAGATGGGCAAGACGATGGTGTTCATCACCCACGACCTCTCCGAGGCACTGAAGCTGGGTGACCGGATCCTCATCATGCGCGACGGCAAGACGGTCCAGTGTGGCACCGGCGACGAACTGGTCGGCGCGCCCGCCGACGAATACGTACGCGACTTCGTCAAGGACGTGCCGCGCGGCGATGTCCTCACCCTGCGCTGGATCATGCGCCCGGTGGAGGCCGACGACCCCCTGGACGGTCCCGAGCTGGGACCGGGCGTCGTGGTGAAGGAAGCCACCCGGGCGGTGCTCGCCGCCGACAAGCCGGTCAAGGTCGTCGAGGACGGCAAACTGCTCGGCATCGTCGGCGACGAGGAGATCCTCGCGGTGGTCGCCGGACAGGAAGGCGACATGTGATGACCGTCGCCATGGAGAAACCGGAACAGACCCGGACCGCGGAGCCGGCCCCTCCCGTCAAGCGGGTGCGCACGGTCAGCCGCTCCATGATGATCGGCGCGATCCTGCTCCTGTGGCTGGTGCTGTTCGCCGTCCTGCGGGGAAGACAGACCCTGTCGCTCGCCGCCGCCGACCTCACCGACCTGCACCGGTGGATCAACGACCTCAACGACTCCATCGGGGCGGACCGCAACTCCAACCCGCTCTTCCTGTACTTCTTCAACGAGATCCGGCTGGTCATCGACAATCTGGTGACCTTCGTCCAGGGCCTGATCTCCCAGCCCACCGGCAGCCGGCCGGTCCCGCAGATCGGCTGGCTCGGGGTCGTCGGCATCGCCGGCTACGTCTCCTGGGCGGTGGGCAACTGGAAGGTCGCGTTGCTGGCCGTGGCCGGCTTCACCTTCTTCGGGTTGCAGGGCCTGTGGCAGGAGAGCATGGACACCCTGGCGCTCATCCTGTGCGCGGTGTTCGTGGCGCTGCTGTTCGCGATCCCGCTGGGCGTGTGGGCGGGGCTCTCCGACCGGTTCAACCGGATCATGACGCCCTTCCTGGACTTCATGCAGACGATGCCGACCTTCGTCTACCTCGCGCCGCTGACCCTGTTCTTCCTCATCGGCGGGGCCTCCGCCACCATCGCCACCGTGATCTACGCGGCTCCGCCGACGATCCGCATCACCGCGCACGCCATCCGCTCCGTACCGGAGACCACCGTGGAGGCTGCCGTCTCGATGGGCGCGACACGGCGGCAGGCGCTGCTGAAGGTCCTGTTGCCGATGTCCAAGCGGACCGTGGTGATGGGCGTCAACCAGACCATCATGGCCGCCCTGGCCATGGTGACCATCGCGGCCCTGATCAACGCTCCCGGCCTCGGCGCGAACGTCGTCCAGGCGCTCCAGTCGCTCGACGTCGGCACCGCCTTCAACGCGGGCCTCGCCATCGTGGTCATGGCGATCGTGCTGGACCGGGTCACGACCGCGGCCAGCGCACGTGAGGAGGCGGCCCGCAACTCCAAGGACCGATTCCTCAAGTGGCGCCGCCCGTTGCTCGGCGTCGGCGCGGCGGTCACGGCGGTCCTGATCTATATGTCGCACACCTACGTGTGGGCCGCCGACTTCCCCGGCGACGGCACCATCGGCAGCCGCATCGCGAGCGCGGCCGACACCGCGACCACCTGGGCGCAGGACAACCTGTCGGGTCTGACGAACGGCTTCCGCGACGTCATCACCAACGGCCTGCTCAACCCGTTCCAGTCGCTGCTCACCGACTCCCCGTGGTGGCTCGTCGCAGCGGTGCTGATCGCGCTGGGCGTGGTGCTCGGCGGCTGGAAGGCCGGGGTCACCACGGCCGTGTGCGTGGGCCTGCTGGTCGGCACGGGTGTCTGGTCCGACGGCATGACCACGCTGGCCTCGACCCTCGTGGCGACGGTGCTTGTGATGCTGCTCGGTGTCGTCTTCGGAGTGTGGATGGGCCGCAGCATGCTGGTGGACCGGCTGCTGAGGCCCACCCTGGACGCGGCCCAGGTCATGCCGCCGTTCGTCTATCTGGTGCCGTTCCTCGCACTGTTCGGCGCGACCCGTTTCACGGCCATCGTGGCGGCGATCGTCTATGCGGCACCGGTCGCCATGAAGATCATCGCGGACGGTGTGCGGGCCGTGCCCGCGACCACCGTCGAAGCGGCGATGTCCACCGGTTGCAACACCTGGCAGATCATCACCAAGGTGCAACTGCCGATGGCCCGCAGCGCCCTGACGCTCGCGACCAACCAGGGGCTCATCTACGTGCTGTCGATGGTCGTCGTGGGCGGTCTGGTGGGCGCGGGCGCCCTCGGCTACGACGTCGTGGCCGGCTTCTCCCAGGGCCAGTTGTACGGCAAGGGACTGGCGGCCGGTCTCGCCATCGTCCTGCTCGGCGTCATGTTCGACCGGATCACTCAGGCAGCGGCTCGCCGCACCAGCGCATAAGAAGGAGCATCACACCATGGCAGGACACTGGCGAGTCGGCGCGGTCGGCATGGCGGTCCTCGGTCTCACCCTCACCGCCTGCGGCGGCGCGAAGGTGGGTGACGACACCGCCGGCTCGGGCAGCTCGGGCAAGTGCGGCACCTTCAACCTCGCGGTCAACCCGTGGGTGGGCTACGAGGCGGACGCAGCGGTCGTCGCGTACGTCGCGGAGAACGACCTCCACTGCAAGGTCAACAAGAAGGACCTGAAGGAGGAGATCGCCTGGCAGGGCTTCGGGACGGGTGAGGTCGACGCCGTCCTGGAGAACTGGGGCCACGACGACCTGAAGAAGAAGTACATCACCCAGCAGAAGACCGCCGTGGAGGCCGGCTCCACCGGCAACAAGGGCGTCATCGGCTGGTTCGTGCCGCCGTGGCTGGCCAAGGCGCACCCGGACATCACGGACTGGAAGAACCTCGACAAGTACGCGGCCAAGTTCAAGACCTCCGAGTCCGGCGGCAAGGGCCAGCTCCTGGACGGCGACCCGTCCTACGTCACCAACGACGAGGCGCTGGTGAAGAACCTGAAGCTGGACTTCAAGGTGGTGTACGCGGGCAGCGAGACCGCGCTCATCCAGGCGTACCGGAACGCCGAGAAGAACAAGCAGTGGGTGATCGGCTACTTCTACGAGCCGCAGTGGTTCCTGTCCGAGGTGCCGCTGGTCAAGGTCAACCTGCCCGCGTACAAGACGGGTTGCGACGCGGATGCCGCGAAGGTCGCCTGCGACTATCCCGTCTACGACCTCGACAAGATCGTCAGCGCGAAGTTCGCCAAGTCGGGCAGCCCGGCCTATGACCTGGTGAAGAAGTTCAACTGGACGAACGACGACCAGAACATGGTGGCCAAGTACATCGCGGTGGACAAGATGTCGCCCGACGCCGCGGCGAAGAAGTGGGTCGAGGCCAACCGCGACAAGGTCGACGCCTGGATCAAGTAGGGCGCTCGATCGCCTGGGAATCCGCCAGAAAAGGCCCGGCAGGCCGTGTTGTCAGCCTGCCGGGCCGCGTCATGTCCGCAGTGGTTCTCCGAGCCGTGTCCGCGGTGGTTTTCCGGCGTCGCGGACCTCTTGACACCCATCCCCACGGCGGGCACATTGAGTTGCGCAACCTGAACCATGTTGCGTAGACAGCAACTGGATTGCTTTCAATGTCGGAGGTGCGGCGATGGCGGGACCCCGGGTGGTCATCATCGGAGCGGGCGTCGTGGGAGCGGCGCTGGCCGACGAGATCTCCGCGCGAGGCTGGACCGAAGTGACCGTGGTCGACCAGGGCCCACTGCCCGCCACCGGAGGATCGTCGTCGCACGCTCCGGGCCTGGTCTTCCAGACGAACCCCTCCAAGACCATGACCGAGCTGGCCCGCTACACGGTCGAGAAGTTCTGCTCCCTCGACGTCGACGGCCAACCCTGCTTCCTCCAGGTCGGCGGCCTCGAAGTGGCGACCACCCCGGAGCGCGTGGCGGAACTCCACCGCCGGCGTGGCTGGCTCACCTCCTGGGGCATCGAGAGCCGGCTGCTGAGCACCGAGGAGTGCGTCGAACAGCACCCGCTCGTCAATCCGGACAAGGTCCTCGCGGGCCTCCTCGTTCCGACGGACGGTCTCGCCAAGGCCGTCCCCGGCGTCGAGGCGCAGATCCGCCGGGCCACCGAGCGTGGCGTGCGCTTCCTCGCCCGCCACGAAGTACTGGACGTGACGCAGGCCGACGGCGAGGTCACCGGCGTCCTCACCGACCAGGGCGAGATCCCCGCCGACATCGTCGTGTGCTGCGCCGGCATCTGGGGCCCGAAGATCGCCCGCATGGTCGGCATGAACCTCCCGCTCACCCCGCTGGCCCACCAGCTCGCCTGGACCGGCCCGGTCCCGGCGCTGGCCGGCCAGACCGCGGAGGCCGTCCGTCCGATCCTGCGCCACCAGGACGCCGACCTGTACTACCGGGACCGCTTCGACGCCATCGGCATCGGCTACTACGGCCACCGCCCCATGCCCCTCACCGCCGACGAGATCCTCTCCGTGGACGAGGCCGACGACATGCCGTCCGTCCTGAAGTTCACCGAGGACGACTTCGCGGACGCCTGGACCGAAACGCAGTCCCTGCTCCCCTCGACGAAGGACGCCAAGATCGAGGAGGGCATCAACGGCCTGTTCTCCTTCACCACCGACGGCCTGCCCCTCCTCGGTGAGTCCCCGGACGTCAAGGGCTTCTGGGTCGCCGAGGCCGTCTGGGTCACCCACTCCGCGGGCGTGGCACGGGGCGTGGCCGAATGGCTGGTCGACGGGCACTGCTCGTCCTTCGACCTGCACGAGTGCGACGTCAACCGCTTCGAGCCGCACCAGCTCTCCCCGGAGTACGTGCTGGCCCGCGACTGCCAGAACTTCGTCGAGGTCTACGACATCCTGCACCCCCTCCAGCCGTCGGGGGACCCGCGCCCGATCCGCACGAGCCCGTTCCACGCCCGCCAGCAGGAGCTGGGCGCCTTCTTCCTGGAGGCGAACGGCTGGGAGCGCCCCCAGTGGTACGAGGCCAACGCGGGTTTGGTCGAAGGCCGTTCCCTCGTCACGCCCAACGACTGGGCCGCGCGCTACTGGTCGCCCGTCGTCGGCGCCGAGGCCCAGACCACCCGTGAGACCGTCGCCATGTACGACATGACGGCCCTCAAACGCCTGGAGGTCAGCGGCCCCGGCTCCGCCGACTTCCTGGAGCGGCTGTGCACCGGCAAGGTCGCCAAGTCCGTCGGCTCGGTGACGTACACCCTGCTGCTCGACCACGACGGCGGCATCCGCAGCGACATCACCGTCGCCCGGCTGGCCCCCGACCTCTTCCAGGTCGGCGCAAACGGCAACCTCGACCTCGACTGGCTCACCCGCCACCTCCCCGCCGACGGCACGGTCCAGGTCCGCGACATCACCCCCGGCACCTGCTGCGTCGGCCTGTGGGGGCCGCTCGCCCGCGACGTCCTCCAGCCGCTCACCGACGCGGACTTCTCGGCGACCGGCCTGAAGTACTTCCGCGCCAAGCGCGCCCACATCGGCTCCGTCCCGGTCACCGCGATGCGCCTGTCGTACGTCGGCGAACTCGGCTGGGAGCTGTACACCACCGCCGACCTCGGCCAGAAACTGTGGGACACCCTGTGGCGGGCGGCCGAGCCGCTCGGCGGCATCGCGGCCGGCCGCGGCGCCTTCAACAGCCTCCGCCTGGAGAAGGGCTACCGCTCCTTCGGCACCGACATGACCTACGAGCACGACCCCTACGAGGCCGGCGTCGGCTTCGCCGTCAAGGCCGACAAGGACGACTTCATCGGCAAGGCCGCCCTGGAGCGCCGCAAGGCCGACGTACGGCGGAAACTGACCTGCCTGACGATCGACGACCCGCGGGCCGTCGTCATGGGCAAGGAGCCCGTGTACGACGGCGACCGCCCGGTCGGCTACGTCACCAGCGCCGCCTACGGCTACACGATCGGCAAGGGCATCGCCTACGCGTGGCTGCCGACGGCACTCACCACCCCCGGCACCCCCGTACACATCGGCTACTTCGACCAGCGCGTCGAGGCAGTGGTCGCCGAGGAGCCCCTGTTCGACCCGACCATGTCCCGCCTCCGTGGCTGACCGCAGGGAAGGACCACCACCGGTGACCGCACACCTGCTGGACGGCAAGGCGACCGCCGCCCACATCCGCCGCGAACTCGCCGAGCGGGTGGCCAAGTTGACCGCCACCGGCGGCCGCCCGCCCGGGCTCGGCACCGTCCTGGTCGGCGACGACCCGGGCAGCCGTGCCTACGTCGCCGGCAAGCACCGCGACTGCGCGCAGGTCGGCATCGCCTCGCTGCGCCGGGACCTGCCGGCCGACGCCTCGCAGCGACAGGTCGAGGACGTCATCGACGAACTCAACGCCGACCCGGCCTGCACCGGCTACATCGTCCAACTCCCGCTGCCGCGCCACCTGGACGCGGGCGCCGTACTGGAACGCATGGACCCCGCCAAGGACGCCGACGGCCTGCACCCCGTCAACCTCGGCCGGCTCGTCCTCGGCGCCGACGCCCCGCTGCCCTGCACCCCGCACGGCATCGTCGAACTCCTGCGCCGCCACGACGTGCCGCTCGCGGGAGCCCGCGTGTGCGTGATCGGACGCGGCATCACCGTGGGACGTCCCATCGGGCTGCTCCTCACCCGCAGGTCCGAGAACGCCACTGTCACCCTCTGCCACACCGGAACCAAGGGCATGGCCTGGCACACACGCGAGGCGGACATCGTCATCGCGGCCGCCGGCTCGCCCGGGCTGATCACCAAGGACATGCTGCGCCCCGGCGCGGCCGTCCTGGACGTCGGCATCACCCGCACCGATCAGGGGCTGGTCGGCGATGTGCACCCGGAGGCCGCCACGGTCGCCGGATGGCTCGCGCCGATGCCCGGGGGCGTGGGCCCCATGACCCGAGCCATGCTGCTCGCCAATGTCGTCGAGGCCGCCGAGAGGAACGCGAACGCCGTATGAACGCGCTGAACACCCCCCTGGCGCAGCTGGACCCCGAGGTCCACGCGGCCCTCCGCGCCGAGCTGCGCCGCCAGCAGTCCACCCTGGAGATGATCGCCTCCGAGAACTTCGCGCCCACCGCGGTGATGGAGGCCCAGGGCTCGGTCGCGACCAACAAGTACGCCGAGGGCTACCCCGGCCGCCGCTACTACGGCGGCTGCGAACACGTCGACGTCACCGAGCGGCTCGCCATCGAGCGGGTCACGTCCCTCTTCGGCGCCGGGTTCGCCAACGTCCAGCCGCACTCCGGCGCCCAGGCGAACACCGCCGTCTTCTTCGCGCTGCTCCAGCCCGGCGACACCATCCTCGGCCTCGACCTCGCACACGGCGGGCACCTCACCCACGGCATGCGCATCAACTACAGCGGCAAGATGCTGAACGTCGTGCCGTACCACGTGTCCGAGACGGACAACCTCGTCGACATGGACGAGGTCGAGCGGCTCGCCAAGGAACACCGCCCCAAGATGATCATCGCGGGCTGGTCGGCGTATCCGAGGCAGCTGGACTTCGCGGCCTTCCGGCGGATCGCCGACGAGGTGGGCGCCCTGCTGATGGTCGACATGGCGCACTTCGCGGGTCTGGTGGCGGCTGGGCTGCACCCGAACCCCGTACCGCACGCCCATGTCACCACCATGACCACGCACAAGACGCTCGGCGGCCCGCGCGGCGGGGTCATCCTCACCAATGAGGCCGACCTCGCCAAGAAGATCAACTCGGCGGTGTTCCCCGGCATGCAGGGCGGTCCGCTGGAGCACGTCATCGCGGCGAAGGCGGTGTCCTTCAAGGTGGCGGCGTCACCGGAGTTCGCCGAACGCCAGGCCCGCACGGTGGCCGGGGCCCGCGTCCTGGCCGAGCGCCTCACGCAGCCCGACACGGCCGCGGCCGGGGTCCGGGTGCTGACCGGCGGCACGGACGTGCACCTGGTCCTGGTCGACCTGCGCGACTCGGAGCTGGACGGCCGGCAGGCCGAGGACCTCCTCCACGAGATCGGCATCACCGTCAACCGCAACGCCGTGCCCTTCGACCCGCGCCCGCCCATGGTCACCTCGGGCTTGCGCATCGGCACCCCGGCGCTGGCCACCCGCGGCCTCACCGAGGAGGACTTCGCCGAGGTCGCCGACGTGATCGCGCTGGCGCTCCAGCCCGTGCCGGACGTGGCCGCCCTGCGCGCCCGCACCGAGGCACTGGCCGCCAAGCACCCGCTCTACCCGCACCTGTCCGAAGAGGGAGACGCCCGATGAGCCCCCGCACCCCCGGGGCCGAGCTCCCCGAACACCCCGACTGGCTGTGGCGCACCCCCGAGCCGAAGCGCGGTTATGACGTCGTCATCGTGGGTGGCGGGGGCCACGGCCTGGCCACCGCCCACTACCTGGCGAAGAACCACGGCATCACCAACGTCGCCGTACTGGAGAAGGGCTGGCTCGCGGGCGGCAACATGGCCCGCAACACCACGATCATCCGCTCCAACTACCTCTGGGACGAGAGCGCCGGCATCTACGAACACGCGCTCAAGCTGTGGGAGGGCCTGGCGGAGGAGCTGGACTACCCGATCCTGTTCTCCCAGCGAGGAGTACTGAACCTCGCCCACAGCCTCCAGGACGTGCGCGACAGCGTGCGCCGGGTCGAGGCGAACCGCCTGAACGGCGTGGACGCCGAGTGGGTGGACGCGGACGGTGTCAAGGACATCTGCCCGATCGTCAACATCTCCCCGGACGTGCGCTATCCGGTCCTGGGCGCCACCTATCAGCCGCGTGCGGGCATCGCCAAGCATGACCACGTGGCCTGGGGCCTGGCCCGCTCGGCGGACGCGGCAGGCATCGACATCATCCAGAACTGCGAGGTCACGGGCCTGGACGTGGTCGGCGGCCGGGTCGTCGGAGTCCAGACCACCCGGGGCCCGATCGCGGCGGGCAAGGTCGCCCTCTGCTCGGCCGGCCATACCTCCGTACTGGCGGCCATGGCGGGCATCGAACTGCCCATCCAGAGCCACCCGTTGCAGGCCCTGGTCTCCGAGCTGCTGGAGCCGGTGCACCCGACGGTGGTCATGTCCAACGCGGTCCACGTGTACGTCAGCCAGGCGCACAAGGGCGAGTTGGTGATGGGCGCGGGCATCGACTCGTACAACTCGTACACCCAGCGCGGCGCGTTCCACATCATCGAGGAACAGATGGCGGCGGCCCTGGAGCTCTTCCCGGTCTTCGCCCGCGCCCATGTGCTGCGCACCTGGGGCGGCATCGTCGACGTCAGTCCCGACGCCTCGCCGATCGTCGGCCTCAGCCCCGTCGACAACCTCTACCTCAACTGCGGCTGGGGCACGGGTGGGTTCAAGGCCACTCCGGGCGTCGGCTGGGTCTACGCCCACACCATCGCCCATGACACCCCCCACCCCCTCAACGCCCCCTTCTCGCTCGACCGTTTCACCACCGGCGCGCTCGTCGACGAGCACGGCGCGGCCGCAGTGGCCCACTAGGGAGCCGAACCCATGCTGCTGATCCCCTGCCCGTGGTGCGGGCCCCGCGACGAGGCCGAGTTCCACTACGGCGGCCAGGCCCACGTGCCGTATCCCGAGAACCCCGCGGCCCTGGCCGACGAGGAATGGGCCCGGTACCTCTTCTTCCGCGACAACACGAAGGGCCCGTTCGCCGAGCGCTGGAGCCATGCGGCGGGCTGCCGCAAGTGGTTCAACGCGGTGCGGGACACGGCGACGAACGAGGTCCTGGCTGTCTATCGGGCGGGGGAGGAGCGCCCGGCAACTTTTGAGCAGCGCTCAGTCCGTTCAGCCCGTCCGGCGCTTGAGGACGAGGCCGTCCAGGCCGAAGGGGGGTTTGGGGGCGCAGCCCCCAGCGGGGCCGAAGGGGCGGTGCCCCTGGAGGACGGGACGGGTAGGGGCGGCGGGGGCGAGACAATCCAGCCGTTCCGCCACCCCACCCGCGGCCGCATCGCCCGCGACGAACCCCTCACCTTCACCTTCGACGGCACCGCATACCAGGGCTACCAGGGCGACACCCTCGCCTCCGCCCTCCTCGCCAACGGCGTCATCCAGACCGGCACCAGCATCAAGCTCGGCCGTCCCCGAGGCATCTTCTCGGCCGGCGTGGAAGAGCCCAACGCGGTTATCCAGATCGAGGCCCCCTTCCCCGAGCCGATGCTCCCCGCGACGACCGTCGAGCTCTACGACGGCCTGGTCGCAAGCGGTCTCCCCGGCCAGGGCCGCCTCGCCACCGACCCGGACCCGGCCCGCTACGACGCCGTGCACGCCCACTGCGACCTGCTGGTCGTCGGCGCCGGCCCCGCGGGTCTCGCCGCCGCGTCGGCAGCCGCCCGCAGCGGCGCCCGCGTCATCCTCGCCGACGACCACCCGGACCTCGGCGGCAGCCTCCTCGGCACCGGTGAACTCCTGGACTGGGTCGACGCAACCGGTACCCGACTCGACGCCGCCCCCGACGTCCGCGTGCTGCGCCGCACCACCGTCTTCGGCTACTACGACGACAACCACCTGCTGGCCGTGGAACGCCGCACCAACCACCTCGGCGCCCAGGCCCCGGACAACGTCTCCCGCGAACGCGTCTGGCGTATCCGCGCCCGCCGGGTCGTCCTCGCCACCGGAGCCCACGAGCGCTCGCTGGCCTTCGCGGACAACGACCGCCCCGGCGTGATGCTGGCCGCCTCGGCCCGCTCCTACGTCAACCGCCACGGCGTCCTGCCCGGCCGCCACGCGGTCGTCCTCACCACCAACGACAGCGCCTACGCGGCCGCGTTGGACCTCGCCGCGGCAGGCGTGGCCGTCTCGGCGATCGTCGACACCCGCACCGAGCCGGGGGAGTGGGCCGAGCGTGCCCGACAGGCCGGCATCGAGGTGCTGTCCGGCCACGCCGTCACCGGCACGGACGGCGCCCCGCGCCTCACCTCCGTGACCGTGGCGCCGTACGGGGAGTCCGCGGGACGACGGGAGTTCCCCGCCGACCTGCTGCTGGTCTCCGGCGGCTGGAACCCCGTGGCGCACCTGTTCAGCCAGGCGGGCGGCACCCTGCGCTACGACGAGGAACTCGGCACCTTCGTCCCCGACGCGGCCCGCCAGCTGGTCGAGGTCGCGGGCAGCGCGAGCGGCGTCTTCGACCTGGCCAGGACCCTCGCCCAAGGGGCCGCCGCCGGGGCCCGCGCGATCGAGGCCGAGGGCTACACCGCCGAGACGCCCCGCCTCCCACAGGTGTCCGTCCAGCCGCAGACGCCTCCCATGCAGGTCTTCACCGTCCCGGGCCGTGAAGGCGCCCCACGCTTCGTCGACCTGCAACGCGACGTCACCATCGACGACCTGGCCCGCGCGACCGGCGCCGGAATGCGCTCGGTCGAGCACACCAAGCGCTACACCACGGCCGGCACCGCCAACGACCAGGGCAAGACCTCGGGCGTCCTGGCCAGTGGAGCCGTCGCCGAACTGCTCGGCGTGGACATCTCCGCGCTCGGCACGACCACGTTCCGGCCGCCCTACACGCCGGTCTCCTTCGCCGCCCTCGCCGGCCGCGACCGGGGGGCGCTGCTCGACCCGATCCGCACGACGGCCCTGCACGAGTGGCATGTCGCGCACGGCGCGCTCCTGGAGAACGTCGGCCAGTGGAAGCGCCCC
The DNA here is from genome assembly GCF_042872365.1 of Streptomyces sp. NPDC005263. Classification (NCBI taxonomy): domain Bacteria; kingdom Bacillati; phylum Actinomycetota; class Actinomycetes; order Kitasatosporales; family Streptomycetaceae; genus Streptomyces; species Streptomyces sp. NPDC005263. Next base: position 145,813 of record NZ_JBIAKJ010000005.1, on the reverse strand, counting down.
TGGTACTACCCGCAGGGAGGTGAGGACATGGAAACGGCGGTGCTGCGTGAGTGTGCGGCCGCCCGTGAGGGCGTCGCCTTCATGGACGCCTCCACCCTCGGCAAGATCGACGTCCAGGGCCCGGACGCCGGCACCTTCCTCGACCTGCTCTACACCAACATGATGAGCACCTTGAAGGTCGGCATGATCCGCTACGGCGTGATGTGCCGCCCGGACGGCATGGTCTTCGACGACGGCACCGTCATCCGCCTCGCCCAGGACCGCTTCCTGGCCACCACCACGACCGGCAACGCGGCCGCCGTACTGGACTGGATGGAGGAATGGCTGCAGACGGAGTGGCCCGAACTACGCGTCCACTGCACGTCCGTGACCGAGCAGTGGGCCACCGTGGCGCTGGTCGGCCCGCGCTCGCGCGAGGTCCTCGGCTCGCTCGCACCCCGACTGGCCGTGGCCAACGAGGACTTCCCGTTCATGGCCTGGCGCGATACGACCGTCGCCGGCATCGACGCGCGAGTGTGCCGGATCAGTTTCTCCGGCGAACTGGCCTACGAGATCAACGTGTCGCCGTGGCACGCCCTCGCCTTGTGGGAGGCGCTGTACGAGGCCGGTGCCCCGCACGGCATCACCCCGTACGGCACCGAGACGATGCACGTCCTGCGGGCCGAGAAGGGCTACCCGATCGTCGGCCAGGACACCGACGGCACGGTCACACCGCAGGACCTCGGCATGGGCTGGGCGGTGTCCAAGAAGAAGCCCGACTTCATCGGCAAGCGTTCCTTCGCCCGCGCCGACACCGTCCGCCCCGACCGCAAGCACCTGGTCGGCCTGCTCCCCGACGACCCGGGCACGTTCCTCCCCGAGGGCACGCACCTCGTCGCCGACAGCGTGCTGCCCGCGCCGCCCGTACCGATGCTCGGCCATGTCACCTCCAGCTACCGCAGCGCGGCGCTCGGCCGGACCTTCGCCCTCGCCCTGCTCAAGGGCGGCCGGGAGCGCATCGGAGAGCGGCTGTACGCCCCGGTGGGCGACCGGCTGGTCCCGGTGACCGTCGCAAGCCCCGTCCTCTACGACCCCGAGGGAGCCCGCCGCGATGGCTGACACCGCCCTTACCGCCCCGCTCCGCAGCCCTCTGTCGGAGGTCGCCGACCGCCTGGCCACCGCGACCCGCACCTCATCGGGAGCGATCCGGCTCGCCGAACTCCCCTTCCTGACCCAGATCAATGTGCGCCTCGACGCCAAGGGAGCGGCGGCCGACGCCGTCGGGGCAGCGCTGGGCGTCCACCTGCCCGTCGAACCCGACACCGCAGTACGCGCCGGGGAGCTGGCTGTTGTGTGGCTCGGCCCCGACGAGTGGCTCGTGGTGGGCCCGCCGGGCGGTCAGCGGGACGTCGAGAGCCGGATCCGTGAGGCGGCCGGTGACGAGCACGTGTCCGTCATCGATGTCTCCGCCCAGCGCACGACACTCCTGGTCTCGGGCCCTCGCGCCCGCGACCTGCTGGCCCACGGCTGCGCGCTGGACCTGCACCCGCGCGCCTTCGGGCCCGGACGCTGCGCCCAGACCACCCTGGGCCGTACCCAGGTCGTGCTGGTCGCCCGGGACGAAGCCCGGGCCGGGTTCTGGGTGCTGGTCCGTTCGTCCTTCGCCGGCTACCTGACGGACTGGCTGCTGGACGCGGCCGTGGAGTGGAGCGGCTGAGACCCGCGGAATCGCACGGACGGCGGTGGGTGATACAGAGACTGGATCCGTGTCACTAACCGCCGTCCGTGGTGCTGTTCGTTTCGCTCAAGCCACCAGGATGCGCCGGTCGGACGTCAGCCCAGATGGCCGAGACGGTGGCTGAGTTCGTCCGCGGCCTCGATCAGCACCGGTGCGAGTTCATGTATCCGCTGCTCGGTGAGGCGGAAGGCCGGCCCGGAGGCGGTGAGGGCGGCGATGGTCTCGCCGTCGCTCGAACGGACGGGAGCGGCCATGGCGTTGAGGCCCTCCTCGTACTCCTCCACCGTCATGGCGTAGCCACGCTCGCGGGCCTCGGCCAGATCCGCCTCCAGCTTCGCTCTGGAGGTCAGCGTGTGCGCTGTCATGCGGGCGAGCCCGGCCTCGGCGATGAGTTGGGCGCGACGCTCGGGTGCCAGGTGGGCCAGGAGGATCTTGCCGCTCGACGTGCAGTGCATCGGCGTCTGCCGCCCGACCCAGTTCTGCGCGGCGATGGCGGACTGGCCACGCACCTGGTCGAGGTTGATCACATGGTGGGACTCGAGCACCGCGATGTTCATGGTCTCGCCCAGTTCCTCGGCGAGACGCTCGCAGATCCTCCGCCCGTACCTGGTGACGTCGATGCGTCCCGTGACCGCACCTGCCAGGCGCACGATGCCGAAGCCGAGGCGGTACTTCCCGCGCTCGCCCTCCTGCTCGACCATCCCATGTGCCTCGAGCGCGCCGAGCAGGCGAAAAGCGGTGGACTTGTGGACGTCGATGGCCTCGGCCACTTCACTGACGCCGGCCTCACCGCGCTGGGCCAGGATCTCCAGCACGGTGACAGCCCGGTCGACGGACTGCACACCGCCGCTCGACGTGCCTGCGGACCCGGTGTCGTAGCTGCTCATGGCGAAACCTTAGGCGAACAGGCCAATACCGGTCAGCGGAAGACGACCGTGCGATTTCCGTTGATCATGATTCGGCTCTGGCTGTGCCACTCCACGGCCCGGGCGAGGACCTGTGCCTCGACGTCGCGCCCCAGGGCGACCAGACTGTCGGGGCTCTGGGAGTGACTCACGCGGATGACGTCCTGCTCGATGATGGGTCCCTCGTCGAGGTCCGGGGTGACGTAGTGCGCCGTCGCCCCGACGAGCTTGACGCCGCGCTCGTGCGCCTGGACGTACGGGCGGGCGCCCTTGAAACCCGGCAGGAACGAGTGGTGGATGTTGATCGCCCGGCCTTCGAGCTGCTTGCACAGATCGTTCGACAGGATCTGCATGTAGCGGGCGAGGACCACCAGGTCGATGTCGAGCTCCTCGACGAGCTCCAGCAGCCTCGCCTCCGCGTCGGCCTTCGTCTCCCGGGTCACGGGAATGTGGTGGAACGGGATTCCGTAGCTCTCGGCGAGCGATTCGAATTCCCGGTGGTTGGAGACGATCGCCGGCACCTCGATGTTCAGCGCGCCGGTGCGCCACCGGAACAGCAGGTCGTTCAGGCAGTGACCGAACTTCGACACCATGATCAGCGTACGGGTCGGTGTCGACGCGTCGTACAGCTGCCAGGAGATCCGATAGGCCTCCGCCACCGGGGCGAATCCGGACCGCAGGGCGTCCAGCGACGTGGCCGGATCCGAGACGTCGAAGTGCACGCGCATGAAGAAGCGGTCCTGCAGCCGGTCGTCGAACTGCTGGCTCTCCCGGATGTTGCCGGAGTGCCGGACGAGGAAGCCGGTGACGGCGTGGACGAGGCCGGAGCGGTCGGGGCACGAGAGGGTGAGGACGAACTCACGGTCGGGGTGCGGTCGAAGAGACACTGAGTCCTCCCGGAGGATGCGCATCGCGCAACAGTGGGACTAATACGCAACATCGTCCTGTGCGGGATGGCCTGTAGTCAAGGGTCGGTCCGGCGTCGCCGACCTCTTGACAGTGGTTCGGGCGGGCTGCACTGTTTGTTGCGTAGACAGGTACACGTTGCGCATAAAGCAACCTCAGGAGTTCTCTATGACTGAGACCGCCCTGCCGGCGAGCCTCATCGCGACCCTCCCGGGCGATCACTACACCGACCCGGAGATCTTCCGCCTCGAGCAGGAGCACATCTTCGAGTCCATGTGGTTCTGCGCCGTCCGCTCCTCGGATCTGGCGAAGCCGGGTGCGTTCAGGACCGTGGACGTGGGCCGGGAGAGCATCCTGGTGACCCGCTCACGGGACAACTCCGTCCGCGCGTTCTTCAACGTGTGCCGGCACCGGGGCGCGAAGCTGTGCACCGAGGAGTCGGGCGAGGTGAAGCGGGCGTTCCAATGCCCGTACCACGCCTGGACCTACGACCTGCACGGCAAACTCGTCGCGGCTCCGAACCTGACGAGGATGCCGGACGTCGGCAGGACCGAGTACGGCCTGGCGAGCGTGGCGGTGCGCGAGTGGCTCGGCTATGTCTGGGTGTGCCTGGCCGAGAACCCGCCCTCGTTCGAGGGGTCGGTGATCGAGGACGTGGTGGCGCGCCTGGGGGACGTGGAGTCCATCGACCGGTACGGCATCGAGACTCTGGAGGTCGGCCGGCGGATCGTCTACGACGTGAAGGCGAACTGGAAGCTGATCATCGAGAACTTCATGGAGTGCTACCACTGCGCGACCATCCACCCCGAACTGACCGAGGTGCTCCCGGAGTTCGCCGACGGCTACGCGGCGCAGTTCTACGTGGGCCACGGTGCCGAGTTCGGTGAGGAGGTCCAGGGGTTCACCGTCGACGGCTCGGCAGGCCTGGACCGCATTCCCACGGTCTCCGGCGAGCAGGACCGCCGGTACTACGCGATCACGGTGCGGCCTCAGGTGTTCATCAACCTGGTACCCGACCACGTGATCTTCCATCGGATGTACCCGGTGGCCGCCGACCGGACCATCGTGGAGTGCGACTGGCTGTATCTGAAGGGCGTCGTGGCGAGCGGCCGCGACGTCGGCCGCTCGGTGGAACTCTTCGACCGGGTCAACCGGCAGGACTTTGACGCCTGTGAGCGCTGCCAGCCGGCGATGAGCTCGCGCCTGTACGCCAAGGGCGGGGTCCTGGTGCCCAGCGAGCACCACATCGCCGAGTTCCACGACTGGGTTCAGCACCGCGTCGGCACCCGCTCGCACGCCACGGAGCGCTAGCGGGGACCCACAAGGCACCGTGCCCACGCCCCTCGCACAGGGCCCGCAGCAGATCGGGGAGGACGGCCAACAGCTCGGGGTGAACCCGGGCCGGGGGAGTGTCGGTGCTACCTGTTTCGACACCGGTGACGGCGGACCCGAGCAGGTGTGCTGGCTCAACGGTGAAACCACCCAGGAGATGGTCCCCGGTCACCGCTTTCCAGATCGGCTTGCACTCGTGGCGACTTGGTCCGACCCCGAGCGATGAGCACCGGTGACCCTTGACCAGGCGCAGAGTCGGACGGACCCTCCGAACGGCTGTGGCTGGAGGCCATCGCAGTCTCGACCACGCCCGCCAGAGCCTGGACCGACTGCCTACCCGCAAGGGCTCTCCGAAGCGGCCCACCCTCAACCGCCGTGCGGGAACTCGGTATGACCCTGCCGCTGTCACGACTGGTCCCACGGGCAGTCAACGGCGATGTCGGCGCTGTCCGAGCGTGCCGCTAAGCTCCCTAGTCATGCCCACAACAGCGCGCAGGTCTGTCCTCGGTGCCACCGCTCTCGCCGTCCTCCTTGCTGTGAACACCGGCTGTTCGGCCGACTCGGGCCAGGCCGGTACCGACTCCAAAGTCTTGGAGGGGCTCGGCGCCCTGGCTCGCGGCAACAGTGCGAAGCAGGTCACCTACCTCGACGCGGCGAAGGCGCAGGAGCTGAGCAAGGGCGGTCAGATACGCGTCGGCTCCTTCGGCCAGCCGGCGAGCGGCCTGCTGAGCGCGTACCAGCCCCCGCCGTGGGGCGAGGCGCTGAAGGTGACCCAGATCGACACGGCTGTGGACACCGACTCCGCCGGCCACTGGGAGGGCACGTTCGACGCGTCAGCCATCACGACCTCGCTGAAGTCGAACGGATACAAGCAGAGCACGGACGGTGAGACGTGGACACAGTCCGGCAGGAAGGGGGTGTCGTTGAAGATCTCCAACGACGAGATCTCCTATACCGCCCGGGGCGACGTCTCCATGGCGGCTGTCACCCCGAAAGACGGCGCCTCGCTGGCCGACAAGAAGGAGTACCAACGCGTGGCAGAGTGCCTGGGCGAGGTGTACCGCGCCGACTTCCTTTCCCTCACCGCCGCCAAGCCGGTGCGCCTCTCAGCCGTCGGCCAGCAGGCTGCCTCCGCCGCCAAGAACACCGAGGTGCTGTGCCTTGTAGCCAAGGACGAGGCAACCGCCGACCGCGCCGCGGCGAAGCTGCGTTCGGTCGTGGCCGAGGAGTCGCCCAAGTTCGACGGTACGAAGGTGACCGTGGAGAAGGGCGACCAGCCCGTCGTCCGGGCAGCTGTCCCGGACACCGGCACACAGCGGCCTGGACGCCTGCTGCTCTCCAACCTGGAGCTGTTGATGGCCATCGTCAGGCTCTGAACTCTGACGTTTTGGGAAGCTTGTTCTCCGTACGGCGATGTTCGGCAACGGGCTTCGTTCCGATAGGAGGACGCCTGGATGCCGTACAGCTCGGCGTACGGACCACCCCGGTCCGAGGTCGCGTAGGAACCGCGTTCCGGCCTCTTAACCTCGCGCTTTCGCGAGATGGGCTGTCCGACTGGTGATCGCGAAAGCAGAAAGTGCCTCTGACCGGTCTGGCTGCGGCGACGTCCGCAGCCCTGGTTCCGTGGCGGAAGCGTCGGGCCCTGAGTGATCCCGGCAAGATCCTCCTGGACGTCGCTCTGGCGGTCGCACTCGGCGGGGACTGCCTCGCGGACGTCGTGATGCTGCGGTGTGAAGCAGTTGGCCGCTGAACGCCGTGATCGGCGGGCGGGATACGACGGTACGACCGTGGCGGCCGAAGCTCCCTGCCTTCGGCCATCAGCACCGGGCCCAGAACGTGGTCAGGGCGCGGGCTCCACGTGCGGGGTCCTGGGTCATCCACCAGTGGCCGAGTCCGTCCAGAGTCTCAACGCGGGCGCCCGCGCGACGGGCTGCGCGTCGGCGTTGCCGGTCGGTACCGACCATGTGGTCCTCGGTAGCGAGGATCGCCAGGCCGGGCCGCTGCGACGCATGTTCCACGTCCCGGCCGAGCTCGGCCATCACTGGCTGCGCGGCGGAGCGGTAGAGCGCGAGCACGGCCCGGCCCATCGTCTCGTCCTGCGCCACGGCGATCCGCTCGGCCACCGGCACGCTCATGCCGCGCTGAACGAGCGTCCTGGTGCGCGTCTCGACGGTAGCGCCGAACCGGTCGGCGACGTCGGCTTCTCCGTCTCCCGGGGTCTGCCACCGTTGGGCGCGTTCATGCCAGACGTAGTCGGGGTCGAAGATCCCGACGACGTCGCTCGCCCAGCTGCGCAGCAGTTCTGGCCGGCTGATGGCGACGTTCACCACGTGTGCGCCACCCCAGTCGTGGCCGACCAGATCGACGGGTTCCCCGAAGCTCTCCAATGCGCCGATCAGCCAGTCACGGTATTCGCCGACAGTCGCGCCGAACCCGGTCGGCAGGGGTGCGCCGAATCCAGGCGGCGAGAGGCAGATCAGCCCGGCACGTGGCGAACCTGCTCGTTCGAGCTCAGCGAGCAACGGGTCCCATACCGCCGCCGTTTCGGGATTGCCATGTACGAAGACGGTGGGCACCGCGCTCACGCCCCGATCGGCGAGGTCGGCTGCAGGACCGCTTCCACGAGCGCCTCGCTGCGCAGGTGGGCCACCGCGCGGTATTCGGGATCGCGGATCATGTCCACGAACGCCTGCCGTGTCGGGTAGCGCACCAGCACGACCATGTCCCATGCCTGCCCGTCCTCGGCGACCAGCGCACGCCCGCCGTCGCCCAGATACTCCACCTGCAGCCCGTACCGCGCGTTGATCGCCGCGCCGAGGGCATCGGCGTAGCGCTGATAGCTCTCGCGGCCGCCGTCCGGGCGGAAACGCAGCAGGTTCAGCATCACCACGGGACCGCCCGGGTCCTCTGCGAGCAGCGCGTCCAGGTCGCGGTCATCGATCTCGATCATTGAGCCTCCAGGTCAGCCTGCGCGGAGCGGCCACACTCACATACTTGTCGGTCAACACGCAAGTTACTTGTTAAGGTGTCCGCATGGTCACCACTCGCCGTACCCAGCAGGAGCGCCGAGCCCAGGCCGAAGCCGCGCTGCTCAACGCCGCTGCCGAACTGGTCGTTCAGCACGGCGTGCGGTCGCTGACGCTGGCGCGGGTCGGCGAACAAGCGGGTTACAGCCGCGGGATCGTCACCCACCACTTCGGGTCCAAACAGGCCCTTGTCGAACGACTGGCCCGCGCGACACAAACCGGCTTCGTCCCCGGGCTCGCGGACCTCCGCCCCGGGCTGGACCGGCTCTTGCGCCTCGTGGACGGCTACGTCGGCGCCCTCGGGGACATCGGAACGATGCACCGGGCCTTCCTTCTGCTGTGGGCCGAAGCGCCCACCGCGTCGGAACTGGCCCCGATCTTCCGCGAGCGCGACGAGGCATTCCGCTCCGACCTGCGCTCCGACGTCGCCGCCGGAATCGCCGACGGCGACGTGCGTCCGGACGTCGATCCCGGCGACGTCGCCGTCGCGGTCGTCGGACAGTTGCGCGGGATCGGACTGCAGTGCCTCCTCGACCCCCACGCCGTCGACACCCCACGTCTGCGCCGCATGGTCACTGATTACTGGCGCCAGGCATTGCGTGTCTCATCCGCAGACGTGCACGTCGATCCTGACGCTCACTCCCCCTGCGGTGACGGCGAACAGCGACGGTGAGTCGAAGCACGTCAGCCTCGCGCTTTCGCGAGATGGGCTGTCCGACTGGTGATCGCGACCGGCAAGGCCCGGCTCTGGGAACCTCGCCGCCTGCGATTCCGCCTGTTCTCGTCGGCCGCCCAGCTCGTCACCACCGGCCGGCGCAGAATCCTCCGCCTTGCCCAGCACTGGCCCTGGACCGGCGAGATCACCGCCGCACTCGGACGGCTCGCGCTCCTGTCCAACCCCGGCTGACCGGCAACTCACCGCCCTCCCGACGACACAGAACCCGCCCCGGGCAGTGGAACCCGGCGCCCACCCGACGCGACAGCCGGGCCGCCGACCTGCCCACCATCAGCTCCAGAAAACGAAAGGGTCCACCGACTCCGTCGGCAGACCCTCGCGAAAGATCGAGGTTAAGTGATACCTGAGCGCCTTGCGGTGAGCTTCCTCTTCGCGTCCGTAGTGGCCGGGCTTGTTGAAGTCGGCGGACGTTTCCTTTGAGAGGACTCACTCCGCATGCTCAAAAACAGAAGCAGGAGAACCCGCACGGCAGTCTGGGCGGCAGCGGCGCTCAGTCTCGTGGCCGGAGGGGTGCGCCGGGGTGGCGGGAGCAGCAGTCGCGCCCGGCGCCCAGGCGACGACCCCGTACGCGCAGGCAGCCGCCGTGGTCAACGCAGACGGAAGTATCAACCGGGCCAAGGGAATCAGCAAACGTCACGAAGCCTGCCGTCGGGAAATACTGCGTCGAGCTGGAGGACAAAGACCTGGACCTCACCAAGCTTGTCCCGGCCGCAACTCTCCAGTACACGTCCTTCGAATACGGGATCCGCATCTCGTACTGGCCGCACCCTGACTGCGGAAACCGCGCAGACACCACTCACGTCATCACCGGAATGCCAAACAAGTGGGTAGACCAGGCATTCGGGATCGTCGTCCCATAAATCCACACCGCTGGTGAACAGCACCGGTGAATCCCCGGCCCCGTCGGCACCCCGCCCGGCGGGGCCCCTCTTCCAGCCCGGGGCAGTGCCCCCGCCTGTCGAGGTGGAGCGTGAGCTGACCCGACGACTCGCCCCTGAGGTGGTGCGCTGCCCGGTGCGCGCGGGGCGGATCGTCGTGGAATTGGACGAGTCCACCCGGCACGGTTTGACCCCCGCCGACGGGCACGACCACCGTGTCAAGTTGCGGGCCTACCGGCGCGGCAGCACTTTCCTCAGGGGCCCGACGGGAATGGACCCGCCCCGGCGGCTTCCGTGCCGAATGCGAGAGGACGGCTGGACCGTGGAGACGATGAGGCAAACCTCGCTCACCTTGCGAACATCGCTTCCTGAGGGCAGGCCGCGCGTGTCACATCCATGCCCCACGCTCCATGCGCGGACGGCGGCACCGCCCGTTCGGACAGCCGCTCCGGGGGCGTTCCTCGCTCGCTGACCACGGCAGGTGGGGTGCTCAGGCGGTGACCCCGCCGCGGCCCCGCGTGCGGGCGATCAGCCACATCAGATACGGCGCGCCGACCGCCGCGGTCAGCACGCCGACCGGCAGTTCGGTGGGGGAGAACATGCGCCGGGCCAGCAGATCCGCCGTGGTCACGATCAGGGCACCCGTCAACGCCGAGCAGAGCAGAGGGATCTGCGCGGTACGGGTGAGGCGACGGGCAATCTGGGGCGCCAGCAGCGCAACGAAGTCGACGGGCCCGGCCGCCCCCGTCGCGACGGATGCCAGCACCACGCCGAGGGCGGTCAGACCCAGCCGTACGCGACCCAGCGGGACACCCAAGGCGGTGGCCGTGTCGTCGTCCAGGGCCACCGCCCGCTGGGCCCGGGCGGCCCACAGCAGCGGCGGGAGCAGCACGAGCATGGTCAGGGCAAGGGGCGCCGCCTGGTCGTAACCGCGTCCGTTGAGAGAGCCGGTGAGCCACACCTTGGCCTGTTGGGCCACCAGATAGTCGCCCTTGGTCAGGAACAGCCGGGTCAGCGAGCCCAGCGCGATCGAGACACCGATCCCGACGAGCACGAACCGCGTGGCGTGCAGGCCCCTGCGCCAGGCGAAGGCGTAGACGAGCACGGCGGCGGACAGCCCGCCGACGATCGCGACGTACGGCAGCGTGGCGGGGGACGTGACGCCGAAGGTCATCGCGGTCACGGTCGCCGCGCCGGCGCCGTGTGTGACGCCGATGACGTCCGGACTCGCCAAGGAGTTGCGGGCGACCGTCTGGACCAGCGCCCCCGCGATCCCGAAGGCGGCGCCGACCAGCAGACCGGTCACCAGGCGGGGCAGGCGCAGCGTGCCCACGACCAGCTCGTCGGGGCTCGGCTTCCCGAGCAGTACGCGGACGACCTCGGTGGGGGAGACAAAGGACTCGCCGACGCAGAGCGACGCGACGACGGTCACCGCCAGCGCGACCGTGAGAACGGCGGCGATCACGACGCCCCTGCGGTGCAGCAGGAAGCTGTTGTCGCGCACGCGGACGACGGAGTAGCCGACGGGGCGGGCCGTCGCCGTGTCGGTCCGGTCGAGTTGCGTCATACCGCCACCGTCGCCTTCCGCCGTACGAGCGCGACCAGGAACGGCACGCCCAACAAGGCCGTCATCACGGCCACCGGGACCTCCGAGGGCGGGAAGAGGACACGCCCGAGCACGTCCGAGACCAGGATCACCGAGGGCCCCAGAACGGCGGCCATGGGAAGGACCCAGCGATGGCCGGAGCCCACCAGAGCTCGGGCGATGTGCGGCACGGCGAGCCCGACGAAGGCGATGGGACCGGCCGCGGCCACCGCGGCACCGGTCAGCACGGTCGCGGCGAGAGCACCCAGGATCCGCACCCGAAGGACGTGGTGGCCGAGTCCCCGGGCCACGTCGTCACCCAGGGCGAGCGCGTCCAGGCCGGGGACCGTGATGGCGACCAGCAGCAGCCCCGCGACCAGGAACGGCCACGTCTGCGCGACGACAGAACCGTCCCGTCCGCTGATCGAGCCGACGTCCCAGAAGCGGAACTCGTCCAGGACCTGGGCATCGGCAGTGACGATTCCGGACACCACCGAGGCGAGAAAGGCGTTCATCGCGGCACCGGCCAGGGCCAGTTTCACCGGGGAGGCGCCGCCGCGTCCTCCGCTGGCCACCGCGTACGCGGCCACCGCCGCGAGCCCCGCGCCGACGAAGGCGAACCAGACGTATCCGTTGAGCGTGTGCACCCCGAAGAACGCGATCGCGCAGACCACGCCGAGCGAGGCGCCCTGGCTGACGCCGAGGACGCCGGGCTCGGCGATCGGATTGCGGGTGAGGCCCTGCATGACCACGCCGGCGACCGCCAGGGCGAGGCCGACCATCGCACCGATGAGCGTGCGGGGCACCCGCAGGGCCCGCACGACCTGGACGTTGTCGCTGGTCCCGCCGTGCAGCAGGGCGTCGAACACCTCGGTGGGGGCGATCTGGCGGCTGCCGACCGCGAGACTGAGCAGGACGGCGAGAAGCAGCAGGAGCACGCCCGCGGCCAGCCGGACGACCCGGCGCCGGGTATGGGACATGCGCTACCTCTTCATGTGATGCGTGTGATTCACGTCGTTCAGGTGGGCCGGGAGCACCGGTCGCCTACTTGGTCAGGTACTTGTCCAAGTCCGCGACGACCTGCTCGGCCGCGGTGACACCGAGCCCGAGGTACCAGGTCTCGTCCGGTACGTCATAGGCGTGCCCGGCCTTGACCGCCTTGAGGTTCTTCCACAGCGGGTTGCCCTGCGCACGGGACTTGTCCGTGGCCTTCGCGTCGCCGTAGACGCCGGTGAAGATGTAGTCGGCGTCGGCCTGGTCGATGTTCTCGGCGCTGACCTCGGCGGCCAGGTCCTCGATGTCCTGGTTCTTCGGGCGGGGAATGCCGGCGTCCTTGAGGATGGTGCCGATGAAGGAGGCGTTCGCGTAGAGGCGGATCAGGCCGTCGGGCAGGTAACGCACCATCGAGACGGTCGGCTTGTCGGCGCCGAGTGCGGTGCCGAGTGCCTTGACCTTGAGGTCGTACGCGGCGAGTTTCGACTTGGCCTCCGCGGTCTTGTCGAGGGCCGACGCGTTGAGGAGGTAGTTCTCCTTCCACGTGAAGCCGGGCCGGATGGAGAAGACGGTCGGGGCGATCTTCGACAACTCGTCGTAGTTGTCCGCGGCGCGCAGCTGGCTGCCGAGGATGAGGTCCGGGTGGAGACCGGCGATCGCTTCGAGGTTGAGGTTGTTGATGGTGCCGATGTTCTTCGGCGTGCCGGCGTCCTTCTTCAAGTACGACGGCAGTTCGGGGGAGCCCTCGGTGGGGGCGATCCCGACGGGTTTGATGCCCAGCGACACCACGTTGTCCAGCTCGCCGACGTCCAGGACCACCACGCGCTTGGGCTGGGCCTCGATCACGGTCTTGCCCATCGCGTGCCGGACGGTGCGCGGCCACTGGCCCGGCTTCGCGTCGGTGCCCATCGCCGCGGTCTTCTGCGCGGCGGCCCCGAAGTCCTTGCCGCCCTGCGCCACGGCCTTCTTGTCACCACCCCCCGATCCCGCGTCCTTGCCGTCGTCGGCGGAACCGCCACACGCCCCGAGGATCAGCGCCGCGGCGACGGCGAAAGCGAGGGCGGACGGGCCGCGACGCCGAGGGAACATGACAGAACTCCTTTGTGACACCACTCTGTTGCCATTAGGCAAGGCTCACCTTATCTGTGAATTCGTCATGGTCGACAACGGGCCCTGTGTGGTTCCTGTCACCGCCCCACACGGCGATGCGGTGCGGCCTGCGGCCATGCTCACCGAGCGCCAGGGTGAGCGCCTGCCGGACTGGATACCGCCGTCAGGCAGGACGGCCTGGGCTGTCTGCTCAGAGACCCAGCCGCGCCGGCCTGGCCGGGACACCAAAGGTGACCAATGTCGTCACAAGAGTCGCAAGGTCGCGGGGGGAGAAGAGATCGGCACCAGCATAGGAAGCGACTTCATGCGGGTGCCACCAATGCAGACCGCTGATGTTCTCCGCGACAAGCTGCTCGGCGGACAGGGTCCCGCGAGGGGTGAACTTGGCGGTGCGCACGAAAAAGTAGTCGTTGATGACCCCGTCGTAGCCTGCGGCATGGCCTGCCACGACTTCCTGGTGCCACACGTGGGGCGGATCGTTCTTGACCGACAGACCCACCTCTTCCCGCAGTTCGCGGCGCAGTGCGGCAAGGGGTGTCTCGCCCGGCTCGATCCCTCCGCCGGGAGCAGCCCACACCACCGTTCCCGCTGGTTCTGGAATCGTGTGCCGGCACAGAAGGATGCGGTCGGCTTCGTCGAGGACGACCGCGCGGACTGAATGACGCAGGTTCACAGACGGCATCCGCACACGCTAGTTGCGCTCAGTCCGGACGGTGCGATGGAACAAGGTAGGCCAAGCCCAGTAGCTCACCGTCAGGTTCAGCACTCGTGCGTGGCCCGGTCCTTGTTGCGGTGTCGAACGGCAGTTGCTCATGCCGGCTCCGCCGGGGCCGGGTCCACGACGGATGCGGGCCCGGGGAGAAGGAACTTCGCGGATTTGGCGGCCAGATGCCGGTCGAGGTACTCCGCGGCGTCGTCGGGGCGCATGCGGGCCAGGGCGACCAGGGCCGTAATGGCTACATCCGCGACTTCCGCGTGGGCGTCCTCCCATGGAGCGGTCCCCTTGCGGGGGTTGGTGCCGCGGGCGCCGATGACTGCCTGGGAGGCTTCCCCGGTCTCCTCGGCGATTTTGAGGACTTGCAGGCTCCACTGCTCGTCCTGGTTCAGGCCGAGCGCGGCGTCGTGTTCGTTGAAGCGGCGGGCGAGTCGGTGAATGGTGTCCCAGACGGTGCCGTGCACGGTGTGGTGTCTCCTTCAGGCAGTACGGGGTCGGGCGTCGAGTCGGTCGAGTACGGAAGTGAGGGGCTGTTCGCGGGGGAGGGCCGGTGGTGCGGATGACGTGAGCGTTGGCATGGAGGCAGTGCGTGACCGCACCAGGGTGATCCACCCGATCACGGGCTCTGCGGCGCTCGTCAAATCCTTTGCCGTGGGAGTGACCGGGGCGTCGCTGTCCAGGACGGGCCATGCAGGACGAGCACCGCCAGGCCGTCGGCGTCGTACCGCTCCACGGTCTGCCATCGCTCGGTCAGTATCCGGATCTCGTCCTCGTCCAGCGCGATGTCGCGCCGGTCGGCCGGGGTGCAGGCAGCCAGGGGAGTGATCACCACGATCGCGCCGCCCGGACGCAGCCGCCCGGCCAGCGCGTGCATGACCCGCTGCCGGTCGCCGAGGAAGGGATACACCAGGCGCAGGGCGATCAGGTCGTATCCGTCCTCGCTCAGTTCAGCCGGGTCGTCCTGGGCGATGTTCAGACACAGCCAGCGCACGCCGACCGCGTCCGCCCACTCGGCCCGGGCTCGGGCGAGGGCGTTCTCGGCGAAGTCGACGGCATCGACGAGATAGCCGAGTTCGCCCAGGTAGGCGGCCAGTTCCCCGGTTCCACAACCCGCGTCCAGCGCCCGGCCGTTGGCCGGCGCCGGAGCGTGCTCGGCCAGCAGGGCCCTCTCGGTCTGCCCGACCCGGCGAAAGCCCCGGTCCTGCGCGTAGTGCTGGTCCCACTGGGCCCGGCGGACATAAGCCACGTAGCTGCTCCTCGTCGTGTGGTGCGGTGATCGGAGACCGCTGTGGTGCTCGGGTTTGGCGCCGATCAGGTCCCGTGCATGGTTGCGTGAGCGGAGGACGGGATCCGGGTCATCCGCATCAGGGCCGGGTCCTTGGTGAAACCGAGCGCGGCGTACAGCGGGGCGGACTCGTCGGAGGCGTGCAGTTCGTACAGCGTCACGCCGTCCCCTTCCAGGTGCGCGAGCAGCGCGGTCAAAGCGGCCTTGGCGTAGCCGCGGCGGCGGAAGTCGGGGACGGTGGCGACGGCCTGGATCCGCGCGGCCAGTCCCTTGGGGTACCGGGGAGCGGGGAGCACGGAGTCGACAAGGGCGAGAGCGCAGGAGGCGAGCCCGCCCTCCGGGTTGTCGACGACGTAGGCCCGGGCGTCCCCGCCCGGGACAAGGCGGGCGGCGAGGTGATCGCGGCAGGTGGACAGCCAGTCCTCGTCCAGCGGCTCGGACAAGATGAGTTCGGACCGCAGACGGGCGATCTCGCCCGCATCGGCCGGAACTGCCGGACGCGGCACTCCTCCCGTGCGCGGACCCGGCACGGTGGCACCTACGGGTGCGTGGTCGGCGACGAGAAGGCCTTGCCCGGTGTCGTTCCGCCGCTCGTATCGGGGGCCTTGGCCGAGGAGGGCGGAGCGGTGTGCCGCGTGCCGGAGCAGCAGGTCGCGTGTTCCCGGGCTCAGCCGCAGCCGGTGCAGCATCTCGGGTGCGAACCAGCGCAGCAGGACGCCCTCGGTGAGGCGCAGACGGTCGGGGTCGCCGTTCCAGCGGCCGGCGAACACCTGGATCGGTACGCACAGTCCGTCGGTGCCGGTGGCCCACTCCAAAGCGAAGGGCTCCAGGTCCGGGATGACGAGATCGGGGACTTCCTCGCCGAGTTCGCGCCGGACAGTGTCTTCGAGCGTCACGTCCTCCGGCTCGCTGCCGCCGCCGAGCAGGTCGAATGCCCCTGGCTGCCAGATTTCTGGCAGGTCGTCGCGTAGATGAAGCAGATATCGGCCGGCGTCATCGAAGATCAGCGCTGACGCGTTCACCGGCTGCGGCCGGCCGTCAAGCCCTGAAGAGAGCAGCTTGGCGCGCAGTGTCGGGGAGCTGACCGTGTCGAACCCGCGCCATTCGGCTCCCGCCACCTCCGCGTCCCGCAGAACGAGCTCGGGATGTTCTCCGACCAGGTAGAACGCGAACCGTACGTCGTAGTGGCGGTGCGGCGGCTCTCCCCTGTCCGGGCGGGCCTCGATGTCGTGACAGTCAATGTCGATCGGGACACCGAGTAGCCGCGGGGTGAGGCACAGATCGCCTGCCTTGATCCCGGTCTCCTCGACCACCTCGCGCACCGCCGCGGCGCGTAACGTGCGATCCCCCGGTTCGGGATGACCACCGGGGACGAGGACCAGGCCGCTCGCCCTGTGGAGGATGTGCAGCACGCGCAGGTCCCGGTCGATCACCACGGCACTGCACGTGATGTGCGCCGGCATCGTGACGCGGCTCGTCGGGTCCTGCCCTCCTTCGAGGAACGTCAACAACGGTTCCACGGCGCCGCGTTCGGAGGGATGGCGTGTCAGGTACATCTGCACGAGAGCGCTGATGTCGGATCGGGTGGGCGGCATGTCAGCACCTCTCGGAAGTCGGAGAACACGGACCCGCTGTTGACACGGAAGGGTCGCGGTCGGCGGTCCGCCGGCGCTCACGATGCCGCCCGGCCGTGTGTCGTGGCAGAGTCGGGAAGCGCCCAAGACAGCTCAGTGGCGCCCGTGCCGGCGCTGACCCACTGCTGGTGGTCGTCACCGAGGTGGAGCCGGTAGACGGAGGGCTCTCCCGCGGCTCTCCAGCGAGCGGCCACCTTCTGGATCTCCTTCCAGATGTCCCGAGGACCATCTGCTGCCAGACTCCACCGGCCGTCTCCACTGACCCGGGCCGTGAGCCAGGATCCGCAGACCGGGGCACCGATGACCAAGTGGTCGGCGCTCCAGTTCCGGACCAGACCGGGAGACAGGTGATCGAGCGCGAGCCAGAATCCGCGTGCCTCGTCCGACGGAGGCGCGGTGAGGGTGTGGACGACACGACTTGCGTTCTCCCCGGCCTCGATCCGCGCGAGGAACTCCGCCGAGATGAAGAGCCGTTCGAAGTCATGGCCGGGCCGGTGACCGAACTCCACGGAACGCACCTCTCCGCGTACCTGGCCACCGGCCGTGGCGGTGACGATCGCCAGGCCGGGCCACGACGGTGACGTCCCGCTGAGGGTCGCCATCGCCCGACCGCCCGGGGCGAGCTGGTCCGCCCAGGCCCGCGGGACCCGGGGGACGGCGTACGAGACAAAGATCCGGTCGTACGGCGCACCGTCCGGCCAGCCCGCCGCCCCGTCCCCGGCCACCACGGCAGGCCGGTAACCGAGATCGGCCAGGCGCACCCGCGCCGCCTCGGTGAGGTGGGCATCGCGGTCCATCGTGACCACGTTCCGGTCGCCGCAGATCCAGCACGCGATGGCCGCAGTCACGGCGGCGCCCGTACCGACATCCAAGACGCGTCGCCCCTCCTGAAGGTCCAGGTCCTGCAGCAAGCCGGCGGTCATGCCCACCACGCTGCTCATCGACGTGATCACCCCGCCCGACCTCGGACCCCGGACACGGCCGAGGATCCGTTCACCGTCGTGCTGGATGAGCACACTCTCCCCGCCGTACAGCACCGCGAGCAGTTCCTCGCGGTCGGCCGGTTCGACCCAGTCCAGCAGGTCCCACCGCGGCGGACGTTCTCTCGCCGGGCTGCGCCGCACGTATGCCTGAGGCATCAGTACCTCGCGCCGGACGGCGCGCAGTGCGTCGCGCACCCGGCCGGGCCGGAGTGTCCCCGTCTCCTCCAGACGGGCGACCATGGCTTCCCGAGCCGCGACCGAGCCACGGACGGCGGGTGCCGTCGCGGCTTTGGGCGAGGCGGGTCGGATGGGATCGGTGCCAGGGGCGGAGTGCAACGGGCCTCCCCTTCCTGTCGCGCGAGAGTCCGAGGGCATCTGGTTCAACGACGCTGAAGGCTCTTCGAACGCACGTTTTTCAGACGTGCTGAGATCCGCCTGACGACGGGGGGTGCGGCGCCTGCGGGATGCACCGACCCGTACGCCGCAGGACCTGAGTCGACAGCGATCTTGGCTGAAACGCCGAAAAGGAGGCACCCTGGACGACTGCAACGCCCACGCTCTCGGCGAGATCCAGGTGTTCCACGAGTTCCGCTGCAGAGGGGAGGCTTGCTGAAGAGGCACGCTGCCTTCCTGACGATGCGTCAGCTCGCTTCGTCAGCGTGCGGGTGCGGCCGGCGCGGTCTTCTTGCGGGCGCGGTAGGCGGCGGCCTTGATCTTGTTGCCGCAGGACTCCATGCCGCACCACTGGCGCCGCATGCCTCGGGAGCGGTCGATGTAGACCCTGGTGCACTCGGGGTTGCCGCATTCCTTCATCAGGGGGACGTCCGGCCCGCTGAGCAGTTCGACGGCCTGCCGGGCGACGGTCGCCAGAGCCAGCTCAGGCGTCGCCTCGGTGTGCCGCCCCCTCAGGGTGAGCTGCGGCGTCACGGGGGTCTTGCGTGCGGTGGCGTTGACCACCGCGAGCGCCTCCCGGTCGAACTCCTCGCCGAGACGGCGGTTGGTGACGAGGTGGTAGATGGCCTCGCGTACGGCCGTCGCCTGCCGGACGTCGTCCTCCTCGCCGGGAGTGATCGTGTCCACCAGCCCGGATTCCAGGTACCAGGCATTCAGTCGCTCCGGCGTCACGAACATCTCGAACCGGGTCGAGCGCCGGGCTCGGAGGGTGGCCGCGAAGTCGAGGGCCGGGTGCCCGCATACGAATACATGGTCAAGGTTCACATCACCACCTTGACAGGTGACTCGTCTCGGACGCAAGAATCGTCACTGTTTCGGGCGGTGCCCTTGCGGCAGCGTACGGCAGCTCGCGGGGCCCGCTCAGGTCGGAGCTGTGGTCGGCCATATCCCGGTGTCAGTCGGAGTTCGCGGCCCTGCCAGCGCCGACGCACCCAGCGGTCGTGACTGGCGACGACGATCGCGCCGGGGCCCGGGCCCAGGGCTGCCTCGTGACCGGCCCTTGTCTCATACGTGTGTGATGCCGACGGCTTGGCGTTGACAGCGTCGACGTCGGCGTCGAAGCGGCGGGCCTGGCCGGTCTGCTGCCCAACCCGGGCGGCTTCAGCACTCCTGGCAGAAGGGTGACGGACCGTCGAATGACCCAACGCGTCCTGCCTGCGCCCAGGCCGGTGCGCTCGGGCGTAGACCGTCAACTGACTGTTGTCGGGATATGTGACGCACGGCGAGAGTGAGCCAGGCAAGTGAGCCATGCACATGTGTGTCGCCGCTCTGGCACACACCTACTTCCCTGAATGGACGAGTGATGAGACGAGTTCTGACTGTCCTCGCGGCGGGCGTGCCGCTGGCCGCTGCGGTGTTCCTGCCGACCGCCTCGGCGCAGCCGCGGAGCGGCTCCGCCACCACCCCCTTCGTCTGCTCGGCGCCGTCCGTGAAGGCCCCGACAGGCACCCGCGTGGAGTCAGTGACGGCCGTACGTCAGGCGGGCGGCACCATCACCGGTACCGGGGTTCTGCAGGGATCGGTCTCCGATGTCCCGGCCTTCTGCGACGTGACGGTCGTCCTCACCCACCCGGGCGACGGCGACCACGCCCAGGTGCGGACCTGGCTGCCCGTCAGCGGCTGGAACGGCCGCTTCCAGGCTCTCGGCGGAGCCGCATACCTGGCCGGGGACAACGGTGTCGGGCTGGGCACCGCCGTCAAGAACGGCTACGCCGCCACCACCACAGACGCCGGCGTCGGTGACGCCCTCGACACCAGCTGGGCGCTGAACAGCAAGGGGCAGGTCAACACCGCGCTGTTGGAGAACTTCGCCTCCCGCTCCCAGCACGAGGCAGCCCTCGTCGGCAAGCAGGTCGTCACCTCGGCCTACGCCAGGCGCGCCTCGTACTCCTACTTCACCGGCTGCTCCACGGGCGGACGCCAGGGCTATGCGGAGGCCCAGCGCTACCCCGACGACTACGACGGCATCCTCGCCGACGCACCCGCCACCAACTGGGACGAGTTCGAGGTCGCCACCCTGTGGCCGCAGGTGGTCATGAACAACGAGAAGACCTACCCGACCGGCTGCGAGCTGGACGCCTTCACCAACGCCGCCTCCAAGGCCTGCGACTCGCTGGACGGCGTCGAGGACGGTCTGGTCAACGACGCCTCCCGCTGCCACTTCGACCCACGTCGGCTGATCGGCACCAAGGTCGTGTGCGACGGCAAGGAGCTGACCATCACGGCGGCCGACGCCACAGTGGTCCGCAAGATCTGGGACGGACCGCGCACCGTCTCCGGCAAGAAGCTGTGGTCCGGCGTTCCGGTCGGGGCCGACCTCAAGGGTCTGGCGGAGACCGAGGCGGCCCCCGACGGCACCGTCAAGGGCAAGCCCTTCCAGGTACCCGCCCTCTGGGTCCAGGTCTGGCTGAAGAAGGACCCGTCCTTCGACCTCTCGAAGATCACCTACAGCCGGTTCACTCAGCTGTTCAAGCAGTCCCAGGCCGAGTACGACAAGGTCATCGGCACGGACGACCCCGACTTGTCCGCCTTCCGCACGTCCGGCGGCAAGCTGCTGACCTGGCACGGCCAGGCGGACCAGTTCATCCCCACCCAGGGCACGGTGGAGTACCGCGAACAGGTCGAGCGGGAGCTGGGCAGCGCCACGAAGGTCGACGACTTCTACCGTCTCTTCCTCGCCCCGGGCACCAATCACTGCGGTCTCAACGGCCTGGACGGTTCCGCCGACGGCCTCGCCGCCCTCACCGCCTGGGTCGAGCACGGCAAGGCGCCCAAGACGCTGTCCGCCACGCTGATCAACGCCGACGGCCAGCAGGTCACCCGCAACCTGTGCCGCTACCCGCAGGTGTCCCGCTACAGGGGCCACGGCGATCCGGCCCTCGCCTCCAGCTTCCGCTGCGTCGCCCGGCCCCGGCACTGACCGCCGAGCACCAGGCCGCCGACCGGTGATTCGACGCGAACGCCCGTCACTCTCTCGGAAAGAAGTTCCCTCATGGCCAGTACCCCTGTCCGTTTCCCCAGCGCCGGGATCGAAATCGCCGCGCACTTCTACGTACCCGACACCGCGGCGCCGGGCCCGCGTCCGGCACTGGTCGTCGGCCACCCCGGCACCGGGGTGAAGGAGCAGGCCTCCGGCACCTATGCGCGGCTGATGGCCGAGCGCGGGTTCGTCACCCTCGCCTTCGACGCCGCCTACCAGGGGGAGTCCGGGGGGCTGCCGCGCGGGCTGGAGGACCCCGCCCAGCGGGTGGAGGACTTCAAGGCCGCCGTGTCGTACCTCATGACCCGGGACGAGGTCGACCCCGACCGGATCGGGCTGCTCGGGATCTGTGCGTCGGGCGGCTACTCGCTGGCCGCCACCGGCGGTGACCACCGGGTCGGGGCCGTGGCGACCGTGTGCACCGCCGATCCTTCACGGCAGTTCCGGCTCGGCGCGGACGGCACCCAGGACCGGGCCGTCTTCCAGGTGCTGCTGGACGCCGCCGCCCGGGCCCGCACCGCCGCCGCCCGCGGCGAGGACCCCGGGACCATGACCATGTTCCCCGAGACCGCCGAACAGGCCGGTGCGCTCGGAGGCCGGCACGGCGTCGAAGGCTTCGAGTACTACTGCACCCCGCGGGGCGCGCACGAACGCTCCGCGAAGTCCCTGGCCTGGGAGAGCATCGACAGACTGGCCTTCTACGACGCCTTCTTCGCCGTACCCCTCATCGCTCCGCGCCCTCTCCTCCAGATCATCGGCGAGCGCGCCGTCACCGCCTGGATGGCCATCGAGGCCCACCAGCGTGCCACCGGTCCCAAGGAACTCCACTGGATCAAGGGCGCCAGCCACGTCGACCTCTACGACAAGAAGGAGTACATCGACCCTGCCATCGACAAGCTCGCCGACTTCTTCACCGCCAACCTGGGCGAGTGACGGGGCCGGGCGCTCGCGCCACTTCGCCCGCAGGGGGCCCGCGAAGGACTTGCGCAGGGACTCGGGGGTGGGGCGCCGAGCCGGCTCGGCCAAGAACCTCCGACACATCAACCAAATCAACCACTTCAACCACTTCAACCACATCAACCCAGAAGGATTCGGTATGCGATTCAGCCTCAGCAGATGGCGGCTCCTGCTACTCGCGGTCATCACCGCTTGCGCCGTCACCCTCCTCACGACCACCGAAGCCCTCGCCGCGGAGCCCGGTGAGAGCAACCAATGGACGGGTGAGCGCGAGAACGGTATTCCCGCCCAGGCCGGCGGTGACATACAGGAGGCGCGCAACCCCAACACCGGCCAGCTCGTTCAGATATGGCGTGGTTGGAGCGACAACAGCATCTACGTCTCCCTCAACAACAACCAGGTGAGGCTCTGGCCCGCACCCTCGGGAGGGACCAGACCGCAGACGCTGTCGAATCCGCAGATCGTCTTCAACGGCGGCTATTGGTGGGCCTTCCACACCGGCGTGGACAGGCGTGTCTACTATTCGCGCATCGCGGTGAACGACGGCGTTCTCAGCCTCGGTTCCTGGTACCGGATCCCGAACGAGGTGGAGACGCCCAACAACCTGTCCGTGGCTGTCGCTTCGCTGCCCAACAACGGTTGGTATCTCACCTATCGGGGTGCCAGCAGTGAAGAGCTGTGGGGCATCTACTACAACGGTCAGAACGGTCAGTGGGATCTTCCGGTGACGGTTCCCGGTGCGACGAGTTACTCGGCACCCGCACTTGCCTGGAGCTCGTACGGGCAGGCGCTGGTGCTGGTGTATCGCGGCCTGGACGACCGGGTGAACGTCAGGCGGCAGCATTACGGAAATCCCCGCTGGACGGATTCCGAGATACTCAACGGCGTCACCACGGATGCCCAACCGGCTGTGGCGTTCGCGAACAACGGATTCGGTCAGGTCGCTGTGCGCAGGCCCGACACCCGGCTGTCGTTGACCACGATCAACGAGGTGAACGGATATGCCGGTTGGTCCAATGAGATAAATGGTTTCACGGCCAGGTACGGTCCCGTTCTCGTTGCGTCCCTCGCAGCGATATATCTGATCGCCACGAGCGGTAACGGATACGTGTACTGGAAGCAGTCACGACAGTTCTGACCGGCCTCCTATCAGAGCGGGGGATCGCCCGTCCCGCGGATCGGGGCGGGCGATTGGCGTTCACGCGCCTGCGGATGCGGTGCGTCACCGGCTTGACAGGTGACGCGCGTCGGCGCAGGATGACAATGGCTCCGTCAGCAGGCGGAGCCCGTCCACGATCGACGAAGTGGAGGCTGATCATGAACCAGGGAGCCACGACGGACGCCGCCGAGGCGGCACGGCACGCGCGCTTCGGCCGGCTGCCCGAGCGCATCCGGTTCGAGGACATGAAGGAAGTGGTGGAGTCCGGTCCGAACGGCGGGGCGAACACCTCGTACCAGGACACGGGCGCGTGGCGCACCTTCTCCTGTCTGGCCCTCGACCTGGCCCTGTAGCGACTCCAAGGAACAGGCAGTTGGACAGTGGTCCGCTTCGGGCGGCCCGCCCACGGCGTCTCTCCCCGGACGATCTCGGCCCCAGGGCACCACAAGGCCGCCCACATTAGGTCATTCGACTGTCGCCCTCGATCTGCGGCTGAACGATCCTGAAACGGTCGCCCGCGTGCCCGTGCCGGATGATCGGCATGCCAGGAGGAGCCAGCCGTGAACCATACTCCCGTCGTCTTCATCCATGGCGCGTGGCTGCACGCGCTGTCCTGGGAGTCATGGGCGGAACGCTTTGCCGGCCGCGGGTTCCTCGCCCTCACGCCCGGATGGCCGGGGGAGCCCGCCGCCGCGAGGGAGATGCGCGAGTCCTCCGAGGCGCTCGCCGGCATCGGGCTGGACGTGCTGACGGACCACTACGCGGACGTCGTACGTTCATGTGAAACCGCACCGGTGATCGTCGGGCACTCGGTGGGAGGCCTCATAGCGCAGCACCTCCTCGGCGCCAACATCGGCCGGGCCGCGGTGGCCATCGCACCCGCCCCGATCAACGGCGTCCCCCTGCCCGCCTCACCGGCCCGGCTGTGGACCCCCGGCCAGACCGACGAGGCCGAACAGACCGACGGGGCCGAAGAGTTGGTGTCCCTGTCTCCGGGACAGTTCCACCAGACCTTCGCGAACACCACCGCGTCGGAGGAGTCCGACAGGCTCTTCGAGCGCTACGTCGTGCCGACGCCCCGCCTGCTGCTCGCCGACCTGACAAGCGAGGTGCGCAGCCCGCACGCCATGGCCGATGTGGGGAACGCCGAACGTGGCCCGCTCCTGCTCATCTCCGGGCAGGAGGACCGGCTGGTGCCCGACTCCGTCACGCGCGCGGTGTACAAGCAGTACGGCGACTCCACGGCCGTGACCGACCTGAAGCAGTTCGCCGACCGCGCCCACTCCCTGGTCATCGACAGCGGCTGGCGCTTCGTCGCCGACTACGTCCTCGGCTGGTTGAACGAACAAGGCCTCGGCGCCAACCCGTTGTAGGAGCCCCACGTCACGCGTTCTGGTCTCCGGGGATCCTGCCCAGCGCGTCGCGCAGGGCGGCGCGCGAGGTGATGCCGAGCTTGGGGAACACCCGGTACAGGTGTGAGCTGACGGTGCGGGGTGAGAGGTGCATGCGTTCGCCGATCTCCTTGTTGGTCAGGCCACCGGCCGCGAGATCGGCGATGCGACGCTCCTGCCAGGTCAGCGCCGTGAGGCGCGCCGAGGAGGAGACGGCGGACGCACCGGTGGCACGCAGCTCGGCCCGGGCCCGTTCGGTCCAGGTGGGTGCCCCGAGTCGTTCGAACGTCTCCGCCGCCAGAGTCAGCGACGGTCGTGCCGCCTTCCCTCCCCGGGTGTGTCGGATGCGGATGCCGTGGGCGAGGCGGACGCGGGCGAGTTCGAAGGGGAAGTGGGCGGCGGCGGGGTGGGTTTCCGCGCGGTCGTACATGTCCTCGGCTTCGGTGGGGTCGGTGGCGGTCATGGCGAGGGCGCCGTAGGTGATGAGGGCGAGGCGGGGGGAGATGGCGGGGAGGTTCGCGTCGCGGGCCGCGAGGGCGTGAGTGCGGGCTTGTTCCGCGCGGCCGGTGTGCAGGGCGGCTTCCACGAGGTCGAGGAGGGTGCGGGAGGCCTGGTGGGCGTAGGGATGGAAGGTGCCGGGGGAGGTGATGCCGATGGCGTGGAGGTACGCCGTTTCGTAGTCGCCTTCGGCGAGGGCGGCGGTGGTCCCGACCGCGTCGGCGATCTGGGCGAGGAAGCCGACGCCGCGGGGTCGGGCCCACGCGTCGACCATGACCTGGAGTTCGCGTGCCCGGCTCACCTGGCCCCGCAGGGCGGCCAACAGCCCCAGATAGGCCTGGGTGTGACAGACGAACAGCGCGTGCCGGTGTGCTGTCGTCAGCTCCAGGCAACGCTTCCCGGTGTGTTCGGCCTCGTCCCACTCACCGACCGCGATCTGGTCCAGCATGATCAGGTGCAGCATGGTCATGGCGTCGGCCACGGCCCCCGTCTCCACCTCGCGGTCCACCGTGCGCTGGAGATACGGCCGGAACTGGCTGAGGGTGTCCACGTGATAGGCGGCCACCCCCAACCGCGTGATGTCCCACGGCTCCAGGTCTTTGAGGTCGGCGAAGGCGCGTTCCACCCGCTCGTGCACCCCGGCCCCGCGACGCACCACGTCGCCCCAGGCGTCCTGGTAGACGCGTGAATGCGAGGGCACCAGGCCGCCCAGGCCGCCCATGAGCTCATGGGTCCGCTCCCACGCGGCCTCGTCGCCGGCGTACTGATTGATGGCCAGCAGCAGGTCGACCAGTCGCGTGAGCACCTCGTCCGGCTCCCGCACCCCGCCCTCGCGCATGCTCTCGATCGCCGCGAAGACCTGGCGTTGCGAGGACCGTACGTCCCCGTCCTCGAAGAGCGCGGCATAGCCCGACGTGACCGCCGAGCTCGGCGAGTCGTCGGTGCCGGCCCCGGCGCCCGAGCGGACCAACTGCTGGGCCTGGTCCAACTGGCCCGAGTGCCCGGCGATGTACCCCGCGCTGCCCAGCCGCCTGGACCGCTCCTCGTCGCTCTCGCTCAGCTCCGCGGCCCGGACCAGCCAGGCCACGGCGGCCAGCGCGCCGCCCCGCCGGGTGGCGGAGTCCGCGGCCGCCTCCAGCGCGGCCGCGACCTCCTCGTCGGGGTCGATGGTCGAGGCCGCCAGGTGTGTGGCCCGCCGCTCCAGGTCGTCGCGGTGTACGTGCGCGAGTACGACGTGCGCGGCGCGCCGCTCGTTGGGCGTCGCCGTCTGCACGACGGTCGACCGCACCAGCGGGTGCCGGAAGACGAAGTCGCCGGTGAGCGGGTCGATGTCCAGCAGTCCACAGTCCGCGGCCTCGTCGGCGTCCCGCATACGGTAGCGAGTGCCCCTGGATTGACCGGCCGCCGCACCCGCGCCGACGCCGTCCAACGCGCCGCGCAGCAGTTCCGCGCGCACGTCGTCGCCAAGAGCCTTGATACGGGCGCCGTACACGTGTTGCAGGCGCAGCGGCAGCGGGATGCCGGTGTATCCGAACAGTTCCTCGGGGGTGCGTCCCGCCCCGTTGCCACGCACGTACGGCGGCAGTTCCAGCAGGGCGAGCGGGTTGCCCCGGGCCTCGTCCAGGATCAGACGTCGGATCCGGGGGGCCAGCCCGGGGTGGTGCGTGTCCAGGAGCTGTTCTGAGGCCTTCTCCGACAGCGTGGTCACCGGCAGTTGGGGCAGCGCGGCCGTGTCGAAACCCGACGGCACGTCGGACCGCAGGCCGACGACGAGCTTCACCGAGCTGCCGGTCAGCCGGCGCCCCACGAAACCGCAGACCTCGGTGCTGGAGGCGTCCAGCCACTGACCGTCGTCGAGCACCAGCACCAGGGGGTTCTGCGAAGCCGCCAGAGCGAGCAGGTCGAGGACGGCGATGCCGAGGGTCATGACCGACGGGGGAGTGCCCTCGCCCCTGCCGAAGGCGACGTCGAAGACGCCCCGGTGGGGGTCGTCCAGCCGGTTGATGTAGGAGAGCAGCGGATACAGGAGCTGGTGCAGGCCGGCGAACGGCAGCTGCGACTCGGCCTCGACCCCGGCCGCCCTTATCACCCGGTGCCGCTCGGCTGTCGCGCGCTCGACGACATGGTCGAGCAGCGAGCTCTTGCCCACACCTGTGTCCCCCCGCAGGACGAGAGCCTGGCCCTCGGAGGCCGCCACAAACGCTGACAGCACCTCCAGCTCGCTCTCACGACCGACCATAGCTCCGACGATCAACTCCACAGCCCCCCACTCATTTCACCGCCGAAAGCCACATGTCGAGGCGTCCGCACCCGCGACGTGTCCGGCATCCCGCTACCCACACCCCATGCAGAAGACTAGACGGCATCTCGCCGACGAGGCGGGCGAGTTCGGGCCGTCCGAGTTCCGGCCGCCCGAGTCGGCCGCGGCGCATGCGCCCGTTCCTGGTGCGTCTCCCGGATCGAGCACGCGGGCCGAGGCGCGGAGTGCGGTCGTCGCCCGAGGGCGGCGGGGCCGTGAGTCCCGCCGGCCTTCCAAGGGTGTCAGTGGATGGTGGCGCCGGCGGCCCGCTCGATCACGTCGGCCACCAGATGGGGGTGGGAGACGGTGACCGAGTGGGACGCGGCGACCTCGGTGGTGTGAGCGTGAGCGCGCTCGGCCATGAAGCGTTGGACGGCGGCTGGGATGTTGAGGTCGCGGGTGGTGACGATGTCCCAGCTCGGCTTGGTCTTCCAGGCCGCGGTGGTGGCCTTCTCCTCCAAGGCGGACAGGGCGACGGGCCGCTGCTCGGCGGCCATGAGGGCGGCCTGCCCCGCGGCGACGTCAGCGGCGAACTGGTGGCGGAACTTGTCCTGGCGGATGTACAGGTCGGTGGCGGTGGAGCCGTCCGCCTGCCGGTAGGTGACCGGGTCGAGGGCGTCGGGGAGGGTGGAGCCCGGGTACTTGTCGGTGAGTTCCAGGGCGCTCTCGCCGGGGGCGGGCAGGAAGGCAGCGACGAAGACCAGCGCCTTGACGTCGGGGTCGTCGGTGGCGGCCTGACTGATGACGTTGCCGCCGTAGGAGTGGCCGACGAGGATCTTCGGGCCCTTGACGTGGTCGAGGACCGTGCGCAGGGCGGCGGCGTCGGAGGCCGGGCCGCGCAGCGGATTGGCGGCGGCGACGACCGGGTAGCCGTCGGCGCGCAGGTCGGCGATGACGCCGCTCCAGCTCGAGCCGTCGGCGAAGGCGCCGTGCTCCAGGACGATGGTCGGCTTGGTGTGTCGGCCGGTGTCGGTGGCCTTGGCGGTCTTGGTCGCGCCGGTACCGGTGCCGGCGCCGGTGCCGCCGAGGGTGAACGCGCATAACGCGAGACCCGCCGTGACCGCCGAGACCACACCTGTCACCAGCCGCTTGCGTCCACACTTGATGCTGACCACGACGAACCCCTCTCAGGCCTTTTCCCGGTAGACGGGCGGGGCCGGCCCTGCCGACCTTCATCACCGCCCTGACTGGTGACGAATCTGTCATGTCTTTCCGTCACCCGTCAAGCCGGTGACGGGAGGTGTTGGGGAAGGGCGAGGCACCATGAACGCGACTGGCGCCTGCCCCGGCGCGGTGAGGATGTCAGAGGCGGTCGGCGTCGACGACGGCCTGGGCGAAGACGCTGGGCGCTTCCTGCGGCAGGTTGTGCCCGATGTCCGCGATGGTGCGGTGCTCGTAGGGGCCCGTGAAGTGCTCGCGGTACGTGGACCCGTCGCCGGCCGGGGTGAAGGGGTCGAGGGCCGCGTCGAGGGTGATCGTGGGAACGCCGATGGGGGGCTGCGCAGCCAGCAGCTTCTCGTAGCGGTCGTAGCGGTGTTCACCCTCGATGAGGCCGATGCGCCAGCGGTAGTTGTAGAGCACGATGGCGGCGTAGTCGGGGTTCTTGAAGGCCTCGGCGGTGCGCGCGAAGGTGGCCTCGTCGAAGTCCCAGTTGGGAGAGACGAGGGTCCACACGTAGCGGCACAGCGCGATGCGCTCCTTCTCGCCCTCCATGGCCTGTTTGCCGCGCTCGGTGGCGAAGTACCACTGGTACCACCAGTTGTGCTCGACGGCCGGAAGGGCGGGTCCGAGCTGTGCCTTGATGTTGGTGATGAGGTAACCGCTGGTGGAGACAAGGGACTTGACTCGCTCGGGCCACAGGGCGGCGATGACGTCGGCGGTGCGCGAGCCCCAGTCGAAGCCGGCGAGCACGGCCTTGTGGATCTTCAGGGCGTCCATCAGGGCGATGATGTCGAGCGCGATCGCGGACTGCTCGGCGGTGCGGGGGGTGTGGCCGGACAGGAACCGGGTGCTGCCGTGGCCGCGCAGGTAGGGAACGATGACGCGGTACCCCTGGTCGGCGAGGAGCGGGGCGACATCGACGAAGCTGTGGATGTCGTACGGCCAGCCGTGCAGGAGGAGGACGACCGGGCCGTGCGTGGGACCGGCCTCGGCGTAACCGATGTCCAGGACACCCGCCTTGACGTGCTTCAGCGTGCGGAACCCGGTGTGTGTACCAGGGGTGATGGTGGGCACGGTGGGGGCGGACGGGCCGCCCTGCTCGTGCACGGCGGACGCGGCGGATGCGCTGGTCTGCAGGCCGGGCAGTGAGACCGCGGCCGCGCCGGTTCCCAGGCCCACGGCCTTGCTGAACGTACGCCTCTTGATCATGTGAAAACCTCCGTCGTATGTGTCCGGTGACCGGCCCGAGCCCGGGAAATCTCCCGTTCCCCTCGGCGTACTCTCGCCCGCGACGAAGCCGAACACATCAGTCAGATGACGGTCAGTCACGGAGAACGCCATCGGTATCGGCCGCGTATACGGCGCGGTCTGCCTGTCAGCTGCGACGAGTACAAGACGATCACCGTCTGACCGGACCTGCGGCACCTCATGGAACGAGCGCAAGAAGGGGAGACGCATGAGGGGATGGACCGCCGCGCGGCTACTCCCCGGCCGGGAAGTCCGCGGCACCGCTGGCCTCGGCCCACTTCCTCGTCTCCGCGGCGCGCGCCTCGCCCGCCTGCAAGGCCATGGACACGGCCTGGGCGCCGAGCAGCAGTCGGCGCGGCGGGTCGTCGTGGCGGACGATGTCGATGAGCACATCGGCAGCACGGACCGGGTCGCCGGGCTGCGTGCCGTTGTTCTCCGCCCTGTACTTGTTCATGGCGCCGACGGTCTCCTCGTAGTCGGCACCCACGGCGTGCAGCTCCATCGACGAGCCCTGCCAGTCCGTGCGGAAGGCACCCGGCTCGACGATGACGACCCTCACCCCGAAGGGCGCGACCTCGTTGGCCAGGACCTCGGAAAAGCCCTCCACGGCGAACTTCGCGCTCTGATAGGCGCCCATGCCCGGAGTGCCGCCCACCCGGCCGCCGAGCGAGGAGAACTGCACGAACGTCCCTGAGCGCTGCCCGCGTAGCACCGGGAGGGCGGCCCGGGTGACGTTGACGACCCCGAAGAAGTTCGCCTCGAACTGGGCGCGGAAGTCGTCCTCCGCCATCTCCTCGATCGGGGCGCTGTTGGCGTACCCGGCGTTGTTCACGACGACGTCCAAACGGCCGAAGGCGTCTACGGCCGCCCGGACCGCCTCCCCGGCGGCGGCGGTGTCGGTGACGTCCAACGCCACCGCCCGAACACGCTCGCCGTAACGGGAGACCAGGTCCGCGAGCTGCTCCGGACGGCGCGCGGTCGCCACGAGCAGGTCGCCGGCGTCCAGAACCGCTTCCGCCAAGGCCCGCCCGAAGCCCCGGGACGCGCCGGTGATCAACCAAGTGTTGGTCGTGTCTGTCCTTTGTTGGTTCTCAGCTGGAGATGGTGCAATCACGACGTCTCTCAGTCTTCTCACACGCGCAGCGAAGGACGACCGTCGTTTGACTGCTGTTCGTTGCCGATCTGCCGGCTTAAGACGTCATCTCATTCGGCGACTGGCGGCGTAGACAGTCGCCGGCAGTCGTGCTGCGATGGCGGTTGAATGCGTTGGTGAGTGTCTACTGGACACCGGCCCATTGCGCGGTCGAGCACGAGGATGCGGAGACCCTGGCTCGGTTGCTGGCCGACGGGTCCGACCCCGATGACGTCTTCAGCTTCATGCTCAAGCGCTGAGCCCTTTCGGGGCCAGGGTCTGTCCGGCAGAGGCCGTCGGCCATGCGGACGTCAAACGCCTTGCGCCTTCGACGATGTTGACCGGCTCAGGACAAGGGCGGCAGTTCTCCACCGGAGGTGCGGTCGCTCTCCGATGACAGCGACTCCTTGATGGCGCGCAGGAAGGACCGCCGCTCCACCAACTGCGCCCCCCGAGCCTCGGCCAATGGCTCCGGTCGGTGCCCGAAGCCGGCGGGGAGGGCCGGCAGTCCCAGCGCGGCGAAGGCCTCGTCGAGGTGGTGCCGTGGATCACCGGTGCCACGCAACGCGGCAGCCAGGGGCCGGTGGTCCGTCTTCCCGTAAGCCGCCGTCAACGCGGTCGCCCGCTCCGCCGCCTCCTGTTGCGTCGGCATCTCCGCGGAGTCCTCCCACCACGCGTGGGCAGCAACCAGACGGCCGTCGCGGTAGAGCTGGAGCGTGTAGTCGGCTCCCTCCTTGGCCGCGACCAGGACCGGCCACTTCGCACCCCGGCTGAACGTGACAGCCAGGCGGGCCAGTCCGCCTTCCCCGAGCAGCGTCGTACGCATGCCCTTGCGCCGGCCCGGCGGGTCGGCCGAGGGTGCCGTCTCGACGAACGTGCCGCCGCCGGGCGCCGGCGCGAGACGCATGGTGGTGCCGGTGATCAGAACGGCCTCGCGGACCTCACGCAGCGGGGCACCGGCGTGCGCGACGGCCGGGGCAGCGGCAGGAAGCGTTGTGGCGGTCGGCGGGTCCGTGGGTCCCGACGGGCCGTCCGCGGCCGGCGCGGGCACGGAGCCGCCGAAGTACGGTGTCCGACGAGCGACATGGGCGCGCACTCCCTGCCGCATCAGCAGGAACGTCTCCCGGGGATCGCCCATGTAGGCCCACGGGAAGGTGCGCGCGTCGGTACCGACGAGCCGGAAGACCCCCAGTGCCTCGGCCTCACGGCCGGAGCGGATCAGCGCGAGCGCGAGGTGATTGCGGAAGCCCGCCGCCCGCCGGTCACCCGGCTCGAACGTCGCCGACAGTTCCAGTCCCGCCTCGACGAGCCCCTCGATCCGGGACCAGGCCACCGGCCCCTTCCCGATCCCTGCCTCGTGCTCCAGCGCGTACTCGGTGACCGCGTGCAGTGGCAGACCGCGCAGCGGTGACCCCTCAGGGGCCGCGGCGGCGGCCGACTCGGCGAACGCGAACATCTCCGCGTGCGAGCCGTACCACTTCTGCGCCAGGTACTGCACCGCGCGGGCGTGCAGTCCCATGTGGTGCGGATCCGCCGCGCGGCCCCGAGCCAAGTACTCGTCGAACACGTCGCGCGGAGCACCAAGTCCCATAGCGTGAGCGATGAGCACCCGCCAGGGAACGGGATCTTCGGGGTTGAGGTCGGCCGCCGTACGCAGGACCGGTATCGCGTCGCGCAGGACCGTGTGGAACGCCTGGAACTGCTCCCGCGACACATGCCGGGCACGCGCGGCAGTACGGATCTCCCAAGCGCGGTCAATCTCCAACTCGGCGGCGACCAGGGCGACATCGGGGTCGCCGGGTCGCACACGCCGCCACTCGTCGAACCATCCGGTGTGGTGCAGTGCGAGTTCGGCGAGACCCGCGCTGTACTGGCCTCGTCGGTCCCAGTCCCGGTCGACGCGCGTCCGCGCCAGCAACTCCGCCGCCGGCTCCCAGGCTCCCGACCGCGCCGCGGACAGCGCGGCCCGCAGACCGGCATCCGGTGCGTCCACTTCCACCGCCCCGTCCGGCGGCAGTCCGTCGCCCGTGGCCCCGAAGTGCCGCAGCATTCTGGGCAGCGTGAATACGTCGGGCATTCTGCCCACAACCAGCCCCTCCCCAACGGCTCGCGGCCGCCCACAGTCGATCACCGACGAGCGCACACCCTATCGACCAGGCGTTCGGCGTACGTCGCCGACCCAAACGCAATGACCTCGCCATTCGGGTGGTCGAGGCCGCTGTCCGAGGTGGAACTACTCGGCCCGCCACCAGCCCTGTCCGACATGCCAGTCCCTCACCCAGTGTAGGAAATCACCCTCAGGCTGGTGGGGTCCGCGAGGATCGCTCTGCGGGTGCTGAGCGCGGCGGCCAGAAGGCTTTCGTCCAGTCTCATCTCGGCGTCGCGGGTGGAGTCGTTGACGGGGATGCGGGTACGCCTGTCGATCAGGCTCGTCACGGCCGGCAGCGCGGGGCGCGCATGGCCGCCCATCCGGGCGAGACCGGCCAGGTAGTACTCGCCGACCGCGTAGTCGGCCAAGTGCTCTGTCATGAGGGCGAGCAGCAGGGACAGTGCGGAAGGACCGGCGTGGCGCAGCCACAGCGGGGCGCACTCCGCCTGTGAGCGGCCGGGTCGGCGGAAGGTCAGGGTGTACAGCTGGGCCGCCTGTCGGAAGGTCAGCGGGCCGGAGTCCAGCAGGGCCTCGAAGATCTCGGAGGCGTGAGCGAGGCGGGTGATGCCCACGGGCTTGGCGGCGAGAAGCGCGGCGGCGGATGCGCTGTCGTACGGCGTCGCGGTGGACGGGAACCGGCGGGCCCTCGGGGACGGCGTGAAGGGGACTTCGGCGAGGAGAGCTCCGTGCGTCCGCATCGCCGCCTCGGAGATCGAGGCTGTCGTGAGGGCCTTTCCAAGCGCAAGGGTGAGTCTTTGGCCACGGTGCTGGACGAGCAGCGGCAGCAGCCTGACCGGGGCCGCCCGCCAGTCGTGGCACGCCTCGCGGGCCAGGCCTGCGCCGATGTCCCGGGTGGCGGGGTCGGCGAGGAGAAGCGCCACGAGGGCGTACGTGTCGTGCTCGCGTCGCAGTTCGTACAGGGCCTCGCCCCAGAGGCGCCCGATGTCCTCCAGGTGGTGCGCGGCCTCCTGGACGTCATTGAGGAGTGCGGCGTCCAGGGAGCGCCTGGCTGCGCAGTGGCTGGAACGGGATCGCGGCCAGCTTGCGACGCAGGCGGGGTATGCGGGGATCCATGGTGCATCTCCTCTCGTCCGCGTCACCCTATGGGTGGCCACCTTGATTCGGTTGACGGGTCCTTCGATGACTCCGGAGTTCGAGGGCAGGCTCGTCAGGCAAGCCAGGGCTGATCGACGACCGGGCGCAGACGCTGCCCGTGCGGGGTGAAGGTGAGCGATTCCCGGAACAGGCCGTCGCCGTGGCGCACGGCGAGCAGCAGCGGCTGCTCGTGCGCGGGGGGCCAGCCATCGCCGGGACCGGTCTCGGTGCCGTTCCAGAGGTGGAAAACCACCATGGGCAGCCCGGGGTCGTCGGTGAGGTAGCCCAGTGACTTGCTGTACAGCGGGTTGTTGCCGCCGAAGAGCACCGAGGGTGGCCCGAACCGGTCAATGACGTCGGCCCAGGTACGGTCCTTGCCTGCCCAGTCACGCACCTGATCGACCATGGCCTCGTACGCTTCCGGGGCCAGGGTACGGTCCGGCCTGAGCCAGCCACGCGCCTGCGCGAACTCCGCGTACACCGACGCCATCCCGCATTCGTCTTTCGGCTTCAGGATCAGGTCCCGGAAGGCCCCGGTCACCCCGAGCGCGGTCCACATCCCGCGCTCTTCCCAGGACCGCTGCAGCCGCCCGAACGCCTCGGGCTCCCGTTCGGTCATCAGTAGATGGTCGATCAGCAGCCGCAGGGCAATCTCGCCCCCGAACATCCCGGGCCGCCTCAACGCCATGTTCAGCTGCTCGACCAGATACGCGTGGATCTCTTCGGCTGACGCCAGCTCACGGGACTCACCAGAATCGCTCACCCGTACAGTTTCCTCCATCAGTGACCTTACGGCATCGCCAATCATCGCCAATCCGCCTGCAAACAAAACCACTTGACCAAGCAGGCGCCACCGCCGCAGTCAGCACCAACGTTGCCCGGTACCAGGGCATCCTCCTGCCGGCCATCCGAGACTCACCTTCGTCGAGGGAGAGCCGTACATGCGATCGCCGCATCGGACGCCTGGAAGGGACAGTGGTTCACCAACGCGGGCGACCTGGTGGCCGCAGCGACGGCACAGGCCCACCGGGGCTGGTCGCCGGGGCGAAGTTCCTGCGCCGGTCTGGGCCTCTACGGCTGACTCGAGCCGGGCTACCGCCACTCCGTCGCCGTGCTGCGACCAACCCAGGAAGACCGTGCCGGATGTGTCAGAAGAAATGCAGGAGTTCCGTCAGGGAGGTGATGGAAGGCACGTCCGAGACGGCCGTGTCGCGGCACAGCGCGCGTCCCGCATAACCGAGTCGGACAGCCGCGGCGACCAAGTCCGGATCATCATCGACGAACAGACACTGCGCAGGAGCGAGGTCCAGCGCGGTGCTGGCGTGGTGGTACATGCGCGGGTCCGGCTTGTTGCAGCCGAGGACGGCGGAGATTGCGTACGCCTCGAAGAACCGGCCGATCCCGAGTCCGGCGTGGAGGTCGGGCAGCCCGTGCCAGGCATCCGACACCACGGCCATCCGCACCCCCCGCCGGCCCAGTTCCTCCAAGGTCGGCTCGACGTCCGGGTACGTCTCCAGGAACTCGGTCGCGGGCACTTCGCGGCGCAAGTTGGCGAGGAGTTGCGAGGTCGGCTTCACGCCGAGGTGACGGAGCAACACCCGGTGGTAATCGTCGTAGTCGGGCGTCGATGACGAGGTGGCGAAGAAGTGGTCGCCCGCGCTGATGGCCGCGGCGAACTGTTCCCATGTGATCGACGGGGCGTGGGCGAGGACGGTCGGCTCGAAGTCTGCTCGCGGGTTCCAACGGCCACCGATCGGCTGCATCAACACGCCGCCTGAGTCGAAGAGAACAGCACGGAGATTGTCGGGAGAGGCTGGTGGTGTCGTCACCCACCCAGTCTGGTGAACGGGCGCCCACTGGTCGACCCAGGGCCTCCGCGGTGTTCCCGGAATATCTGGTTTGATCACGTGATGCCGTGGTCCGAGACGGTCGGCAGGGAGTCAAACCTGTTCGTCCTGCTCCGCTGAGTCGGGGCCCGTCTGCGTTAGGGCCGACAACTGGCTTCCCAGCGCTCGTCGGGCCACGGTAACGAACTCCGTGGTGCTGGTGAGCCGAGCACGGAGCGCTGCTGAGTGAGCTGGAGGTTCGAGTTCGGCGGCGCTACCAGCCGTGTCCGGGCTGTCGTTCACGATCCGCGCGTGCAGCCGAAACTCGTCACCTATGCTGCGGAGAACCCCGGCTCCCCGCTCCGCGACGTCGTCCGGCCCAACCAGCCGAACCCGGATGTACGCCTCATCCAGCGCCCTGCGCGCAGCGAACCCCGCTTCCCATCGGTGCAGTTCCGTGAACGGCAGTGCGAACCATCCTTCGTCCAGGACACGGTAGGCCGCGTCAGCCTGGGACAAGAACTTCTCATACGCGTCACGGCGCATCTCCCGATGGTCGATTGCTCGCCGTTCGGCCCGTTCCTCACGGGCCAGGACGCTCTGGTGCCTCAGCTGCCGGCCGACCCCCCATGCCGAAGCGGCACCTGCCAACCCCGCAGCGCGCCGGGATCTGTGATTTCGTTGGTCTTCGACCGGATCTCGCGGGGCGGCCAGGTCAGCGCGTCCTGGTGGCGAACCGCGGAGAAGATGTAGAGCTGAGAGCCGTCGGGGCGCTTGGCGCCGTGGAGGCATGTGCCGTCGGCGACGAGCACGGCTCCCTTACAGATCGTGGCGGTGTGGAGAACTCCATGATCCACGAGCGCCGTACTCGCCCTCTGTCCGGGACCCGCCAGCGATCACCGGATCAAACCAGGCATCTCGGAAACACTTCGAGGCCGTACCCTGACAGCGGCTGCGCCACATTGCTCACAGGGGGAACGACGAATTGCCGTGCCCGGGGTGACGGAATACGTACGGGTGCAAGGTCGGTCGGCTGGGCGGCTTCGGCTCTCGCGGGACTCGCAGTGAGGCGTCGGCGCCCCGCTCGGGCTCGTCCGGCGGATCATGGGCCCAGCCAGGGCCGGACCGAGGCGAGGGCGGGCCAGCGCCCTAAACGTATTGACCGCCCCGGGCAGGCAGTGCTGGAGTCGGCACGTGGACAGCATCCCCGCCAACCGGCGGCTCTGGAACCAGATCAGCAGCGCCTACCAGCACAAGCACGACCCGCAAATCGGCGCCACACCCCGGCTGTGGGGCATGTACTCCATCCCCGACGCGCACCTGCACGCCCTGGGCGACGTCACCGGCAAGCGCGTCCTCGAACTCGGCTGCGGCGCCGGCCAGTGGTCCAGGGCGCTCGCCGCCGAGGGCGCCACCGTGGTCGGGCTCGACCTGTCCGAAGCCCAACTCGCCGCAGCGTCCCGCGCGATGGGACCGGCCCGCTACCCGCTCGTGCAAGGCGCCGCCGAACAACTCCCTTTCGCCGCCGACAGCTTCGACCTGGTGTTCTGCGACTTCGGTGGGCTCAGCTGGGCGCCCCCACACCTGGCCGTCCCGCAGGCCGCACGCGTCTTGGGCCCAGGCGGGCGCCTGGTGTTCAACGTCGCCAGCCCATGGTTCGAAGCTTGCTACGACGAAGCCGCCAGCCGCGTGACCACGACCCTGCAGCAGGACTACTTCGGGCTGAACACCATCGCCGAAGGCGACGGCGCGACCAGCTACCAGCTCACGTACGGCGACTGGGTCAAGGTCCTGCGCGGCGCGGGTCTCATCATCGACGACCTCATCGAGCCGCGGCCCGAACTCGGAACACCCAACGGTTACAACGAAACCGACCCACCCGACTGGGCACACCGCTGGCCGGCGGAACTGCTCTGGGTGACCCACAAGCCGTAAGTTCCGCCGCGCCGAGCCGTGCGGCATCCCCTCGCTGGACAGGCCCTAGCCGAGCTTTCGCAGCACCTCGGCGATGGTGGATCGGTACGTCCGCAGCGCCTGCAGTCCGGCGGCGTAGCGGTCGCGGTGCTTGGAGATGTCCACGGCCTGCTGCCGCGCCCGTGCAGCGTGCCAGAGCTCGGCCGTATGGTGGCGGCGCTTGCAGGTGACGTCCGCGGCGGCGGTGGCCCGCTCCCGGGGCGAATGCCGGGTGTTGCCATCACTGCCCCGCTGCCAGGCGGTGTCCGTGTACGCCGCCACGGGGTCGGGATAGCGGGTGAATCCTTGTTCTGCCACGCAGCGGGACCACACATCCCACGCCGCACGAAGGCGCGGGTCGTGCTTGACCGCCTTGTCGACCTCGATCGCCCGGGTACTTGCGTAGAGCCAGTCCCGCTTGAGATCGATGCCGCGCATCAGCCGCCGGTTCGCCTCCGCGTCGCAGGCCGGGAAGTCCGCATACTCGGCATCGGTCATCCGGCGGCCCTTCGGTTGCGAAGTCAGGGACTTCGCCGGGTCCCAGCCGTAGCCCCAGTGGCGGGCGGCGGCGAGATCCAGTGCGCCGTAGTCGGTGCTGACAGCGGCGAGGACGAAGGGATCGCTGGGGTAGCGGGGGTCGAGCGGGAAGTCCGGGTGGCCGTGCTCCGCCATGCATTGCCGGACCAGCAACGCCGTTGCCCGCTTCGATCGCTGGTAGTCCTGCGGCGTGTAGTCGTAGCGGTCGGCAGGCAGGGGACCGAGGTCCGCCCCGGTACTGATGACCTCCGGACGTCCTGGACCGGAGACACAGATCGCCGCCAGCACCGCCACGACACTCACTCGCCATCCCCGCCCCGTCATGGGCAGGGATGCTAGCGAACAGCGTGCAGCGGCCCGCCCCCGGGTCGTCGTGGGGCATCGCGGTCTCCGTCGCGGGGGTCTGTACGGTGAGGGGCGTAACTCCCGAGCTGAGAGCGAGAGTTGGCGGATTGGCTGATCGCCGGTCACGAACTTGACCTTGACACGGTGACAAGGTTTTCACTTGGGCACAGGAGGTGGTCCCGATCAACACGACCGACGTAACCCCGCGGAACACCCGTGTGATCAACGCTCTGGACGCCGAGGACTCGTCGGTCCGGCTTCAGGCGGCCCTGGCAGTCGGCTCGAACCCCGACCCTGTGTTCCTGGAGAGGCTCGTCGAGCGGTGCGCGGTCGAGCCGGACTTCTTCGTACGAGACATGCTGTCCTGGGCGCTGACCCGTCTCCCGCCGGAGATCACTCTGCCCCGGATCCGCCGGGAGCTCGCCTCCGGGCGTCCCCAGGCCCGCAGCCAGGCGCTGCACACACTGTCCAAGATCGGCGACAAGAGTACGTGGGTCTGGATCACCCGCGACATGCTGCGGGACGCCGACGACGAGGTCGCGCGGACTGCGTGGCGCGTCGCGGTCGTCCTCGTGCCCAAGGACGAGGAGAACGACCTGGCCGACGAACTGGTTCTGCAGCTCGGCCGTGGCGACCGAAATGTGCAGCTGAGTCTGAGCCGGGCCCTGGTCGACCTCGGTGACGTGATCAAGCCCGCCCTGGGGAGGGCCGCGGAGAGTTCCGACCCGGCGGTGGCCGCGCACGCCCGTGCCACCGAGCTGCTGCGGCAGAACCCGGAGACCGGTTTCGACGCGGCCCTCGACGAGGCGAAGCGTGTGGTCGCACTCGGCCCGAAACGAGCTGCTGCCGCCGCGGCTGCGTCGGCGGGCACCGAGACCTCGGAGACCGCCAAGGTTGCGGAGACGAACGAGCCTGCGGAGACGACCGAGCCTGCGGAGACGACCGAGCCTGCGGAGACGACCGAGCCTGCGGAGACGACCGAGTCGATGGAGGCTGCGGGGGCTGCGGGGGCTGCGGGGGCTGCGGGGGCTTCGGAGGGCGCGGATTGTTGATCGGCGATGTGGCCCGCCGCTCCGGGGTGAGTACCCGGATGCTCCGGCACTACGACGCCCTGGGGTTGGTGAGGCCCACGGGCCGCACTCTCGGTGGTTACCGCGAGTACTCCGCCGAGGATGTCCGCAGGATCTTTCACGTGGAGAGCCTGCGGTCCCTCGGGCTCTCGCTCAAGCAGATCGGGCGCGCGCTGGAGGACCCGGCCTTCACGCCGTACGCCCTGGTCAGCGACCTCATCCGGCAGACGGAGGACCGCCTGGCGCGAGAAGAGGAGCTGCTTGAGCGGCTCCGTGCGATCGACGCGTCGGCGCCCACCGACTGGCAGGGAGTGCTGCGCATCGTCGAACTCATGCGGGAACTCAACTCGACCAGCGCCGCGCACAGACAGCAGGCTGTCCTGGCCCGGCCGGAGGACGCGCCGGTTCCCGCCGAACTACTGGCCGGGGCGGTCCTGACCGAATCCGACCCGCACGTCGCAGGTGCCCTGCGCTGGGCGCTCGCCCGGTCGGGCGGCGACGGCGTGGCGACGCTGCATGCCGGCATGCGCTCGGAGGACTCCGACATCCGGCGGCGCGCGGTGCTGGCGATCGCCGAGATGCCCGAGGCCGCGGGTGCTACCGCGGTGCTCGCGGACGCCCTCGGAGACCCGGACACGACGGTGCGCAGGCACGCTGCTCTGGCTCTGGGCAGGCAGGGCGTGGCCGCGGCCGTGCCCACACTCGTCAGCATGGTGGTGGAGGGCTCCAACGACGTGGACGCGGCGGAGGTTCTGGGGATGCTGTCCCGGGACCCCGGGTGCACGGATCGGATCACGACCGCCCTGGTCGACGAACTGGCCGCGCCCACCGCGGACTCCGCGACGCGGATCCGCCTCACCCAGGCGCTGGTCGAGCTCGCGGGAACCACCGCACAGGAGGTCCTGCGTCAACTGGCCCACGACGACGATGGCGCCGTCGCCCTCGTCGCCTCGGCCCTTGCCGGGGTCCTCAAAGAGCGGTCCTGCGAAGACCAAGCTGACGAGCATTCCTGAAAGCGCGATCTGAACGAGGCATCAGCCGTGGCCTCTCAAGCCCGCTTCACGAGAGGCTCGCCTGGGAGGCAGATGGTGCCACGGGCAGTGGGCGGCGGTCCGCAGACGATGGGCGAATCGTGGTTGCCGATGCGGCGGATCTATTCAAAAAGGGGATGGACATGTCGATTCCAGGCCGTTGGGTACAGACCGCTGCTGCCATTCGTGACCGGGCCGGTGCCGTGCGATCGGAGAGGCACCGGGCCGGTGGAGTGTGTCCCTCCTGGTGGCGTCAGCGGTCGACGCGGGCGATGAGGAGGTTGGGGTCCTTGCCGGTCAGGTAGGCGGCGCTGGGGACATACACCTTGCCTTCGTGCACCGCGACGGACGTGGGGGTCTGGAGACCGTCGGCCGGGGTGAGGACGGCGGAGTGGGTGCCGTTCGGGCGGACGAGGTCGACCTGGTTGTCGTCACGGGCGGCGAGGAGGGTGTCGCCGTGACCGGTGAAGGCGAAGTCGTCGATGGACGGCATGCCGGTGGCCCGAACCTGGATCTTTCCCGCGGTGCCCGAGGCGGTGACGGGGATGCGCAGGACGGTGCCCCGGTCGAGGTTGGTGGCCCAGATGAAACCGTTGTGCAGCTTGAGGCCGTTGGCGCCCGCGAAGGTGGTGGGCTCCAGTTGTTTGCCCTTGGCCCAGACCGTGGCCTTTCCGCCGCGTGCGGGCAGGCGGTAGACGACGCCCTGGACGGAGTCCGTGACGTACAGCTGCTTGGCGCGCGGGTCGAGAGCCAGGCCGTTGGGCAGTCCGTCGGCGGGCAGGGCCGCGATGCGGTGCGGGCGGCCACCGGGGCGGACGGCCCAGACGCCGGTGAGGCCGGCGGTACCGGTGGCGTAGGTGACGTACAGGGTGCCGTCGTCGGCGCGGGCGATGCCGCCGACGAACGCCCTGCCCAGGTTGGGCGTGTTCGCCTTGGCCGGGGCGGGCAGGGTGGTCAGCACGTGCGGACGACGGCCCGGGGTGGCGCCCTTCCAGGCTTACGGCTTGGCGCTGACCAGCCCGGTGTCGTACGCCGTGATCACGGCCTGGATGCGGTCGCGGGCCCCGATCTTGGCGAGGACACGGCCCACGTGCTTCTTGACCGTGGACTCGGTGAGGACGAGTCGTTCGGCGATCTCCGTGTTCGTCCAGCCCTGGCCGATGGCGACCAGGACCTCGCGTTCGCGGTCGCTGAGGGTCTGCAATCGGGGATCCTCAGGGGCGGGGGCGCCGGCCGGTGCGAGGACCTGGTGGGCGTAGGCGTCCAGGAGGCGGCGGGTCAGGCGGGGGGCCACGACGGCGTCGCCCGTCGCGACCGCGTGGATGCCCGCGACGAGTTCCTCGGGGCGGGCGTCCTTGAGCAGGAAGCCGCTGGCACCGGCCCGCAGG
This sequence comes from Streptomyces sp. NPDC005263, assembly GCF_042872365.1. Lineage (NCBI taxonomy): Bacteria > Bacillati > Actinomycetota > Actinomycetes > Kitasatosporales > Streptomycetaceae > Streptomyces > Streptomyces sp. NPDC005263. The sequence continues at coordinate 103,336 of NZ_JBIAKJ010000005.1, read as the reverse complement.
CCCTCGTAGGCGTACTCGTCGAGGTCGAAGGTGGTGACGATGAGGACGCGGGTGCGGCCGCCGGTGGCGATGATGCGGCGGGTGGCCTCGAGGCCGTCCATGCCGGGCATGCGGATGTCCATGAGAACGACGTCGGGGCGCAGTTCCGCGACCAGGCGGACGGCCTCGGCACCGTGTTCGGCCTCGCCGACCGCGTGCAGGCCCGGGGTGCCCTCAAGGAGCATACGGACGCCCATGCGCTGCAGGGGCTGGTCGTCGGCGATCAGCACGGTGGTCATGGCAGGTGTTCTCCCGATGCTTCCGGTGCGGGCGCTGCCTCGAGTACGACGTCCACGATCCAGCCGTGGCCGGTCTCGCGTGGTCCGATGATGACGGTGCCGCCGTACATGGCGGCGCGCTGGCGGATGCCGACCAGGCCGTGGCCGGGTGCGTCGTCCGGTGCCGCCGGCTTTGGTGGCGGGGGCGCCCCGGGGGGTATGCCGGTGTCGGCGATCCGGATCCGTACCTCTCCTGACTCTGCGGCGATGTCGACCTCGGCGGACGTGCCGGTCCCCGCGTGCTTGAGCGTGTTGGTGAGCGACTCCTGCACGATGCGGTACACGGTGAGCTGTACGCCGCTGCCCAGCGAGTCGAGATCGCCCGCCGTCCGGTAGGCCACGCCTAGGCCTGCTGCACGTACCCGCGCCAGGAGGGCGTCCAGATCCCGGATGCCGGGCTGCGGGCTGAGTGTCCTTACGTCGTCCTGCTCCTCGCGCAGGACGCCCAGCACCCGGCGCAGTTCGCTCATCGCCTGTCGGCCGGTGTCGCCGAGGATACGCAGGGCGTCGGTGGAATGTTCGTTCCTGTTGGCGGCCAGGGTCGCGGCGCCGTCGGCGACGCTGACCATGACCGAGAGATTGTGGCCGACGATGTCGTGCATCTCGCGGGCGACCCGGGAGCGCTCGGCGGCCGCGGTGAGTTGCATACGTTGGTCCTGCTCGATCTCCAGCCGCCTGGCACGGTCCTCGAGCGCCGCCAGATACATCTTCCGGAGGCGGAGTGTCAGGCCGACGGCGATGGCAGCCGTGACCGTGCCCAGCAGGAAGAAGCTGCCGATCCATGGCTGTTCGGTCGGCACCAGGACGAAGACGACCAGGACCGACTCGACGACGGTCAGAGCGGCAGCCCAGCCCAGTGCCCGCAGCGAACCGTTCCGGGCCAGGGAGTACAGGGCGACGAGCGCGCCGGCGTTCGCCGGCAGCCAGATATCCATCGACCACTGGGTGAGGGACACCGCCGCGATCACGAAGTACGTGACGGTCGGGGCCTTGCGGCGCCACCACAGCGGAACGACGAGGGCGGCGAGGCAGGCGGACAGGGCGCCGAAGGTCAGGTGGTCAGGGGCGGTGGTCTCCGCGAAAGGGGGGTTGCCGTTGCCCCGGAGCAGGACCGGCAGGCTGATCAGGGCGACGACCAGCACCACCGCGGTGTCGAGCAGCCACGGACGTCGGCGGTCCAGCCTCTGCCGACGGCTCTGGTCGCGCAGCAGCCGGCCCAGCAGCGGGTGCGCCCAGGCGGCGTCGAACCCGAGGGACGGCGGGTCTGCTGCCGTCCCCCAAACGCTGTCCGCGGCGGCTGCCGTACGGTGCGCACTCATGGACACCATTGTCCCCGTGGCCGCATCAGGCGTCGGTCTTGACGAGGCGGTAGGCCGCCCCCGCGAGTGTGAGGGCCACCCAACCGGCGAAAACCGCGAGGCCCGCCCCCGGTGAGAGGGAGCCCGAGGACTGGTGCAGGGCGTAGACGGCCTGGCCCGCGTTGCTGGGGAAGTAGGGGTTGATGCTGTCGTACAGCGAGTCGGGCAGCAGGGAGGCGAGGCCGGGCAGGATGAGGAGGATGCCGACCAGGGCCGCGATGGCTCCGGCGGAGGAACGGATCAGCACGCCCAGGGCCACGCCGAACACGGCGACCAGGCCTAGATAGACGCCCGCGCCGGCCAGGCCGCGCAGGACGCCGTCGTCGCCCAGGGACAGGGCGATCTTCTCGCCGTCCAGGCCCGGGGTGCCCAACTGGAACGCGGCCAGCGCGCCGATGCTGGTGAGGACCAGGGCGATCGGGCCGATCACGGCGGCCTTCGACCACAGCACAGGCAGTCGGCGCGGTACCGCCGTGAGCGTGGAGCGGATCATGCCGGTGCTGTACTCGCCCGCGGACAGCAGCACCCCGAGCACGCCCACGGCCAGCGACGCGAAGGACACACCGGTCAGGGCCAGGCTCACCGCGTCGCTGTCGCCGCTGCCCGCGCCCGGCGGCCCGCCGGTCGCGGTGGCGCCGGGACTGTAGGTGTAGGAAGCGATCGCCCCGAAGAGAACCAGCAGGACCACGGCCACGCCCAGTGTGATCCAACTGGAGCGCAGCGACCAGAACTTGGCCCACTCCGAGCGCAGTACTCGCAGGCCGGTCACCTTGTATGCCGTGGCGGACGGGTGGGCATCGGGCGCCGCGGAGAGATTGGCGTGCTTGCGGGGGCGCCGGCTGGGGCGGAGTGCGGTGGTGGGCATCAGGCGGCCTTTCGTTCGGCGTCGGCCGGAGCGCTCTGGTACTCGACGGCGTCGCGGGTGAGGTCCATGAACGCCGCCTCCAGGGAGACGGCCTGCGGGGTGAGTTCGTACAGCGTGATTCCATGCTGGGAGGCGATCGACCCGATCTCGCGCGCGTCGCGTCCGGAGACCAGCAGCTCCTCGTCGCTGGAGGAGCTGATCGCGACGGCGGGGCCGGACAGCAGCGAGCGCAGTCGCGCCGATTCGGCGGTGACGACCTTGACGCCGCCGCCACTGGCCTCCTGGGTGAAGTCGTCGACCGTGGTGTCGGCGAGCAGCCGACCCCGCCCGATGATCACCAGGTGGTCGGCGATCAGCGCGGTCTCGCTCATCAGGTGTGAGGAGAGCATGACGGCCCGGCCCTCGTCGGCCAGCGAGCGCAGGAGGTTGCGCACCCACAACACGCCTTCCGGGTCGAGGCCGTTGACCGGTTCGTCGAGCATGACGATCGCCGGGTCGCCCAGGAGGGCCGAGGCGATGCCGAGCCGCTGGCCCATGCCGAGCGAGAAGGCGCCCACCCGCTTGCCGGCCACGCTGGTCAGTCCGGCCAGTTCGATGACCTCGTCCACCCGGCGGCGCGGAATGCCGTGGGTGTAGGCGAGTCCCATCAGGTGGTTGAAGGCGCTGCGCCCAGGGTGGACGGACTTGGCTTCCAGCAGGGCGCCGATCTCGTGCAGCGGTGCGGGCTGCTCGGCGTAGGAGCGGCCGCTCACGGTGACCGAGCCCGCGGTGGGGGAGTCCAGGCCGACGATCATGCGCATGGTCGTGGACTTGCCCGCGCCGTTGGGGCCGAGGAAGCCGGTCACCTCGCCAGGCCTGACGGTGAAGCTCAGGTTGTCGACGACCGTCTTGTCGCCGTAGCGCTTCGTCAGCTCGCGTACTTCGATCATGGGGGTGGGCCTTTCCTGCCGCGAAATCGGCCGCGCATGCGCCGCGGCGTCTGCACTCGAAGCTACGAGTGCGGCAGGAGCCAACCCTGGGACCACGGGGGAATCTTCGGTGTCCCGGTGGTACCCCGGTACCACCGGGACAGCTCGCGCCGAGAGCTGTCAGCGAGGGCTCCGCGGACTCCACCCGCATTCCCAGCCTGCCGTCGAGGAGTTCCCGCTCGGGGCGCGAGGGTACGGCCGGGGCTGCGACGGTCGGCCGTAGCGCCTTGATCAGGCCACCGCCACCTGACTCTCTGTCAGTTCTCGCTTTCCTCTCCCGGGTCTCCCAGTCGCGTGGGTGAGAGTCGTGCTCTGTTCGCGATCAGCCCTATGGAGCCGCACCCCGTGTCCCTTCTCGCCTGAGGAAGCCATGTCACCCACCCCCCACAGCACGGCTCTCACGCTCAGCCGCGGCCGGACCGTCGCCTTCCAACCCCCTGGCGGGCCCGCCCGCGCCGGCTCCGGCACGGCGAGCGTGGAGATCGTCGTGCCCGTCTACAACGAGGAACGCGCCCTGCCCGGCTGCCTGCGTACCCTGCACGCGCGGCTGACGGAGGACTTTCCGTTCCCCTGGCGAATCACCGTCGCCGACAACGCCAGCACGGATGCCACGCTCGCCGTCGCCCGCCGCCTCGCGGAGGAACTGCCCGGCGTCGATGTCGTGCACCTGGACCGCAAAGGCCGGGGCCTCGCCCTGCGCAGAGTGTGGGGTTGCAGCGACGCGGACGTAGTGGCCTACATGGACGTGGACCTGTCCACCGGCCTCGACGGACTGCTGCCGCTCATTGCCCCGCTCGCCACCGGGCACTCCGACATCGCGATCGGCAGTCGGCTGGCACAGGGGGCACGCACCGTGCGCGGGCCACGCCGTGAGTTCGTCTCCCGCTGCTACAACGGAATCATCCGGCTCACCCACGGCGTGCGCTTCACCGACGCCCAGTGCGGATTCAAGGCTGCCCGTACGGAGGTGCTCCGGCCTCTGCTGAAGGTGACCCGGGACGACGCCTGGTTCTTCGACACCGAACTGCTGCTTCTCGCCGAGCACAACGGGCTGCGTGTCCACGAGGTGCCGGTCGACTGGGTGGAGGACGTCGACACCAGGGTCGACGTGGTGAGCACGGCCACCGACGACCTCAAGGGGCTGTGGCGGATGGCGCGGCTGAAGGCATCCGGCGCCGCTCGCGTCGAACTGCCCCGCCGTCCCCCGCCGGCCGCCGAGCACCCGGACGCCGTCCTGGCTCCTGCCGGGAAGCGCGGCGCGCTGTCGTGGGAGGTCGGCTGTTTCGTCGCGATCGGCATCGTCTCCACCATCGGGCAGGCTCTGCTGTACTGGCTGCTGCGCGGCTGGTGGCAGCCTGCGGTCGCCAACCTGGTGTCGCTGTTGGTACTGACGGTGCTGAACACCGAGGCGAACCGCCGCCTCACCTTCCGGTACGCCGCTACCCGTCCCGCACGGGCCCACCTGGGCGCAGGCGGCCTGTTCGTACTCGGCTACCTGGTCACCTCCGGGGCCGTGCTGTGGTTCAAGCACGCCGATCCCGGCGCCTCGGCGGCCGCCGAGACCGCAGTCCTGGCCGCCGCGTCCGTCGCGGTCACCGCCGTTCGCTTCGTGGTGTTGCGGCTGGCCGTCTTCCGCGGTTCGGCCGCCGAATCCAAGCCCGCCACCGACACTCCTGACGAGAGCTGATTCGCCTTCCATGAACGAGTCCTACCGGACCCTGTCCGTCGCGCCGACGTCCAGCGGCCGCTCGCACACCTCCGCCCGCGCCCTGCCCGCCTGGGCGGCACCGGCCACTCTCGGCGCGATCCTGCTCGTGGCGACCGCGCTGTACGGCTGGGCGCTCGGTTCGCTGGGCTGGGGCAACGGCTACTACTCCGCGGCCGTGAAGTCGATGGGGAAGAGCTGGACCAACTTCCTCTTCGGTTCCTACGACCCGGCCGGAGTCGTCACCGTCGACAAGCCGCCCGCCGCACTGTGGCCCCAGGTCATCAGCAGCAAGATATTCGGCCTGCACGGCTGGGCACTGATTCTCCCCCAGGTGATCGAGGGCGTGGCCGCGGTGTTCGTGCTGCACCGCACCGTGCGCCGCTGGGCGGGGGAACGGGCCGCACTGCTCGCGGCCCTGGTGCTCACCCTCACCCCCATCACCGTGGCCATCAACCGGGACAACAACCCCGACACGTTGCTCGTCCTGCTGCTGGTGTCGGCTGCGTACGCGCTCACCCGTGCCCTGCAGACCGAGGGCCGGGCGGCGACCTGGTGGCTGTGCGCGAGCGGCTACTTGATCGGGTGTGGGTTCCTCACCAAGATGCTCGCCGCCTGGATGGTGGTCCCCTCATTCGCTCTCGCCTGGCTCGTGGCGGGAAGCGGTGCCTGGGCCGCACGGGTGGGGCGGTTGCTGGGTGCGGGAGCCGTCCTGGTGGCGTCCTCTCTGTGGTGGGTCGCGATGGTGGCGCTGTGGCCGGGGGACCGGCCCTACATCGGCGGCAGCGAGGACGGGTCGGCCTGGGATCTGGTGGTCGGTTACAACGGGCTCGGCCGGGTCTTCGGCTCCAGTGACGGCTCGTCGCAATCCGGCAGCGGCGGGCTGGGGCAGTTCGGTGGCGCAGCGGGTCTCGGCCGCATGTTCAACACCCAGGTCGGCGGGCAGATCAGCTGGCTGCTGCCCGCCTGTGCCGTGGCCATGGCACTCGCGGTGGCGTGCACGGTCCTGCATCGCCGTGGGCGACTGGAGCCGTCCGGCGTGCTGCCCGCCTCGGGGTGGCTGCTGTGGGGGAGCTGGCTGATCGTGTGCGTGGCCGTGTTCTCCACGCAGAAGGGCATCTTCCACCCGTACTACACCACTCAGTTGGCCCCGGCGATCGCCGCCCTGTGCGGTGGGACGCTGGCCGCCCTGATCCGTCTCCACCGAGCCGGCGTGGCGTGGGCTCCCTGGGTCGGCGCGGCGGCCGTGGCGGTGACGGTCGGCTGGGCGATGGTTCTCATCCGCCGTACGCCGGACTGGCACGGATGGCTGATCTCGCCCGTGCTGCTGATCGGCTGCGCGGCGATCGCGCTGCTGCTGGCCCGGCGCGGTGGAAAGCTGCTCCTGGCCGGGGTGGCTGCCGCGGTGGTGTCGATGCTGGTGGCGCCTGGGGCGTGGGCGGCCAGCACGCCGGCCTCGGCCCCGTCGGGCTTCATGGCGGGCGGCAACCCGACGGCGGGCCCCAAGGGCTCTCAGTCGGCCTTCGGAATGTCCGGCATGCCCGGCCAGGGCTCCGGTGGGGAGCAGGGATCGTCGGGAATGCCTTCCGGGATGCCGTCGGGCATGGAGGGTTTCCCCGGCGGGGGCTCCGGCTCGGGGCAGCAGGGCGGGCAGCCGACGGGCGGGATGCCCTCCGGGATGCCGTCGGGGATGCCGTCGGGGATGCCGGGTGGTGACCAGGGCGGTCTGCCGAGCGGTGGTCAGGGCGGTATGCCGAGTGGTGTCCCCAGCGGCATGCCCGGCGCGTCCGGTGGCTCCGGCTCGGCCTCCGGCGGCCAGGAGATGCCCTCCTTCCCTGGTGGATCAGGCGGGATGCCCGGCGGATTCGGCGGTTCCAGCGGCACGGCACTCACCTCCGACCAGCGCAAGATGCTCGACTACGCTGTGCAGCACTCACCGAAGGCGCGGATCAAGCTCGCTGTGTCGGGCGGCGCCAACGCCACCAACGCGTTCATCCTGAACAGTGACGAGACGGTGATCGGCATGGGCGGCTTCATGGGCTCCGACGACGCGCCCTCGGTCGCCCAACTGAAGAAGTGGACCGGGGACGGTGAGCTGCGGTACGTCCTCGGGTCGGACAACTCCGGCGCTGGAGCGATGATGGTGCCGGGCATGTCGCAGGGGTCGGCCAGTGACCGCTCGGAATGGATCTCCAAGAACTGCACCAAAGTCTCCGCGTCGGCGTACGGAGGCAGCAGGACGTCTCAGCAGAGCACCGGCAGTGCGGCTCTCTTCGGCGCCACAGTGCTCTACGACTGCGCCGCCCGGTGAACCGCGACAGAACGGACCGCACAGCACGATGAACGAGCAGCACTCGGGCAGGCCGCGGCACAGGCTCCTCGTGGTCGAGGACGAACCCAGCATCCGCACCCTGTTGGAGTCCACCCTCCGTCTCACCGGATACGAGGTGAGCGGAGCGGAGGACGGCCAGTCCGCCCTGGTCGAGATCGAGCGGCGGGAACCGCACCTGGTGCTGCTCGACGTGATGCTCCCGGACCTGGACGGCTTCGAGGTCACGCAACGGCTGCGGGCGGCCGGGAACGACGTCCCGGTACTGTTCCTCACCGCGCGCATCGACGTCGACGACCGCATCAGGGGCTTGAGTTCCGGCGGCGACGACTATGTGACGAAGCCGTTCCACATCGACGAAGTACTGCTGCGCATCGAAGCCATCCTGCGCCGCACGGTCGTCCAGGGTTCGGAACCGTTCATTCCGGAGACTGTGCTGCGTTACGCCGACCTCGAGCTCGACGAGGGCGCGCACGAGGTGCACCGCGCCGGGCGCTATGTTCCGTTGTCACCGACCGAGTTCAAGCTGCTCGCCTATCTGCTGGCCAACCCGGGCCTGGTCCTGACCAGGACCCAGATCCTCGATCACGTGTGGAGCTACGACTTCGCCGGAGATGCCCGGATCGTCGAGACGTACGTCAGGTACCTGCGCAAGAAGGTCGACTGCTCCGGACCGCCACTCATTCACACGGTGCGCGGCGTCGGTTACTGTCTGCGGCTGCCCCGCGAGCCGGGCGGGACGGCGGAGCAGTGAGCCGGCTGCTGCCCCGTATCCCCAGGTCCCTGCGACGGCGCCTGATCCTGGGTGCGGCGCTGCTGGCGACGGTCGCCGTCGCCGTCTCCCAGCTCATCGGGTTCGTGGTGCTGCGCTCGTGGCTGTTGGACCGGGTCGACCAGCAACTGGCCGACTTCCACCCACCCGGCCCGGCCTACTTCGACGCTCTGAAAAAGAGCATTCCCGGCGAACGGCCCGGCGTCCTGCCCTCGGACTTCCGTGTCTACTTCTACGATGTCTCCGGCCGGCGGACGGACATGTCGCTCGGTGCCGACGACAAGCCCGGTCCTCGGATCGGGGATTCGGTGGCGCGGCTCGGTCTGCACGACGGCCGTCCAGGGACGGTGGGATCCATCAGTGGCGACGGCCGGTGGAGAGTTCTGCTGAGTTCCGGTCCGGGCGGCATGCACGCCGTCGTGGCTCTGCCGCTCGACACGGTCGATGCCACCATGTCCAAGATTCTCTGGCTGAACGTGGGGTTGCTGGTTGTCACCGTAGCCGCGCTGCTCGCGCTGGTCCGCTGGGTGGTACGACTGGGCCTGCTCCCGCTGACTCGTATGGAGCACACGGCCGAGCGCATCGGCGCGGGGCAACTGGATCTGCGACTCCCCGACACCGACGCGCGCACCGAGATCGGTCGGCTCGGCCGGGTGCTGAACTCCATGCTGGAGAGGCTGCAGCAGGCGCTTCGTGAACGGGAGGCATCAGAGGCGCGCATGCGGCGTTTCGTCGCCGACGCCGGCCACGAACTGCGCACCCCGCTCACCGCCATCCAGGGCTACGCACAGCTCGCACTGCGCCGGGAGCGTCTGCCGGTCTACGAGCAGAGCGAGGCCCACCAGTTGATCGCCCAGAACGCGGAGCGCATGGGCCTCCTCGTCGACGACCTCCAACTTCTCGCCCAGCTGGACAGGGAACCGTCGTACGAGAGGGACCCGGTGGACCTGCTCTCCCTGGCGGCGGACGCCGTGCGGACAGCCGCCCTGCACGGGACGAGCCATCCGGTTGATCTGGGCCCCCTGTCGGACCCGGAGGGCAACGGCGAACTGGACGTGGTCGAGGCCGTCGGCGACCCCCACCGACTGAGACAGATCGTCGACAACCTGCTGTCCAACACCCGCGTCCATACCCCGGCCGGCACCGCGGTCCACGTCAGAGTGGGCGAGACCCGGGTGGGTGCGGACACCTGCGGAACCGACCGCCCGGGAGTCATGAGTGCGTCACCGCCCTTGCCGGACGGTATGCCCGCCAGCGTGGTGGAAGTGGCGGACGAAGGGCCCGGACTCACGGCCAAAGACGCCCTGCACGCCTTCGAGCGCTTCTACCGCGCTGACCCTTCCCGCTCCCGCGCCCACGGTGGCAGCGGCCTGGGCCTGTCCATTGCCGCCGCGATCGCCGAAGGCCATGGCGGTCGCCTCGAACTCGACACCGCGCCGGGCAAGGGATGTACCTTCCGCCTCGTTCTCCCCGCCCGGCCTCCGGATGGGCGATCCAGCGGCGCCTTCCGCTGATCACCGGGTCGAGGTGTCTCGCATCAAAATGCCCGGCCCGCGGCTCGCTCAACGGGTCGGCAGCCACGCGTCGATGACGGCTGCGAGGTCGTCCTGGCTCCGGAAGACGTGCCCGTCCATGCCGACCTCCTGCGCCGCGCGGACGTCCTCCTCACGGTCGTCGACGAAGAGGAAGTCGGCGGGTGCGGCCTGCAGAGCGACGACGCAGTACTGGAAGGCGGCCGGGTCGGGCTTTGCGGCACCGATCCTTCCGGAGAGGGCGAGGTGGTCGAGGTCGTGCAGCCAGGGCTGGGCGGCGAGAAAGGCGTCCGCGTGGTCCGCGGGGATGTTGGACAGCAGGGCGACCCGGGCCCGGTCCCGCAGGTCCCGTACGTAGGTGACCATGCGGTCGTCGACGCGGGACCAGCTGTCGATGTCGGTGAGCCGTAGCTCCTCGATCGTGTCGGCGTCGGCGGAGCGGGACAGCGCGTGCAGGACGTGGGTCCAGTACGCGGACGCGGTCTGCCAGCCGGCGTCGTAGGGCGGGCGGTGGGCCCAGTAGGCAGTGTTGAAGTCCTCGGCGGAGGTGTGGCAGCGGGCGGCCATCTTCTCCAGGGCACCCGGGCGTTGGTGGCGGGCTATGACGCCGAAGAGGTCGAAGAGCACGATGCGGCGGCGGTCGGTGGACATAGAGGTCCGTTCCCTCGTGGTTTCGGGGGCGTTCGGGTCAGAGCCGGTGGGGCAGGGCGCGGGCGAGCGCGTCCAGTGCGGCCAGGCGGTCGGGGCCTGCCGGGGGCGAGAACGACGCCGGTCGCGCCGGCGGCGTGGCGGGCGTCGATCGCGGCGCGAGCCTGGGCGGGGGTGCCGGCGATGCTCAACTCACGGACCCAGTCCGCGGGCATCGTCCGGGCGAAGTGCCGGGCGTCGGAGCTGGCGGCGCGGTGCGCGCGCAGTTCCTCGGCGAAGGGCAGGGGGTCGATGTGCGCTGCCCACTGCGGCGAAGCACACGTTGCGGGCGCCTGCGGGCATGATCCCGATCCCGACGGTGAGGTTCGTGGTGGCGGCCAGGACGGTGGCGGCCTGGGCGACACCGCCGCGCCAGCCGAGGTCCTCCACCACCCAGACCTGGTCGAACCCCAGCTCCTCGGCGCGCCGGACATAGGGCAGCACCTCGCCGACGGGGAGGTCGAGCGGCAGCATGACACCGACACGGCCGCGGGCGGGGTGTGCGGGGGACTCGGACATCTGGGCTCCTTCGGTCGGCGGAGGGCGTTTCTCCCGGCCTGGTGACCGGGGAGGAGAGGAGCTTGTGCGGCACGGTTGTCAGGGACCGTGCCGCACAAGCGGTCAAGGGGTTCCCGGAAGGGGACGTCCGGCCCTGCTTCCGGGCCGGACGGAGGGCACCGGAACTCCTCAGAAGAAGCTGAGAAGTTCCTGTGCCAGGCTGGCGCGCCTGATCGACACGGGAACCCCAACTCGCTGGAGGAATACGCAGATGAGCCTGGTCAACGGCCTGCCCGCACACATACTGCTCGTGCATTTCGTTGTGGTCCTCGTCCCCCTGACCGCTCTGGCACTCGTGGTCTGTGCGATCCGGCCCAAGGCGGCACAGCGCATGGGCGTCGTCCTGCCGCTGCTCGCCCTGGTCACGCTCGTGAGCGTTCCGCTCACCACGCAGGCCGGCGAATGGCTGGAGGCACACGTCGACGGCAACGCGCTGGTGCGCCGGCACGCCGAGCTCGGCGACGGCCTGCTTCCCTGGGCCGGGGGCCTGTTCCTCCTGGCGGTCGCCGTCTGGTGGGCGACCGGCCGGGCCGCCGCGTCCGGATCCGGCGCGTCCGGCAGCGCACGGTGGTCCGCGACGCCGGTGCGCGTCGCGGCGGCGGTGCTGTCGCTCGTGGTGGCCGCGGGAGCCGTCGTGGACGTCTACCGCATCGGTGACTCGGGGGCGAAGGCGGCGTGGCAGGACGGCTTCTCCAAGACGGCGTCGGGCGACGGGGACGACTGACCCGGCATCGGCTCGCTTCGGCGGCCGGGGAAGAGTGAGGGGAGCGGTCGGCCTGTGCGCCATCCTCATCTGTCGTCGGTGTGCAGGGCCAGGCGGGGGCAGGCGGCGACGGCCCGTCGGGTGTGGGCGCGCAGCCGGTCGGGGACGATCCGGTCCTTGAGAATGGGGTAGCCCCACTCGTCGAGGTCGATCAGCTCGGGGAGCAGTTCGCCGCACAGGCCCTGACCGGTGCAGGCGATGCGGTCGACGCGCAGGGTCCGGTTCGGGGTCATCGCCATGTCTCCGGTGGTGTGGCGGGCGGTACGGGGATCCTCGGCGGCCGGTGGGCCGCGGGGCAGGAGCCGTGGGTGAGGTGGCGGTCGACGTCGTCGGCGAAGGTACGCAGGGCGGAAGCGGCCAGGCGGGCGGCACCGTCGGGGTGACGGCAGGCGCCCCGGTCGGGTAGCAGACCGGCTCGGCGGTGCAGGCGGGACAGCAGCTCCGGATGGGCCCGTCCGGCGGCCAGTGTGGCGAAGTCCTCGGCCACGGCGGGCAGCCCGTAGCGGCAGGGCCCGCACTGTCGGGCGCCGTGGGCCGCCAGGAAGGCGAGCATCCGGGCCGTTTCCGTCAGCCCGCAGGCCGGGTGAGGAAGCGCGACGAGTACGCCCGCGCCGGGTGCGGCGCCCAGCGGAGCCAGGTCGCGGCGGGCGAGGGGCGTGTGCACCTTCTCTGCCGGGAGCCAGGTGCCGCCGAAGCCGCCGAGCAGGACGGCCCGGACGGGCCCCGTGGGGCCTCCGGCACGGTCGAGCAGTGTGGCGAGAGGTGTGCCGAGCGGTGCTTCCAGGACACCGGGAGCGGCGACGGCCCCGGAGACGGTGACGAGCGTGGTGCCGGGCTCGTGCAGGGTGCCGGCCTGCCGGAACCAGTCCGGTCCGTGGCGGGCGATGAGGGCGAGGTGGGCGAGGGTCTCGGCGTTGTGGACGAGGGTGGGGCGCCGGGCGACCCCGCGTTCGTGGCTGCGCGGAGGGCTGCCCTGCGGACGGGCCGGACCCCCGTCGAGCCAGCGCACCAGTGCCGTCGACTCGCTGGAGACGTAGCCGTGCGGCAGGGCGTGCAGGCATATCCGTACAGGGTCGAGGCGGGCGCGTCGCCGCTCCTCCACGGCGGTGCCGAGCTGCCGGTGCTGGGCGGTGCGGGTGCGGGGCAGGCACACGTGGACGGTCTCGGCTCCGACCTCGGCCGCCGCGAGGACGGCGCCGTCGAGGATCAGGTGGGGTGCGTGGGCGAGCAGGAACTGGTCCTTGCGGCTGGCGGGTTCGCTCTCCATGGCGTTGACGACGACCACGGCCGGACCTCGGCCGCCCAGCACGCCCCGCAGTTTCCGGGCCGTCGCAAACCCGGCGCCGCCGCGCCCGGTGAGCCCGGCCGCCTCGACGGAGTCCACCAGCGGCCCCGGCACGTCCCCGGTGAGGGGAGGCGGCCCGTAGCGTCGCAGGTGATCGGTCAAGGTGGCCGGTCGCCCGGTGGCATGCCATCCCGCCAGCAGCCGCGCGCTGGATGTGCTGACCGGCCCGGGCGTGAAGGGTGCCGCGGTCGAGGAGTTCACCGTCCGCCTCCGATCAGCAGCGCGGACGTGGCGGCACGCTGGGCCCAGCCGGGCTGGAGCGGCCCGCTGGTCAGGAAGGCGGTCAACGCCACCGGTACGGCGATCGCGGTCGCGGCGGCCACGAACCGCCCGGCCACCCGTCCGGGACCGGCCTTCGCCAGACGCCACCACACGGCGCCGACCACCGAGGCCAGGCATGCGGCGTAGAGCCACAGCTGGAGTGGGAGGCGGGCGTCGGTGCCGGTTCCGGCACCGTGGAAGAGGGCGAGTGGCCAGGCGGCGTAGGCGAGCCAGTGCACCGCCTTCCAGCGGCGCACCCCCAGCCGTAGCCGCATTGCGCTGGTGATCAGCACCGCGAGCAGCAGATTGACCGCGGCCGTGCCCAGCCCGAGCCAGAGCGGCCGGTACGACGCTCCGAACGGGACCACGGTGACCGCCCACCCCAGGTGCACGAACGGATCGAGCACTGCCGTCACGACGTGCACGGCGAGGAACACCAGGGTGAGCAGGGACAGGTTGCGGTGCAGCAGTCCGATCTCGAACTTGCCGATCCGGCGCGGTGTGGACCGCCCGCCGGAGGCGATCCCGAGCACCACGGTGGCGGTGAGCAGGATCAGAGCGAGGGTGCCGCCGGCGCGGCTGGCGTACCACAGGGGGCTGCCGGTCAGAGCGAGAGGCGTCATCGCGGACCTCCGGGGCCGGGCGACGGGGAGTCGGGTGGCCAGCCGCCGAGGCGTACGACGGTGCCGTCGAGGCCGACCAGGCGGGCCGGCAGGCCGGTGGAGCGCAGCCAGTGCACGGCCCGTTCGCCGAGCACGACCGCCGCCGTACTCGCGGTGTTGGCGTCCACGCAGGTGGCGGCTGAGACGGTGACCGTGCGCCACACGGGCGGGGCCGGTTCCCCGGTGCCGGGGTCGACGATGTGGTGCAGGGTGCGTCCGCCGCGCCGCCAGGCGCGCACCCGTATGCCGGAGGTCGCCAGGGCCCCGCCGGTCACGGCCACGGCCGGGCCCGGCTCCGTCACGGACTGCGCGTGGTCGTCGGCGAGCGCGATCCGCCAGCCGCCCTCCGGTGTCGGCCCGGCCACGGCCAGGTCGCCGCCGAGACTGACCAGGGCCCCGCACCCGGTCGTCGCGGCGGCCTGTTGGACGGCACGGTCGGCGGTGCGGGCCTTGGCGGTGGCGCCCAGGTCGAGGAGGGTGTGTGGGGGCAGACGGAGTCGCCGGGTGCGCGGGTTCCAGCTGACCCGCTGCCAGCCGGGCGCGGGGCGGCCGACGGGCACCGGGCGGACGTCGTCGGGGCGCACGGAGACGAAGGTACGGTCGTAGCCGAGCGCGATCACCGCGCTGCCCACGGTCGGGTCCACGGCACCGTCGGTGATCCGGGCGGCCCGCAGGGCGGCCTGGAGCGCGTCGGCGAAGTGTTCGCTCACGGTCGTCGGGGCACCCGCGGCCAGGTTGACGCGGGTGAGTTCGGAGTCCGGCCGGAAGCGGCTGCAGGTCAGGTCGACGGCGCGGAGTTCGGTGCGCAGGACCTCTTCCGCGACGGGCAGCGCACCCGGGTCGGTGACGAGCAGGGTGGCGGTGGTGCCCAGGGCGGGGAAGACGGCCTGGGCGGGGGAGGGGGCCGGCGCATGTGTGGTCATGACGCCCCCGTCGTCGTGTGCGGCTGTTGCCGGGTGGGAGCCGGTGGTTGGGCAGGAGGCTGCGGCGCGGGTCGAGCGGCCGGGGCCGCGCCCTCGTCGTCGTCCTCGTGATGGTCACTCCCCGCGTTCCCTCCCGTTGCGGGGGCGGAGGGGGACGGCGCCTGGTTGTGTGCCGACGGGGTGACGATCGGTGCGGGAGACGCCGAGCTTCCCGGCAGCAGGTGCGTGTAGAGGCTGCCCAGCCCCGCCGCGCCGGCCACGGCGGTGACCGCGATCCACCGGGTCACACGGCGGCTGCGGCGCAGGCCGCGATCGCGCGCGAGCGGGGAACCGGTCGGCGGGGGCGTCGGCGGGGGGTCGTCGGGCGAGGATGCCATGGCGGGGCTCCTGAAGGGCCAGCGGCCGGATCGGTCGCGTACACCTCCAGGCTGTGCTCACGGTTCTTGGGAACTGGCTCACCTCTTCTTCGGATCCGGTAAAGATCTCGGTCCGCCGGCCCTTTCCCGTCCGCGCTCCGGCCACAGCGGCAGCTCCAGTACGACGGTCAGCCCGCCACCGGGGGTGTCCTCCAGCCCCACCGTGCCGCCGTTGACGGTGACCAGCCGGTGGACGATGGCGAGCCCGAGCCCGGTCCCGCCGGCCTCGGGGTTGCCGAACCGGCGGAAGGCGACCGCCTTCGCATGGGCCGTCATGCCGGGACCGTCGTCCCGGACCCGTACCCGGGCGGCGCCTCCGGACGCACGGTGGTCGACGGCGATGCTCCCGCCGGACGGCACGGCGTCCACGGCGTTGGCGATCAGGTTGTCGAGGATCTGCTCCAGGTGCCCCGCCCCCAGCGCGACGAGCGGTGCCGCACCGTCGAAGTCCGCGGCCAGCCGGACGCCGCGCTCCTCGGCGACGGGCGCCCAGGCGGCAACGCGTTCGGCCACCACTTCGTCGATCCGCACGGCGGTCGGGCGGGGTGTGGCCTGCTCGGCGCTCGCGACCGCCAACAGCCCGTCGACCAGCCGGGACAGCCGGGAGATCTCCTCCTGGGCGGCGGCAAGATCGGCAGCGGTGGCGTCGTCCGAGCCGGCGGCCAGGACATCGAGGCGCAGCCGCAGCGCGGCCAGCGGGGTGCGCAGCTGATGGGACACGTCCGCGATCACGGCTCGATGCCCGTGCACCAGGGCTTCCGTGCGCGCCGCCATGGTGTTGAAGGTGGCCGCGAGTCGGCGTACCTCCGGCGGACCGGCTCGCACGTCGGCCCGCTCGTCGAGAGCGCCCTCGCCCAGCCGCCGGGCCGATGCGCCCAGCGTCGACAGGGGCCGGCTCACCCAGCGGGCGAGGCGGACGGACAGCAGTACGGAGGCGGCGAGCCCCGCGACACCGATCGCCGCGGACCAGCCCCAGATCGCCGCGATCCGGGCATCGAGCGGAGCGGAGGACCGGGCCAGGACCACCGCGCCGACGGGCTCGCGCACGTCACCGGCCGGTTCCGCGGCCAGCAGGCGCCCCTCGCTCTCCGGAGGCTCCGGCTCACGCCCGCGCAGCACGTCCGCCACCAACTCCTCCGCCTCCTCACCCTGCGCCGCCGTGCACGGCGTACTGGCCACCAGGTGCGCGGAGGCGTCGTACACGGCGGCGCAGTCCCCCGCTCGGGCAGCGGCATCCAGCTCCTTGCGCATGAGGGTGACCGGTTTGCCGTCGGAGAGGTGTTCCTCGGCCGCCGCGGCGATCACCCTCGTGGCCGCGCGCTGGCTGTCGCGGTAGGCGACGCGCTCGCGTGCCGTCAGCGACACCGCAAGCGGCACCAGCGCCAGCACCAGCAGCACAGAGGTCAGGACCACGAGCGTCCAGGCGATCCGGCGGGTCACGACTGCTCCGGAGGTGCCTGGACCGGCCCGAGCCTGAAGCCGTGCCCGTAGACCGTCTCGATCAGGCCGGACACACCGAGCTTGCGGCGCAGCGCCGCGATGTGCACGTCCAGCACCTTCGTCGGTCCGTACCAGTGGGCGTCCCACGCCTGCTCGAGGATCTGCTGCCGACTCACCACGCGCCCCGGATCCGCGGCCAGGCACTCCAGGATGCCGAACTCCTTCCGCGTCAGCGCCACCGCACGGCCGTCCACCGACACCTGCATGGTGCGCAGGTCGAGTGCCAGCGGGCCGTGCCGGACGATCTCCGGCCCGGCCGGACGCCGTCGGCGCAGCACCGCCCGGATCCTCGCCAGCAGCTCGGCCAGCCCGAACGGCTTGACCAGGTAGTCGTCGGCACCCTCGTCGAGGGCCACCACCCGGTCGGCCTCCTCACCCCGCGCTGTCACAGCGATGATCGCCGCGTCCGACCGGGCACGCAGCCTCCGGCACACCTCGATACCGTCGATGTCCGGAAGCCCCAGATCCAGCAGGACGACATCGAAGGAGGCGGCCGCCAGGGCGGCACCCCCGGTGCGGACATCCTCGACGGCGTACCCCGCCTGCCGCAGCCCGCGCACCAACGACTCGGCGATGCCCCGGTCGTCCTCCACGACCAGCACCCGCGTCACCTCGCCCGCGCCGGTGGCCTCAGCGTTCATCCGGGTCACCCGCCTTCGGGAGGGACCAGTGCAAAGGCACCGAGTGGGCGAGAAGGAAGTCGGCGAGCAGGAGTCGGGTGACGGCCGTGGGACAGCGGGCGCCGACGGCGCCGTCCGTCGCACAGCGGTCCGCGGAGAGGGGCGCCGTGACCACGGGACGTACGCCGAGCAGGCCGTCGACGGCCCACGGCCGTTCGACGACCCGGCCGAAGCCGACCAGGGCCACTTGCGGCGGGTAGATCACGCCGATGACGGCTTCGACCCCCTGGGCGCCGAGGGCGGTGACCGTGGGATCCGGTCGCACTTCGGCCGAAGGACACGGCCCGGGTCACGGCACACTGCCGATGTCCATGGAGCCGAGGGCCGCCCGCTTCTCGCGGGCCCGAATCACACGGTGCACGGCCCCTGTTCCGCTTCTCCGTGTCTCCTTGTGGCCCTCGGCTCTACGTCCATGACATCGCTGCTCGCTGACCGGTTGTAGGGCCGGACGGTCCCGGTCGGGGGACCGGACGGTCCTTTCGAACTCCTGCCGCCCCGATGGTTCACTCGCGGTGCAGCACGACTTTGAGGGCGTCCCGGGTGAACCCCGGGAAGCCGACGAAGAGCGGCGTGTTCAGCGGGCCCTCGTTGCGGAACAGCGCGTGCGCGCGCCCGCGTACCGGGCGCAGCCGGAATGTGACCAGCAGTGTGCACGGGTCCTTTCGTCATGAGGGAACATGCGGCCACGGCCCGCCATCCCTCGCCAGAGGCGAGCGGTCTCTGTTCACCGATGGTGGCCTCCTCCCGAAGAGGCGAAAGCGCGGGCATGACCGCTCCTCTAGTCCGCCTCCATGGAGGGGCGGCGGTGGACCGGGGCCTGGCGGATGCCCCACGGGCGTACGGAAGCCAGTGCCTGAGAGACGGCGGACTCCAGCGGTCCACCGGTGTCGACGGCGACGGCCTCGGGCCATGGCGGTTCCTTCGCCGTCATTCCGGTGGCGACGTCGAGGCCGGCGTCGGACGGTCCGGGGGCGCGCCTGCTCAGGTGGGCCGCCGCCACGTCGTCCGGGACGTGGCAGTGCAGGGCCACCAGATCGGCGCTGGTGTGTTCGGCCAGGCGCAGGGCCGCTTCACGCCGCGCCGCATCGGACCAGGTGGCGTCCAGTACGACGGACTCTCCGGAGGACAGCAGGGCGGCAGCGCGGTCGAGCAGGGTGGCGTAGGTCCTGGCCGTCCACTCGGGCGTGTACAGGCCCTCGCCGTAGCCGGCTGCCGCGGACTGCTCCGGGGGGATGCCCGACAGCTCCTTGCGGAGGCGGTCGCTGCTGAGCAGCGTCACCCCCAGGCGGTCGGCCAGCGCCCCGGCCAGGGTGGACTTCCCGCTGCCCGGCAGTCCGCCGACGAGCGTCAGGCAGACGGCGGAAGTGCGCAGGTGGCGCAACGTTGTCGAGACCAGCCGTCGCGACGCGGCCTCCGCGCCCGACTCCAGGCAGTCCAGGACACGGGGGCCGTCGTCGAGGCAGAAGACGTCCTCGGCGAGCAGGTCGCCGTGTCCGTCGATCACGCGCCCCTGCTCGATACGGGATTCGAACAACCGCTCGCGGCCGACGAGATAGCGGCGTACGAGCCGCTCGACCTCCGCCACCCCGTCGGGCACGAAGCCGTCATCGGCCAATGCGCGGACCTGCGCGAATCCTGCCTCCCACCGCGACGACAGCGCGTCCCTCGTGCCCTGCTCGTCCACGTCCCGGCTGCGCGGCGCCTTGGCGTGCCACGTGGCGAGGTGCCGGGTGACGGCCCGTAGCACGTTGTCGACGGCGGCCCCGTCCCGTACCAGCCGGGACAGGCGGTGGTCCGCCGGCATGCGGCGCATCCGGGCGGGAGGGGCCGAGTGCTGGTCAGCAGGGACCTTCGGCCCCATGAACGGAGCCGGGCGCACTTGGAAGGTGGTGAGGAGGAGAAGGTGGTGGGGGACGCACCAGCGACAGCTGGAGGCCAGACCATGGGCAGACAGGATCCGCCACACGCATCCGGTCCTCACCGACCGCACCAGGAGCAGCACCCGCCCAAAGGCGCGAACCCACTGAGGCGTACGTCCGACCGTGTCGAAGCCTGGTGCTCCCGACTGCTGCTTCTGGTGCTCGCCATCGGACTGCCACTGGCTTCGGTGAGCGCGGGGCTGGCTGCCTACGCGTCCACGATGCGCACCGTCGAAGCCCAGTCCGCGCAGCGGCACCAGATCACCGCACGAGTGACCTCGGCCCCCGAGGCAGCACCGGGCAGTGCCGTGGACGATAAGCAGACGGTACGGGTCAGCTGGACCGGGAAGGACGGCCGGCAGCAGACCGGAACCGCCCACGTACCGCTGGACAAGACCCCGGGCTCGACCGTGCGGATCTGGGTGGACAGGGAAGAAACCGTTCAGGGACCGCCGATGTCCGCCGGCAACGCGAACTCCACCGGCTGGCTGACAGGAGGCCTGACGGCGGTCGCCGTGTACGCCGGCTTCGTCACTGGGCGCAAAGGGATGCGTCTGGTGCTGAACCGCAGAAGGTACGCGCAGTGGGACGCCGAATGGGACCGGGTGGAGCCCCTGTGGTCCGCCCGGTACCACCGCTGACAGTCCGTCGTCGGCGATTCCACCGAGGGCTGGACGCATCGGCCGACGCCGCCCTGATCGTTGTGGGCGCGCTGCGGCGACACGGCCGCTTCGGTGTGCGACTCGGCAGGGTCGCCCATGCTCTGCTACATCACGCCGAGTGCCCGGTGGCCGTTGTCCCGCAGTGGGCCTGAACTCCCACACGCGTGGTGAGGGCAGAGGGTGAGGCCGACGGATGTCGGAGTGGATCTGGGAGTACGAGGGGTACGACCCCGATGCGGAGCGGTTGCGCGAGTCGTTGTGCACACTCGGCAACGGTTACTTCGCCACCCGCGGCGCGGTGCCGGAGTGCAGAGCGAGCCTGGTGCACTGTCCGGCCACCTACGCGGCCGGGGTGTACAACCGCCTGGAGTCCACCGTGGCGGGGCGCCAGGTGGTGAAACTGAAGATTCCCCGTGATCTCGGACACGGTTCCGTTACGCGGCGAGGGAATCCGTGGCCTTCACACACCTCGTCGGCGTCCGGTTCGCCGCACCCTCAGATGCGGGCGAAGACGTTGATGACCACTCCGATGTAGAGAATGACCAGGATGGTCCAGAAGGTGTAGACGACGCCGGGATACCGGATGTAGAGAGGTATCCGGATGGTTGGATAACGCTTGCGAAGTTCACGTGGGGTCGGAGTACCCCCGAACTGCTGAGGAAGAGCCGCCCTACGCCACACCTTCTCGAGTTCGGCCTCACGCCACTGGCGGGGATTGAGCATGACGGCGGCGCGGTCGTCACCGACGACGAGCACCGCGCCGGCGATGCCGCTGGAGTTGATATGGGTACGGGCCACGAAGCCGGGCCCCTCGATGACGGTCAGTCGGCGCGCCCAGTTGCGCACCAAGACGGCGCCGTCCACGAGTGCCACATACGTGTTCACGGTGTGCAGGACCGCATAGGCCACATACCAAAGGAAGGGGAGCGCGACGAGGGCGATGGCAGCGGGAACCGCCATCGACCCGATCCCCTCACTGGTGCCGCGCCCGCCGGCGAGCATGCGCGTCATGCTTATACCCGGCACGATGACCGCCGGTACGACGGCTAGTGCAATGCGCCCGAACCGGCTCTTGTCCGGGGATACGGAAAGCTCTGTACGGCGGTCATTCACGGCTGCCCTCCGGTCTCTCCACACACGGCGACAAAAGGAAGGCCGTCACAGACATCATCCGCCCCCCAACTCCTTTGCTGTTCCGTTCCCTTTTACGCTGTTCACCGGATCCCGGTGCCCTGGTAGAGCACAACTGACCTCTCTGCGGGTCGGATTCAGACCGCAGTCAGCGTCAAGTGACGGCGAGCGGCGGTCCTGTGTTCGCGCTTGGCGAGCGGCCCGAGGACGACAAAGATGGTCACCTCAGCGCCGAGCCCTGCGCGAGCGGCATCGTCGAACCTTCGGAGGCGGTCGGCGCCTACAGAGCTGTCTTCGCACTCTCGTTGCCACTTCAACGGCAGCCTTCCGGCCGTCCGGCAGATAGCCGGTCATCTGGCCGCCCAGGTGGTCGCCCCCTGACCCGCCGCACGTCGGTGCAGCCGTCATGGCGGCACAGTTCAGCGATGCTTTCCTCGAATTCGGGGGCGCCCATGTTGAACACCGGCTCTGGTAGCACCGGTTACCACAAATTGACATGCACTGGTAAACCGGGGTGATTCGGCCTTCAGGGCGGGATCTTCCCCTGTCTCCTAGCCGGAGACAGGGAAGTCCTTGCGTTTGATCTTGGCGCGGCGACCGTCCGGGTGGTGGAAGACAATGCCCTCGGCCAGAGCGCCGGGGGCGAAGCGGCTCTCCAGTTCGGCGAGGAAGTCACGAAGGCCGGCGTAGTCGCGCGGCACGCTCTGGTAGACCGGCACCTCCAGGTTGAACGGCACGCACCGGTGGTCGTCCAGCCCCAGTGGGTTGCCCTGGACGCGAGGTCCTAGCGCTTCACAGGAGTGCTCGCCGTCCGGCCACGACGTGACGTCAGTGTTGCGGGCGGCGGCGAGAACCCACTTGTCCTCCGCGGCCCCCTCGACGGTGTCGACGTACCAGCCATCCTTGATCCCCTGTGCTTTCTGCAGCTTGCTCGGGTTGCGCCGCTTCTCCACCCGTACCAGCTGGCCCGCCCGGACGGTGAGACGGACGTTGGTTCCGTCGAGCTTCTCCGTCGGGGCCCCCTCGCCGTCGAACACCCATGCACACTCCACCCGCGGCCGGTCGACGACCCGGAAGGCGCCGTCCCGCTCGAACAGCGTGGGGATCTTCTCCATGACCTGCATGCCCTTCCTGACGTGGCCGACCAGTTCCTCGTGAGTGATGGTCCCGGACGCCAGGCCGCCCGCCAGCGCGCGGACCAGGTCCGCTACCGAGACCTCAGCCTCGACGGCAACCCGCTTCAGCGCCTTCTTCTCCTCGGGCGAGATCCAGGCGACCAGTCGGGACCAGCCTTCGGGCGGTGTCCATCGCGCGAGCTGCTCCGGATTCTTGCGGGGCCGACCGCGCCCCCTGCGTTCCTCCATGGGCAGGACCGTAGGCCCGATTTAATGGCGTGTCAATTGGCATAACAGAAAATGGCAGACTGGGGTCTTCGGGTGGTGTGACCGGACGCCGTCCTGGCCAGCGGCCCGAGGGCGCGCGCCCTTGACTGCGCCTGCCAACTCCTCGCCTGCTTACGGCATCTGACCAGGCGACACTCACGACACCGACTCCGCAGTCAACCCTCGAAGGATTTCCGAACTTGACCACTGTCCAAAGAAGTGACTTGCCGTAGAGCTCGCAACACGATCATGAGCTGTGAACTGCGCGTCACAGTTGGCCAGGTTGGCCAAGTAGCGTGCTCAGGCGCCGGATTGGCCCGCCCAGGAGTGCTCGATGCCCGAGTCAGGCGGTGCTGGGGTTCGGGTCGGCCACCCTCCCTCGATGGCCGGACCGTTGCCTGCGGGGACGTTCGCGGCCACCAATGCCGCGGCCTCGCGAGCACTGAGCCGGGTTCCGAGCACACATGACTGCGCCTGCCGCGACCACGGCGTGACCACGTCCCACAAACTGTTTCCCGCTGGTCTCACCCGCGGGACCTCCTCGTGGAATGGATCCGCCAGCATTCCCCCAACTCCTGCCGGATGTGCTCTTCGGGGCCCGTCCTCGACCCTCCCCCTGGCCGTATCGGGCGATGGACGAGCGGTCGGCGCTGAAGGTGCGCACCATCGTCTGAGCGCTGGGGCCGGCGGCTCGGGTGTGGTTTCTCCCGGGCCGTGCGGCGCCCTCGTGATGTCAGGCGGCGCGTTTGACGTGGCGAACCAGCCACATCAGCAGGGCGTCCAGGTCGGCTGCGGCCGAGAGGACCCGGTCGACCGCCTCGGGGGTGTGCAGCCACTCCTCACAGCCGAGGGGACGGGCGGCGATCAGCGAACGGTGGCGCAGCAGGTTCGTACGGGAGTGGTCCGTCGGAAAGCCGCGCGGGGGGCGTTTCATCACGTCCCCGGAGATGTCGTAGCCCTTCTTCCGCACGTCCTCGACGATGGCCGACAGTTCGCGGCCGCTCCCCTCGGAGGCCACGGCTTTGCGGAACATGTCCACCTGGCCGGGATCGGGGTACCACCAGGCGCCCTGGATCCGCAGGCCGTCCAGGGCGAACCGGAGACCGATCTCGATCTTGCGGCCGAGCCGGATCACCGCACCCTGGTGCTGCCACCACCAGGAGTCGGTGCGGTAGTGCCAGACAGAGAAGTCCTCGTACCGGGGGTCGGTGTCCGCGACGTCGTTGAGCAGAGCGATCATCGGCTGCCTGACCAGGCGTTCGCGGTCCGCGCGGTAACGCTCGCGGGTCGCGTGGGTCGGTTCGCCCTGGAGCTGCCACAACACGTCCAGGGCCTGCTCCGGCCAGCCGGTGAACTGTCCGCACATGCGCGCAGGATAGCTCAGGCGTAGCCCCGGACATGGTGGGAGGTGTCGCGGCGGGGCTCGCCGGCCAGGTCGATGTGCCCTGCGCGGTGGGCGAGTTCGTCGAGGACACGGAGAGTGCAGTCGATATGAAGCGGGCGGTGCGACGTGCAGCCGAACGTGAGATCCCACAGCGAATGGAGGACATCGCGGCTCGTGCCAGTGGGAGCCGCTGACTGAAGCCGTGCACGGCGGCCTCCTGGGCCAGTTCAGAAGTTGAGCGGTGTCGACGGCTCGGACGGTGCGGGGAAGGGGCGGGGTCATGTCGAGATGATGCCAAGGAGCCTCGGCAGGCCGGGGGGTCAGCGGGGCCGGGATGCGATCTGCTGACGGGCAGGACCCCAGACTTCCTCGAATTCCTCGGAGGTGAGTTGCTCGGGGTCGTGGCCTTCCCATTCCGAGACGGGCAGCTCGGCTGTGATCCCGAACCTGCTGTCGTACTCATCGAGGCGGCCTGCGTCCTGGGCCCGCTGCCATTCTTCGAGGGAAGCTGCCGCGATCGGGGTCGATGCAGGACCCTGGAGTTCGATCTGCCTGGTCACCCAGCCTTCGGCGTCGACCTCGAAGTAGAACCAGACGTCTTCCTCGTCCCAGTAACAGCGCATCCATGTGGTCACCGACCAATGATTCCAAGGGCTCCATGCCCTCGTCGGCCGCGCCGTCGTACGGCTCGGGCGTGTCTCCTTGAAGGGCTATGGGCGCCATTGCTGTCGGTAGGCGGGGTGCTCTGCGTATGACTGGGCAAGGACCCGAAGCGCGTATGCCAGGCCGGCCGAGCGGGAGTCCGAGGGATCCATGGCCGTGTACTCGTGTGCCAGTTGCTCGGCCAGATCGAGCATGGGGAGATGGCTGTCGAGAAGAGCCTCGCCGCCCAGGGTGTCGGCCACGTAGGCATAGGCGTGGTTGTCGTCCATGATGCGTGCGACGAGGAACTTCAGAAGATCGTCCATGTGGTCATCTTTGCGGCAAGCCGCTTCGGGGGTCAGGCGGCTGTCCAAATGAGGATGGCAGCGAGGTGGAGTGCGGCCTCCCTGATCGACATCAACCTGACGGGCCGGATCGGCGGCCGGCGGGGCGGGTCTGCGGATGCGCCCGGTCGGCAACGAGCTCGCGATACGCCTGACCGAGACCGTGCGGCGCCTGGACCTCGACAACCGGGAACTCCCGATCGACCGCGGCCAGGACGCAGAGGAGGTTCTCTTGGTGTCCTGGTTCGCCTCGCCTACTCCGGCATCTGCCGCCCTGAGGTTGCCTCGGCATAGAGCTGCCACCAACATCGCCTTCCCGTCCGCGGTGCAAGCCGTCCAGATCGTGCGCCGCCGACGAATCGTCACCACCCGCAAGGTTCAGCCTGGAACGCATCTACGGCGTCACCGACCTGACGCCGGAGCAGGCCGACGCAGCCGAGATCGCCCGCCGTGTCCGCGACGACTGGGGTATCGAGAACAAGATCCACCACGTCAGGGACACCACGTACGCCGAGGACGCATCCCGCCTGCGTACCGGCACAGCACCTCGCGCCATGGCATCCCTGCGCAATTTGGCCATCGACGCTCTCCGGCTCACCGACCACGCGAACATCGCCGCTGGGCTCCGCCACCACGCTCGTGACGCAAACCGCCCGCTGATCACCCTCGGCATCGCGTGATCAGCCCGAACACCTCTGAACGACATCGCCCTGGGTAATGAAGGCGGCAACCACGACTACGGTCCGGGGTAGGCGACTGCGGTCAGTTGATGAAGACCTGGGCCAGCGCCAGAGCGGCGAAGAGGGCTGCCGCCACGGCGCTGATGGCATAGGCCAGACCATCTGAGACCCGCAAGCGGTGCTCCTCGAAGTGGGTGACGCAGATGCGGGTCGGCTTCGCGGGGTCGTAGACGATGTCCATCGCGTCTCCCCGGACCAAGGTGTTCGATCCGTCCGGATTGGACGACATGGACTCAGCTTCGACTTCCGTGCCATCGAGCAGGCAGAAGATCACTAGGACGTGGTGACGTGGGTCGGAGTCGGCGCCTTTCGTGTGGCGGAAACCCGACACCTGAGCGCTCGTGCGCATCCCGTGACGCCGCAGCCGGTAGATGTCCCAGGCTGATAGCCAGCAAATGATGCAGACTCCGAAGAGGATCAATGAGACGGGTACCCACACCCATGCAGCCACCATGGGGCAAGTGTAGGAACCAACGCGAACTGCGCGATGTTCTCAGGGCGTTGGCGTGTGCACCAGCACCGCACCGCGCACCATGGTATCCCTGCACAACGTGGCCATCGGTGCTCTCCGGCTCACCGACCACGTGAACATCGCCGCTGGGCTCCGCCACCACGCGCGTGACACAAACCGCCCGGTGATCACCCTCGGCATCGCGTGATCAACCCGAACACATCACCGGAACGACGTCGCCCTGGGTAGAGACCCCCTTCGCCGCGCAGTGCCAGCTGCTAGGGCGTGTTTCGAAGTGCTGGTCACAGCCATTCGTTGATGGCCGCGACCAGCACGGTCGCCTCATAGCGGACGGCGGGGTTGTCGTACCTCGTCGCCACCGCGAAGAATGGCCGCATCACGGCCTGCCGATTCCCGGGGCCTCAGCAGGCCGAGTGACCTGCGACGTTAAAGGCCAAGCTCGGGAAGAAGGGAGCTCAGACCTCGCAGTGCAGCTACCTGGAAGTCACGCAGCTGGCTCCGGGGCTACTGGTGCCGTGGGAGAGCCTGTGCCTTCTGCGCCGAAAGAGTCTTGTAGACGGTACCGGCGAGGTCGGGCAGCGTGTCCCCTTCGCCAACGGCGCTGTTGACAGCAATTGCGATGATCATGCCAGTCTTCGGGAAGTACATGTGCAGCACCCGGTTTCCAAAAGTGGCCCCCTCATAGGCCCAGACCGTCCCGGCCACAGGATGGACGAACTTCACGACACCGAGCCCGAAACCGATGGGATCGTCGGCCGTGACGCTCTTGATGGGCTTACTCGTCTTCGCCGAGACCAGGGACTCCAGCTCGCGCTGCTGCGCTGAGGGCAGCAGTCGACCGCTGTACAGCGCCCTGTCCCAAGCCGTCATGTCTCTCAGTGAACTCACCAGGCCACCCGCCCCCTGCGCCCAGGACAGGCGGAGCCGAGGAAGTGACTTGTTGAGATGCTTCGGCAGGACGGAATGAGTGGAGTACGGCGTCGGCATGCGCGAGGCCGTGTCCGGAGGGCAGTCCGGGGGGAGGCAGGTGTCGTTCATTCCGAGAGGTTCGATGATGCGCTCGGCGAGCCGCTCATGGTAAGTATCGTGCGACGCTCGTTCGACAATCATCTGCGCGAGGAGGTAGTTCGTATTCGAGTACTCGTACTTCGCGGGACCCAGTGGCAGGCCCTCCACATAGGACATCAGGCGCTCCAGCGTGAAGCGCGTGGAGGGATTGGCGTCGAAATCCTTCAGGAACGCATTCTGCTCGGTGTAGCTGGGGATGCCGCTGGTCATCGACAGCAGTTGCTTGATGGTGACATCGCGCCACGCCGGATACTGGGGAAGCCACTTTCCCAGCTTGTCCCGTATGGACAGCTTTCCTTCGGCCTCCAGTTGAAGCAGCAGCACGGACGTGAACGCCTTGGTGTTGCTGCCTATCTGCCACAGCGCCTTGCTGTTCACCGGTCGACCACCGCCGTAGCGGGACGTCCCCGCATCGACCGAGATATCAGGTCGCTGATCGGCATAGGTCACCCGAAGGGAGACCGCTGAGAAATGATCCTTAGTGCCCTGAGCGTCCAGATATTTCTCGAGGTCACTTCGCAGTGACGCGGTGGCACTGCGAACGGATGGCTCCACCCCTGCGTGCGCGACGGCCGGCCCACTTCCCAGCACCATCATCCCCGAAACAATCGCCGCGGTGACCGTCGCCAGGGCCACGAGGCGCTTCCCTTGCCGACCACCCCGCCGACGAAGCCTGTACTTCACTGTCGCTATTCCTCCATCGAATCGAACAGAACTGGGAACGACGATCACGCTACGCAGTGGAGGCACGGCAGGTAATGGGGGTAACCCCCGCTTGGTAGTGGTGCTGACCCCCTGAGTGAGGCCAATTACAGCTTCGAAGGCAGCCATCTGCCCGTCGGAAAAGGAGAGACCGCGACGGTCATTGACCGTCCCGACAGGGTTTCATCTCCCTCGTTGCCGCCGTCGCGGTGACGACGGCCCGGCGAATGGGTCGATATCGGCGATCAGGGCGTTGTCACTGCGGCCCGGTCAGTGTGGCTGGGCCGGACGACGGTCGAGTGCCGTGGATGAACACCTGCTAGCCGCAGGCTCGCGGTTACCGGATGGAGGATCCGATGGAGATGCCGCCGTCCACGTCCAGGACGATGCCGGTGATATAGCCGGCGGCCTCGCTGGCGAGGAAGGCAGCGGCTTCGGCGATGTCCTCGGGCCTGCCGGTGTGGCGCATGGGGACCTTGTGGGTGAGTTTGTCGCGTGCGGGGCCGTTCATGGAGGCGAGCATGGGTGTTTCGATGAGGCCGGGTGCGATGGCGTTGGCGGTGATGCCGTGGCGTGCGCCTTCGAGGGCGAGGGTGCGGGTCATGCCGACGATGCCCGCTTTGGCGGCCACGTAGTTGGTCTGGCCGAAGTTCCCACGCCAGGACATGGAGGAGAAGCTGACGATACGGCCGTAGCCCTGGCGTTTCATGGGGGCGAACGCGGCGCGGGCGCAGTGGAAGCCGCCGGTGAGGCTGACGTCGATGACCGCGTGCCAGTCGTCGTCGGTGATGTCCTCGACGCGGTTGTCGCGGATGATGCCGGCGTTGTTGACCAGCACGTCGAGGCGGCCGAGGTCGGCGACGACGCCGTCGATCCAGGCGTTGACCTGGGCCGAGTCGGTCACGTCCACCCTGTCGGTGCGGAGTTTCGCCTCGTGGGCGTCGGTGATGGTCCCGGCGGCTTCGGTGAGGGCCTGTTCGTTGACGTCGGCCAGCGCGACCGCGGCGCCCTCCGCGGCGAACCGGGTCGCCATGGCGAGGCCGAGACCCTGTGCGGCCCCGGTGATGGCGACGACGCGTCCCTGGTAGCGATTCACTTGATGTCCGCTTTCGTGGTGTGGGGAGCGAGGAAGGCCCGCAGGGCGTCGGGCACCGAGCTCGCCGACCAGTTGTCGGCGAAGGTGGCCAGTTCCTCGCGAAGGGCCTGCTCGGGGGCCATGCCGTCGATCCTGTGCAGCAGAGTCTTGAGCCGTTGCTGAGCGGGACTGTGGCGGTCGGCCAGCTGATGGCAGATGCGGGTGGCGGTGGCGTC
The DNA here is from genome assembly GCF_042872365.1 of Streptomyces sp. NPDC005263. Classification (NCBI taxonomy): domain Bacteria; kingdom Bacillati; phylum Actinomycetota; class Actinomycetes; order Kitasatosporales; family Streptomycetaceae; genus Streptomyces; species Streptomyces sp. NPDC005263. The sequence goes on along the minus strand of NZ_JBIAKJ010000005.1, from coordinate 73,938 downwards.
GAGGTCGGCCTCGGGCACGATCGCGCGGATCCAGCCGGTGTGCTCGAAGGCGGTCGCGGGCAGCAGTTCGCCGGTCAGCAGGAGCCAGCGTGACAGGCCCCGTCCGACCGCGTCGGGCAGCCGGACGCTCGACCCGCCGGCCGGGACCAGGCGCCGGTTGAGGTGGCCGTCGCCGATGAGCGTGGTGTCGGCGGCGACGACGACATCACAGGCCAGCGCGAGTTCGAGGCCCCCGGCGACAGCGTGGCCGTGCAGCACGGCGACCCAGGGTTTCGGGCTGGCCGCGATACGGCTGAAGCAGGCCGACACGTCGGTCAGGAAGTTGACTGGATTGTCGCCGCGGTCGTGCAGTTCGAGGAACTGGTGGAAGTCTCCTCCGGCGCAGAAGCTCGGTCCGTTGCCTGCCACCGCGATGACCGCGGTGTCGGGGTCGGCCTCGGCGCTGGTGATCTGCTTGTCCAGGGCTTCTATGAGGGTGACGTCGAGGGCGTTGCGCCGCTCGGGTCGGTTGAGCAGCAGCCATCGGACGGGGCCGCGTTGCTCGACGAGCAGAGGTTCCATGCCGGTCAACGTGACTCCGGGGTGGTGAGTTCGGTGCGTCGGCGTTTGCGCAGCAGGTAGCGCTGCGTCTTGCCGCTGGGTGTCTTGGGCAGGCTGTCGATGAAGTGGATCGTGCGCGGGTAGGCGTGGGCGGCGTAGCGGGTCTTGACCAACTGCTGCAGCTCGGTGGCCAGTTCCGGTGATCCGTCGCCGCCGTCGCGGAGGACGACGTACGCCTCGATGACCTCGCCGCGGACGTCGTCAGGGGCGCCGATGACACTGCACTCGGCGACCGCGGGATGCTGGGCGAGGACGCTCTCGATCTCGAACGGCCCGATCCGGTAGCCGGCCATGATGATGACGTCGTCGTCGCGGGAGGAGAAGAAGAAGTCCCCGTCGGCGTCGACCCGCCCGGCGTCGCCGGTGAGGTACCAGTGGCCATCGGGGGTGAACTTGGAGCCGCTCTGCCCGGCGATCTGGTAATCGCGGAACGTCATCAGCGGACTCGCCGCGACATCGATCGCGACCCGGCCGAGCACGCCCGGTCCGGCCGGCTCGTCCTTGTCGTCGGCCAGGACGGTGAGGCTCCAGCCGGGCACCGGCCGGCCCATCGATCCGGCCTTGAGGGGGCGGGCGAGTTCGGGATGGTGGTGATTGGCCAGGGGCATGCCGACCTCGGTCTGGCCGAAGTGGTCGTGCACGGCCAGGCCGAGCGCGGTGGCGGCCCACTCGTTGACCTCGGGGGTCAGGGGCTCGCCCGCGCTGGACGCCCGCTCCAGACGCAGCCCCTTGGGCACCGGTACCGACGAGGAGCGCAGCCCTCGGTACACGGTCGGGGCGGCGGTGAAGTCGGTGACCTGGTGCTCGACAAGGGTGCGCCAGGTCGTCTCGGCGGAGAATCCGCCCGACAGCAGCAGGCTGGGGATGCCGGCGGCCAGCGGAGCGACGATCGCGGAGTACAGCCCGTAGGCCCAGCCCGGGTCGGCGGCGCACCAATAGCTGCTGTCCCCGGTGACGCCCAGGGCGTACTCCAGGTAGATCTGCCATCCGGCGATGTAGGAGACGGGGTGGATGACGCCCTTGGGCTTGCCGGTGGTCCCGGAGGTGAACATGTGCACCAGCGGTCCGTCCCCGCTCGTGATGACCGCGGGCACCGGCTCCGGTGACGCGGCGGCGACGAGATCGGCCAGCGACGCGTCACCGCGCGCCGTGCTCGTTCCGGTGACGACGACCCTTCGCTCGGGGTCGTCCGTCATGTCGGGGCCGGGGTCGAGCTTGTGACGCTGGTCCGGGTCGACGACCACGACGCGCGCCCCCGAGCCTTCCAGGCGCAGGGCGATGGCCTGGGGTGCGAACGCGGTGAACAGCGGGACGTAGACCGCGCCGAGCCGCCAGATCGCGAGGATGACGGTGACCAGGTCGGTGCTCTTGCCCATCAGGGTCGCCACCCTGTCACCGGGACCGACCCCGAGTCCTTGAAGCGCCCGCGCACAGCGGTGCGAGTCCGCGGCGAGCTCGCCGAAGGTCAGCCTGGAAGCCTTGCCGTTGCCGTCGACGACGGTGAACGCGACGCGGTCTGCGGGGTGCCGGTCGCACAGCAGCCCGGCCACGTCGAGGGAAGGAGCCGCGAAGGTCGCGGTCAGTTCGGCGACCCGGTCGGCGGCGCTCATCGCTGGTCCTTCCGGTCGATGACCGGCAGGACCAGACGGCTCGGGTGGTTGGGCCCGTGATGGATGTGGTTGACCGCCGGAATCATCTGCTCCTCGCTCTCGCGGGCGATGACGCCTCCGGTGTTGGTGTTGCGGTCGTAGCGGGGGAAGTTGCTGCTGGAGACGTCCACGCGGATGCGGTGGCCCGGAAGGAACACATTGGACGTGGCGGTCATGTCGATGGTGATCTCGTAGACCGTGCCGGGCTCCATCAGTTCCTCCGTGGCCAGGCCGCCCCGGTAGCGGGCGCGCAGGATGCCGTCGCACAGGTTGATCGCCTTGCCGTCGGGGAAGACGTCGACGAGCTTGGCGGTGAAGTCGGTGTCCACCGCCGACGAGGAGACGAACAGGGTCAGGCTGACCGGGCCGGTGACCTCCACGGGCTCCTCGAGCACCGGCCCGGCGAAGCACAGGACGTCCTCGCGGGCGGCGACGGACCGCTGGTCGACCGGGCCGCAGAGTTCCAGTGTCACCGGCATGGATGCCCCGCCGGCCGTGGGAACCGGGCGGCGCGGGTCGTAGAGGTAGGTGTCGTGCCCGGCGCTGGTTGGCGCTTCGGTCGTCAACACACCGTCGCCGCCCGCTGTGTTGGCATGGCCGGCACTCGTGAGGTGGAAGTCGGTCCACCTCGTGTCGGGCAGCGGCCACTCCTGCTCGTCGCGCCACTGGTCGATGCCCATGACGAAGATCTTCACCGGTGCCACGTCGTCCAGAGCGGTGGTGTCGCCACGGAGCCAGCGGTCGAAGAACTTCACGTGCAGGCCGGTCAGACCCAGCATCTGGGCACTGGCCAGCGGGCCGAAGGAGCGGTCGGGATAGACGCCGGTCGAGGAGATGTGATCCCACGGACCGATGATCAACCGCTGCCCCTCACGAGCCTGCGCACTGCCCGCCTTCTGACGGGCGGTGGTGTAGGTGCGCACCGTCTGCCCGATGTACAGGTCGTACCAGCCACCGATGTTGAGCGCCGGAACGGTGACGTTCTTGAGCTCAGGCGTGAGCTCCATGGCATCCCAGTACTCGTCGTGGGAGGGGTGGGCCATCCAGTCGTCCCACCACTTCCCGTACTCCGCCAGTACCGGGACTTCGGCCGTCGGCAGCACGTCGTTCAGCGGCTCCGGGAACAGCGCCGCCTGACCGAGCTGCTGTAGCTGAGACACGGAGCCCTCGCCGGCCGCCAGGGACCGCTGGGCGTCGGCCGTGTACATCATGGCGTTCCATAGCGTGACCAGGCTCAGTGAGAGCGCACCGCCCGGGCCGTACCAGGGCGCCTCGTAGTTGTCGATCGAGGTGACGGACGGTGCGATCGCCTTGAGGCCGGGGGCGCCGGTCACGGCGGTCTCCCACTGGACCATCCCGAGATAGGACCCGCCGTACATGCCCACCGTGCCGTCGGACCAGGGCTGCTCGGTGATCCAGGCGACGGTGTCCTCGCCGTCGTTGCGGTCGGCCATGTGCGGAACGAACTCGCCCTCCGAGCGGTGGGTGCCTCGGCAGTCCTGCACCACCACCGCGTAGCCCGCCTCCAGCAAAGGCATGAGGTCGGGCATGACACCGCCCAGGGTGATGCCGAAGACGTCTTTGCCGTAGGGCATGCGCACGAGCAGCGTCGGAGCCTTCCCCTCGACTGGATGCCACACGTTGGCGGCGAGGGCTACACCGTCACGCATCGGAACTCGGACATCTATCTCGTACAGGTGCTGCATCGGTGCTCCTCGTTGAGCCGGCTGGGTTGCCCCGGATGTGGGTACGTTATGAGGTACGTTCGTACCCTGTCAATTACCATGGAGAAGGCCGACCTCTGGCGATTTGCAGTAGGTGACGGTGACGGTGACGGTGACGGCGACGGGGCTGGTCGCTGCCGACGTCGTCCCCCGCCTGCGAGGGGAGGGGTGATGAGCTCATGTTCGCACTGACGCGAACATGAGCTACGGTGAAAACGCGCCCGGCCGGAAGAAGGCAGTCGGGCGCGCAACCCCCGCATATGTCACTCCGACATCCACCAGGCCAGGGAGGGCTGGGCCCAGGCGATCTTCCCGATGGTCCCGGGCCACGAGATCGCGGGCGTCGTCTCCGAGGTCGGCCCCGGCGTCACCAAGTACAAGGTCGGCGACCGCGTGGGCGTCGGCTGCATGGTCGACTCCTGCGGCGAGTGCGGCAACTGCAAGGCCGGCCAGGAACACCACTGTGTACGAGGGGCCGTTCAGACGTACAACGCCCTCGGCCGTGACGGCGAGCCCACCTACGGCGGCTATGTCACGCACGTCGTCGTCCACGAGGACTTCGCCGTCCGTATCCCCGACGGACTGTCCCTGGACGCCGCCGCGCCGCTGCTGTGCGCGGGCATCACCACGTACGCGCCGCTCAAGCAGTGGGGTGCGGGCCCCGGCAAGAAGGTCGCCGTGGTCGGGCTGGGCGGTCTCGGCCACGTACGCGTCAAGATCGCGCACGCGCTGGGCGCGGAGGTCACTGTCCTGTCCCAGTCGCTGCGCAAGAAGGACGACGGCCTGAAGCTGGGCGCCGATCACTACTACGCGACCAGCGACCCGAAGACCTTCGAGGAACTCGCCGGCTCCTTCGGCCTCATCGTCTCCACGGTGTCGGCGCCGCTGGACTTGAGTGCCTACCTCAGCCTGCTGAAGACGGGCGGCGCCCTGGTGAACGTGGGCGTCCCGGAAGAGCCCATCACCTTCCACCCGTTCTCCCTCATCGGCGGCAACAAGACCCTCGCCGGATCGATGATCGGCGGCATCCCTGAGACCCAGGAGATGCTCGACTTCTGCGCCGAGCACGGCATCGGCGCGGAGATCGAGCTGATCGCCGCGTCCGAGATCAACGAGGCGTACGAGCGGGTGCTGGCGAGCGACGTGCGGTACCGATTCGTGATCGACAACGCGACCATCTGAGATCCGTCGCACGCACAAAGGCCCCGGCGGATCATCGGCCGGGGCCCTCGACTGTGGGCACGTGGTACGGCGGGGTGGGTGGCCTATCGCCTTGCTGGTGCACGGATTACGGTCACTCGGCGGGCGGGAGGTCCCCCTCGCTCAACTGGGCCGTGGCCCGGTCGACGTGGTGTCCGGGGTGTCGTTCGACGTGATCGAAGCCGGCCGCAAGCTGGATGCCTGGCTGCGGTGGGTCCGGTTCGTCGCGGCCGCGGAGGGGTGCCCCGGAGCGTCAGGCGCACTCGGCGTTCACGTAGGGCTCCACGCGGCCGACGCTCTCCTTGAGGACGAGGTCGAGCAGTCCGGGGAACCGCTGGTCCAGATCTTCCTTGCGCAGAGTGTTGATGCGGCGGGTGCCGACGTCGTGCTGCCGGATGAGACCGGCCTCGCGCAGGACGCGGAAGTGGCGGGTGAGTACGGACGCGGTGACGTCCTGCGTGAAGCCGCTGCAGGCCAGGCCAGGGGAGACGGAGAGTGTGACGACGATGGTGAGTCGGGTCTCGTCGGTCAGCGCGCTCATGATCTTGAAGAGGTCGAGGTCGTCCGTGTCGGGGTGGACGAGGGGTGACGAGGTGCGACTGGCCATGAGGAAAGAATAACCCCCGCCCCATGTTCGCGTTGGCGCGTACATAGGCTACGGTGAAGGCACGGATTGACCCTTCATCCGTCATCCACCGGGTTGCCCATCACCGGTACCACGGCATGCCACCAACGCCTTTGACGGCGCGGCCTGCATCAAGAACGGAGCACACCCCATGACCACGACACAGGCGACCGAGTCGAGAACCCACCAGACGGAAACGGCCGCGGAGGTGGTCGGCCGCCTTCGTACGACGTTCAACACCGGCGTCACCCGCGGACTGGACTGGCGCGTCAACCAGCTGGAGCGGCTGAGGGCCCTTCTGGTCGAAAATGAGCAGGAACTGATCGAAGCCCTCTGGGCGGACCTGAGGAAGAACCCCGCCGAGGCGAAGACGCAGGAGATCGACTTCACCGTCGCCGACATCGACGAGACGCTGGCGCATCTCGAGAGCTGGCTTCAGCCTCGTCCGGTGGAGGTTCCCGCCCACTTCGGTCCCACGACCACGGCCTACACCACGTACGACCCGCTCGGGGTCGTCCTGGTGATCGCCCCGTGGAATTACCCGCTGCACCTTCTCATCGACCCCATCATCGGCGCCCTGGCCGCCGGAAACACCGTGGTGGCCAAGCCGAGCGAGATCTCGGTGCACACATCAGCGGTCGCTTCACGCCTCCTGCGTGAGTACTTCGATGCCGACGTGCTCACCGTGGTCGAAGGGGGCGCCGAGGAGACCACGGCCCTCCTGGCACAGCGTTTCGACCAGATCTTCTACACGGGCAATGGCGCGGTCGGCCGGATCGTCATGGCCGCAGCCGCCAAGAACCTCACCCCGGTCACGCTCGAACTCGGAGGCAAGTCACCGGTCTTCGTGGCGCCCGACGCCGACGTGGACGAGACCGCGAAGAGGCTGGTCGGCGCCAAGTTCGGCAACGCGGGGCAGCAGTGCATAGCCCCCGACTATGTCCTGGCCGATCCTGCCACCGCGGCCGCACTGGTTCCCGCCCTGAGTGCGGCTATCGAAGCCCAGTTCGGCACCAGCCCGCAGACCGCGGCCGATTTCGGCCGGATCATCAACGAGCGGCACTTCGACCGGCTGACCCGACTGCTGGATTCCGGCCGGGCGGTGGTGGGAGGCCAGCACGACCGTGACGACCTGTTCATCGCACCGACGGTACTCGCCGATGTCGATCCCGCATCGCCGGTCATGCAGGAGGAGATCTTCGGTCCGATCATCGCCGTCGTGGAAGTCGAAGACCTCGATGCCGCCATCGCCTTCATCAACGAACGCGACAAGCCCCTCGCGCTCTACGCCTTCACCGAGTCCGAGGCCACCAAGTCGCGCCTGGTGAACGAGACGTCCTCCGGCGGCGTCGCCTGGGGCCAGCCGCTGACGCAACTGGTCATGCCCGGCCTGCCTTTCGGAGGCGTCGGCGAAAGCGGCATGGGCCGGTACCACGGCCGGTACTCCCTCGAGACGTTCAGCCACCTCAAGGCCGTCGCGGACGTGCCGCTCAACTAGGGCCGTGCTCTTGCGCAGCAGGCTGCCCGACTGATGATCGGCAACGCATGCCGGGTTTGGTTGCGGGCGCTTCCGGCGCGGTTCGAGTACGACGTCGCGCTCAGCTCGTACTTCTTTCAGTCGAATCTCACGGCGGCGCGGAACAGCAATGCCAACCAGGCTGGAGGGTTCTGACCGCCTATCGGGCATACGCCCGGCCGAGCGTGGGGAGCGCCACGGGGGATTGCGTCGCGCCCGACGCTGACTGGCGCGCTGTGGCAGGGATGGCATCGTGTGCCAATCCTGGAAGCTGCCGTGGGACAGTCGACAGGGCTGCCGGAAGTGCCTCCGCTGCTCACCGGCCGTGGAATTCGAGGGCGGGCCGCGGCCTGCCGGCCGGGGCCTTGGCGCCTGTGCCGCCGGTCAGCGCCACGGCGTCGGCCAGCGGGGACATCGGCGGGGAGAGACCGGGGCGGGCACGATGTAGGCGTCTGCGGTAGCGGTGCTGGGACGTGATGCAGATTTTTCGGAGTTCGTCGGTCTAAGGATGTCGAGAACGTGCCACCGGCTCCGTCCCAGGGACATCAGCGGCCACCACCGGCCGCGAGGAAGAAGGAGAAACCAACGTGGCGGTTCAGCGGATGGACAACGTCGGTATCGTCGTCGAGGACATGGATGCCGCCATCGCGTTCTTCGTGGAACTCGGTATGGAACTGGAGGGCAGGGGGGAGGTCGAGGGTCTCTTCGCCGACCAGTGCACCGGACTCGACGGCGTCCGCTGTGACATCGCGATGGTCAAGACCCCGGACGGTCACAGCAGGCTCGAGCTGGCGAAGTACCGCAGCCCCGCGGTGATCAGCGCCGGGCCGGGCAACCGGCCGCACAACATTGTGGGCACGCACCGCGTCATGTTCGCCGTCGACGACATCGAGGACACCGTTGCCCGCCTGCGCCCTCACGGCGCCGAACTCGTCGGCGAGATCGCCCGGTTCGAGGACAGCTATCTGCTCTGTTACGTCCGCGGCCCGGAGGGCATCATCGTCGGACTGGCCGAGCAACTGCGGTGAGAGGGAGGAACCGGCGCCGGCGCCTGCCACGGGCGCCGAATGGCGGGGTGCAGCTGGGTGACGGCGGGGCGGTCGGGCCGGGTCACCAGGGGCGGGGGCCGGCGCGCTCGCGGGACCACCGTGGTGGTGGCGGCCCCCGCCCCTCCGTTCTGACAGGTCAGCCGGGCAACCGGCCGGGTCGGCCTGCCGCATCGCGCGGGGGATGATGGGGATGGAATGACGGAACGCGAGGTCAGGAGCTTCCATGGCGAAGCGGGTTCACCAACCCCGTGAGGACGCGGAGTTCGATTTCATCCTCAGGATGAGCAAAGTTCCGGTCCTCGCATACTTCACCGGGGCATGGCCCAAGGCAATCGAGGCCTGCCGGGTGATGGACCTCGTCGTGGGTGGCATCGCCGACGACTACACGGGCCGCGTGACGGCCGTCCGCACCGACATCACGCGTTGTCCTGCCGCAACCGAGCGGTACGGGATCACCGGAGCCCCGTCCTATGTCCTTCTGAAGGAGGGAGAGGCGGTGGCGCACGGCACGGGACCTATGACCATCGCCGAGGTACGGGAGCTTCTGGACGGCCATCTCTGAGCGGCCGCCGTGGCGCTGTGGCGGCGACACTGGGCCTCGAGGGAGCCCGGCGAGGGAAGAAGATCCGTACCACCATCCGGGACGACGGCCACGAGCGGGCCGCTGACCTGCTCAGGCGCGACTTCACCGCGACCCGTCCGAACCAGCCGTGGGTGGCCGACTTCACCTACGTCGCCACCTGGTCCGGGATCGTCTACGTCGCGTTCGTCGTCGACGTGTTCTCCCGGGCGATCGTCGGCTGGTCCGCGGCCACCAGCAAACGGGCCAAGCTCGTCCTCGACGCCCTGGACATGGCGTTATGGCGTCGGAACCGTTCCGGAACTCCTGCTGGTCCAGGGCTGGTTCATCATTCGGATGCGGGCAGCCAGTACACCCCCTTTCGCGTTCACCGCCCACCTGCTCGAGGCCGGCATCGATGCCTCGATCGGCACCGTCAATGACGCTCTGGACAACGCCCTCATGGAGTCCCAGATCGGCCTTTACAAAACGGAGTTGCTCCCGCTTGCCCGATCCCGTTGAGCTTGCCGCCTCCGGCCCAAAGAACGCTGCCCCCCGCAAGGGTGAGTGCGGCTGAGGACTCCAGTCCACGACGGCCCGCCAACCGGCCTCAACAGCTTGGTGATGGCACCGCGCCCGCGACGGGATCTGTCCACAGGGAGATGGCCTGGCCGGTCGGCACGAGTAACGCCACCCTCCATCTGGCTGCCCACCCGACATAGGCAGGGAGCACGAAGTCGGCGCAGTGCAAGGGTGCTTGTCGTGCGGTGAGGTGGAGAGGGTGCATCAAGTCGACGTTTAAGCAGGCGTGTTGACCCTTTCGCGTGGCTGGAGCCGCGACCCCTTTCGGTAGCTCTCTGTTGCTGATTGCATTCAGTGAGTGATGACCGCTTTGGTCGTGCATACGCCGCGCGGGTTCCTTCGGCGTCCGCTGAGCGCGGAGGACTCCGGAGCGAGTCCTCAGTACCGGTTGTCCGTCAAGGGCAGCTGAGCTGCCCCCACACCGAAAGGCAGTCGACGATGAGTTTCATCCAGACCGGGAAAATCGACCTGAAGTCCGACAACGCGATCGAGACGAGCGGCGGGAACACCTCGACCTTCACGCGGGTCACGTTCCCCACCCCGTTTCCGCCTGGGTCCGACGTCGTGGTCCTGCCGCTGACCCAGACCTTCAACGGTCCGGAGACGCCGGGCATCCGCGTCCACGACGTCACCAACACGGGTTTCCTGATCCGCTTGAACGAGGTCTACGCCGGCGCCACGAAGAGCGACGGCAAGCACACCACCGAGACCATCGGTTGGCTGGCCGCGACCGTCTGACGGCCCTGTGCGGCCCGGCCCAGGCACCGGGACTTCGGTCCTCGGGCCGGGCCACACCATGGCGCCCTGCTCTGCCGGGTGCTCACCGACTGCCCGATCTAACCGGTTCGGGTGACAGCCGCTGAGCGGCTGATGCACCTGGAGGGCGGGGCGCTCTGCCGGCGGTACGCCGACCGTCCCCTGTAGGGGCCGGTCGCGGATGAGGACCACCCGGGGCCACCTGGCCACCGCGACAATCAAGCACAGCCGAAGAGGTAGACCAATGGGACGTTTTACGGCGGGTGTTGTGGCGGTGGCGGCGGCAGCGCTGACCGCGCTGACCGCGCTGGCCGCGCTGGCCGCGCTGGCCGCGCTGGCCGCGCTGGCCGCGCTGACCGCGCTGACCGCGGTGCAGCCCGTGCAGGCGGCGGACGCACTTCCCCCGCTGCCCAACACCACAACCGAGGAGTTCAACGAGGAGTGCCTGGCCGCGCACAACACCTATCGCGCCCGGCACGGCGCCCCGCCCCTGGCCCTGGACGACGCGGCCATCGCTCACGCCATGCAGCGTGCCGAGGCCGCCTCGACGCTGGACGGGCTGTCCACACCTCCGGGACCGGGGTCGAGGGGCTACGGAGAGAACCGCTACTGGTTCGCCACCGACGAGCAGGAGCCGGCCTCATGCGCGGAGGCGGTGAAGCTCTGGTACGAGGCGCGCTGGACGGGCGGCTACGACTGGGACCGGCCCGGCTACTCACCCGACACCGCATCCTTCACTCAGGTCGTGTGGAAGGACACCGACGTGCTCGGCTGCGGCCGCGCCTCGGGACACCGAGAAGGCAAGGAAGCGCACCATACGTTCATCGTGTGCAGCTACGGCCCGGCGGGCAACATCATCGGCCGGTTCCGGGCGAACGTGGGGGAGCCTGTCGGAGGCTGAGCCCTGTTGACCCGTTCTGGGGGCCCGCCCCGGGTCGCACCGCGCGGGCCCCCAGCCGTGCGGGCGCGTGCGTACGAACGGCACCGTGGCCCCGCCGTGCGCGGCGTCCATGCACCGCCACTTTGCCGTGGTCGGCCCGCTGACATCCAGGCGACGCCGACGATGCAGCACCCTGCCGCCCAGAGCCACGCGTGACGGCCACGGCCCGGCGTGTGGCCGCTCGTTGGGCACAGCATGAGTGCCTGACGCTGTCGCTGATCTTGGCTTCCGCTCTGTACGTGCATTGCGCGTAGTGGGGAGTTGGGCTGGGTCGTGTTCTGCTGCCTGCGGCGGACGAGGAGGCCTGGCGTCAGGCCCGACGTCACGAGCACCTGGAGGCCTGGGGTGTCAACATCGCGGAGGCTGGCGCCTGATCGAGGTCTTCGCGGCCCTGGCCGCCCATGCCGTCGCGGTCGGCACCTCTCCCCGCCGGAGCTGCCCGAGCACCCGCACTACCCCCGCATCCTCGCCGCCTTCAACCACACGACCGGGCCGCTACGGGCCAAGCACGTCTGCGAAGCCCTCGGCCACGAGCTGCTGGTTCGGCACGATGGCCGCGAGCCGGATGGACCTGGGCGACGCGGGACCATTCCCGCACATGCGGGGAGCAGACTGCGCCACCTGCGTGTTCCCGCACGCCGTGCAGCAAGTGGGCCCAGTAGTCACGCCCCGGCGGCGCAGAGCAGGCCTTCGCCCGCATGACTGGCCACCACCGACACCCGCAGTTGCCGCTCAACCGAACGCGGCCAGGGAGAGCGGCTGCCACTGGCGCCAGGTGTTCAGGCGCTCCTCGTAGAGAGCGGCGACGTCGGTAAAGGACTTGCCGAGGAAGATCCTGAGCGGGGGGCGCTCCGCGTCGACGATCCGGAGGATCGCGTCGCGGGTCGCGCGCGGGTCGCCCACCTCGAATTCCTGCGCGGTGGCGGCGTGGACTTCGGTGTAGTCCGGGTGCCGCTCACTGTGCCGTGCCCCGCGAGCCAGCCAGTCGGTGGCATAGGGGCCGGGCTCGACGTTGGTGATGTGGATGCCGAACGCTGCCACTTCTTGCGCCAGGGCCTCCGACAGCCCCTCAAGAGCCCATTTGGAGGCGTGGTACGCGCCGATGCCGGGGAATGCACGTACGCCTCCCTCACTGGTCACTTGCAGGATCCTTCCCGAGCGTTGCGACCGCATGAGGGGCAACACGGCCTGCGTGACCCACATCGCGCCGAAGAAATTGGTCTCCATCTGAGCCCGGAGGTCGTCCTCGTTCAACTCCTCGACCATGCCGAAATGCCCGTAGCCGGCGTTGTTGACCGCGATATCCAGCGAACCGAAATGCGAATGGGCGAGCTGCGCCGCCTCATGCACCGCGGCGCGGTCGGTGACGTCGAGCTGGACCGGCAGTACCGCGTCCCCGTACCGCTCGATCAGAGAGGTCGGCAGGCTGACGTCCCGAGCCGTTGCCGCGACGTGATCGCCGCGTTCGAGTGCCGCTTCAGCCCACTCGCGGCCGAAACCCCTCGAACTGCCCGTGATGAACCAGGTCTTCGTCATCGCTGGTGCTCCCTGTGCGTGAATTGCGTGCCGTTGCTCCTCCAGCGTGCTGCTGATCCAGGCATTCCACCAGCGAAGGTCTTACATAGGAGACATGCGATTTCAGAATGTGTCAGGATGCCGGCATGGCCGACTTCACCCTCACAGGTCTCCGCGTCGTCCAGGCAGTGGTCGACTCCGGATCGTTCACCGCCGCAGCCGACGCACTCGGATACACGCAGTCAGCGGTGTCCCGTCAGGTGGCGGCGATGGAGGCTGCCGCGGGCGCGCCGCTGTTCGTCCGGGGCGCGCGCGGGGTGGCCCCCTCTCCCGCGGGCATGATGCTCGCCCGCCGAGCCGCGACGGCCCTCAACGAGATCGACGCCGTCAGCACGGACCTCGCCGGACTGCAGGACCACGTCACCGGACGAGTCGCCATCGCGGCGTTCCCCTCGGCCGCCGCCGTGCTCATCCCCAGAACACTGGCACGGCTGGGAAACGACCACCCGGGTCTGATCGCCGAGTTCGGCGAGGCGTCCTCACCCACGCAGCTTCGCCAACTCCGCGCTCACCGCATCGACGTCGCGGTGATCGGCGTGGGACCGGACCTGCCCGCCTACGACTTCGAGGGACTCCGCCGCGACCTGCTCCTCGAGGGCGGCCTGCTGCTTGCCGTCCCTGTCGACCACCGGTTCGCCGGCCGCGGAACCATCCCGGTGACCAAGCTGAGGGACGAACCCTGGATCGTCGGCAAGGGCCTGCGTGACGACCCCCAGTTCGGCGCCTGGCCGACCCTCGACCATCCGCGGATCGCCTACGCCGCCCGCGAATGGCCCACTCGCCTCGGCCTCGTCGCCGCCGGTCTCGGCATCGCCGTACTCCCCGAAGTGGCCGCGGCCGCGGTCCCCGCCGGAGTGCGCACCGTCCAGGTCGAGGACCCCGCCTGGCTCGGCCGAGCCATCGTCGCCGTCACGGTCAGCGACCGCTCTTCCGAGGTGACGGCCACCGTGGAAGCACTGCGCCGCGAGGCCGCACAGCTTCGGCGACGGGCGACTGCGGCGCGATGACGCAGCACCGTCCGAGTCACTCCTGATCGCAGTGAACGGTGTCGGGCAGCAGGGCGTCGGCCTGCCCTTCCCCGGCCAGGCCCGCCTGGACAGCAGAAAGTCGAAGGTCACCGAGAACATGCGCCGGATGGTGTTCAACTACGGCCGGTCCCTGCTGCCCCCCGTCGATATGTCCGCCGTTCGGGGGCACGGCCAGCGCGGGGCAGCGCGACCCCGAGCTGTCGTTCCTTCGCGAGGGAGCGGCCAACGCGCCCGGACAGATCATGTCAAGCCGTAACTCGCGTGGGCCGGTATCGCAGGGCTACCGCCCCCGACCGGAACTCATGGCGGTCCACGAGCTCGAGCTGGATGCGCTCGCGCAGACCGGAGAGCAACGTCGGCCCGTGTCCGGCAAGGACCGGCTGAACAAGGAACTCGTATTCGTCGATCAGTCCCAGTTCTGCCAACGCCAGGGGGAGCGTCACGCCACCCACCCACAGGCCCTCGCCTGACTCCTGCTTGAGCCGCTGAACCGCTTGCCCCAAGTCCCCTTGCACCAGGTCGGCATTCCAATCGACCCCGCTCAGCGTGCTCGACACGACGTACTTCTTCGCCCGGTCGATGGTCTCGGCGAACGGGATCTGCCACTCATTCATCCAGTCAGGCCACGTGCCCGTGGCCGGCTTCCGCCACGCCGACTCCATCATCTCGTAGGTCACCCGGCCGAATAGCAGGGCATCGGCTCGCTCCAACTCAGCGGTCCAATAGCGCATCGACTCCTCGTCCGGGGGGAGCCCTGCCTCGTGATGGCAGCAGCCGTCGAGCGTGACGTTGATCGAGTATCGAAGTGGTCTCATCTTCGTTGCTCTCCCTCGATGCGCGCCCCGCGTTGACCGGACCGTACTCAGACGAGGGTAGTGCGCGTAACGCTGGTGCTCGGGGGTTTCACGGTCGTGCTGCGGGTCGGTCATGCGGCCCTTCTTTCGGGCCGTTCGACCAGCCCGCGGCGTTCGAAGCGGGCGCCGGCACGGACGAGGGCGACGAGGTGGGGTGCGTTCACGGCTCGCCAGCGGGCCTGGGCGGACTCGATGAGCTTGAAGACCATGGCCAGGGCGGCGGCCCGGCTTCCGGCACCCCTGGTGACCCTCGTTCGACGTCGCACGGTGGCGAAGGTCGATTCGAGAGGATTCGTCGTACGCAGGTGGATCCAATGCTCGGCCGGGTAGTCGAAGAACGCCAGCAGCTCGTCCTCGCCGTCGGTGATCCGCCTGACGGCCTTGGGGTACTTCGCGCCGTACTGCCTGGCGAAGGCGGCACCGCTGGTGGCGGGTCATGGGGAAGACCTGCTCAAAGCGTTCCAGAAGCCGAGTGCACCGTCGCCGACGGCCAGCATCGGGGCGCGCATGCCGCAGCGGGCGCAGTCGCGGAGCAGACCAGCCCATGCCTCTGACGACTCGCGGTAGCCGTCGCTCATCGCGATCAGCTCCTTGGTGCCATCGGCGCGCACGCCCATCAGCACCAGCACGGCGGCCTTCGCCTCCTCCAGGCGGATGCGCAGGGGGACCCCGTCGGCCCAGACATGGACGTAGTCGGTGGCCGACAGGTCGCGATCCTGGAAGGCGGTGTGATCGGCCTGCCACTGCGCGGTCAGCCACGTCACTGTCGCCGGGGACGGATCGGCCGAGGAGCCAGGAACTGCTCGAGCGCGGGCACGAAGTCACCACAGGACAGGCCATGCAGGTAAAGCAGTGGCAGCACCTCGCTGCCCTTCGGGGACTTGCGGCACCATGGCGGCAGGATTGCCGAGGAGAACCGCCGACGCTCGCCAGAGGTGCCGGTCAGCTCATCCTGAGTCAGCCTGGACGCCGCCGTACAAAGGGCGTCCGCTCCGGCGGACGCCCCTCTGGAGAATTCTGAAGTCACTGGGGCGCTTGCCACGGAAGCATCAGGTGTTCCTGGCGCAAGTCCCACGACTGGGCCATGCAGGGAGCGAGCAGGAGCGAGCCCCGCGGCAGCAGCGGCTGGAAATTCACTTGCTTGTCATCTCCAGGACGCCATTGATGCGCTGTCGCGCCCGCTCTGGGCCAGTTCACTGGAGCGCCCCCCACAACTGCACCTGAAAGAGGGACACATTGTGGGACGCACCCTGAGACGCGGCCTTATCACACTCGTCGCCGTCGGCCTTGCCTCTTCCGTAGTGCCGGTCGCCACGGCATCGGCGGCCCGCGGCCCACTGACACTCGCCGTGTTCGGAGACTCGCCGTACGGCAAGTCGGCGTACGCACCCGCGGGCCAGAGCGCCGACACCTCGCAGTTCCAGAAGACCCCGGCGTTCATCAGCACCATCAACAGTGACCCGACGATCAGCGACGTCATCCACGTGGGAGACATCCACTCGGGCAAAGAGTTCTGCAACAAGGACTACGACGCCTCGATCGCATCCGTGTGGCAGACCTTCACGAAGCCGCTCGTCTACACCCCGGGCGACAACGAGTGGGCCGACTGCCATAAGGCGTCCAGCCTCACCTCGCCCGGTCAGGGGGGCGGCTTCTACGACTCCGCCTCCGGTGCGATCAACTACATCGGCACAAGCGGCCTGTCGACCAACCCGGCGGACTGCGTCAGCTACCACTGTGGCAACCCGCTCGACAACCTCGCCGAAGTCCGGCGGGACTTCTTCGCGCAGCCCGGCCGCACTCTCGGCAGCGGGACACTGAACGTGGTATCCCAGGCGACCGCCTACGACCCGAGCCACCCGGCCGACGCGCAGTACATCGAAAACGTGAGGTGGGCTCAGCACGACATCGTTTTCGTGACCATCAACGCGCCGGGCGGCTCGAACAACGACGCCGACCCCTGGTACAAGGTGCCGACCGCGACGCAGACGCAGATCGACGAGCGGACCAACCGGACCGCGGCCGACGTCCGCTGGCTCGATGCCGCCTTCGCCGACGCGCGGGCCAACCATGCCAAGGCTGTGGTGATCACGGCGCAGGCCGACATGTGGGACCTCGACGGCAAGACCAAGGACCACCTGACGAACTACGAACCGATCATCAGCGAGCTCGCTGCGAAGACGACCGAGTTCGGCCGCCCGGTCTTGATGCTCAACGGTGACTCGCACCTGTACCGCTCGGACAACCCTCTCTCGCCGACGGCGACGTGCGCCGGCGAAACAGACCCCGCCACCGGCGCCGGTGTGTGCGCCCATGACCCGGGTGACAACGCATGGAACGAACACCCGTACTACAACGTCTCGAACTTCCACCGGATCGTCGTGCACGGCAGCACAACCCCGCTGGAATGGCTGAAACTGACCGCCGACCCGAACGCCAACTACGCCGCCACCGACACAACCTACGGCCCGTTCCGCTGGCAGCGGATGCCGCAGCCGCAGTTGTAACCCGCTGACCGAAAGGCGACCGTCCAGAGCACCCGGCCACGGAGTCCGACGCGGACCCCGTGGCCGGTCGCTGGGGCCGGTCGCGTTCCCGGGCCAGGGACAGCGCTCGATCTTCCGCCTCCTCAAAGCTCGGTGCCTGGTGTTCACCGACCCGGCCCGCCAGGTTGGACCGGCTTCCCCGCCCCCACCATCCCGATGCCGCTCCCGGCTCCTTCGCCAAGCTGGGTCACTCGAGGTCGCCCAGCTGGTTTCAGGAGGCAGCCATGAGACCGCGGTTACGGCAACGTCGGGTACCGCCGCTGAGCGGCTGGCAGCGCAGCGTTCGCTTCTGTGGCCGCCCAACGGGTGGGTGCATCGGAAGTTGTATCCGCTGGTTGGGCCGGGTGCTTCACTTACGGCTGCTGGCGGTGCTGTTCCGCGTTCGAACGCGCCGGGCGCTGTGCGGCTTGGGGAGCGGTCATGTCGAGCAGGAGCATGGCGTCGTGGTCGGGGGTGCCGGGTTCGGCGGTGTAGACGCCGATGCGCTGGCCGGGTGTGCCTTCCAGCTGCATGGACTGGGAGGTGAGCGTGACTGTGCCGATGCGGGGGTGGTGGAAGGTCTTTTGCGCGGGCTTGCGGCGGGTGACCTCGTAGCGTTCCCACAGGCGGGCGAAGTCGGGGCTCTTGAGGAGGAGTTCACCGACGAGGTTGGTCAGGTCGGGGGCGTCGGGGGCGGTGCCTGCGACGGCGCGAAGCCGGGCCGCGCAGCCGGTGATCTGGCGGTCCCAGTCCGGGAACAGATCACGTGCGGCCGGGTGGAGGAAGAGGTAGCGGGCGAGGTTGCGGTGCTTGGCCGGCCAGTCCTCCAGGCCCGCGTACAGGGCGAGGCCGCCGAAGTTCCAGGCCAGCATGTCCATGCTGCGGCTGATGACGTAAGCGGGGTTCGGCCGCAGCGATTCCAGCAGCAGTTTCAGGTGGGGGCGCACGGTGCGGCTCGGGGCCGGGGGCGGTTCGGGCGCGTAGCGAGCGGCCCGGGCGGCGAGTTCGCGCAGGTGCTGGTGTTCCTGGTCGTCCATGTGCAGGGCGCGGGCGAGGGAGTCGAGGACGGCGGGGCTGGGACGGGTCTCCTTGCCGCGTTCCAGGCGCACGTAGTAGTCGATGCTGATGCCGGCGAGGGTGGCCAGCTCCTCGCGCCGCAGACCCGGGGTGCGGCGGATGCCGGAGCCGACGCTGAGGCCGACATGTTCGGGGCTGGTCTGGGTGCGGCGGGCGCGCAGGAAGCGGCCCAACTCGACGCCCTCGCTGTTCGCGCTCTCGGATGCCATGACTCCAGTCTCACCCGGCGGGCACCCGCCCCGCAGAGGGGAGGGGGGCCCTGTCATTACCCCTGAAGAACCCGCCCTGCCACACCGGAGCAGTCCGGGCGAAGGTGAATGAGGAAGACGCCGGCCCCCTCGCCGACGCCCAGGCTTCAACCGGCACGACCTGCCGGGCCGGGCAAGGGTGAGGGTGCGGGCAACGCCACCAACCGGAGAAGGCGAGATGCGGTACAACAAGCTGCGTGACCTGGAGGTTTCCCGGATCGGGCTGGGTGCGATGGGCATGTCCCACGGTTACACCGGCTCAGGCACCGACGACGCGGAGTCGATCAGGACCGTGCACCGGGCGCTGGAGCTGGGCGTCACGCTCATCGACACTGCCGAGATCTACGGCCCCTACACCAACGAGGAGCTGCTCGGGCGGGCGCTGAAGGGCCGCCGGGACAAGGTAGTGCTGGCCACGAAGTTCGGCCTGGTCTCGCACGTCGGCGAGGGTGCGTGGAACCTGGATTCCAGCCCGGCCAACATCCGCACGGCGGTCGAGGGCTCCCTGAAGCGGCTGGGCACCGACCACATCGACCTGTACTACCAGCACCGGGTGGATCCGAACACGCCGATCGAGGAGACCGCCGGCGTCGTGGGCGAGCTGATCGCCGAGGGCAAGGTCCGCGCCTTCGGCCTGTCGGAGGCCGGTCCGGATACGATCCGCCGCGCCCACGCCGTCCAGCCGGTCACCGCGGTGCAGTCGGAGTACTCCCTGTGGACCCGCGGCATCGAGGAGCGCGTCCTGCCCGTCCTGCGGGAGCTGAACATCGGCCTGGTGCCGTTCTCCCCGCTGGGCCGCGGCTTTCTGACCGGCACCGTCCGCTCCACCGAACAGTTCGATGAAGGCGACTTCCGCCGCGACAACCCGCGCTTCACCGGCGAGAACTTCCAGCGCAACCTGGCGCTCGCCGACGAGGTCAAGGCCCTGGCCACCGAGGTAGGCGCCACCCCGGCGCAGGTCGCGCTGGCCTGGCTGCTCGCCCAGGGTGACGACATCGCCCCGATCCCCGGCACCAAGCGCGTCAGCCGGGTCGAGGAGAACACCGCCGCCGACACGGTCACCCTGACCGCCGAGCAGCTCCACCAGCTCAGCAGCCTGCCGCCCGCCGCCGGGGACACCCACACCGAGGCCCAGGCGCAGATGCTCGAACGCTGATTCATCCGCACCGCCCAGCACGACCCCCGTTGGGAGTTAGTACCTTTCATGCGTGCAGCGTTGATGTACGGAGCCGGTGACGTCCGCGTCGAGGACCGGCCCGACCCGAAGATCGTCGATCCGGCCGATGCGGTGGTGCGCACGCTGGCCGCCTGCGTGTGCGGCAGTGACCTGTGGCCCTACGCGTCCATGCCCGCCGCCGGCACCGGTCGCCCCATGGGGCACGAGTTCCTCGGCGTCGTCGAGGAGACCGGCGCGGATGTGAGCGGCCTGAAGGCCGGTGACCTGGTCGTCGCCCCGTTCACCTACAGCGACAACACCTGCGACTACTGCGCCAAGGGCCTGCACATCTCGTGCCGCAACGGCGGCCGGTACGGCTTCGACGGCGTGGACGGCGGGCAGGGCGAAGCCGTCCGTGTCCCCTGCGCCACCGGCACCCTGGTGAAGCTGCCGGTGGCCACCGACTCCGCGCTCCTGCCGTCGCTGCTGGCGCTGTCCGACGTGATGACCACCGGCCACCACGGCGCCGTCACCGCCGGCGTTGGCCGCGGCGATGCGGTGCTGGTGGTCGGGGACGGCGCGGTCGGCCTGTGCGCGGTGATCGCCGCCAAGCGGCTCGGTGCCGAGCGGATCGTGCTCGCAGGTCGCCACGAAGCCCGCACCACTCTGGGCCGCGAGTTCGGCGCCACCGACGTGGTCGCCGAGCGCGGCGAGGAGGGTATCTCCCGCATCCGTGAGCTGACCGGCGGCGTGGACAAGGTGATCGAGGCCGTCGGCACCCGCCAGGCCCTCGACACCGCGCTCGGCGCGGTCCTGGACGGCGGCACCATCAGCCGCCTGGGCGTCCCCCAGTACGAGCAGGGCCCGATCGGTCCGGCCGAGTTCATGCGCAACATCACCCTGACCGGCGGCGCCAGCCCCGCCCGCGCCTACATCCCGGAACTGCTGCCCGACGTCCTGGACGGCACCATCACCCCCGGCCGCGTCTTCGACCGCACCTTCCCCCTCGACCAGGCACCGGACGCCTACCGGGCCATGGCCGACCGTCAGGTCCTCAAGGCCCTCATCCGCCCCTGATCTCCCCTCCCACCCGCGCAGCCGTTCATGCAGAGCGTCACTCTCAAGCAGGCACCGCCAGAGCCCACCCGGCCCGTCGTCCACAAGTGCCCGGCGCGCTGGGTCCCGACCGCTTGATGTCCGCGCTGCCGGGCCGCGGTCGTCAGCTCTTCAGCTCTTCGGGGTGAGTTGGAATTCGGGGACGGACGGTGTGGACAGGCCGAAGCCGGAGGACGGGTAGCCGGACGGGGCGGGGGACGCCGTGGGGACGCCGTTGTCGTCGCAGAGTTGGGGCCCGGAGGGCGCGAACACGTGGTAGTCGACTACGCGCTTGGTGGGGAAGGTGACGGTGTCGCCGAGGATCGAGTTACCCGTGTCGATCTTGGTCGGCAGTTCGCGGGACTTGAGCGGAGCACCGACGTAGATCGCCTCCAGGAAGCCGTCGCAGGGGCTGGCCTTGGTCGAGGCGAAGCCCTTCGGCGGCTTCACGTCGTGGACCGCACGGCCGTCGATGTGCAGTTCGCTGCGCTTCAGGGACTTCATGGAGAAGTCGTAGTTCACCTCCCTCGCAAGGGGGTCGGCGGCCGAAGTGGCGGAGGACGGCCGGTAGTTGATCCGCCAGTACTCGACCTGGACAGCGACCTTGGCACACAGGGGCCCGTCGAAACCGGGCGTGGACTTGCCGAAACGGACCTCTCCCGCGGCCAGTGCGGGCTGGCCGATCTGCCCCCAGTCGACCCAGTCCACCGCCTTCGCCGTGCTCCACTTCGCGTTCGGGTGGCACCCGTCCGCGTTCGTGGGATACACGTCCGACGGCGAGACCACCGGGGTGGGCGAGGCGGCCGAGGGGGTGCCGGCCGCGTCCGCCGCGGTCACGGTCGCGCTCGCGGACTCGCCGGACCCGGCGTCGTCGGCACCCCCGCCCGAGCAGCCCGCGAGCGACAGCACGGCCGCAACGAGCCCCACCCCGAGCCGAACCCGTCTGTGCGCAGTGGTCATTCCGCTTCCCCCCGTCCGTTCGGTGGATCACCGATGCTCCCAGGGGAAGTTGCCCTTCAGCCATGACGGAAAACACACGTTCGGGGGAAGTGTCGGGGTCTCACCTGGAATTGATCGTCTGGGCGGGCGCGCGCTTCGGGCTGGACAGGGCGGATCAGACCTCCAGTGTCGCCGGAGGCGTCATCGGCCTGATCCGCCTGCTGGTCTCCCTCTACGCCCTCCGCACCCCTGCGAGCTCGGAGGCGCCGACAGGAGGCAGGGGACCGGCCGGGACTGCTGGGGCGCGGACGGCATCCATGAGCAGGTCGAACATGCGGCTCAGTTGGTCGCGCCCGTCTGCTGGCGAGGTAGTGGTGAGCATGCCGACGAGGATGATGACGATGTCCTCGGCGTGAACGTCGTCGCGCAGCGTCCCGGCGGCGATTCCGGCGGCAAGAATGGTTTGCACAGTTGCGGAGAGCTGTTCACGTGCCGGCGACACGGTCCCGGCGCCGGAGGCGAGAACTGCCCGTAGGGCGTCTGCGGTCTCTCGTCGTGTCATCGCGTAGTCGGCGAAGTGGTCCATCCAGTTGCGTAGGGCGTGGGCTGGATGCCTCGTGTGCAGGAGCGCCTCGGCGTCGGCACACAGCTGGGCCAGTTCATGCCGGTAGATCGCTTCGACCAGTGCTTCCCGGGTGGGGAAGTGCCGGTAGAGCGTGCCGATGCCGACCCCCGTGTCCCGCGCGATCTGCTTCATCGACACCGGTACTTGTCCGGAAGTGAACGCATGGCGCGCGGCGTCGAGCAGGCGGGTGCGGTTACGTGCTGCGTCCGCGCGGATGGGCTTGGGCGTGTCGTGGCTCGGCATGATGCGGAGGGGCCTTTGGTCATGGTGCTGCGAGGCGGAAGCGCCTGCGCCTTGCTGGAACTGTGGAACGGGCAGCGGGATGTCGCCGCGCATGCGAGTCGCACAGGGGGCGAGCGTGTGCGGGAATCCGCCGGGGGAGCCCCGCTCGCTCAGGGCCCGACGAAGCCGTGCACGGTTTCGCGATGGCGTCCGCTCCGTGGGGGGCCGGGCTGCCGTCGAGGCATGCCCGACCATCGCTGGGAACCTGGTGGGTCGGGGCCGGAACCCACCAGGGTGCCGCGGCGCCGACTGGGGTCCCTGTCGGGCGCCGGGGCCGGTCGTGCCGCGGCAGGAGGTGATCAGAGGTTCTCGTTGACGCGGCCGATGTACTCGCCCAACTCGTACTCGACGTCGAGGCCCTTCTCGGCGGCCAGCGCGCCGAGCCCGACCGCTCGCGCGGCGAATCCCGGCTGCGTCAGTGTGGCCGCGAACTCGCCGAAGGCGGCGACCAGGTGGGCGTCCGGCGGCAGTGTCGCCCGGTTGACCTGGGACTTCGCGGTCGCCAGTGCCTGCCGGTCGAAGGAGGCGAGGCGGGCGACCGTCGCGTCGACGAAGGCGTCGAGTTCCGCGTCGGGCAGGGTCCGGGTGACCCATCCCCAGCGCTCGGCCAGGTCGGCGTCGTAGTCGGCACTGGTCAGGATCGCCTCCAGTGCGCGGTCGCGGCCGATGGAGCGCGGGAGTCGCTCGCCGCCGCCTCCGCCGGGGACGATGCCGATGCCGACCTCGGGCTGGCCGAAGATCGCCTTCTCGCGGCTGGCGTAGCGCAGGTCGCAGGCGAGGGCCAGCTCGTTGCCCGCGCCGCGGGTGCGGCCCCGGATGGCCGCGATGCTGATGAACGGAGCCTTGGTCAGCCGCAGGACCATGTCGGTCCAGACCGGGTTGTCGTCCTCGTGCTCGGGCTGGGGGAGGTCGGCGGCCGCGGCGCCGTCGTAGTGGTTGACGAAGAAGTCGGGGAGGTCGCTGCTGAAGACGACGACCTGGATGTCCGGGTCGTTCTCGAGCTCCTTGACGATCTTGAGCAGCGTCACGGCGGACTCGGGAATCACCAGGTTCGCGGGAGGATTCGCGAACGTGATCCTGGCGGTCCGCGGGGTCGTCCGCTCCAGGCGGATCGTGCTGGGCTGGCTCATGGCGTGGTTCCGTTTCGTAGGGGGCTTGCGTGGCTGTGATCGCGTCCGACGACCATGGGGCTGTTGCGTCTGGTGGGGGGTGCGGGTGCCGCCGCCCTGTCCGTCGGCGCGGTATCGGCTGCGGTGGGCCCGCACTGTGTGGCATGTGGTGCGCGCCGTTCGAGCTGATGAACGAGCGCCGAGGTGGCCGCCTTGCCTGTCATGGCCGCGCGCGCGTGTCGTTCGCCACTGGCCGAGTCGCTGTCTGTACCTGTTGCTCAACCCGTTTAACTTATGATCGTAATATTATAACCCGGGAAGTGCTCGGCAGGCAAGAGACGCGACCCGCGAGTGAAGCACCAGCCGGCCGCGTCGCGCCTACGGCGGACCGGCGCGGTCAGGCGGACGGGATGACGATCGGGGTGCCGAACAGGTAGAAGTTGCTGATGTCGATCACCAGGGGAGCCGCATAGGTGGGAAAGCGTTCGATGATGGCCTGCTTGTAGGCCTGGCCGTCGTCGCCGAGGAGCTCGCGGGCGGCCTCCAGGTACTCGGCCATCTCCGTGAGAACGGCCTGTCCCGCGGGCAGTCCGTGTCCGGGCAGGATCGTGTCGTAAGCCGGGTCGGCGAGTTCCTGGAGGATGACCTGCCAGCGGTCGATGTCGTGGTTTCCGACGAACACATGGGTCTTGTGGTAGACGATGTCCTGCGCCACCAGCACCCCGTGTTCGGGCAGCCGGATCAGTAGTTGGTCGGAGGTCTCACCGCCGGAGAGGGCTTCGAAGACGAAGGGAACGCCGTCGATGACCTCGGTACCCGGGGTGATCAGGACGGTGGGGGCCACCTCCGCTGCGGGGACCGGGATGCCGGTGGGGTCCTTGAGGTCGCCCCGCGCCGCCATCTGATCGCGTGTGACGGCCAGCGCGTGAATGGGTGCGTTGAAGCGGGCCGCGCCCTGGAAGTGGTCCGGGTGTTCATGGGAGATGATGAGCCGGTCCAGCGGTTTGCCGAGTTCCTTGGCGTATGCGACGACCTCGTCGGCGCCCGCGATCGTGATCTGGCCGTCCACCGCGACCAGCCGGCCCGGGGTCTCGATCAGCTGGGTGGTGACGTTGATGCTGTCGTCGGGAGCCATGTAACTGTGCACCCGCACGTCGCCCTTGTCGATGATGGTGACGGTGCCCCTCATTGGTCCACTCCTTCTGGTGTCCTGCGCAGCCGGGCCGTTCTCGGGCCTTGTACGAGTTCTTGTGCCGGGTGCTCGTGCGGTGTCGCGGTCCGAAGCTGGAACCGCTGGTGACGGGCGGTGGGTGAGGGCGGGCGGCCTGTGGTGGAGCACTGGTCCTGGGCCGGTGAACCGCGCCCGGGCACTCGCGGTACGGGTGCGCGGTGTGCCGGCGTGTACGGGCCTGCCCTTCGATGTTCCCTCCGTCGGTCGCCAGGCGCCTGCGCACGTCGGCGGACACGGTCCGTCCGTGGCTACGGGTCTCGCTGGGCGGCTGGACGGTCCGGTCGACGAGCCTCCGGCCCGGCCGCCCGCCGGTCGTCGGTGTCGAACAGGTGGAGGCTGTTGTGATCGTGGCGCTGGAGGGGATCCCGGAGGCGTCGTCCACGGGTCGCGAGCGGCGCTTCGCAGTCGGTGTTCACCGGCTTTCCTGACGTGCGATGCCGAGGTAGTCGCCCAGGCGGAGTTCCACCTCTTCGGGACCCTTTTCGGCAAGGAGCTTCTCGAACCGGGGCAGGAATGCCTGGACCCCTGGCCAGGTCAGGGAGCCCAGGAATCCGGTGTAGGCCGCTCGCAGGTCGGCGTCGGGCGGGAGCGTCGCCCGGTTGACCTGAGCCTTGGCGGCTGCCAGCGCTGTCTTGTCGAAGGACGCCAGCCGCTTTGCCACACCGTCCACGAAGCCGTCCAGTTCGGCGTCGGCGACGGCGCGGGTCACCCATCCATAGCGTTCTGCCGTGTCGGCGTCGTAGTCATTGCTGCTGAGGATGGCTTCCAGCGCCCGATCCCGTCCCGTGAGTCGGGGCAGGCGTTCCGTGCCCCCGCCGCCGGGAAGAATCCCGCCGCCGACCTCGGGCTGGCCGAACACCGCGTGCTCGCGGCTGGCGTAGCGCAGATCGCAGGCCAGGGCCAGTTCGTCCCCGCCGCCCCGGGTCCGTCCGCGGATGGACGCGATGCTGATGAACGAAGCGGTGGACAGCCCAACCACGAGATCGATCCACGCCGGCGTCGCCTCCGGATCGGACGGCATGAAGTCGGCAACCCGGTCGAGATCGAAGTGGTTGAAGAAGTAGCCGGGTGTACTGCTGGTGAAGATGGCAACGTGAACCTGCGGGTCCTCGCTCAGCTCAGTGACGACCTCAACCAGTCGGGACACGGTCTCCCCGACGATGAGATTCACCGGAGGATTCGAGAATGTGATCTTGCGGATCCCTGGTGCCGACCGCTCCACGCTGATCGTGCTGGGCTGCGTCATCGTTCGCTCCAAGGATGACCCTGACGGCTCGTCAGGGATGCGTGTTCGTCAGGGCGCCCTGACCTGGCAGAGGCGACGCCCAGGACCAGCTCTCGCAGACGCGTGGCCATGTCGTGCTTCGCCTTGCTGTTGCCTCGATGCCCCGATCGGCTCGACGGACGAGGGGGTGTCAGCCGGCCGGCTGGGCGCGCCGGGCTGCGGGCCGAGGGCCGGGCAGGGAGACGTGGCGCAACGTGCTGACGCGGCCGGCGGTCGGGACGGCGGTGTAGCGCAGCCTCGGTTTCGGGTCCGTGGCCGCCGCGGCGATATCGGCGTCCGTCACAACGAGCTGAGCCACTGTCCTGCCGGCGCTCCCGACCCCGGATCACCGTTGCCATGTCCTTGTCGCCATGTCCTTCTCCTTCGGTGAGGCGCGAGGTCACTGATCACGCCCGACGCTACGAAGGAAGCGCGGCAAGCGGATCCGTCACCGTGTCCGTCACCGTGTCCGTCACATATGGCCTGGCGTCATTGAACCCGGGTTGCGGCAGTGGCTCCGGGCGACGGCAACCCATTAACCTCTCAAGCAAATGGACCTATACGGACGGCGCCAGGAGCAGGCAGCCCTTGACCGGATCCTTGACGGTGCCCGTCAGGGATTGGGAGCGAGCGTGATGTTGTGGGGTGACCCCGGCATCGGTAAGACCGCCCTGCTCGAATACGTGGCTGAGTCGGCCGCCGCGGACTTCACCGTCCTGCGATGCGGGGGCACTCGCCTTGAGTCGCAGCTGGCCTTCGCCGCACTGCACGAACTGCTGTGGCCGGTGACGGAGCGGATCAGCACGCTCCCGGAGCCGCAGGCCAACGCCTTGAACGGGGCGCTCGGTACCAGCAACGCTGCGGCGGACCGGTTTCTGATCGGCGTGGCCGTACTGACGCTCGTCGGCGAGCTGGCCGGCAAGCGGCCGGTTCTGATCGTCGTCGACGACTCCCAGTGGCTGGACGAGCCGTCCGCCCAGTGCCTGGCCTTCGTCGCTCGCCGGCTGCGCGACGAGGCCGTGGTCATGCTCCTCACCGGCCACGACGATCCCGTCGAGGGCCCCTGGGAAAAACTGGCGGCGATGGAGGTCCGCGGGCTGGACGACGACAACGCACGGCTCCTCGCCCGTGCCCTCGCTCCGCACGCGGACGAGACGGTGATCCGCCGCACGGTCCGCGCGGCGGCCGGCAATCCGCTGGCACTCCAGGAGCTGCCCACGTCCGAAGCGGCCGGCGACCTCTCGGCGTATCCGCTCGGCGACGACCAGATCTCTGTCGGGCCCCGCCTGCGTCGTTCCTTCCACGCCCGGATCGAGAGGCTGTCGGCGCCTGCCCGCACCGCGCTTCTCCTCGCCGCCGCCGACGACCGCAGTGACCGGGACACCGTGCGCCAGGCCGGTGGCGTGCTCGGCCTCGACGCGGCCGCGTGGGACGAGGCCCAGCACTCGGGCCTGCTCACCACGGGCTCGGGCGGGCGGATCCGCTTCCGCCACCCGCTCATGGGGGCGGTGGTCTACGACGTGGCGCCGCCCGTGGACCGGCAGGCTGTGCATCACGCTCTCGCCTCCGTGCTGAGCGGCGAGCACGCCGGCGAGTTGCGGCCCTGGCATCTCGCCGCAGCCGTGGAAGCCACGGGCGGAACCGACGAGGAGGTGGCCCGGCTGCTGGAGGAGTCGGCCCGCCGTGCCTGGGCGCGCGGCGGCTGTGCCACGGCTGCCCGTGCCCTGCAGCGGGCGGCGAGGCTGTCACCCGCCGCGGACGACGCGGCACGGCGACTGTCCTACGGGGCGAGGGCGGCCTGGGAGGCCGGACAGGTCGATGCGGCGCGGGGCATGCTGGAGCGGGCGGAAGGGATGTCCTCCGAAGCCGCGGTCGGGGAGCTCAGCGAAGGGCTGAGCGGGCTGATCGAGTTCGCGCACGGCGATCTGAAAATCGCCTGCCGTCGGCTGCTCCGGGACATGGAGCGGGTGGCCGACGCCGGGCAGGCGTTCCAGCTCGGCAGCATGGCGCTGCGGGCGGCGTGGGCGGCCGGGCACGGCGAGCTGCAGCGCGAGGCGCTCGAGCGGCTCGAGCGGCGGCTTCCGCAGGGGAACTTCCCGAACGCCGATCTGCTGCCGTTGCTGCGCCAGTGGTGGACCCAGGACCTGAGCGACGGAGCCGACGACAGCGACCAGGCCGTGGCCCCCGACGCCGAGGTCCTCAGCCGGCTCAGCGGCAGTTCCTGGTTCCTGATGCCGCCGGCGCCGGTGGCGATCGCCTGGGGCATCGAGTCCGCCCTGGAGGAGGCTCTGCGCGGCGAGATCGACCGGCTGCGGCCCACGGACCAGGTGACCGCCCTGACCCAGGCGCTGGCACAGGTGGCTGCGCTGGGCATCGTGCAGGGTTCCTGGACGTCGACCGCGGCGAACGCCCTGGAGGGGCTCCAGGTGGCCGGGGAGATCGGTGACGACCACCTGGCGTCGCAGTGCCACAACTGTCTGGGGTGGCTGGCAGCCGTCCGAGGCGAGGAGCCGGCCGTCGCGGACTACGCCGCCCGGGCCTTCGAGGTTTCCATGCCGCGCAGTGTGCGCCTGCTCAGCGCCGCCGCGCAGTGGACCCTCGGCATGTCGGCGCTGTTCGCCGGCCGGGCCGAAGAAGCCCTGGACTACCTGGTCCGCCTGACCGAGGGCGGACACCACGCGGCGCACCCCACCATCGCGGTGCTCGCCGCGCCGGACACCGCCGAGGCCGCCCTCCAGAGCGGGCAGCGGGCGACGGCCGAGGAACAGGCGCGGCTGCTGCGGCGGTGGGCCGAGCGGACCGGAGCGGCGTGGGCGATCTCCGCGACGCACCTGGTGGATGCCCTGCTGGCGTCGGGGGCGGACGCGGAGGAGCAGTTCCGGCTCGCGCTGGATGTTCCCGGAGCCCGGTCGCGGCCCTTCAACCACGCCCGCACCCGACTGCTGTACGGCGAGTGGCTGCGGCGGGCCCGCCGCCGTACCGACGCCCGGACCCAGCTCGCCGAAGCCGCGGAGATCTTCCGGCGACTGCACGCGGCGCCCCTGCTCGCCCGCACCCGGGCCGAACAGGAACTGACCGGGCAGTACCTGCACCGCGACCTCGCACCGGCCCGGGACACCGCAGCCATCCTCACCCCGCAGGAGCTGAGAGTCGCACGGCTGGCCGCGCAGGGGCTCACCAACCGGGAGATCGGGGCACAGCTGCTGATCAGTCCCCGCACCGTGGCCCATCACCTGGCCAACGTGTTCCCCAAGCTCGGCATCGTCTCGCGCGCAGACCTCGCCCGCATCGACTTCGGGGACGGGTTGCACCTGATGGGCTGACGGGCCGCCTTCGGGGCTGGACCGGGGCCCGCTGATGCCCAGCGCTGCCCTGGGTGGAGTTCGTCGCCGTTCACACCCAGGGCGTCCCACTACGTGGTGATGCCCCGGCCGGTGGCGGCAGCACCTCCTTGGGCACGACCGTCAGATGTCATGGGCCCGGGCTCGACGGCCTCGCGATATGTCGCTTGTCGATCTATGAGACCAGGTTTGATGATTCATGCCCGGAGGCGGGCCCCTGGTCCCAGCCGAGCGGTGACTTCGTAGGGAGTGAGGGCGGAGTGTTCCGCTGAGCACTCGACGACGACGCGGACCGGAGCGCCGCATTCGGTGTGGCGAACGTCCAGTACGGGGTCCTCGGAGTCGAGGGCGTAGGCCTCGCCCCACTGGCTCAAGGCCATCAGGACGGGCCACAGATCCCAGCCCTTGCGGGTCAGACGGTACTCGTTGCGGGAGCGGCTGCCCGGCTCCTGGTAGGCGACGGTCTTCAGGACGCCGGCCCCGATCAGCTTGCGGAGGCGATCGCTGAGGACGGCCTCCGACAGGCCGATGTGGCGGTGGAAGTCGTCGAAGCGGCGGACTCCGTTGACGGCGTCACGCAGGATCAGCAGCGTCCATTTCTCTCCGACCACGTCGAGCGTGCGCTGGACGGGACAGTTGTCCGTGCTCACCTCAAGCCACTCCATCCCGCCATCCTAGGCGTCTGACTTTGTAATTGACAGTCAGGTGAATCGGCAGCTAGCTTCACTTGAAAAAGTCAGATGGAGGCGCTCGACCGTGGGACGAACACGTACGTATGCATGGGAAGATCCCGCGATCCTGGCGGAAGCCGCCGGACGCATGGCCGGCATCGACTTCCTGCGCGAGCTGAAGGCGGGGCGACTGCCGGGGCCGCCCATCAACTACTCCATCGACTTCACCCTGGACGAGGTGGAGCCCGGCAGGGCGGTCTTCTCCCTGACGCCGGGGGAGGAGCACTACAACCCGATCGGCAGCGTGCACGGCGGAATCTTCGCCACTCTGCTCGATTCGGCGGCGGGCTGTGCCGTCCAGTCCACCCTCCCGCAAGGAATGGCGTACACCTCGCTCGACCTGACGGTGAAATTCCTGCGGCGGATCACCGTGGACACGGGCGTGGTGCGTGCCATTGGCACAGTTGTCAGCAAGGGCCGCCAAACCGCCCTCGCCCAGGCGCAGTTGGTCGACGCGACAGATCGCCTGCTCGCTCACGCCACCAGCAGCTGTCTGCTTTTCCCGGTGCCGCCCCCGCAAGGTTGATCTTTGGCGGGAGCCCCACCGTTGGGGGAGAGCAGGCTGGCGGAGGTACGCGGGGACGTGGACCGGGCGTTCGGCGCGCCGACCCTCGGCGAGATCGAGAAACGCCTGCGCCACCTCGGCACCCCCTGGGCAGCAGCTGCGTTGCTCGCTCTGGAGTCCGCCTCGCCGCAGAGCCTGGAGATCACTCACGCCCTGCTGTCCCGAGGCAGGCAGCACACGTTGCGCGAGTGCCTCACCTCCGAACTCGCCCTCAACCGCGCGACCATCCGCACGCCCGACTTCCTGGAGGGCGTCCGCGCGGCCCCGGTCGCCAAGGACCGCACTCCCCACTGGCAACATGCGTCGCACGGCGGACGGACGCTGCCGTCCTGAGGATGTCTGCCGTGAGCGGGACATAGCCTTGCGCAAGGGGCCGGTCGTGCAAGAGGGGCGCGCGCGTCAACGAGAGAGAGCGCCGGGCCCCGCAGACTGCCGCGGCAGACGTTCGACGGGGCCAGGAGGAATCCGGAGCGCCCTCGCGCTTACCGCGAGCGGACCCTCGGGAGCCATGCGGGCGGATGCTGTCCGCGACAGCCGGTACGCCGTCGGTGCAAGCGTGTCTGGCCGCGTCCGATCTCGTCGACCACGGCGATGGCATGCGACCGTTCGTCGCGGTTGCCGCGTTCTGGACCGAGTGGTAACCGGGAAAGGTCTGCCGGACTGTTTGGCGCGGCCGGGCACAGTCCGCGCGGCCGTCTGGAGCCGCGCGGCGCGCTGTGCCGCGAGCGTACGGCGTGCGGAAAGGCGCGAACGTCCACAGCTGCGGCTCTTCGCGATGTACCGCCCCCTCCGGTGACCGCGCCGGAACGGAGGGGGCGTGGCCGGCCGCGTCTCAGTCGTTGCCGGGCACCATCGAGACCACGACCTTGCCGGCCTTGGTGCGGCCCTGCTCGACGTGCGCCATCGCCTCGAGTGTCTGGTCGAACGGGAAGGTGCTGTCGATGATGGGGCGGAGTTTCCCGCTGTCGTAGAGGGTGCCGAGTTTGCGCAGCTGGGAGCCGTTGGCCTGCATGAAGAAGAACTGGTAGCGCACGCCCAGCGCCTTCGCCTGCTTGCGGATCTTGCGGCTGAGCGTGTTCATGACCAGGCCCAGGAAGGAGGGGGCGCCGAGCTGCTTGGCGAAGGCGGCGTCCGGCGGGCCGACGACACTGATGGCCAGGCCGCCGGGCTTCAGCACGGTCAGCGACTTCTCGAGGTTCGCCCCGCCCAGGGAGTCCAGCACCAGGTCGTAGCCGGACAGCACCTGCGAGAAGTCCTCCTTGGTGTAGTCGACTACGACGTCGGCACCGAGGCTCCTGACCAGCTTCTCGGTGTCGGTGTTCGTGGTCGTCGCCACGGTGGCGCCGAGGTGCTTGGCGAGCTGGATGACCGTCGAGCCGAGGCCGCCGGCACCGGCGTGGATGAGCACCTTCTGACCCGGCTTCACGTGGGCACGGTCGACGAGGATCTGCCAGGCGGCCAGGGCCACCAGTGGCACGGCGGCCGCCTCTTGGAGGGTGAGGGAGGCCGGCTTGGGTGCGACATCGTCCATGTCCATCGCGATGAACTCCGCGAAGCCTCCGATCCGCAGGTCGCGCGGGCGGGCGTAGACCTCGTCGCCGACTTTGAGACCGTGTACGGCGGAGCCGACCCGCGTCACGACGCCGGCCACGTCGTGCCCGAGCGCGAACGGAAGCTTGTACTTCAGGAGCTGCTTGAACTCCCCGTTGCGGACCATTTTGTCCAGCGGGTTGATGCTGGCGGCGCTCACTCTGACGAGGACGTCGCGGTCTCCGACCGTGGGCTCGGGTACCTCTGCGGCGCGCGCGCCGTCCTTGCCGTACTTCTCGACGACGAAAGCCTTCATGCCGGCCGCCTTTCTGTGTGGGGTGGTCGATGTGATTCTTCGCGCAGGTCCCCCTGAGCGCCCGTTTCTCGCGTGCGGTCGGGTTGATGTGCTGGTCATGACGCTACCTACTGAGTATAGAAAAGTAAACTCAGATGGGGTTGGGGTGACTCCTACGGAAGCGAGGACCGAAGCGCTTCAGTACGCCGGAATGGACCCCCGTCTCGACCGGGGCATATCGAACTGCTCGATCGCCAGGACCCTTGAGGGCGTGGGTGAGAAGTGGACGATCTGATCCCGCGGTCGCCCGAGTGAACTGAGGACTCCTCCGTCAGCTTTCCGTGATCCCGCCGCTCTGCCGTGTTCGCGCCTGGTGGAGGCGGACCTTGGTGCGGTTTCCGCAGCGGGACATGGAGCACCAGCGGCGGTTGCGGGCCGGGGAGCGGTCCAGGAAGCGCAACGCGCAGCGGTCCGCTCCGCAGACGCGTACGCGCCGGATCTCGGCGGACAGAAGCAGGTCGACGGCGTCCTGGGCGATGAGCGCCAGCGCGAGGGTGGGGTCGGCCGCGAGGGGCGCGGTGCCGGCGGGCTCCAGGCGGTCCTCGGTGATGACGAGTTGCAGGGCGGGTCTGGGGGCCGCCGCGGCCGATCGGTTGAGCAGCGTCACGTCGCCGGATGCGGGCAGTCGGCCGGCGGCGACCGCCAGTACGGCCCGGTCGACGCTCTCGCGCAGCCGTCGGGCGGACAGGAGAATGGCCGCAGTGGCGGCGTCGGTGGTCCCCGGTGCGAGCAGACGGGCCTCCCGGAGCCAGCCCATCAGGTCGTCCGGTCCCCGGAGTGTCTCCTCGGGAGCGGTTCTCCACCGGCTTCGCAGGGTGTTGGTGAAGTCCAGGCTGACCCGTCCGCCGTCCCAGATCCACACGTCGTCTGTTGCCACACCTCCATTCTGCCCGCTAGCTTAACCGTCTAAGAGGGTTAGCTCGTGTCGGGAAGGCGGATCCATGGGACGGCCGACGGTGACGACCGGAGTGACGCAGGTGGACGGGGTCCGCCTGCACTACGTCCGAGCCGGGGCTGGACCTCTGCTTGTCCTGCTCCATGGCTGGCCGCAGACCTCCGACTGCTGGCAGCCGGTGTTGGCGGATCTCGCCGCCGAGCACACGGTTGTGGCGCCGGACCTGCGTGGATACGGCCTGAGCGACAAGCCCACCACGGGTTACGGCAAGCGGCGGATGGCCGCCGACATGGCAGGCCTCGTCGAGGCGCTCGGCTTCGAGCGGGCCATGGTCGTGGGCCACGACCGCGGCGCTCGCGTGGGGCACCGCTGGGCGCTGGACCGTCCGGACCAGGTGGAGCGGCTGGCCGTGCTCGACATCGTTCCCACCCGGGAGATGTTTCGCCGCCTGGACGCCTCGCTCGCCTCCGGGTACTGGCACTGGCTGTTCCACATGCAGCCCGATCTGCCCGAGCGCCTCGTGGGGCGCGACATCCGCGGGTATCTCGAGTACTTCTTCGAACGGTGGACCTACAACCGCCACGGACTCACAGTCGATGCGGTCGACGGCTACGTCCGTGCGTTCTCCCGCCCGGGTGCCCTGCGTGCGAGCCTGGACGACTACCGCGCCATGGAGGAGGACACCGCGCTCGACGACATCGACGCCGCCGAAGGCCGCCGCCTCACCATGCCACTGCTGGCCCTGTGGGGTTCCGAGGGGCTGCCTGCCCGCTTGCCGACGCTGGAGATCTGGCGGGACTATGCGGACGACGTCACCGGTGCCGAGATCGCGGAGTGCGGCCACTTCATCCCGGAGGAGCAACCGAAGGCACTGTTGGCACACCTGTGGCCTTTCCTGGCCGGCAAGACGAACCGGTGACCCCCACGGTGAGGGAAACACTGCCCCTCAGCCGATCGAGCGCCGACCCGAAAAGCGCGCTGTCCGAGGGGCCTCGACCAGGGTGTGATGACCCCGCACGACGAACGCACCTGCAGGGCAGGGCAGGGCAGTTGAGGGGCGGCCCCGCCGTAACCGGCTGGGCCGCCCCTCGGTCCGGGCTTCAGGTCGCGACCGCGCCGGCCGGGGCACTCCCTGCAGCAAGGCCGGCAGCCGAGCTGTCGGCCTTGCGCTGCCGGCGCATCAGCAACGCCACAGCCGCTGCCAGGGCGACGGCACCGGCTCCGACCCAGAGGGCCGGGATCAGCCCGTCCACGAACTGTGAGCCGGATCCGTAGCCGCCCTGGGCGGAGAAGACCGCGGCCAGCGACGCCACGCCGATGGCGCCGCCGACCTCGCGGATCGCGTTGTTGGCGCCGGAGGCGATGCCCTGCTCTTCCGTGCGGACGGTGCTCATGACGAGGTTGGCGCTGGGTGCGAAGAACATGCCCATGCCGATGCCGCAGACGATCAGTGCGGGCAGCAGGTGGGTGTAGGCGACGTGTGGCTCGACGGTGATGGCCCAGAGCCCGAGGCCGACGGCGTTCAGGGCCATGCCCACGGTGACGACGGGTGCGCCGCCGATGCGGTCGGACAGTGCCCCGGCCAGCGGTCCGGCGATCATGGGCATGGCGGTCCAGGGCAGCATCCGTACGCCGGCTTCCATCGGCGAGTAGCCGCCGACGGTCTGCAGGTACTGGCTGAGCAGGAAGATCGACCCGAACATGCCCAGGAACATCAGCAGGCTGGCGCCGTTGATGGCGCTGAAGGAGCGGTGGCGGAAGAGGCGCATCGGCAGCATCGGGTGCTCGGCGCGCAGTTCGTACAGGACGAAGCCGACGAGCAGAGCCGCACCCGCGATGAAGCCGCCCAGCACCGGGGTGCTGGTCCAGCCGTCGGTGTTTCCGCGCACCAGGGCGTAGACGATGCCGAACAGACCGCCGCTGGCAAGGGCCGTGCCGACGAGGTCGAGAGTCGGGTTCGGGCCGTGGCTCTCGTCCAGCCGCAGCAGGGCGAGCGGGATCAGTGCCAGGCCGATCGGGACGTTCACCCAGAAGATCCACTGCCAGGACAGGTGCTCGGTGAGTGTGCCGCCGATGAGCGGTCCGGTGGCGACGGCGATGCCGCTGGCCGCGCCCCAGACACCCAGGGCCGCGCCGCGCCGCTCGGCGGGGACGGCGGCCGACAGCAGGGTGAGCGTCAGCGGTGTCACGATCGCGGCCCCCAGGCCCTGCGCCGCCCGCGCGGCGATCAGTTCCCCCATCCCCGGTGCGAGGGCTGCGGCGGCCGAGGCCGTGGTGAAGATCGCGAGCCCGATGGCGAACAGCCTCCGGCGGCCGAATCGGTCGCCGAGGGAAGCACCGAACATGAGCAACACCGCGAAGGTGAGGGTGTAGGCGCTCACTGTCCATTCGAGGTCTTCGAGGCCGCCGCCGAGGTCCTTGCGGATTGAGGGGAGGGCGGTGGTGACGATCAGGTTGTCGAGCGCGGTGATGAATCCGGCCATGCTGGTGATGGCCACGGCCCAGACGGCGCTGCCGCCCCGAACCCGCTGCTTGCCTTGCTGTTTCATGGCGTTCCTTACATTCCCAAAGCAGACACTTGGTGACGGATCAATGGACGTGGACGCCGGCGGGTGACGGCATGGAGTGCGGCAGCGAGCATCGGCATCGAGCCGGCTCGGTGCGGGTTCCTGGGCGGTCGGCCCTAGGGGAGTTGCGGGTAGAGCGCGGAGACGCCTCCGGCCAGTGCGGCCTGTGCCTGGCGGGAGGTGTTGTCCGCGAGGATCTCGTAGTCGCCGGCGGCGAGGCCGTCGACGGCGATCCGGGCGATGTCGGCGGGGTCGGACTTGGCCGCGTCGACGGACCGGACCATGTCGGTGTCCATGTAGCCGACGTGCAGGCCGGCCACGCGGATGTGCTGGTCGGCGAGTTGCAGGCGCAGTGTGTTGGTGAGCGACCACTCCGCGGACTTGGCGGCACAGTAGGCGCCGGACTGCGGGAGGCTGAACCAGGACAGGGCGGACAGGATGTTCAGGATCGATCCGCCGCCGTTGGCCGCGATCTGGGGTGCGAAGGCGCGGACCACGGAGAGGGTGCCGAGGTAGTGGGTGTTCATCTCAAGGCGGATGTCGTCCAGGTCGGCGGTGAGCAGGTCGGCGCCGGTGGATGACCCCGCGTTGTTGACCAGGATGGTCACGTCGCCGGTGGCCTTGGCGGCGGCCGTGACGGAGGCGGGGTCGGTGATGTCGAGTGCGATCGGCTTGGCGCCGGGCAGGTCGACCTGGTCGGGGTTGCGGGCGCCGGCGTAGACGGTGGCGCCGCGGCTGAGCAGTTCGGCGGCGAGGGCGCGGCCGAGGCCGCGGTTGGCGCCGGTGACAAGAACAGTGCTGGTGGAGATGTCCATGGAGAGTTCCTGGTGAAGCGAGAGGGTGAAGATCAGAGCGCCAATGGCGTGGCCGAGAGGGCCGGAACTATTGAATTACGATCATAATGTTAAATGGGTGAGTCGGTGATCGCAACCGCTTCTTCTGTGCTGCCGTCGAGGTCGGGATCCGTGCGACACCGGGAGGTTTCGGGCGAGCGTGTCGAGGTCCGGGGCACCGGCCGCGGCGGCCAGGTCGCGCACCCAGGCGCGTACGGCGCGCTTGTGTCCGGCGGTGAGCGGGCGAAGGTGGGGTCGGGTGGCCCGGTGATGCTGATGACGGCCCCGTCCGGCTTCCGCACCCAGGGACTTGTCGAGGGTTTCGCCCCCGACCGTGTCGATGACGACGTCGTAGTCGTGCAGGGCCGTCTCGAATGCCTGCTTCTGGTAGTCGATGACGACGTCCGCGCCGAGGTTCTTCTCCAGGTCGGTCTTGGTCGCGCTCGCGGTCGTGGCCACGCTCGCACCAGATGCTTCGCCGGCTGGATGGCGATGGTGCGAGGCCCTGGACCGGTCGCGGAGACATGTGATGCTGAAGAGGGGTGCTTTTGACCCCCGCACCACCAGATCCGCCAACGTCCTGCCCTTGCTTCCGGTTTCGATGATCGCGGTCGCCATGCCGTCTCGCGCGGTGCGCGCGCGAGTGCGCTGACCACGCCCGACGCTACGGACAGCGAACTGCAAGCGGATCTGTCATCTGATCTGTCATCGGATCGGTCACGGTGATGGCGAGGTTCGGAACGCGGTAGCACGAGCGCTCCGGCGGCAGCAGCCATGAAGCTCTCAGTAAAGGGATCTGTACGGACGGCGCCAGGAGCAGGCAGCCCTTGACCGGATCCTTGACGCCGCTCGTCAGGGACGCGGAGCGACCATGGTGCTGTGGGGTGACAGGCGGCGAACAGCAGTACCGCCGAACTCGACGCGATTCGTCAGCTTGAGGGCGACGACGTCCCCGGGACCGATTCCGAGGTCCTGGAGCTGACGCGCTGCCGTTCGGACCCGGCTGAGCAGTTGCGTGTTGGTGAGGGACGGGCGTCGGTCGGAACCGCGGCTCCGTTCAGCCGCTCGTGACCTGCGCGGGTTTCAGGTGGCTGACCAGGAACTCGGTCTGATCGGTGACCAGTTGCTCGAATGCCTTTCCGAAGTAGAAGTCGAAATGCCCGGCGTCATAGTGACGGATGTCGCCGCGCGGTGCCTTACGGACGTAGCGTTCGGTCGGCACGGGCGGGGCGACCGAATCGGTTCTGCTGATGCAGACGAGGATCGGCGCGGCGATGTCCTTGGCCGCTCGGCCGGGCCGATACCGGACGATGTTGATCAAGCTGCGGGCCGCTGCGCGGTTGACCCACTCGTAGCCGTCGGGCACCAACTTCAGCATTCCGGGCAGCGCGTCGGGTGCGGTCATCAGACCCAGTTGACCGGGCACTGCCGCAACCGGAACGGTGACCGGCTCCTTCCCGCGCGCCGCTGCCAGGAAGTCGCGGGCCAGGACGCCCCCCAGAACCAGGGTCTCCCGTATTCCGAGCGCGCCGGCTGAAGCCGGCCCGTCGGTGAAGGGGCACTGGGCGACCGCGGCACACAGTTCCGGATGCCGGGCGGCGACGGCGATGGCGTGGCCCCCGCCCAGCGAACTGCCCCACACCGCGACCCGTTGCCGGTCGACGTCGGGGAGCCCGGCCGCGTACTCGAGGGCGGCGTCCCAGTCGGCCAGTTGTTTGGTCATGGACAACACCTGGCGCGGTCCGCCGCCGCTGTCGCCGAGATTGCGGTACGTGAATACCAGCACCGCCAACCCGGTGGCGGCGAACCGTTCGGCGTAGGGCGCCAGCCCCATCTCCCGGGTGGCGCCGAGGCCGTGCCCCATCACGACGATCGGCACGGGCGTGTCGGAGGCGGTGTCCGGCAGGTACAGCCAGGCCGAGCAGTAGGAGTCACCCGAGGCGAACTGCACGGTGCGCCGGCCGAACTTCGTGGTCAGCTTGTGTGTCATGCCGTCGCTTCCTCTTTGTCGCCTGTCGCGGTGGTTCCGCGTAGGAGGGCGGCGGCATAGCCGCCGGGCTGGTACAGCGGCAGCTCACCGTTCGCCGCGGTGTCGCGCAGGTAGGCCTTCATGAGTTCCTGCGCCTGCGGCCGCGGCAGGGAGGCGAGCATCTCGGAGAGTTCGAGGTGCAGACCGTCGGCGAGCGACAGCGAGCTGCCCAGGTTCACCGCCCGCTTGACGGCCCCGATCGCCTCGGTCGGCCGCGCCGCGAGATAAGCGGCTCGTTCGACGGCCCGGGACATGAGCTGACCGGCCGGCACGATCTCGTCGATGGCCCCGACGGCGAGTGCTTCCTCCGCGGGGAGCGGCCTGCCTTCCAGGATCGCCAACAGCGCACGGTGGGAACCGATGAGCCGGGGCATGCGCTGGGTGCCACCGGCGCCGGGAATGATGCCCATCAGGATCTCCAGATGACCGATGAAATGGTCGCCCTCGGCCATCAGCCGCAGGTCGCAGGCCCACGCGATCTCGGCGCCGACACCCAGCACAGACCCGTTGAGGGCCGCCACGAAGATCGTGGAGCTGGTGGCCATGCGGAGAAGCGCCGTGTGCAGGTCATCGGCCTGGATGCCCCCCAGCAACGGCGTTTTGCCCGCCACCCACCGGGTGAGCCGGTACCGGGCCGCCCAATGGGCGATCTTCGCCACCGCGCTCGTGACCCGAGTACTCACGGGGGGAATCACCGCTCCGTCCTCCTGCAGCCAACTGATTTCCGCGTGGCTGATGAAGCGGCTGGGATGTGACCCGGTGAACACCACGGCGCGAATGGCCGGATCTTGGTCGGCGCGCCGGACGAGCTCGATGAACTCCGGAGCGTCATCGCGCCCGAAGAGTCCCAGATCATCAGGGGCGAGCCGGGCTATGATCACCCCGCCCTCGAGCTCCTCGATCTTGATGCGTGGCTGGGCAGCGGCTTGCTGGGACATGAGTGTCGACTCCTTCTGGGCCCCGTCGCCGGGGAAAGGCGCACTGCGCACGGTGCGCATGGTGCTCGTTACCAACGTGTGAACCTGAGTGAAGAACGAACTCAGCCTCGAAGGATGAAAATCGAGTCGGCGACCACGTGAGGTCGGCCGCGTCATGGCCACTGCTGCGCCGTGCCGGCGCAGCAGTGGCCGCCGAGACGGAGAGATCAACTCGCGGCCGGCTTGGCCAGTGCCTTGCGTGCCATGCTGGCCGCGAAGAGCGGAGTCTCGTGCTGGTTGTGGGCGACGATCGCGGGATGATATTGCGCGGCGGCGTCGTCAAAGCTCACGCCGACCTCAGCGAGAGCGTCCAGGAACCCCTGGGTGGCGTGGGTGGTCACGGTGTTGGTCAGACGGCAGGTTCCGTCATCGTTCGGCTCCACCCGCATGTCCCAGGTGGCCTGGACCTTGATCCAGCCTTGTTCTGTCTGCGCGTCGGACAGCGACACCAGGTGGCAGTGGTGCGGCTCGTGCACCTCGGCCACGTAGTGCTGGATGACGAGGGTGCCGCCGATGTTCTCCACGTTGATGGACATCGGGCGCCCATCATCCGTGGTGGTCCGGCCCGCGGCGATGTGCTCGCCCGGCGCGCAGCGCCGGTACTCCGCGTCGGGCAGGTTCAGCACCCAGTCAGCGATGTCGACCGCCTCGATCGGCGCGTCGACGGTAGCCGTCTCCGCTGTCTCACTGATCACCGCACTGTCCAACACCTGGTCGTTCGACAAGATCTGATCCTTTCTCAGCGCGACGCAACGCAACGCACCGCATGAGCAGCGAGTCACCTGTGCATCTGCAATCGGGAAACGTCGCCCCCGTTGGACGGTTCTGTGGTGAGCGTCAGACGTGTGCGCCCTTGAAGGCGGTGACGATCTCGTCGGTGCTCAGGATGGCGTGGGCGTACGTCGGACCGTTCAGCTCGTGGGCCGCGTGCAGCATTTCCCGGGTGAACGCGGCGGTCGCTCCGCGTACCAGGGTCACGTGGTAGCCCAGCTCCATGGCGTAGCGGCTGGTCGACTCGATGCAGGTGTTGGCCAGCATGCCGACGGTCACCACGTGGGTGATGCCGTGCTTCTTGAGCTGGAAGTCGAGATCGGTGTTGGCGAACCCGCTCTGCGCCCAGTGCTCGTGGACCACGACATCGTTCGCCTGGGGAACGAAGTCCGGGTGCCAGTCGCCGCCCCAGGCTCCGTCTTCGAACACCCGGTTCTGCTTGCTGGCGGCCTGGTCCCGGTTGAGGTAGTTCCAGTTCGCGTAGTTGCCCTCGCGCCAGCGACGGTGCGGGACGACGAAGACCTGGATGCCGGCCGCACGCGCGGCGGCCATCACCGCGCGCAGGTTGTCGAGCAGGCCGACCTCCTTGGCGACCTCTTCGACCATGGGCCAAACCTTGCCCCCTTCGGAGAGGAAGTCGTTGTACGGGTCCATCAGGAGCAGCCCCGTGTGCGCCGGGTCGTACTGCGTATCGGTCATGAGTGGTGCCTCCAGAAGCGCCGAGGAGTCCACGTCATGTCACATGGACGCTCTCTCGACTCATCCGCAGAGTAACTCAAAAAAACATAGCTACCAACTCTATTTTCCATAGGAGCTCGTTCGATCTCTGCGATGATGGGGGAGGAACGAGTTCAGGAGGAGGACGTCGGTATGGGTGGCTGGTCAGAGATCACGAGCACGCAGTGCCCCGTCGCGCGGTCGAGCGCGGTGATCGGGGACCGCTGGACGCTCGTGATCATGCGGGAGCTGACGATGGGCAACCGCCGCTTCGACACATTGCAGGTCCAGACCCTGGCTTCGCCGCAGATGCTGACCAACCGCCTCAAGCGGCTGGAGGCCGACGGCATGCTCGAACGCCGTGCGTACAGCGAGAGGCCCCGCCGCTACGAGTACCACCTCACCGACAAGGGCGAAGCCTTCGCCTCGGTGCTGCTCGCCCTGCGGGCATGGGGCGAGACATGGTGCAAGGAGCCCGGGGAAGAGGTCGCCGTCCACCACATTCACAAGACATGCGGTCGCGAGGTGGGTCTGAGCGGCACCGTGTGTGAAGGGTGCGGCGAACCCTTCACCATGAACGAAGTGACGGGTGAACTCAGCGCGGCCTTCGCACGGGAACGCGAGGGCAGGAGCGCAGCCGCCAGACGGGACGCCGAGGCCCGCCGAACCTGACCTGCCCCCTCGGGGTCACGAAGGCCGCGGAGTCGTCAGCCATGCGGGATCCCGTCTGCCGACGGCACCCGCCTGCGTGTCACGCTTCGGGGGCCTCGGGGGCCTGGAAACCAGCGGTGTCGAGTGTGCAGTCGAACGGCGCGGGGATCTTGATCTTCTCGCCGAACGGTTTGGTGGGGCGGGACGTGTAGCCCTCGGCGGACGGGGGCCCACAGCACCAGGATCTGCTATGCGCCGCTCGGGGTGGCCGAGCGAACACGCACCCGTATGAAGATCTGCAGGCCGATGGGAGTCGGCGCTCACACGAGTGCGCCCCCGGCCGGCATCCGGGGGCGTACCCGCAGTCGGCGTCCATCTTGAAGTGCGAGGTGGACGTGAGCGGCGCGCTGCCCGCCTCGGCGAAGGCGATCTGCCGCTCGGCCTTCTCCGGCAGCCACATGTCGTCGCTGTCGAGGGCGGTTATGCAGTCCCCCGGGCCCGCTCGATCGCCAGGTTGCGGGCCCGGCCGGCGCCACCCTGCTCAGGTGCCGCACCTGCCGGCTGTTGTGATGCAACCGTTGCACGCCCAACTCCCGCTCCAGCGCCAGGATCGCCTGCGACAGCGGTGGCTGCGACACGGGCGCGTCGCCGCGCGGCCGAAGCGCAGCTTCTCGGCGACGGCGACGAAAGTATCGCGCCGGCCTGACCTCCACATCCAGATGCTGTGCCGAGTACCGGCTCACCGCCCAAGCATGCGGTCGCGAGCCCTGCCCAGACCGTCGGCCAAGGCAGTGAGCTGCTCGGGAGTCAGGACGTCGATGAGCAGCTCGCGGACCGCGGTCACGTGGCCCGGGGCCGCCTGCTCGAGCGTGGCGAAACCGGCGTCGGTAAGGACGGCGTACACGGCACGAGGGCCGCTCGGACAGATCCGACGCCGCACCAGCCCCGCCTTCTCCAGTTGGCTGATCTGGTACGTCACACCGCTCTGGGAGGCGTACACCGACTCGGCGAGTTCCGTCATGCGCAGCTCGTGGCCCGCGGCTCCGGAGAGCCTGGACAGGATTTCGTACTGCACGTGCGTCAGGTCGGCGTCGTCCTTCAGCTGCTGGTCAAGGCGCCGGTTCAGCAGCGCGGCGGCGCTGAAGAACGCCATCCAGGCCTGCATCTCCTCGCCGGTCAACCATCGCGTGTGACCCACGTCACCACCTCCTTGTTCAAATTTTAAGGGGAGAGTACCTTGGCCATCGACTTCAAATTTGAAGTCGATGGCGTAGGGAGAGGTACCCACGATGGGATTCACCAGAAGGACGCTCCTCCGGGCCGGGGCGCTCGGCACGGCCGCGGCCGGTCTTCAGGCCATGACATCGAACGCGGCCTCCGCCGCGCCCGTCGGCCGAACGACGGCCGGCGAACAGGAACAGCTGCAGGCCCTGTACCGCGCGGCCAGGGACGAGGGCGGACGGGCGACCCTCTACATGGGCGGCGACGCGCCCGGATTCTTCGACTTCATCCCGCAGGCATTCCTTGCACAGTTCCCCGGCATCAAGGTCAACACGATCACCGACCTGAGCAAGTACCACGACGCGCGCATCGACAATCAACTCGCCACCG
Organism: Streptomyces sp. NPDC005263; assembly: GCF_042872365.1. Lineage (NCBI taxonomy): Bacteria > Bacillati > Actinomycetota > Actinomycetes > Kitasatosporales > Streptomycetaceae > Streptomyces > Streptomyces sp. NPDC005263. The sequence goes on along the minus strand of NZ_JBIAKJ010000005.1, from coordinate 30,157 downwards.
ACAACCTGGTCGCCGACATCGCCATCCTGCAGACCACACAAGACTTCGACCGCTGGAAGGCCATGGGCGAACTCCTGCGGTACCGCCCTGTCGGCTGGGACAACGTTTTCGACAACGCCAAGGACCCCGACGGCTACTGGGCGAGCGCCTACTACGGGGCGTTCGCCCCGATCGTCGGCATCCATCAGGCGCCGGCCGACCCGAACGACTTCCGTGCCACCGACCTGCTCAGCCCCGTCTTCACCGACAAGATCATCTCCACCTGGCCCAACGACGACGACGCGGTGCTCTTCCAGTACAAGCTGTTCGTCGACCAGTACGGCTGGGGCTGGCTGGAGAAGTTCGCCGCGCAGCGGCCCACATACGTCCGCGGCCTGGGGGGATCAATCGGCGGCGTGGTCGACGGCACGTACCTTGCCAGCCCGGCCGGGGCCGGGGGCACGGGCCCCAACAGCGTTCAGGTGCTGCCCGCCCACGACCGGTTCCCGTCCTGGGCGCAGCGCGCCGCCATCTTCCGGCGGTCCCCGCACCAGGCCACCGCCAAACTGTTCCTGAGCTGGCTCCTCTCCCGACAGGCTCAGCAGGACGTCATCGCCGGCTTCACCTGGTCGGTACGCGCCGATGTCGCCCCGCCCGCGGGGCTGAAGCCCCTCGCCGACTACCGCACCACCGACCCCCTCGACTTTCCGAAGTTCATGAGCGACCGCGCCGCCGTCGATCGGTTCAAGTCCCAGGTCGAGCTGTACGTCGGAGCAGTGCAAGGCCCCAACCCCGCCGATCCCCAGAACGCCCTCGGTCGCACCCCCGGCCGATTCTGAAACCACGCCATCCACGCCCGCGCACCAAACCGGCCCAGGTCGGTGCGCGGGCTCCAGGATTCGGTAGGCGGCGGGGTCCGGCCGTGGGAGGTGCTCGGCGTGCGGACGCGGGTCCTCGGTGCCGCCCCCGGAGGGCCTTGGTGCAGTCGCCCGGCACGGACAGCACGTCGGCAGAGAGAGCCGGCCACTCGCCCGGTCCCAGCCGCGGCGGCGGCGCTTCTCCGGACCCGGATCCTGACCCGGTTGTGAGTTGGCGGATCACGATGCACCTGCGGTGCGACGTAAAGACAACGGAGCTCGCTCGCGTGTGCGCATCGAATGTGAGTCGTGAAAGCGCATTGCCGAGGTGTGCCACCATGCGTCGGTGACGCCACGCCACGGGTGGCGGCGTCGGAGATGGGCGCCGCATGGTGGGGTGATGGCGTGCTGGTGGCGGTGTCACCGCAGCGGGATCTGCTCGCCGATTGACTGCTCCCGGGCGGAGCGCGCCGCAGCATCCTTCGGTGCACGTGGCCTCGGCCAGCCGCACCTCGTGCGTCTCAGGACCAGCCGTGAGAGGGCCGTCCGGCAGCAAGAGGTACTTGGGATCTTCGCCCGGCCCGGCCGCTGGGAAGCGGCAGGCGCCGGCCGGCCCTGACGTGCGATGCCACGCCGCAACTGGCCCCTGCCCTGGACGGACGGGGCCTGGTAGACGGTCTCGTGGACCACGAGGATCTCCGGCCGGTCGGGAAACTTCTGCCGTAGAGCGTGGCATATCTGCTCCGGGCTCCACTTCTCGCCCGGCATCGCCTGGACAGCGTCCCGCAGCTCGGGGTTCCGGCTGGTCTTGCGGTGCTTGGGGCGGGGCCGACGGGCGTTGGCCTTGGCCTGGGCGGCGTGCTGGAGGTAGTGCCACTGGCCACGCGTGCCGCCGGGGCGGTCGCGGCGGATCTCCCGGCTGACCGTGGAGGGACTGCGGCCCAGTTCCGCGGCGATCGCCCGGGACGGTGGCCTTCTCCCGCAGCCGGTCGGCGATGTGGATCCGCTCGTCCGCACGCAGATACCGGTGTCCGAAGCGGCCGTCACGCCACTTGTTGCCCGTCCGGCGATCTACGCCGACGATCCGGCACGCTTCGGTGTTGCTGTGTCCCTGCTGCACGAGCCGGGAGTATGCCTCCCGCTCCCGGGACAACTTCTTACGCCCCTGCGGAGACCGGTCCCCTCGGACCTCGAAGTCCATCGCACCCCTTGAACTGGAGTGTCGCGACGACCACTAGAACCCAAGCGCAGGCCCAGGTCCCTCGCTGAGTCTGGTGACGGCCGATTCAGAGCTTGACGATCATCTTGCCGACGCTCTCGCCCCGCATGAGTGCGAGGTAGGCCTCCATGGTGTTCTCGAGGCCCTCCATGACGGTCTCCTGGAAGTGCAGCTTGCCGGCGCCGATCCAGCCGGCGACATCGCGGACGAAGTCGGGTTGGAGGTCGAGTTCTTCGGTCACCATGAAGGTGAGCAGGTCCGAGCGTGTGACGGCCAGGTTCCACAGGTTGCGCGGCCCGACGACCTTCTCGTCGTTGTACTGCGAGACCATTCCGCTCAGCACGATACGGGCGTGGAGCTTGAGCGCGCCGATCGCAGCCTCCAGGTGTTCCCCGCCGACGTTGTCGAAGTAGACGTCGATGCCGTCCGGCGCCGCCTGTGCCAGCTGCTCGGCGACCGGCCCGTTCTTGTAGTTGAACGCCGCGTCGTAGCCGTACTCCTCGGTGAGCAGTTTGACCTTCTCGTCCGAGCCCGCGCTGCCGATCACCCGGCCGGCGCCCTGCAGCTTGGCGATCTGGCCGACCGCGCTGCCGACTGCGCCCGCCGCGCCGGAGACGAAGACCGTGTCGCCCTCCTTGATCTTCGCGAAGCGTGTCAGCCCGATGTAGGCGGTGAGGCCGGTGGCGCCGAGCACGCCCAGGTACGTGGAGAGCGGCGCGAGGTTCGGGTCCACCTTCTGGGCGGTCTGCGCGTCGACGACCGCGTAGTCGCGCATGCCGAGGAAGTGGGTCACGTAGTCGCCGGGAGCGAAGCCCTCGGCATTGGACGCCAGGACGCGGCCGACCGCGGTGCCGTCCATCGGTGCGCCCACCTCGAAGGGCTCGATGTAGGACTTCTTGTCGCTCATCCGGCCGCGCATGTAGGGGTCGACCGAAAGGTATTCGTTGGCGACCAGGAGCTGGCCCGCGTCGATGGCGGGGATCTCCACCTCGCGCAGCGCGAAGTCGGACGGCACCGGCGTGCCCGCGGGGCGGTTCTCCAGGTGCCAGGCGCGACCGGTGGTGGGTAGAGGCTGCTCGGACATGAGGATCGAGTCCCTTCGGCGAAACAATTTGAATTATGATCGTAAGGCTATGCTGCCGTCGAGAGGTTTGCAAGCGTGCCGCTTGGCGAGTGTCTCGGCAGGAAGTGCAGCCTGGCGAGCCTCGTACCGGCCTCGAGCGGCTCGATGGAACGGGCGACGGCTTGGCCGAGCCACGACGTCCCGGTCGCCTCCGACCTCGGCTTGGAGAGCGCGGCGTACGACGGCGTGACGACTCAGTGGGTCAGTTCCCGGAAGAGGGTGCGGATGTCGCCGACGAGCAGTTCGAGTGGTTCCATGGCGGCGAAGTGGCCGCCGCGGTCGAACTCGGTCCAGTGCACGACGTGGGCGATGCGTTCCGCGAGGGCGCGGATGGGCAGGGCGTCGTACGGGAAGACCGCGACGCCCAGCGGGGTGGGGGACCGCTCTGGCCGGGCCGGCCGCGGCGGGACTCACCAACCGGAAGATCGGAGCGCAATTGCTGATCCGTCCTCGTATGGTGGGTTACCACCTGGCCAACGTGTTCCCCAAGCCAGGTATCGTCTCGCGCGCCAACCTCGCGCGCCGACGCGGCGTCCCAGACGGCGGAGAGCATCGCGGGCTCACCACTCACCACATACCTTCGTACCGGCCTCGACGACGGAGACATGGGAGTAGGCGGGCGGCGGGAAGAGTGCGGGAACGGTGACGCGCTGGATCAGGCAGGTCGCCATCGCCACCCTCTTCAGCATCTGCCCCGAGTAAACCAACCGGCGCTTGAGGGACATCCGGGAACTGCTGGCAACCGCAGGCCACGCTCTCGACTCCGCCGAACGCCAACTCGTCACCCTGAAGGACCTGTTCGACCTGGCGCGCGAGGCAGGCATCACCATCACACCAGAGATCAAGACTGCGAGTTATTGATCTGCAAGCCTGCAAGCCCTTTAACTACCCGGCCTTGGGTCAGGGCCCGTGTGGCGCGGTCAGGGCTTTGTGGGTCGACTCCATGATCTGTTCCGACAGCTCTGTTCCCGCCGTGGCCCGGGCGAGCAGGATCGCGCCGACCAGCATGGCCACCATGGGAAGGCCGTCTTCGGCGTCGGTGGACATCCATGCGGCGAATTCCTCGACTCCGGCCGCGTACGTTTCGCGTACCTCCCCGGCTGTGGGCTCGCGGGCCATGTCCCCTGCGAATCCCGCGGTGGGACAACCGGTGCCCGGCTGGTCACGGTGCTCGGCCGACAGGTAGAAGTCGACGAGGGCCCTGCGCGCGGTGTCGTGATCGCCGTGGGCCGTGTCGAACGAGGCCAGGAGTTGGTCGAGATCCCCGAAAGCGGCTTGAGCCGCCTCGGCCACCAGGGCCTCCTTGGACGGGAACTGCTTGTAGAAGCCACCCGTGGTGAGCCCGATGGACTTCATCAGATCAGCGACGCTGATGCCGTTCACGCCGCGCTCCCGAAAGAGCTGGGAGGCCGCGGCAACCGCGCGCCTGCGGTTCTCGAGCGCTTGTGCTTGCGAAACGCGACTCATCAGTCACCTGCCTACGTTAGATACTGAAGTGCATCTATCATACGTGAAGTGCCGGTCGGCGGGCCGTCGCCTCCACTTTCCGTACGTGGACTCTTTCTGTACGGCCCTTTCTCGCTGCCACAAGGCGAGGAGCTCGTGGGCCCGCACCCGGACCGGAAGCGGCTTCCGATCGTGCGATGTCTTCGTCGAGCAGCCGGGGGGGGGGCGGCTGGAGGCGGCTCGCGTTGCACCGGGAGTGTGTGCGGGGTGCGGGTCTCCGAGGGGGTGTCGTTCGCCGTGCCCGCGTCGGCGGCAGTGCATGAAGCGCGTCCAGGGTGACCATGCGCCAGAAAGGTCGTCCTCCGAACCTGATCGGCGGCCGGCCCTGGTACCCGCATGTGCGTCGAGCAGTCTCCGGCCGCGGGCGTGGGTGACTGCATCGGGAGGCCGTTGACTGGACGGCTTTAGATACCTATCGTAATCTAAAGCGGGTTCGACGCATTGGCCCCTACTCATCCGCCACCCGAAATGAGATCCACCCCCATGACCACGCAGAACAAGACCGCCGTCGTCACCGGCGCGTCCGCCGGCCTGGGTGCCGCCTACGCGCAGCGGCTTGCCGACCGGGGCTACGACCTGATCCTGGTGGCGCGGAACACCGCGCGGCTGGAAACGCTGGCGTCGGACATCCGCAGCCGCACGGGCCGCACGGTGGACATCGTCACTGCCGACCTCACCGATGCGGCACAGATCTCCGTGGTCGAGGAACGTCTGCGGACCGACGAGAGCATCGAGGTACTGATCAACAACGCCGGCGGGGGGCTGTTCACTCCGCTGGCGACCTCCGACGCCGCGGCCTCCGAGGCGCTGATCAACCTCAATGTGACCTCGTTGACCAGGCTGACCACCGCGGTCCTGCCGGGCCTGACGGTCCGGGGGCACGGCACCGTGGTGAACATCTCCTCTGCCCTGGCTCTCAACATCCTGCCCGTCAGTGCCGTCTACAGCGGCACCAAGAGTTACGTGCTGACGTTCACCCAGGCGCTGCAGCAGGAACTCGCCGAGAGCCCCGTCACGGTGCAGGCCGTGCTGCCGGGCGCTGTCCGCACGGAGTTCTGGGACGGCTCCGGCGCCGACCTTGAGGCGTTTCCCGACGAGTGGATCATGAGCGCGGACGACGCCGTCGACGCGGCGCTTGCCGGCCTCGACGCCGGGGAGCCCGTCACCATCCCGTCACTGCCCCAGATCAGCGACTGGGAGTCGTTCGAGAAGGCCCGTCAGGCGCTCGTCCCGAACCTGTCGCAGCGGGTCCCGGCCGATCGCTACCGCGGCTGACCGCCGCTCCGATTCCGGTATGTGGGTCCCTCTGCGACAACGCAGCTCGGCGTCCTCGCCCTGTACGAACAGCCGGGGCTCAACACCGCAATGGTGGCGGTCATGTGTGCGGCAAGCCCGTCCGCGCCCTGACCGCCCCTCCCTCCACGCGGTCTGCCTTCCACGGTGGAAGGTCACCGGGCCCATCCGGCCGGTAGCCGCGTAGGCGCTACTCGCGGCAGCCCACCACCCGCAGTTCTCTCTCACCCTTTCATTTGAGGAAACATCCATGTTGAACGCCCTGTGGAACCCGATCGTCGCCGGGGAGATCTCCCTGCCGCACCGCCTGGCGATGGCCCCCCTGACACGGAACCGGTCCACACCGGACGGCGTGCCGACCGACCTGAACGCCGAGTACTACGCCCAGCGCGCCTCGCACGCCCTCATCGTCACCGAGGGCACCCAGCCCTCCGCCGACGGCCAGGGCTACCCGGTGACCCCCGGCATCTACACCGAGGAGCACATCGCCGGCTGGCGCAAGGTCACCGACGCCGTGCACAAGGCCGACGGACGCATCGTCATCCAGCTCATGCACGCCGGGCGGATCTCCCACCCCGACAACACCCCCCACCACCGGCAGCCGGTCGCCCCCTCCCCGGTCCGGCCGTCGGGCGAGATGTTCACCGCGTCCGGGCTCCAGGAGATGCCGGTCCCGCGCGAACTGTCCACCGAGGAAGTCGCCGCCACGGTCGACGACTTCCGTCGAGCGGCGGCGGCCGCCGTCGCGGCCGGTGCCGACGGCGTCGAGATCCACGGCGCCAACGGCTACCTCGTGCACCAGTTCCTCGCCACCAACACCAACCAGCGCACCGACCAGTACGGCGGCTCCATCGAGAACCGCATCCGTTTCGCCGTCGAGGTCGCCACCGCCGTGGCCGACGAGATCGGCGCCGGCCGCACCGGCATCCGGATCTCCCCCGGCAACCCGTTCAACGACATCGCGGAGAGCGACACCCACGAGCTGTACCCGGCACTCGTGCGCGCCCTCGCCCCGCTCGACCTCGCCTACCTGCACATCCTCCACGGCGGCGACGACGAACCCCTGCACACCCTCCGCAAGCTGTGGCCGAACACCCTGGTCCTCAACCGGGCCGGCACCGACATCGCCACCCGCGCCAAGGACGTCGAAGACGGCGTCGCCGACATCGTCACCGTCGGCACCATGGCGCTCGCCAACCCCGACCTGGTCGAGCGCGTACGCGCCGGCGCGCCGCTGAACACCCCCGACCCCGCCACCTTCTACGGCGGCGACGCGACCGGCTACACCGACTACCCCACCCTCACTGCCTGACAAACCACGGCGATACCGGTCCTGGCGGGCCGGTATCCCCAGCTGGCCCCATGGAGGTGCCACGTGTCTGAGCACGCTGCAGTTGAACTGAGCCCGGAAGCGATCGAGTTCGCGGACTTCTTCGCCGCGATGGTGATTCCCGAGTCCGAACTGGACGCGACGCGCACCCGGGTGGAGAGCTCCCATCTCATGGCACGGGAGCCGGAAGGTGTCACCTATCGGGAGGTGGACGCGGGCGGCGTGCTGGGAATCTGGTGCGAACCCGTCGGCTCCAACACCGACTACGTCCTCCTGCACAGTCACGCCGGAGGTTCCGTATTTTCGTCGGCGGTCGTCGACCGGAAGCTCGCCGGCCACATCGCCAAGGCCGCCGGGGCCCCCGTACTGGTCCTGGACTTCCGGCGGGCACCGGAACACAAGTACCCGGCTCAGGTGGACGACGCGGAGGCGGCCTTCAACTGGCTGCTGTCCGAAGGGTATGCGCCGGGAAACATCATCACAATCGGCCACTCGATCGGCGGGTTCATCGCCGTCGCCCTGGCCCTTCGCCTCCGCGACAAGAAGCTGCCCCTGCCCGGCGCCATCGTGTCGATCTCTCCCTGGTGCGACCTCGAGATCGCCAACGAGACCATGGAGACCAACGCCGGGACGGACAAGATACTCAGCAAGGAACTGCTGGCCTTCTTCCGGGATGCCTGGGTCGGCGGCACCGGCATCGAGTTCACGGACACCCGGATCAACCTGAACCGGGCGGACCTGAGCGGTCTGCCTCCCACCCTCGTCTCCTGGGGCACGTACGAGGTCCTGGCCGGCGAGGACGAGGAGTTCGCCGCCCACGTCAAGGACGCCGGAATCGACACGACCACCGTGGTCGTCCCCGGAGGCCAGCACTCGTATGTCTACGGCGCCGGCCGCGTTCCGGAGGCCGACGCCGCCATCGCACAGATAGGCGCGTGGGTCCGCGAGAAGACGAACATCTGACCGACCCTTCTCGGCAGTCACAAGATGTCGGCTACCGGTCGTCCGGCGAAGTTCTGCGCTCTCCACTTCGGCCACGTGTTGCCGATCCTCCTACGCCACGCCTGAGGATGTGGACCGCACGTACGTGATCGGCGGCCGACATCGGGGCGTCGGGCATGTTGGACAGGGTCGGATTGAAGTCCGTGCACGCCGTTCTCCCCTACTGGTGGAGGGAGAACGGCGATGCGCAGATGAGCGTCAACGCCGACTACCTCAACAAGAACTTCCCCGACCAGGGGCTGCTTCGAGTGCGACCGGCAAGGGCTGCCACGTCCACCCGACCCGGCCTGCGCGCGCCCGGTTCCCTGGACGTCTCCGGCATATCGACCGCCCCGGACACCGTGTCTCGGACCTTGCCCCAGTAGCCGACGAGTCATGCCGACGGAAGCGTTTCCCCAGCCGGCATCGGCGAGTTTCCCCTACCTCGGCATCTGTGCCCACACGGAACCAGTGAGGACATGACAAGCAACAGCGACACCGACACCGACATCCGCCCGTTTCGCATCGACATCGCGCAGGCCGACCTGGACGATCTCCACGACCGTCTCGGCCGGGTCCGGCTGCCCGACGCGATTCCCGGCACGGGGTGGGAGATGGGTGTCCCGGTCGACTACCTGGCCGAGTTGGCCGAGTACTGGCGTACCACTTTCGACTGGCGCGTCTGGGAGAAGCGGCTGAACGAACTGCCGCAGTTCACCACCACGATCGACGGCCAGAACATCCACTTCCTGCACATCCGCTCACCAGAGCCCGACGCCACTCCGCTGGTCCTCACCCACGGCTGGCCCGGCTCGTTCCTCGAGTTCTGGGACGTCATCGGCCCCCTCTCCGACCCGCGCGCACACGGCGCCGACCCCGCTGACGAACGCCCTCGCCCTGCTGGACGCCGGGCAGCTCGTCTGACGCACCACATCCCCAGCCCCCGCTGCGGCTCCCGTCCCTTGGCTTGGGACCCCCGCCGTGCCGGGTTCACCCAGGTGGCGGCGTGAGCGAGTATGCCGTGGTCCCCGTCATTCCCGCGTCCCGCAGAAGAGATGAGAAGTGGCTGTGGGAGGCCCGGTCGCGGTCCGAGGCGCTGCGGCGTGCGTAGAGCACCTGACGTCCCGGCGCGGCTCCCGGTTCTGCCTCGGTGGCGACGCGCTCGAACAGGGCGCAGCCCGAACGCCGCCCGCTGTGGTTCGCCGATGGGGTTACCGTGCACGTCGAGGTGCCAAGCGGCGAGGTGGTCGTCGTTCATGTCCCCCCCGCGAGCGCCGCCTCCAACGGCAGGACGCGGGCGGCGGCGCGCTGCCAGGACCCTAGGGGGTCGAGGGGCGGCCGGTGCGCCTGTTCACCATCACGGCGGCCACCGGCCTGGCCGCCGCCCCAATGAACTGGTGGCCCACCGAAACTACCCGCTCGCCAACGGATTCCGGCACGGGCCGTCTCGGTGACCGCGCGATACGGCCACGACCAGTCGCACCGCCCGTACGGCTCGTGATGTGCCCGGGCCACTGTCGGCTCCTGGCCGGGGCGCTCGTCGGTGATGATCGGCAGTCGTATCAGGCGGCCCCCGCACGGTCAGAAGGTCCCCTGATCCGGTGTCAGCGGTCTGCCGCCCGAGTTGGGTGCCGACGTCTGGGGCGGCTTGGTCAGGTGACGAGGACGTTGGCCACCTCGGTCGTGAAGGCATTGACGTGCTGGAACAGGAAAGGCGTGGCCGGCGTCGCTGTAAAGGACCAGGATGGCGGCCGTAGATCCTGGCGGCGTCGCAGCCCCGGTGTCCCCTGGCAACGGCAGGGTCGAGCGTGGGAGAGCTGACAGCATCGTTCCCGAGGCCGTCGGCTCAGCCCCCGAAGACCTCCGGTGGCACGCCCAGTTCCTTCGGACCGACCAGGCCGAACGAGGGCCCGCGGGTGAGCCAGAGCAGCATGGGCAGAGCCCGGGCCGGGTACCGGCGGCTCATTTCCCGCGCGATGTCGGCGACGGGCACCCGAGGCTTGGCCACTTCCTCGTAGTCCCGCAGCCAGGCTCTGGTGTCATCGATCACCTCTACTCCGCCCACCGGTCCGTGGCCCGGAACGACGATGGCGAGTTCGCCCAATGCCTGCACCAGATCCAGGGCGGTCAGCCAGGAGCCGGGGTTATTGGTGTCCGCCATGTAGCAGTGCGAGTGGTGGTTGAGCAGGTCCCCGGCGATCAGGGCCTGCGATCCGGGCACGTGGAAGGCGGTCGCGTGGACCGTCTCCGCGACCGGCAGGTCGACGAAGACCACGTCGTGCCCTTCGAGGGAGTGGCGCTCTCCGGTCAGCGGCTCGGGTACCGGCATCTCGTCCGGGATCTGGTCCCCGTACGCCTCCTGCCAGTGCAGGCGCTTGGCCGGCCACTCCAGAATCCCGTCGATGACCCCCTGCCTGGCCAGGATGGGGGTGTCCGGGAACACGGCGCGGATTTCGCCCATGCCGCCGTAGTGGTCCGGGTGAGCGTGCGTGATGTACGCCGCCTTGAGGTTCTTGCCGGTGTCGCGGACACGTTCGGCCAGTTCACGCGCCTCGTCCCGGACGAACTGGACGTCGATGAGGATCGCGTCCCGCTTCCCGCTGACGAGGACGCAGTTGGGTGACAGGGCAGGCTCGGAGCCCGCGAAGACATCGAAGCGCAGTCCGCCTCGCTCCTGCGCGTAGATGGTGGTGAGCATCGAACAGTCCTTTGCGACAGGGCCTGTTTCTACGAGATGGCCTGTTTCGTCCGGCTCGGTCACGTGTCATGCTCTGAGCCGTGTCGTAACGCTAAGGAAACCTGATGATGAGCGAAATGACGGGGAGCGCGCGGTCTCCGGTACCGGAGCGCGCGGCGACAGCGGAATGGAGCTTCACCACGGCTGGCCTCGACCGGGGTGACCAGTGGGATTACTGGAACGCGGTCACGCGCACCGCGTTCGTCGCGATGATCGCGGGTGAAGTGCTTGCGACGGCCCCCGGCGTGCGCAGGGCAGGCTTCGACGCCTCCTCGGTGACCCGGGAGATGGGTGGGCTGCGCCTCAGCACCATGAGCGCGGACCCGCACGAGGCTGCCCGTACCCCTGCACTCGTCCGCCGGACGGAGGGAGAGGACTTCTTCCTCACCCTGATCCGCGAAGGGGCGGGGTCCATGCGGCAGGACGACCGTTCCTGCACACTGGGGCCAGGCGACTTCACGCTGGTCGACAGCGCCAGACCGTACGTCTTCCGGTCCGAGGAGCGTTTCCGGTCGATCGTCCTGCAGATACCGCGGGGGATGCTCACCTCCCGGTGTGCGGCGGCCGAACGGATCACAGCGGTGCCGTTCCGGGCCACGGGCGGCCCGGGCGCGCTCTTCAGTCCTGTCCTGCGCGCGCTCGCGGACGAGGCCCGCGTTCTCGACACCGGGCTGGCCCGGCCGATCACGGCGAACGTCCTGGATCTGCTGGCCACCGTGTGTTCCGCACACGGGCACAGCGCCGAACCAGCCGGTCCGGCCGCCCACCGCCGCGACCTGGAGCGGGCCAAGGAGTGCATGGACGAACGACTGCACGATCCCGGGCTCACCCTGCTCGCCGTCGGCCAGGCTCTCGGCTTCTCCCTGCGCTATCTCCACCAGCTCTTCCATGAAGCCGGCAGCACGCCGCGAACCTGGCTCTACGACCGGCGACTCGACCGCGCCCGAGCCATGCTGATGAGGCGGCCGGACCAGGGCTCCCCGACGATCGCGGATATCGCCCTGCGCGTCGGCTTCAAGGACTCATCACACTTCTCCCGGGCATTCAAAGCACGTTATGGCGCCAGCCCGGCCAACTACCGTACGTCGTAGCAGCGCGGCGCTACGGCAGGTCGACCGGCAAGGTCCTCGGCACCGACCGTGAGCGCGGCCTCTCTGACGGAGGTCATCGAATCCAGGGGGCACACCGATCTCGCGGCGATGGCCGCCCACCACCGGAAGTACGGAGTTCTCGCGACCGGAAGTACGGATGAGCCCCGTCGCCGGTCGGCCGCGGCGGCTCATCGGCCACTGCAACTCAAGAAATCATAGGTATAAGCTCTCTTTTTCTTAGCTTTCCGTTCGATTTCTGCGATGCCGGAGTAGGAGCGAGTCCACTAGGACAGTTCCCGCTTGAGGATCTTCCCGGTGGCGGTCATGGGCAGGGCGTCGACGAACTCCACGATGCGCGGGTATTTGTAGCCGGCGAATTGCTCTTTTCCCCAGGCTGTCAGCTCGGCCTCAGTCGTCCTGTCGTCGGCCTTCTTGACGACGACGGCCTTGATCTCTTCCCCGTGACTTGGGTGCGGGACTCCGATGACGGCGACCAGAGAGACTGCGGGGTGCTCCATGAGCACCTCCTCGAGCTCGCGCGGGTAGACGTTGAACCCGCCACGAATGATCATGTCCTTGGACCGGTCGACGACGAAGTAGAAGCCGTCCGCGTCCTTGCGAGCCAGATCTCCGGTGCGGAACCATCCTTGGTTGATGGCCTCCGAGGTGGCCTCGGGGCGCTTGTAGTAGCCCTTCATGATGTTGTAGCCCTTAATCGCGATCTCCCCGACCGCGCCGGGGTCGTCCTCCACATCCGACCAGTCGTCGTTGATGAGCTTCATCTGGACCCCGGCGATGGGCCGGCCGATCGATCCGACTCGGGGCTCCTCGCCGTACGTGGCGAATGACGCGATGGCCACCGTCTCCGAGAGCCCGTAGCCCTCGAGGATCGTCACACCGAAGCGTTTCCTGAACTCTTGGTGGATCTTCGCGGGAAGCGCGGAACCACCGGACACGGCGATGCGCAGGTTGGCGGCCAGCCGGGCGACGTCGACGCTGTCGTCGAGTGCCTCGAGCAGGCCCCAGTACATGGTCGGTACGCCGCCGAAGAACGTCACGGCATGGTCGAGCATGAGCTCCAGCGCCTCATGGGCGGAGAACCTTGCCTGCAGGACGAGTGTGCCGCCGAACCCGACGGCGCCGTTCTGGATGACCATCTGGCCGAAGGCATGGAAGAGCGGAAGAACGCACAGGTAGACGTCCGGTGTCGCGGGGTCCGACTCGAAGAGCTGGACACCGGCTCGGGCGATGTCGTACACGTTCCGGTGCCTGAGTTCCGCGCCCTTGGGCTGCCCGGTGGTACCGGATGTGTAGAGGATGACCGCGGTGTCGTCGTCGGCACGCTCGACCGTCTCGAACGTCTCCGGCTGATCGGCGACAGCGGCGGCAAAGATCTGGTCCGGGGTGGCGCCGTCCACAGACGCGCCGCTACCGATGAGGAAGAAGTGCGTGGCCCGGTCGGCGGCCTGAAAGGCCGACCATGCCTCGCGTCCGATCGGGAGTTCTGGACTGCCTTCGAAGGCGAAGTACGCCGTCGCGTCCGAGTCGTTGAGGTGGTAGGCGATCTCCCGCGCCTTGAGGAGTACGTTCAACGGCACGACGACCGCGCCGGCCTTGAGGATCCCGAAGTAGATCGTCGTGAACTGCGGGATGTTCGCGCAGGACAGGGCGACCTTCTCGCCAGGGCGGATGCCGCGCTCGGTCAGCAGGTTCGCCACCCGGTTCGACGCCGCGTCGAGTTCCGCGTAGGAGATCCGATCGCCACCGAAGACGATCGCCGTGCGCGCCGGGTATTCCGACACGGTGCGGGTCAGCAGACCGGACACGTTCCGGGTCGAACTCGTCATCAATGGCTCCTGGTCTGTGCGCAGTCGGGGCCCCGCGTCGTTGCTGACATCAGGTGGTGAGAAAGTCCTCGCCCTCACGCCCGTCGAGGCGTCCGAGGATGCTCTGGACGGTGCGATCCCGCGCCAGGCCGGAGTCCAGGGCGGGTGCGATGATGCCGCGGACCCTCGATACCACTGTCCATCTGCGCGGACGGAAGACCCGCACATCGCGGCGGCACAGGCCCTCGACGATGGCTTGCGCCGCTTGCTCGGGGCTGATGCGCTTGCGCAGGAACCTCGGTTGGGTGTCGAGCAGCGCCTGGGCTGCTGGATCCTCGTCGACGCTCTGCCGGATCATGTCCGTGTTGATCATCGCGAAGTACGCGGTCGTGACGCTGACGCCATGGGTGGCGAGCTCGACCCTCAGTCCACGGCCAAGCTGCTCGACCGCTGCCTTGCTCATCGCGTACGGGATCGTGCCGGCGCCGTTGACGAAGGCGAACACCGACGAGATCAGGACGAGCCGGCCACGCTTCTCGATGAGGCCCGGAAGGGCGGCACGGACCGTGTTGAGCACACCCCCGACGTTCACGTCGAAGAGTCGGTCGGCCACCGGAGGCGATGACGCCCGGAGGGTCACGCCCCGCGCAACCACACCTGCGTTCGCGATCACGATGTCCAGGCGGCCGGCGTCCCTGACGACGGTCTCGACCGCTCGGGTCATGTCGCCGAAGTCGGTCACATCACCGACCAGGTAGGTGACCCGCTCGTCGATCGCCTCGCCCGCGGCCGGACGGTGCAGATCGACCACGAAGACCCGGGCACCGGCGGCGGTCAGGGACCGCGCGGTCGCCGCGCCCAGGCCCCGGCCGCCGCCAGTGACGAGGGCGACCTTTCCGGCGATCGACCGGTCGGCTCTCTCAGCCATCGAGGAACTCCAGCACCTCGGGGACGAACTCCCGGTGGTACTGGAAGACGCCGCCGTGCCCGGAGTTCCGATAGATCTTCAGCCGGGCGTTCGGGAGCCGGCGGGCCATGTCGGCCGAGTTGCTGCTGGCCACCATGAGGTCGTGATCACCGTTGGCGACGAAGACCGGCTGGGTGATCACCGAGAGGTCGTCGGGTGCGTGCAGTCCGGCCGCGCGGATGGCCTTCAGCTGCGCGCGTCGAGCCTGCAGGGAGACTTTCTCGTCGCGATTCCGGGTGCGTTCCTTGAGCCGGGCGAGGTAGTCCTTCGCGGCCCGCTTGCCCTCGGCGTCGCGCGGGAAGAACAGGAATGTCCTGGCGTCTTTCAGGGTGAGCGCGGACTGGACGTACGCCTTGACCGCGACCTTGTTGATCTCCTTGATGCCGCCGCCTCCGCGGGGACCGGTCCCGGCCAGGATGATCCGGCGCACGAGCTCGGGTGCCTGCAGGGCCACCATCTGTGCGACTCCGCCGCCGAGCGAGAATCCGAAGAGATCGACCTTCTCGAGTCCCATCGCACGGATGAAGGCGACGGCGTCGCGGCCCATCTCCTCGACGTCGGGCGGCACGGATCCTCCGGACCCGCCGACCCCGCGGTTGTCGAACGTGATCACCCGGTGGCGGGCAGCGATGCCGTCGATGATCCTCGGGTCCCAGTCATCAAGGACAGCCATCAGGTGGTGCAGGAACACCACCGGAACACCACCGGTCGGACCGAGCTCGCGGTAGGCGAACGGCACCCCGCCGACATCGATCGTGCGCGTGGGCACGTCGATCCACTTCATGCTCTTTGTCGTCATCATCTGGCCTCCCCGGATACGGCGCGAGGCCGCGGCTCCGTGCAGTTGTATTACGGTCGTTCTCCTTACGGTTGTAATAGATACACGCCGGAAGGGGGCGACGGCAAGGGCTCTGCACCCACTGAGCCCGGATCCACCGGCTAGATTCAGGAGCGATCGTTCCGGGGTCGTTCGAGTGGTCTGGCGGTTGATCTGTGGTTTGGGTAGGCAGTGTCCGCTGGTCTGCCCAGCTCTTCCACACTCCACACGTCTCGGGCTCCTTCGGGCGGGTTGGGCAGAGCGCGTCAGGCGGCCAACGACAGTTTCGCGAAGGTGTTGTCGACGGAGAACTTGCGATCGATGAGGATGTCGTACCAGGGCGCAAGTTCGGGATTGCGCGCTGCGGCGACCACAGTGTCGAACCCCGCCAGTTCCGCCCAGGTCGTCAGTGCGACGCAGGCCAGGAACCGCTCCCGGGTCACGGCCGAGTCATGGTTCAAGAGGCCCGCCAAAGCTCTCGCACGGCTCGCTCCCCGGCTTTACGGCGCTGAGGCGGCGGTCACCAACGCCTCGGAACTTCCATGTAACGGACCCCAGCGATCACCAGCGCGAGTTGCAGGCTGAAGTCGATCGCGCTCACGGTTCCGGGCCGGCCACCTGGCGTCCGGCAGTAGCCAGAACGCCGTACAGTCAGCTGACCCATATCGCTTCGGCGTGATGGTCCACACGAGTGCCTATGCCAGATTCCCGGCGGGCCGCACAGCGCTTCGCCAGAAGCTATGTGCGTACATTGATGACTCGTATGTTGCCCCCCTTGCTGCGCATCCACTCCTCGAGTTCGCTGCCGGACAGCTCTCGAGATCCCGCCTTATCGACAATGACCGCGGGTCCGGAGGTATCGCCAAGTGAAAGACATGCGATCCCCTTCCCGTGGAGCAAGAGCACTTCGGGTCGCAGAGGTCGGGTTTGTCGACGCCGGTCTTCAGGTTGTCCGGCACCAGCCGGTGCGGGACGCCGTCGAAGAGATGCCGGATCAGCGGGCGGGTTTCTCCCAGGTCAGCGAGTACCGGCGCAGCACATGCCTGCGATAGCGCACGCCGGGCAGCAGCCGTCGGGCGGCAGCCCGCACCTGCCCGTAACTCATCTGCGGGTCGGCGACCGGCATGCCCTGCGGGCCACGCGCGCGACGCAGCACCTTCGTGATCCGCACGACCGGGGCAGCCGCGATCAACGCCGCCCACTCCGTCACGCTCGCCTCGCGGGCCAGACCGACCACCACCAGCGTGCCGCCAGGCCGCAGCAGCTCACGCATGCGGACGAGGGCCGCCTCGAAGTCCATGTGATGGATCGTGGTCACCGAGCAGACGAAGTCGTACTCCGCACCGGGAAGTTCCGCGGTGAGGAAGTCGCCCTCGACGAAGGTGAGTTGCGGGTGGCCGACAGCGGCCTCGCGTGCGCAGGCGATCATGTCCGGCGACTTGTCGATCCCGGTGACGTGTTTCGCCCGCCCGGCAAGCTTCCGGGCCAGCAGCCCGTCCCCGCAGCCAACGTCCAACGCGTCACGGCATCCCTCGGGAACGGAGCGGAGGATGCCAGGGTGCCCGGCAACGTTGGTGTTCCAGTACGGCTCTGCGGCGGGCTGGCGCATCAGATCATCGTCGTGGGGAATTACCTGACCGTCGACAGGACCGCTCTTCGTCTGACTGGACCCGGACTACGCAGGCATGGACTGCGCCGCAGGCAGCAACTCGTCCCGCCTCGCGTGCACCTCGGAGCGGATCGCCTGCATCACCTTCGTTGCGGCCGGGCGCCTCAACTGGCCGGGGACCAGGTGGAAACTGAACTGAGGCACGATGGCGACCTCGTCGAAGAGCACTCGCTCGAGGGACGGTTCACGCTCGGCCGCGAAGGCCGGCAGCAGCCCGATCCCGGCACCGTGCAGCGTTGCCTGCAACTGGGCATGGACACTCGTGGAGCCGAAGGCCGCATGGGTCGCCGAGGTGAACCGGCCGAGCACGTCGAGATCCTCCACCCGAAGAAGCCCTTCGACGTAATAGATCAGAGAGTGGTCCGGCAGGTCCCTGGTCGATCCCGGTGCTCCGTGCGCACGCAAATAGGCACTTGACGCGTACAGCCCCAGTCGATAGTCAGTCAGTTTCTCGGAGTTGGGACGACTGTGCACGGGATCGCCGACTCCGATTTCTATGTCGGCGCCGACCCCGTAGGAGCTGAGCCGTGTCTGGGTGACGATCTCGACGTGAAGCCCCGGGTTCTCGGCGTGCAGCCGCGCCATCAACGGAGCGACCATGTACGTCCCGAACGCCTCGGTCGTGGCGATCCGCACCAGGCCGTGGAGGTCGCCAGGGGCGGGGGCGGGCTGACCGCACAACTGCCGGAACGCCATCACTGCGGACTCCACCTGCTCGCACGAGCGTAGAAGCTGTTGGCCGACCGGAGTCAGCGTGCATCCCTGCACACCCCTCTCCACCAAAGGCGCCTTGAGTTCCCGTTCCATCGCTCCGATCCTCCGGGACACCGTCGTGTGATCGACTCCCAGGGCAGAGCCCGCACGAAGGAAGGAGCCGCAGCGGGCAACCTCCAGCAGGATGAGCAGATCGTCGGTGCGCATCCGAGGTCTCCTTCGCTAGGCCTGTCGCGTATCACATGCGAGGTGTGCATCCTTGCACACCTGGTGCGCCCATCTGGTTCTTCTCAGCGAGCCGCGTCACCACGAGACTGAAGGCGGCCGGGACCGGATGGCGTCCTCGCAGCAAGGGCGATGAGGGGAGCGGGACCTGTGAAAATCTGCTGGGTCGGACTCGGGCACATGGGGCTGCCGATGGTGTCGCACCTTCAAAGGGACGGCTTCGAGGTCCACGTCTACGACAGCTCCGCAACGGCCAGGGTGGCCGCAGAAGAGGATGGTCTGACGGTCGCCTCCTCCCTGACCGACGCGGCCCGGGAGGCCGATGTGGTGTTCACCATGCTGCCGACGGGTGACCATGTACGGAAGGTGTTGCTGGAGTCGGGGGCGGAGCGTTTGGTCGGCCCGCACGCGATCTTTGTTGACTCATCAACGATCAGTCCCTCGGAAGCCCGTGCGATCGCCCGGGACGTCGAGCGTGACGGCCGTCAATTCCTCGATGCGCCGGTCTCGGGCGGCACCGAGGGGGCCGCGAACGGCACGCTCACCTTCATGGTGGGGGGCGCCGTCGAGGCCTTCCAACAGGTGCGTCCGCTGCTGGCCGCGATGGGAAAGAACCTCTTCCACCTCGGCGGGAGCGGTTGCGGGCAGAGCGCCAAAACGGTGAACAACATGATGCTGGCCATGAACATGGCCAGTCTCTCGGAGGCCGTGGTGCTCGCCGAGCGCCTCGGCCTCAACGCACGGACCTTCCTCGAAGTGGCCCGGACCTCCAGCGGCGACAGCTGGGTGCTGCGACACTTCTACCCGATCAAGGGAACCGTGCCCACCGCCCCCGTGAACCAGGACTTCGTGCCCGGCTTCACCGCGGGACTGATGCGCAAGGACGTCGGTCTCGCCCTCGACGCCGCCCGGTCGCACGATGTCCGCGTGCCGATGACACACCAGGCGGCGAAGCTGCTGGACCGGCTGATCGCGGCCGGACAAGGCCAGCTGGACTTCACTGCCCTGGTCAAGCTGGCGTCGGGCGAGATCGACAGCGGCCCTGACACCCGTACGGCCCCCGCTGCCGACTGACCGGCTCACCGGTACGCACCACACCACCAGGAGACTTCTTTATGCGCAGGGTCAGCCACTGGATCAACGGGCAGCTCGTCGACGAAGGAGACGAGGACCTGCCGGTCGTCAATCCGGCAACCGACGAGCAGATCGCCGTGGTACGCATGGCCGGACCGCGGACCGTCCGGCGCGCCATCGACGCGGCCGAGGCCGCTTCGGACGCCTGGGCACGCACACCGCAGTCGAGGCGCGCCCAGGTCATCTTCCGCTTCCGTGAACTCCTGCTGGAGTCGCGCGAGGAGATCGCCGCACTGATCACCGCCGAACACGGCAAAACCCTCGACGACGCGGCCGGTGAGGTGTCCCGGGCGCTGGAGTCCGTCGACCTGGCCACCGGCGGACCCGCCCTGGCGCAGGGCGCCACGTCGCAGCAGACCGGACCCGGCATCGACACCAGGTCGGTCCTGCACCCCGTGGGTATCTGCCTCGGCATCACGCCGTTCAACTTCCCCCTCATGATGGGGATGATGATGGCGCCGGTGGCTCTGGCGGCCGGCAACACCTTCATCTGGAAGCCCAGCGAGCAGGACCCCGGCACCGCGATGAAGATCGCGGAACTGTTCCAGCGGGCCGGGCTGCCCGACGGAGTGCTGAACGTGGTCCACGGGCGACAGGACGCGGCCGAGCAGCTCATCGACGACCCGCGTGTCCAGGCGGTGTCGTTCGTCGGCTCCAGCGCCGTTGCCCAGGCGGTGTACAGCCGCGCCTCGGCCTCGGGCAGCCGGGCGCAGGCCTTCGGCGGCGCCAAGAACCACCTGGTGGTCATGCCCGACGCGGACCTGGACGTGGTCGCCGACCAACTGGCGTCCTCCGCCTTCGGCGCGGCGGGCCAGCGGTGCATGGCCGTCTCCGTCGCCGTGGTGGTCGGTGAGAGCGACGAGCCGCTGCTGGAACGCCTGCGGAGCCGCGCGACGGCGGTCCGCGTGAACGCCGGTGACGTGCCCGGCACCGAGGTCGGGCCAGTCGTCAGCCGGCGGGCGCAGGAGCGCATCCGGCACCTGGTCAAGGAAGCCATCGCCGACGGGGCTCGTGCGGTGGTCGACCGCAGCACGGAGACCGTTCCCGGGTATGAGAGCGGTTACTTCGTCGGGCCGACGGTGCTCGCCGACGTTCCCCTCACCTCCCGGGCCTACCAGGAGGAGGTCTTCGGACCCGTTCTCGTGGTGCTGCGCGTCGACACCCTCGACGAGGCCATCGATCTGATCCGGGGGCACCGCTACGGAAACGGGGCCTCGATCTTCACCAGCAACGGCGCGGCCGCCAGCCACTTCGAGCGTGAGGCGACGGCGGGCATGGTCGGCGTCAACGTGGCCATCCCGGTCCCGGTCGCCGCCTACGCGGTACAGGGGTGGAAGGGCTCGGTGTTCGGCGACACCGGCCTGAACAACGCGTCGTGGAGTTTCTACACCCGGCCGAAGTACATCACCTCCCGGTGGGAGAGCACGGTCGGCACGGACTTCGGGTTCCGTCCCAACTGACCGGTGGCTCCGGCCTGTCGACCACGCCCAACCACATCTAGAACAATCGTTCAGGAGCACCATGAAAGCCATGCTGATCGTCCCCGCAGACGACGGAATGACGCTTGACCTCACCGACATCTCCGCCCAGGCGCTCGGTCCCAAGGACGTACGGCTCGCCGTGCGCGCCGCCTCGGTGAACCGTGCCGATCTGCTGATCCGGGCCGGAACCCATACGGCCGCCGCCCCGGCCCAGGGTCCGCAGATCGCCGGGATCGACGCCGCGGGGGAGGTGATCGAGGTCGGCGCGCAGGTGACCGGTGTCCAGCCCGGTGACCGGATCATGGCGATGGCGAGCGGCGGGCTGGCCGAGGAGATCGTGATCCCGGCGGCCATGGCGATCCCCGTCCCGGCAACCTGGTCCTACGGCGAGGCCGCTGCCGCGGTCATCGGCCTGATGACGGAGCACAACGCGCTGTCAACGGCCGCACGGCTCCAGCCGGGAGAGACGGTCCTCATCCACGCCGCCGCCAGTGGCGTGGGCACCCAGGCGATCCAGGTCGCCCGGCAGCTCGGTGCCGGGCGGGTCCTGGGCACCTCCCGGTCGGGGCGCGACAGCACGGCCCTGCGGCAGCTGGGACTCGACGAGCTGATCAGCGCGAGCGAGCACGACTTCGCCGACCGGGTCCAGGAGGTGACCGAAGGAGCCGGAGCCGACGTCATCGTCGACCATGTGGGAGGCCCTTACCTGCCGGCGAACATCCGCGCCGCGGCAGTGCGTGGACGCATTGTCGGCGTCGGCCGCCTCGGAGGGGCGGAGGGAGTGCTGGACCTGGAGGAGCTCGCCCGCAAGCGGTTGGAGATCATCGGTACGACCTTCCGTACCCGCACCCCTGACGAGAAGGCAGAAGTCGTCAGGGCCCTACGAGCCGGGATCGATCTCAACAGTGCGGCCGACGCCCTCCGCCCCGTCGTCGACCGGACGTTCCCGTGGACCCAGGCGCTCGAGGCTCAGGCCGCACTCGAGCGCAGCCATCACCTCGGGAAGATCGTGCTCGAGGTCGGCTGACTCGCGCGCGGGTGCCGCCTCCGGTCCTCGGCTGTCGGCCGCCGTCGTGCGTGCCGGTGGCCCGGGGACCGACGGTTCGTGGCGTCCACCGGGCCCTCAGGCGGACAGCGCACCGGCAGATGCGACCCCTGCCGTCAGGGCGGGTGAGGTGTTCCCGTTGACTTGGCGGTCGGTTCGGTCGTGGTGGATCGGTAGGTGCGAGCCGCTCAGCGGGAGACCTGTTCCGCCGTGGCGGGCGGCGACGATCTCAGCGGCGATGGACAGGGCGGTCTCCTCGGGTGTGCGGGCGCCGAGGTCGAGGCCGATGGGTGAGTGCAGGCGGGTCAGTTCGGCGTCGGTGAGGCCGATGTCGCGGAGTCTGCGGTCGCGGTCTTCGTGGGTGCGGCGTGAGCCCATCGCGCCGATGTAGGCGGCCGGCAGTCGCAGGGCCGTCTCCAGGAGGGGTACGTCGAACTTGGCGTCGTGGGTGAGGACGCACACCACTGTGCGGTTGTCGGTCTGGGTACGGCGTAGGTAGCGGTGCGGCCAGTCGACCACGATGTCGTCGGCCTCGGGAAAGCGTGACCGGGTGACGAAGACGGGTCGGGCGTCGCACAGGGTGACGTGGTAGCCGAGGAACTTGCCCATGCGTACCAGGGCCGCGGCGAAGTCGATGGCGCCGAAGACGAGCATGCGGGGCGCCTGGACGCTCGACTCGACGAACAGGGTCAGGTCCGGCTCGCAGTGGGATCCTCCGTCAGACTCCGTCCGGGGGGACCCCCATCTCGCTCCGCTCGCCGCGATGTCGAAGGTGCCTGTGCGGCCGGCGTTGAGCAGGGAGCGGGTTTCGTTGACGACGGCGCGGTCCAGGTCGGGATGTCCGCCGAGTTCACCTTCGAAGGATCCGTCGTGGCGGATCGCCAGCGCTCGGCCAACGAGCTCCGCCGGGCCACGGACCACGCGGGCGAGTGCCACCGCCTCGCCCCGGGCGGCGGCCGACAGCGCCGTCTGGAAGGTCTTCCTGTCCGGTCCGTCGGCGGGTATGGGGGTGACCAGGATGTCGAGGACGCCGCCGCAGGTCAGCCCGACGGCGAAGGCGTCCTCGTCGTTGTAGCCGAACCGCTCGCGCACCGTCTCACCGTCGGCGAGCGCTTGGGTGCACAGGTCGTAGACCGCGCCTTCCACACAACCACCGGACACCGATCCGATGGCGGTGCCGTCGGCGTCGACGGCGAGCGCGGCGCCCGGCCCGCGCGGTGAGCTGCCGCTGACGGCCACGACAGTGGCCACGGCGAAATCGCGTCCTTCCTCGAGCCACCGGTTCAGCTCGTTCGCGATGTCCAGCATGGTGTTTCTTTCTTGTGGTGGTCGGATGGCGCGGATCTGCCATGAGGCGGCTCAGTCGCTCGTCGCACCGCAGGCGCCCGAACGGCCCGGCGCGACAAGAGCTTGACCGCCGTCGCTTCAGAGCAGTTTGTCCAATGTGATCGGCAGGTCCCGCACCCGCTTGCCGGTCGCGTGATAGACGGCGTTTGCCACGGCCGCTCCCACACCCGTGATGCCCACCTCGCCCGCGCCGATGATGCCGAGCGGCATCTTCGGATCCGGGTCGTCCAGGAAGGACACGTCGATCGGCGGGACATCCGCGTGCACGGGGACGTGGTACTCGGCCAGGCTCGGGTTCATGATGCGTCCGTTGCGCGGGTCGACGAGGGTCTCCTCGGCCATCGCCAGGCCCAGGCCCATCACGATGCCGCCGCGCAGCTGGCTGGCCGCCGTCTTCGAGTTGACCACCGTGCCGATGTCGAACACCCCGACCCACCTCGACACCCGCGTCTCGCCGGTCTCGGCATCGACCTTCACCTCGCAGAACTGCACACCCGTGGCGGCTTTCACCCACCGCTGGGCACCCAAGAGGAAGCCCGGGAGGAACCGTGCACGCCCGCCGATCCGGCCGAGCCGCGTCTCCGACCCGACGACGGCCTCGACGTGCGGCACCTTCGCGCGCCGGAGGATCTCCTCGTTGCTCACGCCGCCCGTCTTGCCTGCCAGGGTTTTCAGCCTCTGCGTCAGCTCCTCGCACGCCTGGACGACGCTGGCCGCGACGCTCGCGGTCTGGACGGATCCGGCGGCGGCCGGCCCCATCGGCAGCGCGGAGTCGCCGTACTCCACGCGGACGGCGTCGAACGGCACGCCCAGCGCATCGGCCGCGATCTGGGCCTGGGCCGTGGCGCCGCCCATGCCCATCTCGTTGAAGCCGCAGCGCACCAGCACGCTCCCGTCGGCCGACAGGCGGACCGTGACATTGACCGGCATCATCAACGCAGGGTGGAACGCCGTTGCCACGCCCGTCCCGACCAGCCACCGGCCCTCGCGCCTGGAACGCGGCTCGGGGCCACGCTCGTGCCAGCCGAACCGCTCCGCGCCCAGCGCGTACAGCTCTCGCAGCCTGCGGTGCGAGAACTTCTTCTTCCCGTCCACCGGGGCGACCGCGGTCTCGTTGCGCAGGCGCAGCTCGATCGGGTCCATGCCCAGTTCACAGGCCAGTTCGTCGATCGCGGACTCCAGCGCGAAGGTGCCGATCGCCTCACCCGGCGCCCGCATGAAGGTGTTCGACAACAGGTCGAGCTGCACGAGGTCATGCCGCGCGAGGATGTTGTCGGCAGCGTAGAGATGCTGGGTCGCGGAGGTGACCTGCTCGAAGGGACCGCCTATCCGCCCGGTTCGGATGATGCTGGTGTGTACCAGCGAGGTCAGCTTGCCGCCGCGGTCCGCCCCCAGCGCGACCCGCTGGACGGAAGGGGTACGCCCACCGACCGTGCGGTAGACCGCCTCCCGCGAGAGCACCAGCCGCACGGGCCTGCTGGTCGCCCGCGCTGCCAGCGCGGCGAGGATGGTGCCGGGCCAGATCGCGGACTTGCCGCCGAAGGCGCCGCCGACGAAGGGCGCCAGCACCCGTACGTTGGTCATGGGGACCGAGAACCGCAGCGCGAGATGGGTGCGGAACCAGTCGATGGTCTGCGTCGCGTCGTGGACGGTGAGCCGGTCGCCGTCCCAGACGGCGGTGGTGGCGTGCAGTTCGAGCGCGTTGTGATTCTGCGGCGGAGTCGTGTAGCGCAGGTCCAGCGCCACCGGGGCGGCCTTGAGCGCGGCCTCCGCATCGCCCTTCTCGGCGCCTCGGGGGAAGAACGAGTCGTTCGGCTGAGGCCGGGCGTCCTTCTCGGCAGCCTCGAAGTCCACCACGGACGTGGTCACCATGTACTCGGCGCGCACCAGTGCGGCTGCCTCGCGGGCAGCGGCTGAGGTCTCCGCGACGACCACCGCGATCGGCTGTCCCTCCCAGTGCACCTCGTCGCTCTGCAGGTAGTTCACCGAGGTGCCGGAGAACGTGGTGGTGAGGTTGAACATGCTGGGCTTGGGAGCCGGTTTCAGAGGGGGCGCGTTGAGGTGAGTGATGACGGCGACCACTCCCGGCACCGCACTCGCCTCGGCGGTGTGCAGGGCGGTGATCCGGCCGCGGCTGACGGTGGCGTGCACGAGTACGGCGTGCGTGAGGCCGGGATAGAAGTGCTCGGCGGCGAACTTCGCGGCGCCGGTCGTCTTGACGCCGCCGTCGACGCGGTCGAGCGGTTGTCCGATCGTGGTCATACCCGTTTTCCCACTTCCTCTCGGCATCAGGCGGCGCTCCCGTCGGTCAGCTGCCGCAGGGTCGCCACGATCGTGCGCTGCGCGAGCTCGATCTTGAAGGTGTTCTGCGGCCCGCCCACCGCGGCGGCGAGCTCGGCTTCCGCTGCCCGGCGGAAGGCTTCCTCGGTCGCCGGCCGGCCGAGGAGCGCGTGTTCGGCTCGGGCGGCGCGCCAGGGTTTGGTGCCGACTCCGCCCAGAGCGAGCCGTACCTCGCTGACCACCCCGTCCTCGACAGCCAGCGCCGCGGCGACCGAGACCAGGGCGAACGCGTACGACGCACGGTCGCGGACCTTGCGGTAGCGCGAGTGCGCCGCGACCGGCACCGGCGGCAGCTCGATCGCTGTGATCAGCTCGTCGGCGGCCAGCACCGTCTCGACGTGGGGCGTGTCGCCGGGCAGCCGGTGGAAATCGGCGACCGGGACACGCCGCACGCCGCGCACGCTCTCCACCTCGACGACCGCGTCGAGCATCACCAGCGCCACCGCCATGTCCGAGGGATGCGTCGCGATGCAGTGCTCGCTCGCCCCCAGCACCGCACTGCCGCGGGAGAACCCGCCGATCGCGTCACAACCACTGCCGGGTGCGCGTTTGTTGCACGCGGAGGTCTCGTCGTAGAAGTACATGCAGCGGGTGCGCTGCAGCAGGTTGCCTCCCACGGTCGCCATGTTCCGCAACTGGGCCGAGGCTCCCAGCAGGATGGCCTGCGCCAGGACCGGATAGCGGGTCCTGATGAGAGGGTCCGCCGCGAGCCCGCTGTTGGTCACCAGTGCGCCGACGCGGATGGTGCCGCCCGGCAGTTCCTCGATCCCGGTCAGCGGCAGGCGGGTGATGTCGACGACCGTCGCCGGGTGTTCGATGCCCGCACGCACGAGGTCGACGAGGTTCGTCCCGCCCGCGAGGAACATCACGTCGTCGCCGTCCGCGATCGTGCGCAGCGCCGTGCCCACGTCCGGTGCGCTGAGGTAGGAGAACGGCTTCACTTCGCGACCTCCCTGATCGCCGCGACGATGCCGTTGTAGGCGCCGCAGCGGCACAGGTTGCCGCTCATCCGTTCCCGGATCTCTGTCTCGTCCAGCTCCCCGCCGGTGGCGGCGAGATGCTCGGTGGCCGCGCTGGGCGCGCCTTCCTTGTGCTCGGCGAGCATGCCGATCGCCGAGCAGATCTGGCCCGGCGTGCAGTAGCCGCACTGGAATCCGTCGGTACGGACGAACGCCGCTTGCAACGGGTGGTCGACGCCTTCGATGGTCGTGATGTCACGGCCCTGGTACTGCACCGCCAGCGCGAGGCAGGCGTTGATCCGCCGGCCGTCGACCAGCACCGTGCAGGCGCCGCACGCGCCCTGGTCGCAGCCCTTCTTGGTGCCGGTCAGGCCCAGGTACTCGCGCAGCGCGTCGAGCAGGCTCACCTGCGGCGCGACGTCCAGTCTTCGAGCGGATCCGTTGATCCGCAGCTCGATCTCCACTGTGTCATTCCTCCGGTTCACCCGAGGGCTCGTTGTTAGGGGAGCGCCATCAGGCACAGGGCTGGATGAGAAGGACTCGGGCCTGCGGCCTGGAACCCGCGTTCTGTCTTGCCGTGCCCCGCGGGTGGTGACTTCTTTTCAGGTCATGCGCTGTCGGCGGGCAGCGCCGGGTAGTCGGTGTAGCCGCGGTGGTCGCCGCCGTAGAAGGTGGCCGGATCGGGGGTGTTGTAGGGGCCGCCGGCGGCGAGGCGGGCGGGCAGGTCGGGGTTGGCCAGGAACAGCGCGCCGAAGGCGATGATGTCCGCGGTGCCGTCCTCGATGAGGGCGAGGGCGTCGGGGCCGGTGGTTTCGGGGTGGGTGAAGGGGTTGAGGATGAACGCGGTCGGCCAGTCCTTGCGCAGCCGGTTGGTCAGGTCGCGGTCCGGGCTCTCGAGCAGGTGCAGGTAGGCGAGGTCCAGCCGGGCGAGTCCGGCGGTCAGGGTGGTGTAGGTCTCCAGCACGTCCGCCGGGTCGGTCTCGGCGATGTCGTTGTAGGGGTTGCCGGGGGAGATGCGGAAGCCGGTCCGGTGGCCGCCGATCGCCTCCGCGACGGCCGTGGCGACCTCGATGCCGAAGCGGACCCGGCCCGTGGCGCCGCCTCCCCAGGTGTCGGTGCGCAGGTTGGTGTTGGGGGCGAGGAACTGGTGGATCAGGTAGCCGTTCGCCCCGTGGATCTCCACGCCGTCGAAACCGGCGGCGATCGCGTTGCGCGCGGCGTCGGCGTAGTCGGCGATCGTCTGGGCGATGTCGCCCTGGTCCAGTTCCTTCGGCGTGACGTAGTCCTGGGGGCCCTGGTAGGTGAACACCTGGCCCGCCGCCGCGACGGAAGAGGGGGCGACGGGGATGAGTCCGTCCGGCAGCAGGCTGGGGTGGCTGATCCGGCCGGTGTGCATCAGCTGCGCGAAGATCGTGCCGCCCTGGGCGTGGACGGCGTCGGTCACCTTCCGCCAGGCGTCGACCTGCTGGGCGGAGTGCAGGCCGGGGGTGTTGGTGTAGCCCTGGCCGACAACCGACGGCTGGATGCCCTCGGTGATGATCAGGCCGGCGCTCGCGCGCTGGGCGTAATAGGTGGCCATCAGCTCCGTCGCCGTGGCTGCGGGAGCGTCGGCTCGGCTGCGGGTCATCGGCGCCATCGCGATGCGGTTGGCCAGCGCCTTGCCGCTCAGGTCGATCGGGTCGAACGCGGTAGTCATAGCAGCTTCCTTCAAAGAATGGGTCGGGTGAGAGAGGCAGGCGGCAGCCTGGTGGTGTGCCGGTTCGCAGCACTCCGTTCGCAGTGAAACACCGTGGGGAGACTCTACATCTGCATGAGACTAAGTCTCAAGATGATTTGCTGTCCGGTTGCGATCGGGTGAGATGCAGTTCTCGATCGAGACGGAGTCTCAAGTTGAGTCGTGACGGTAAGATTCCTCGTATGACCGACTCCGCCAGCACCGCCAGCCACACCCCACCGAAGCCGCCCGGTCTGCGTGAACGCATGCGGGCGACAGTCCGGGCGGAAGTCACCGAAGTGGCGCTCCGGCTCTTCACCGATCAGGGCTTCGACCGGACGACCGCCGACCAGATCGCCGCCGAAACGGGTCTGTCGCGCGCCAGCCTGTTCCGGTACTTCGGGACCAAGGAAGACATCGTGCTGGGCGGTCTGGAGGGCGATGGCCAGCAGGTTGCGGAAGCCCTCGCCGCCCGCCCCGACGAGGAGCGGCCCTGGGTGGCGCTGCGCCGGTCCTTCGACGTCCTGGTGCGGGTGAACGAGGAAGCACCCGAGCAGACGCTGAGCTTTCTGCGCCTGCTGCAGAAGACGCCGTCACTGCGCGCCCGGCACTTCGAGAAGAAGTTGCAGTGGCAGGAACAGATGGTGCCGGAGATCGCCAGGCGACTGGAAGCCACGCCTGGCCGGCCGGAGGATCCCAGGCCGGCCGCGCTGGTCGCAGCCGCCCTGGCCTGCCTGGACGCGGCCGCGAGCGGGTGGGTGGCCTGCGATGGCACAGTTTCCCTCGCTGTCCTGCTCGATCGGGCCATGGGCGCGCTGACGGAGTGACCGCCCGCCCCGGTCGGCGACCGGCGCTCGGCGACCGGGGCGGCGAGCCACGGCTGTTCCGTGCCGAGCGGCACGGTGCCTGGGGGTGGGTCTGTGGGGCAGGACCGCCGGGTAACTTGAGGCGGACGAGTCGCTTGTAGCAGCAGAGGACGTGCTGCGAGTCCGAGGAAGGCCAGGTAGTTGCGGGGATTGCGTTCGTAGCGGGGGCTGAGTCTGCGGTATCCGGAGAGCCAGGACATGGTCCGCTCGATGACCCAGCGGCGTCGCCCTAATCGTTCGCTGGACTCGAAGCCCTTGCGCGGGATGCGCACGCCGATTCGAGCCATCTGAACCATCTGAGCCATCTGTGCAGGTCGGTCCAGTCGTAGGCCTTGTCCGCGTGCAGGCGTTGGGGCTTGAAGTGCCGGCCGTTGTAGGGGTCGTGCCTCGTTTGGTGACCGGCGATCATGGGCTTCAGCCCCTCGCTGTCGTGGGTGCTGCCGGCCGAGACGCCGACCAGGAGGGGCAGTCCGTTCGCGTCCGAGAGGATGTGCCTCTTAGAACCCGGCTTGCCCCGGTCGACGGGGCTCGGACCTATGGATGCGCCCCCTTTTTAGCCCTGACGTCGGCGGTGTCGAGGACGGCGCGGGAGACGTTGATGAGGCCGGCGTCGTCGAGCCGGAGCAACACGGCCTCATGCAGGCGACCCCAGAGACAGCCCCTCCACCAGATCAGGAACCGGCGGTGAGCAGTCGACTTCGATATGCCGAAACAGGGCGGCAGTGGTGGTGCTTGAGCGCGTCACGGACCGCGAGGACGTCGGCCGGGGCGAACTCGCTCCAGTACGAGTGCGTGACGATCGCCTGGGCGAGTTCGAGTTCCCGCTCTCGTAGCCGGGCGATCTAGTGCCGCATCAAGCTTCGTTCGCCCTGTCGTGATGTGTCGCCCAGTTGCTGCGTCGGGAAGTCCCAGAGGGCCAGAATGATCACGTGGCTGA